>JAFQCR010000002.1 GCA_017416345.1 Clostridia bacterium | reverse complement strand
GCGCAGCGTGACGGAGGGATTGTAAAAAAGCACTCTCAAACAACCCCTCAGTCAGCTTCGCTGACAGCTCCCCTTACACAGGGGAGCCTACCGCTGCGGCGGGATTGCTCAACGGCAAAAGCCTCTAATGAACCACCCGCTAAGCGGGTGGTTTTCGTTATACAACAATAAAACCCTTCACGAAATGCTTCGTGAAGGGTTTATTTTACTTATAATAGTCCCGGTCGTAGGCTATTTTTGACTGTATTAACGCATTGGCGGCATTCACGGCTTTATCGACCTTGTTGGAAACCGAGTTTAACGCCTTTTTCAGTTTATCTTGGTCGGTGCTCAGCAGGGGGTTCCTTATGTCATCCAAGCCACCGTTAAGGCTCATGACCGCCTCATCAAACCAAAACGATTTATTTCCGGCACGCTCAATTGTCAACGAAAGATAAAACTGACCGGCTGCAGGAGTTAAAAAGGAGCTTCGCAGATCGTAATTATCGGGGTCAAGCCAATATCTTATAAAATATCCTGCTGCATCGGCGTTGGGGGCTTTGTGGCAGATGCCGTACATACGGAAGTCATTTGAAAAAACACCCACGCCGGATTCAGTTAACGTAGGCAGCATTGCGTAGTCTATATCTTCAGGATCCATATTATTGAATATTCCGTTTGTTCTCAAGTCCTTTGTACCGCTTATCAAAAGGCCGCATTTATGGTTTTCAAATGCGGCAAGACTGCCGTCAAGCAGGCCTTCGATTTTAGCGTTATTATATTGCTGTAATCCTTTCAGCAACAGTTCATCCTTCACATTGTTTGAAAAGGTTTTTGTTTTTTGATCGTATTTTATAAACGATGTGCCGAAAATATGCGGGACTAATGTTGGGTCGAGCGCAATGCCTTTATAGTCGGCACCGAGTGACTTTATTGCCCTTGCGCACTCCAGCATAGCATCCCAAGTCCATTTTGAATCCCTGCGGTAGGATTCGGGCGTTTTAATATTGTTATCGGCAAATACTCGTTTATTGTAGTATACTAAGGTACCGTTAGCCCATGGAGAGCCATCGCTACTTACAAAATAAACGTTTCCGTTGATAGTTGCCATTTCGTTCAGAGGCGCATCCCAGCAGTAATCCCTCAGGTTGACCGATGAGACCTTGTTGATGGGAGCGGCTATCTGAAGCGACAGCGGAAAGGAATTTGTACCGGTGTCCGAAACAAACACGTCGGGGCTATTTCCCGAAGCAATTTTGGATATAAGCGTGTTGAGATATCCGCTTTTGGGCACGTGGCACAGTTCAACCTTTAGCCCTGTATCGGTATGAAATCTGTCCAAAGGAACGACGCCGTTGATGGCGGTTTCATCCTCCCAGGTGGCAAAACGGACGGTGGAGCCTTTTATATTTTCCGGAATTGCTTCGTAAGGATAAAGTGACGGCTGCGGATACCCCTTCGCAATCTCGCTGAATGTAGGAGTGTGTTCACTTGAAGTATTGAATATGCTTTGACTCGAGGTTTGGGATGCAGTATCGTTACCCGAACCGCAGGCTATCAAGGTCAAAACCATACCAACAACGGTCAAAAGTACGAGTGATCTTTTACAAAGCTTCATAGTTTTCCTCCTTTTCTTGTGTGGCGGTATGTTAAATATCGGTGCTTCTTTATGATCTGAGTTGCGGTTACTTGTCATTTGTACTTGTTTCGGTCGGCCTCAAGCTTATCGTTTATTATTTTGTTAGCGGCGTTGACGGCCGTGTCGATGTTTTTATCAAGGTCTTTGGTGTCGTTGCCAAAGCGGTAACCGTTTTCAACGAGCGATGCCAGGGTGTCGTCAAAGTTAAAGTGTCGGTTCATCGGATAATTCATATACCCATAATAAAATAGGCCTGCTTCAGGAGTAAGGAAGGTGTTATTTAGGTCGTAATTAATGTCGTCCAACCAATAAAGTATAAAATAGACCGCCGCATTTGGGTTGGAAGAGCCGTTTACGATGCCGTGATAATTAAACTCGGTAGGCACATAAGGATGATCATATTCGTTTAAGGTGGGGAGGTCGCTAAAGCCTATGTCCTCGGGATCCATATTATTGAATATTCCACTTACTCTCAAGGCATTTGTATCGCTTATCAAAATGCCGCATTTGTTATTGCAAAAGGCCTCTATACTTCCGTCCAGAAGTCCGTCGTTTTTGGCATTTGAATACCACTCCTGCGCTTTTTGGACAAGCTTTATACCGTCGGTGTTCTTCGAAAAGACGTGTGTGGCAGAATCATACTTCACATGGCCGCCACCGCACGAGCTTATAACGTCCTGCAGTGCTATGGCTCCGCCCTTATAGTCGGGACCCAGCGATTTTATGTCCCGCATTGACTTGGCAAGATTGTCCCAGGTCAGCTTGCCTTCGACGTAATATTCCTTCGGTGTCTTAAAACCGTATTCTTCAAAAAGTCGCTTGTTGTAGAACAGTATCGACGCATCAGCATAGGGAGACGAGTAAGTGTCGAGGTAATAAAGGTTGCCGTCAACGGTGAACTGCTTTAAAAACATGCTGTTGAGGCTTTGGTTGCAAATGCATACGTTTGAGACCTTGTTTATGGGAGCCGCTATTTCAAAGGTCAAGGGGAACGAGCTTGAATTCGGCGCAACAAACACGTCGGGAGCATTGCCCGATGCCACTTTAGCCTTTATTACATCAACGTAACCGCTCTCTTGGCAGGTGATGAGTTCAACGTTGATCCCGGTATCGTCATAGAAATTTGCCAGCGGTACTGCACCCAACGTAGCTGTATGGTCTACCCAGGTGGCATAATAAACCGTAGTGTCTTTAAGCTCTTGGGGAACCGAATCAGCGTAAATGTGATCGGTTTTTCCCGAATGGACGGTTGCACCGCAAGGGTAACCGAAGAGCGGCGGCATAGGGTCGGGTTCATACCACGAGTCTGTGTCGGAGCTTGTGTCGTCGGAAGAGTAGGGAGTGCTTGTGCTGTCGGCGGTATCAGCGTTGCTGCAGGCGGTGGCAAATATAAAAAGCAAGGCAGCCATAAGGCACAGTGTCCGTTTTAAAATTTTCATATTGGTACCTCCTGAAACTCACATTATTACATATTTATTATACAGCAGCACGGCCGTTGTGTCAATTGGATGTGTGTTACACATATAATACGTTTCAAAACAGGGAAATGTAACAAAAAAAGGCGATGAAATGCGGAGCGTTCACTTAGGGCGAATTATCCCTAATTGAACGCTCCGTGCATCATCGCCTTTTTTAAAAGATCCGGAATTATTTGTATCTGATTCTGTCAGCCTCAAGCTTGTCGTTGATAAGCTTATTGGCAGCGGCAACAGCCTGGTCTACCTTATTGGAGACACTGTCGATAGCGGTCTTCATACCTGCGCTGGAAGCCTTAAGTGCGGGGTTCCAGAAAGCATCTCGTCCGTACTGTTCACCGATAAGGTAAGCACAGGGATCGTCAAAGGTGAAGTACTTTTCATCTGCAGAGGTGTTGATAAGCTCGTAGTAGAAGACACCGGCTTCGGGTGTGAGGAAGGTGTTCTGCAGGTCGTAGTTGTTGTAGTCAAGCCAGTAACGGATCCAGTAGCCTGCTGCATCGGGGTTGGGGCAACCCTCGATAATGCCGTGCATACCGTAGATGGCCGAAACAAGACCCTTTTCGCCTTCTTCAAAGGCAGGGAGATATGTAAAGCCTACATCCTCGGGGTTCATATCCTTGAAATAACCGGTGTTCTTAAGACCGTAAGGTCCACGGATGGCAATACCGCACTTACCCTTGTTGAAGTATGAAAACGAACCGTCAAGAACGCCCTGGTCTCTCGCATCGGCATACCACTGCATTCCACGAAGGAGGTTCTGATCGTTTACACCGCTGGAGAAGGTGTGGGTCTTATAGTCGTACTTGATGAAGGAGGTATTAACAGCGCCGCAAAGAATATCCATTTCCTTACCGGTGGAACCGATGGCGATACCCTTGTAATCAGCGCCGAGAGACTTGATCTCCTTGGCACACTTCAGCATATTGTCCCAGGTCCAGGTGCCCTCTGCATAATAATCTGCAGGTGACTTGAAGCCGTTTTCTTCAAACAGAGTTTTGTTGAAGAAAACAAGGTTGGAGCCGGTCCAGGGAGTACCGATGGTGTTTACAAGGTAAACGTTACCGTCAATGGTGCCTGTAGCACAGATCGTCTTGTCCCAACGGGGGTCTTCAAGGTCAACGGTGGATACCTTGTTGATGGGTGCGGCAATCTGCAAGGTGAGGGGGAACGCCTGGTCCTTCTCATTGCTGATGAAAACGTCCGGAATATCACCCGAAGCGATCTTGGTCATAAGGCTGTTGACGTAGCCGGACTGCTTTACGGTGTAAAGCTCGATATGGATACCGGTGTCATTATAGAAGTTGGCCAGAGGTATAGCACCCTCGGTCTGGGTATGGTCGATCCAGGTTGCGTAACGAACGGTAACGCCCTTCGATGATTCGGGGATCTGTGCATAAGGATCAAAGTCCTTATACTTATCCGTAACATCGCTGGGGTCGATACCCGAAACAATTACTTCCTCGGAAGAGTTCTGGGAAACTGATGAGCTTTCCGTTGTCTTGTCGTCACCGCCGCCGCAGGCCGCCATAATGCTGACCATCATGCAGAGCGCAAACAGAAGACAAAGGATTCTTTTGGTGGTTTTCATAATGTTCCTCCTTAAAATATTTAAAATGAAATATTATTCATCAAAAGAGCGGAAACCGGCAAAAGAACCGCTCTTTTTCGGGTAACGGATAAACCGTTGCCAAGGAAGCAAAAACTTCCTTGATTTTAGTGTATCATCATTTTTTTAAAACGCAATAGCAAAAATGATACAAATTTCAGTTTTTTGTTTCGATTTTGTAAAATTCTACTGCCTATTGACAAAAGTATGATCGTGATGTATAATAAATATACCCCCGAGGGGTATATTACTGTCAGGTGAATAAAATGGAGAAATTTTGTCATTGTCAAAAAACAAAAATACGGTCGGACGAGGAATATAAAGCTCTCATGAACCGCCTTAACCGCATTGAGGGCCAGATAAGAGGCATAAAGGGAATGGTTGAGAAAAGCGCCTACTGTACCGATATTTTGACCCAGGTTGCGGCGGTCAATGCCGCACTCAATGCGTTTAACAAGGAACTTCTGGCTCAGCATATCAAGACCTGTGTTGCCGATGATATCAAAAACGGCAAGGATGAAACGGTTGACGAGCTTGTTGCCACCCTGCAAAAGCTGATGAGGTGAATTTATGCAGCATTACAATATAAAAGGAATGACCTGCGCCGCCTGCAGTGCCCGTGTTGAAAAGGCTGTCAATAAGGTCGAGGGGGTTTCAAGCTGCGCCGTCAGCCTTTTGACCAATTCTATGAGTGTTGAGGGCGGAAATGCGGCCGATATCATCAAGGCGGTTGAAAACGCAGGCTACGGAGCCTCATTAAAGGGTGCCGAAAATGCAAAAAGAACCTCTTTTGATGATTCACTTAAGGACAAGACCACGCCAAGGCTTAAAAAGAGATTGTTTTCGTCTGTAGGCTTTCTTATAATACTGATGTACGTGTCGATGGGTCATACCATGTGGGGTTGGCCTTTGCCGCCGTTTTTTGAGGGCAATCCGTTGGCTGTCGGACTTTTGCAGTTGCTTCTGACCGTCATTGTAATGGTCATAAACGGACAGTTTTTCATAAGCGGTTTCAAGGCGCTCTTAAACCGTGCACCCAATATGGATACTCTTGTGGCACTTGGTTCGTCGGCATCGTTTGGCTACAGTCTGTACGCCTTGTTTGCCATGACGGGCGCTTACGTGAGCGGTAATATCCACCACGCAGAGCATTTTCTGCACGAGTTTTATTTTGAATCGGCGGCCATGATACTGACCCTTATTACGGTCGGTAAAATGCTTGAGGCAAAAGTTAAGGGCAAGACCACAAGTGCACTCAAAAGCCTGCTTGAACTTTCGCCAAAAACGGCCGTCATACTGCGGGACGGTGTTGAGGTCACGGTGCCTGCCGCCGAGGTCAAAAAGGGTGATATTTTCATCGTCCGCCCCGGTGACAGCATTCCTGCCGACGGTGTTGTGCTCGAAGGCAACAGCGCCGTCAATGAATCGGCCTTGACGGGCGAGAGCATACCTGTTGAAAAGAGCGTGGGAGACGGTGTTTCGGCTGCCACGGTCAACACGTCGGGCTTTTTGAAATGCGAGGCTCAAAGAATAGGCGAGGACACCGCACTTTCGGGCATTATCAAAATGGTCAGCGAGGCCGCCGCAACCAAGGCTCCCATTGCCAAGGTCGCCGATAAGGTTTCGGGAATTTTTGTGCCTGCGGTCATTATAATAGCTGTTGTTACTGCCGCAGTCTGGCTGATCGTGGGGCAAACGGCAGGCTTTGCGTTGGCAAGGGCTGTTTCGGTGCTGGTCATATCCTGCCCGTGCGCTTTGGGGCTTGCAACCCCCGTTGCCGTTATGGTCGGAAGCGGTCTGGGTGCCAAAAACGGCATTTTGTTTAAAACTGCGGCCGCACTCGAGGAAGCAGGCCGTGTTGAGATAGCGGTGCTTGACAAAACGGGTACCGTCACCACGGGCAATCCCGAGGTGATGGGAATTTATCCTTTTGATATATTGGAGAACGAATTACTGCAAAAGGCGGCATCGTTGGAAAGCAAAAGCGAGCACCCGCTGGCCAAAGCCATTATGGCTGAAGCCGAAAAACGGCAGATGACCTTGTTTGAGGTTGACGGTTTCAAGGCTTTACCCGGTAACGGACTTACTGCAGCGGTCAACGGTGTTGAGCTCAACGGCGGCAACCTTAAATATATCTCAACCGTTGTCAGCGTTCCCGAATCGGCCGTAAAAAAGGCCGATGAACTGTCGATGAGCGGTGAAACACCCTTGTTTTTTGCTGAAAACGGTGCTTTTCTCGGTATAATCTCGGTTGCTGATGCCATAAAGGACGACAGCACCGAGGCTATAAAACAGCTTAAAGGCATGGGTATCAAAACCGTTATGCTGACGGGCGATAACGAGAACACCGCAAAAGCCGTTGGTAATAAGGTTGGGGTTGACGAAATCGTTGCCGGGGTCTTGCCCGACGGCAAGGAGGCTGTGATAAGGCAACTGATGGCCGACGGCAAGGTGGCAATGGTGGGTGACGGCATCAACGATGCGCCTGCACTCACACGTGCTGATATCGGCGTGGCTATCGGAGCAGGTACCGACGTTGCGGTGGAGGCCGCCGACGTTGTGCTGATGAAAAACCGACTTTGCGATGTTCCTGCGGCGATAAGACTTGGTCGTGCCACGCTCAAAAACATCCGTGAAAATCTGTTTTGGGCGTTTATTTATAACTGCATCGGAATACCGCTTGCCGCAGGTGCATTTATACATCTGTTGGGTTGGGAGCTTGATCCGATGTTCGGTGCGGCGGCTATGAGTCTGTCGTCATTCTGTGTCGTGACCAATGCGCTGAGGCTGAATTTCAAAAAAATCCACAGCGCCAAAGGCGATAAATTAAAAAAGATCCATAAAGCAAAGGAGAACAAAACAATGGAAAAGACTTTGAAGATCGAAGGTATGATGTGTATGCATTGCGAGGCTCACGTTAAAAAGGCTCTTGAGGCTCTGGACGGTGTTGAGTCGGTGGTCGCAAGCCACGAAAAAGGAACCGCAGTTATCACCTTGAGCGCCGATGTATCGGATGACCTGCTCAAAAAGACGGTCGAAGCCGAGGGCTATAAGGTTCTGTAAATTTTTGAATTACCGTTTTGGAGGTGATGTACTTGACCGAGGTTTTTCTGTTGGATGTTCCAAAAATATCGGATGATCAATTTAATAATCTGCTGACATTTGTTTCACCCGACCGTGCGGCCAGGGTACAACGCCTCAAATCAAGAGATAAGCAGTCGCAATCGTTGTTTGCAAAGCTCCTTTTAAGGGCGGTCTTGTGTGACCGACTGAAGGTGCAAAACAGCGAGCTTGAGTTTGCGGTTTCAGAAAAAGGGAAGCCGTATCTGAAAAACTGCACCGGTGTTCATTTCAGCATTTCGCACACCGATTCACTTGTGGCGGTAGCTCTGTCAAACAGCGAGGTCGGCGTTGATGTTGAAGCCGTAAGACCCTTGAAGCATAACGGTTACACAAAATTTTTAACACCCGACGAGCAGGCTTACATCGGTGCCGACAGCACTACGACAAAGCAACGTTTTTTTGAGGTCTGGACCAAAAAAGAGGCTTATTTTAAGCGTTTTGGCGAGGGCGTCGGTGCGAAGGCGGCTTCGGTTTCGGTTTTGGATGAACCGACGGTCAAGACTGCTTTCAGCAATGAAGCGGTGCTTTCGGTCTGCTGTGACGGTCAGTTTGAGTTGGTCGAAGTATCCGAAGCCAAGCGGATTTTACAGAGCTTTTTAAATGTTTAAACACAAGGGGTATCGGTCAAAAATTTGGTCGATACCCCTTGCAACATACAATTGTTTGTGATACAATGGTAACTGGAAAAATTTTGAATGCGACGGCTTTAAGGAGATTTTATGAAGATCCAGAAAATCAACGCCAAAGAAAAAAACAGCAAGACCTCAAAATTCGGGTGGAAGCACTGCTTTATGATCGGTGTTTCGATCTTTATTCTTTATCTCTGCATAGTGTATTGGAGGGTTGCGGCCGCTTTTATCGGCGGTATTATCGGTGCGGCTTCGCCCTTGTTTATCGGTGCGGCCATTGCTTATATTCTTAATATCCTTATGGCCTTTTACGAGCGTACGGTCTTCAAAAAGGCCCAAAAAAAGCTTTGGAAAAAGACCAAAAGACCTATCAGCCTTTGCTTTGCGTTTATTACCATGTTAGCCATAATCGCTCTGGTCGTGGGACTTGTTCTGCCGCAGTTTATCGAGTGCTGTAAGCTGATAATCCAGGCTATTCCCGATGTAGCACAGAGCATTATCGGCTTCCTTGAAAAGCATCATATTCTGACCGATAAGACCCTTGAGTACTTGAAGTCTTTTGATTGGCAGTCGTGGGTCGGACGTGCCGTTTCGGTGCTGTCAAGCGGCCTCGGCAACGTTATGGATGTTGTTATCTCAACCGTGTCCTCGGTATTTTCGGGCATCGTTACCGCTGTTCTGAGCTTGATTTTTGCCGTATACATTCTTATCAGCAAGGAAAAGCTTTACGGTCAGGTCAGCCGCCTTTTCAAAAATTATACCAAACCTAAATTCTATAACCGAGTAAAATATACTGTAGGCATACTTGACGATTGCTTCCATAACTACATCGTCGGTCAGTGTATCGAGGCCGTTATTCTGGGAAGCCTGTGCGCTGTCGGTATGCTTATACTTCGTTTGCCCTATGCTCCCATGATTGGTGCTTTGATCGCTCTGACGGCGCTCATCCCCGTTGCGGGTGCATATATCGGCGCAGGTGTCGGTGCGTTCCTCATTTTGATGGAATCGCCCTTAAAGGCGCTTATATTCCTTATATTTATCATCGTTCTGCAGCAGATCGAGGGCAACCTTATCTATCCCAAGGTGGTCGGCAGCTCGATCGGCTTGCCCGGTATATGGGTGCTGGCGGCCGTTACGATAGGCGGCGGAGTTATGGGCGTTGTGGGAATGCTGTTGGGTGTTCCGTTGGCGGCGGCCTTGTATAAGATGCTGCGCAACGATCTGAAAAAACGTGAAAAAGAGGCTGACAAAGGAGTGGTTTTGGATGCAGAAGTCGAAAAAATCAGTTCAGCCGATTGATTACAGCCACAAAATTTTAACGGTACCGAACATTTTATCACTTTTAAGAATTGCTCTGATACCCTTGCTGTGCGTGCTGTATTTTGCAAAGAAGGACGGTCTTGCCGCAGGAATACTGCTTGGCGTATCGGCTCTGACCGATGTTATAGACGGCTTCATCGCAAGAAGATTCAATATGATAAGCAATTTCGGTAAGGCGTTGGATCCCGTTGCCGATAAAATGACGCAGGGAGTTGTGCTCATCTGCCTTTTGACAAGGTTTCCGTATCTTGCCGTGGTGGTGGCTCTGCTTATTATCAAAGAGGTTACCACGGGTGCCGTGAACCTGCATATTGCCAAGAAAACGGGTATCGTCAACGGTGCCGAGTGGCACGGAAAGCTGACCACCGTTGTGTTGTTTTTGTTGATGTTTGTGCATCTTGTGTGGTTCGAGATCACATCGACCGTTTCTTATATAATGGCGGCGTTCTGCCTTGCGGTGATGCTTTTCTCATTCGTGCTGTACGGTGTGAAAAATCACAAATTACTTAAGAATCACAAAGAGTAAAATCAAACCGACCGAGTTACCTCGGTCGGTCTTTTTCGTTATATGTTGTTTTTCAGGATCTCGGTCATCTTGTCGGCGATGCGCTGACAGCCGTAGATGTTGGGGTGGACCTCATCGGCCGAGATGTAGGCAGGGCTGTCAAGAATATCAAAGCCGTTGATATAGGTCACGTTGGGGTAGTTCAGCTCCTTGACGATCCTTTCAATATGCCGTCTCCAGCGCTTGGCGTGCTGTTCCTCGCTGAAATCGTCCCCGTAATGATAGAAGGGCGAGATGACAAAGATCGGCTTTTCGGGATTTTTGCCTGCGACCTGACGGATGATGTAGTTTACACGCTCGTTTATAAGGTCATCCTCCCACGTGAGCACGTTGATACCAAGCTCTAAAGTGCAGACGTGCCATTTGCCTTCGGCACCCATTGTGGCGATGTAGTCGGCCATTTTGGGCTCCATACGGCAGTTACCAGCCATTCCAAGATTTATGGCATCCATTTTAAGGTTGTGTGCAAGAATCGAAACCCAAGAGTGTGAACGGTCGATAGAGTTAGAGCCGTGGGTGATGGACGAGCCGTAGCTCAAAAGGGTCTTTTTAGGGGTCTGTGACGGCTTGGGAGGTTCAACGTCACCGATTATGTCATAAATTCTGTAACGTCCACGGTCAAAAATAACACGCACTACCTCGGAGTCCCACTCATAGCCCAGCATTTTGTCGACAGCTTTGAGATGATCGGGGTTTTTCGGCTTTTCAATAACATAGTCCTCAATTTCGCCGGAGACCGAGTGGTGTATCTCGTGGTCCTTCCAGCCGCCCTGAATAGCACCTCTGAACACGTGGAAATTGTGGATGTTCTTGTTTTCTTTATCATATTTGCACATACGGATGGTGACGGTGTCGCTTTTCATAACAAAGCGAAGTTCTACGCCTGTGGCACAGTATGCAACATTTTTCGCAATATCGGTGTTTTCGTGTACCGAGCAGGGGATACGGCACCACGAAACACTCCCGTCGTCGTTATGTATCAATTCGCCGACATTGTGAAATTCAACATTTTTATAGATCATAAACAAAACCTCATCCCGATAGTTTACTTTTTAGAAGTATACCATCAAAACGAGGTCATTGTCAATAAATTTACATTCAAACAATCAAAGCATCAGCTGTGACTGCTGTGAGCGGTATTCCGACGGGGTGTAGCAGGTGGAGGTCTTAAAAGCACGGCTGAAGTGGTAAACACTTGAGTATCCGCAATTTTCGGCAACCTGACCGATGGGGATGCCGGAGTTTTTCAAAAGCTGCTTGGCACGGGAGATCCTCAAACGGGTGATGTATTGCTTGGGGGATATGCCGAATTCGCGGTTGAAAAGTCTTCTTAAATATACTTCACTTATGCGGGAAACGTTGGCCAATGCAGTAAGGCTGAGATCAGCCTTATCGATGTTTTCTTCAATATATTCAATGGCAGGGGCCAAAACGGGATTCAGCGAAGCAGGCTTGGCCTCGGCGGCAAGGCGGCTTATGATATCGTACAGCACGGCCAACGATTTCACACGGTAATCGTTTTTGCGGAGCATTGCAAGGTGCTGCAGCGTTTCGTAATCGTTAAGATACGGTTCGATATTGCTTATGGCGACCGTGAAAAATTCATTGGGACGGTAATCGTCGGTGCAGTAAAAGTTTATAACGGGAAACTCACCCGATGCGGTGCAGTGGAGCTCGTATTCCTGATCCATCGGCAATAAAATTGCGTGCTCCGGATCCGAAACAAAGTGCTTACCGTTGTGCACATAGGTTATCTTGCCCGAAAGGCAAAATGAGATAGCATAAGATGTTCTTTGCGTAACGTGATAGACTTCGCCCTTGCTTCTGGGAACGGTGGTCAGAGAACCAATATTACTTACGGTTATCTTTTCAAAGGGGTTCATCAGTTAGACCTCTCTCGCTTAATGTATGATGAAATTATACTGTTTTAAATAAACTCTGACAAGTAAAAGTGTAAAAATAGTATCGAAAATGTTAAAAAGGTTTCGTTTTTTTTATTTACAAATCTTAAATTTGGGATTATACTTAAAAAAATGCTTTTGGAGCGTGATTACTATGCTGTTTGAAAATAAGACACTTATCGTCACCGGCGGTGCTTCGGGCATGGGTCTTTTGACCGGTCAGTGCTTTGCCAAGGAAGGCGGCAATGTCGTGCTGGTCGATATCAATCTTGAAAAGGCTGAAAAATGTGCCGAGGACATTTGTGCCGAGGGCGGCAAGGCTATCGGTCTTAAGTGCGACGTCAGAAACTATGATGAGGTCGCGGCAGTTTGCAAGAAGGCTTTTGAAGAGTTCGGCAGTATCGATGTTATGGTAAATATGGCAGGCGGAGCCGAGACGAGAATGCTTGGCGTTCAAGGCGGACTTGAATTTCCTGATATTCCCATCGATGTTTACGATTGGGGCATTGATGTCAATTTGAAGGGTCAGTTTTATTTTGACCACGCTGTAATGAAATATATGCGTGATCAAAAAAGCGGTGTTATCATCAATATAGGCTCTATCACCGGTCAGGAGGGCTGTGCAAGTAACGTTGCATATTCAACCTCTAAAAGCGGCGCTATGAACGGACTTACCAAGTCGCTTGCGCTTTACGGTTCAAAGTACGGTATTCGCTGTGTTTGCATCTCACCCGGTCCCGTATTGACCCGTCCCGGTATGGCTCATATGAAAACAGCCCTTGGCCGTGCCGCCGAGCCCGGGGAGATAGTCGATGCAATTTTATTCTTTGCATCTGATAAGAGTGCATTCACCACAGGTGTAAACATTTTGATCGACGGCGGACGCTACATTGCCCGTGACCGTACATAAGAGGTGAGAAAAATGAGACCTTCCTTCAAAAATGCCGACCGTCCGTTGCTGTGCGCAATGGTGCAGTCGGAAACTGTTGATGAGGCCATCGCAATCATCGCCAATTCGGAATATGACGGTGCCGAAAGCTACGGCATTCAGCTTGAAAATCTTCGCCACGACCAACGTACCGAGGAGCATCTTAAGAGGCTGTTTGCCGCCTGCAAAAACCGCCCGATATACGTCACCTGCTACCGCAACTCGCACAGCAAGGGCATGACCGACGATGAATGTGCCGAGTATATGCTTTTAGCCGCAAGATGCGGTGCAACGCTGGTTGATGTTATGGGTGATCTTTACTGTCCCGACCCCATTGAGATAACCTATAACCCCGAGGCTGTGAAAAAGCAGGAGCGACTTATCAAAAAGCTTCATGATATGGGTGCAGAGGTGCTTATTTCTTCGCATTTCCATAAGTTCCTTGATGAAGAGACCATCGTCAAAATAGGCAAGGAGCAGGAGCGCAGGGGAGCCGATGTGTGCAAAATGGTTTCCTTTGCCACCACCGAGGACGAGCTTGTGGCCGACCTTAAGATATGCCACCGCCTTAAAAAGGAACTGAACTCAAAGTTTCTGTTTTTGGCCAACGGAGCTCATTGCAAGCTTCTCCGTCAGATAGGCCCTATGCTGGGCGTTTGTATGTGGCTGTGCGTTCAGCGCTACCGTCCCATCAACTCCAAGGAACAGCCGCAGCTGAGAGCAACTCGCGAAATGCGTAACAATATGGCTTGGTTCTGACAGTTAATACTTTTAAAACGCAGTATAAAGTGCTAAACTTTGAAACAGGTTAAAAATATTTTTGATATAAGGAGATAAATTATGAAAGCAATTTTAGTTGGAAAGAACCAGGAGCTTACCTGGTCAAATGTGCCCGATCCCGTTATCAATGACGAGGAGGTACTCGTAAAGATCCATTATGCAGCGCTTAACCGTGCCGATCTTATGCAGCGTGCAGGCGACTATCCGCCGCCTCCCGGCGCTCCCGAATGGATGGGTCTTGAAATATCGGGTGAGATAGTTGAGATCGGTGAAGAGGCAAAAGCTAAGTCGAACTACAAAATCGGTGATAAGGTCTGTGCTCTGCTTGGCGGAGGCGGCTATGCCGAATACGTCAGCGTTAAGTATGATATGCTGATGCCCGTTCCCGAAAACTGCTCGATGATCGAGGCCGCCGCTATGCCCGAGGCATTTGCAACTGCATACCTCAACCTCTTTATCGAGGGTAAGATCCAGGAGGGCAACACCCTTCTGATGAACGCAGGTGCAAGCGGTCTTGCAAGCGTTGTCATCCCCATGGCAAAGGCATTCGGCATCCGTGTTATCACCACCATTATCGACGAGGAAAAGAGAGCTGCTGTTGAAAAATTGGGTGCCGATATCGTTGTCAACACCCGTAACGAGGATATCGTTGAGGTTCTCAAAAAGCAGTTGGAGGAGGGTCACAGTGTTGATGTTGCTATCGACTGCCTCGGCGGTGAGATCATGGGCAAATGCATCCATTATCTTACCCACGGTGCACGCTGGATCATGATCGCCGCTCTGGCAGGTCAGATGACCGAGATCGACCTTAAGAACATCTACGTCCGCAACGTCCGTATCATCGGCAGCACCCTGCGTTCACGTAAGCCCGAGGTCAAGGCACAGATCCTGGCCGAGCTGGTCAAAAACGTATGGCCCAAGGTATCTGCAGGACTTGTCAAGCCTACCATTTTTGCGGTCTTGCCCATCACCGAGGCCGAAGCCGCACACGACCTTTTGGCTCACGACAAGAGCTGTGGCAAGGTCGTTTTGGAAGTTGTCAAAGAGTAAAATACATCTTAAATTAAATTTGACCGATCTGCTTCGTTTGAAGCAGGTCGGTTTTTGTATATCCCGTACACTGTACACTATCACGGCATAAGATGTAAGGGTGGGCTTGTATAGACCTGCCTAATGTTAAAGGGAGGGATGAAAAATGAGAAAGGTTCAACTTGTCACGACCACGGCGACCTACGCCAACAAGGCCAAGACGGCTTTAAGGGCCAAGGGTATTGCCGCCGAGGTCAGAAAGGTGCAGGGCGGCACGGCGGCAGGCTGTCTTTTCGGGATAGTCGTTGCCGCTGATGACCTTGGCCGTGTCAAGAATGTTCTGGAAAGCGAAAATGTAAGGATAATAGCCGAAAAGGAGGTGCAAATTTGATCTATTTTGATAATGCGGCCACCACGGGTCACAAACCGCCCGAGGTCATTTCGGCCGTCAACCGTGCGCTAAACGAGTATTCGGTCAATCCCGGCCGTGGGGGATACGACCGCTCGGTGGAATGTACCGAAAGGATATACGAATGCCGCAAAAAACTATCCGATATGTTCGGTGCCAACGCACCTGAAAGGGTGATATTCACCGCCAATTGCACGGCGGCCATCAATTATGTGTTAAAGGGTGTCTGCCGCAAGGGTGACCATGTTGTGACCTCAAGCATGGAGCATAACGCCGTTGCAAGACCGCTTTATAAATTGCAAAGAAAGGGTGTAGAGGTAGATTTTGCCGAGGTCATATTCGGTGACCCCGATGCCACGGCAAGGTCATTTGAACGGCTGATAAGACCCGATACACGGCTTGTTGTCTGCACCCACGCCTCCAACGTCACGGGTGAGATATTGCCGATAGAGGCAATTGGCAGGATATGCGCTGACAAAGGAGTACCGTTTTTGGTGGATGCCGCCCAAACGGCAGGTATCGTTGATATAGATATGCAAAGGTGCAAGATAGACTATCTGTGCATTGCTCCGCATAAGGGACTGTATGCTCCCATGGGTACGGGTGTGCTGATAGCCCTGGGCGAGATACCCGATACACTTTTTGAGGGCGGAACGGGTTCGCTGTCGACAAGCTATGACCAGCCCAAGGACTACCCCGAGCGCTTTGAAAGCGGAACGGTCAATGTGCCCGGGATAATGGGCATTTCGGCGGGCGTGGATTTTGTCCGCAAAAAAGGAATAGACAGTATCTACCGTCACGAGCTTGGGCTTATGACCTATATCTACGACCGATTGAAAAGCATCAAGGGTGTTGTGCTTTATACCGAAAGGCCGACCGTCGGACGCTTTGTGCCGACGTTGTCTTTTAATATAAGCGGAATGGACAGCACAACGGCGGCGACCTTGCTTGCCAAGGAAGGAATAGCCGTAAGAGCAGGACTCCATTGCGCTTCGATGGCCCACCGCAGGCTCGGCACGGTCGATATCGGTACGGTCAGAATATGCTGTTCGGTGTTCAACAACCGCCAACAAGCTGACAAACTTCTGAATACCGTAAAAAATATTGTAAAATTTTATAAAAAATGAAAAAAACTATTGATTATCATGGCTTTAGTATGTTAAAATAAGTTGTGATTAAAGCAAGTGAAAGGATGTGTGGCAATGGCCGAGTTTTTCAGTCAGATCTGGGATGCGATAGCAGGCTTTTTTAAGCAGCTTTTGTTGGCTTTTGCCGATATGCGCATTTTTGCCGACCTGCTTGATATCGTAATTGTTGCATTTGTTATTTATAAAGCCATCGGTTTCTTCAAGGAGACCCGTGCCAAGGTGCTCATAAAAGGTCTTTTACTGCTTTTGGGAATCTGGTTTGTGGCTCAATGGCTTGACCTTATCAGCATCAAGTGGCTGTTGACCAAGTTCTTTGATTACGCCATTATTGCGGTCGCCGTTATTTTCCAGCCTGAGCTCAGAAGTGCACTTGAACGTGTGGGCCATTCAGGCTTCGGTAAGCTGACGGGCACCCAGACCACCGCACAGTCGACCGAGATATCCAAAAGCATTGATGAGGTCTGCAAGGCCTGCGCCTCCATGCAGGAGCAGAAAATCGGTGCTTTGATCGTTTTTGAAAGAGCTACGCCTTTGGGTGAGGTCATCTCGACCGGTACCACGGTCGATGCCGCCATCACGCAGGAGCTGGTGGGCAACATCTTTTATCCCAAGTCGCCGTTGCACGACGGCGGCATGGTCATCAGAGATTGCCGTGTAGCTGCTGCAGGCTGTATCTTGCCGCTGACCGCCAATAACGAGCTGAGCAAGGAGCTTGGCACACGCCACAGAGCCGCCGTCGGTATGAGCGAGTCGTCCGATGCCGTTGTGGTCATCGTTTCGGAGGAGACGGGTGTTATTTCGGTCTGTACCGCAGGCACCATTCAGCGAAACTACAACCAGATGAGCTTGAGAGAACGCCTTTATGCCGAGCTTATCCCCGTTGAGGAGAACACCAAAAAGGGCTGGTTCTCACGTATTTTCGGTAAAAAGAATGATCAGAAGAATGAAAATGAGTCGCCCGAGGATAACGGCGGCAACAACGAAAATTAAGAATTATTGAAATTTTAGGAAAGGATGTGACGGAGCATGAAATTTAATCCCGTAAGCTTTATTGCCAAGCTTTTTGACAATAAGAAGTTCCTTATGGCGTTTTCGCTTATCTGCGCCGTCATATTCTGGCTTGTGATAGATATAACCGAAAACCCCATCCGTGAGGTCACCATTTCGGATATTCAGATAACCATCAAGAACCAGATGGATGACAATCAGAATGAACTGAAGGTCGTCAGTGAGTATAACGATAACCTTTCGGTAACGGTCAGCGGTCCGGGATATATTGTTACCACGGTCAAAAAAGAGGACATTATTGTAACCGTCAAGCCCTCTACCGATGTAAACAAGCCCGGCACCTATACTCTGGACATCAGCGCAACGGTCAACGTTACCGATTGCAATGTTGTAAAGCTGTCGCAGAACTACCTTACCGTTGTTTATGATTACGATACCTCGGCGGAGATCCCCGTTGAGATCGATACCTCGAAGTTCCAGGAAATGCTGCCGCAGGATTGTGAGATTTACCGCAGCTTTTTGAAGAATGATGCCGACGGAACCGAGCTTCCGACCATCAGCGTCACAGGTCCCTCGGGAGTTGTGAGTGCCATTAAAAAGGCGGTCGTTACTCCTATTATCCCCGAAGGCACCGCACCCGGCTCACAGAGCCTTGAGGGAACCATCTTGTTTATAGGCAACGACGATAAGACCGCGGTCGATGCATCACAGCTTGTGTATAATACCGACACGCTGGTAAGAGTTATCGTTTACAAGGTGGCCGATGTGCCGCTTAAGCCTACCTTCACCAACCTGCCGCTGTGCTATTCCTCGCTTGAGGGAGGTCTTCCTCCTTATGAGTTGAGGCGTTACAACGGCAACGCAAGGGCAAACGAGGTCTTGACCCACGTTAAGGTCAGAGGCCCTATCGAGGTGATGGATGAGCTTGTAAAGAACGGTTTGAGCCTTTCGCCCATAGATTTTATGAAGGTCAAAGCCGATAATACCTCGTTCAATGTTTCCTTTGTTCTGGAAAACGGCGTTGAGATCGTTGACGGCACCGAGGAGATAACCGTAGCGTTGAAGCTTGGCTCCTTGAGGACCACAACGGTCGAGATAGCACCGTCTAAAATTAAATTTATCGGTCTGCCTGCAGGGCTTACCGCATCCTCCAGCCTTTCCAAGTCTATTAAGGTCACGGTCTGCTACGACCGTGACAAGACCACGGCGGCGCAGGCTAAGAGCGGTATCGTGCTGACGGTGGATTGCACCGGGATCACGACCCCGTCCAGCGTTACCAAGCCTGTAACGGTGACCACCTCGTCCAACAAGGTGTTTGCCTGGGCAAATTCGATAACACCTGCCGAAACGGTTGTTGAAATTAAGTAGATCATAAAATATTGACCGACTGCCGAGCCGATTTTTTGGCACGACGGTCGGTTTTTTGTCAAGGACATACCGTGAGCCATAGTATATTAAGGGTGATATTTATGGCAGAAACGGTTCTTTCGATAGTTGCAATGGTGCTTTGTGTTGCGGGTGCGGTCAGCATTATAAAATGGACGGCGCTCAAGGTTGCGGCTTCGGACACAAAGGGCAAAAGCATATACGTGGTTTTGCTGGACGGAAATGCGCCCGATATACGGCTGCAGATGGCGTTTCAGACCGTACAATGGGAAAATGCGTTATCTGATGTCAAGGTGTATGCCGTTGATGGCGGACTTGACGGTGAAATGGCGGAGTATTGCCGTGAGCTGTGTGAACGCAATGCGGCGGTGTTCGTTTCAGGTACCTCGGCCGAGGTGCTGAAAGAGTTATTTTAAAGAAAGGGGTGAGACCGATGGAGGAAAAATTTGAAATGATAAGCGGCACGGTCGTTCGTGTGGTATTCAGCAGCGCCGAAACCGGTTTCACCGTTATTGAACTGGAAAACAACGGCTATACCGAAACGGTGGTCGGCAATATGCCGGACGTTTCGGTGGGCGAGGAGCTTGAGCTTACGGGTCGGTTTGTACTGCACAGCAACTACGGTCAGCAATTCAAGGCCGAAAGCTATATCAAGACCCTGCCAAAGGGTTCGGCGGCCATTTTACGGTATCTTTCGTCGGGTGCGATAAAGGGAATAGGCCCTGCAACCGCCAAAAAGATCGTAAAGCTTTTTGGGGATGACACCTTTGAGGTTATGGAAAAGGAGCCCGAAAGGCTGGTCGTTATAAAGGGGATCTCATTGTCCAAGGCTCGGCAGATCCAAGAGGAGGTCGCAGGAAAACGCTCGATGCGTGACCTTTGCTTAAGGCTTTCTCAGTACGGTCTTTCGGCCGAGGAGGCCGTAACGGCCTTCAAATCGCTGGGCGAAACGGTTGCCGAGCAGATACAAAGCAACCCTTACATACTTTGCTCTTACGGAATAGAGCTTGATTTTGAACGTGTTGATGAGCTGGCTTTAAGGCTTGGCTTTAGCGAGGATAACCTTGAAAGAGCCTGCGCCGCAGTAACCTTTGTTGTGAAGCATAACCTTGTAAACGGTCACACCTGCTTGCCGAGAGCCAAGGTGGTAAAGACCTCTGCAGCACTTATTGAGGGCACGGAGAATCTTCTGGATGATGCCATCGAGGAACTTATCGGCCGCAAGCAGATGCATTCCGTAATGATTGACGGTCAGCCGTTTGTTGCTTTAAGTGAGCAGTTTTACTGCGAGCGGTATATTGCAGGACGTATGCTGACCGAGCTGAAGCTCAATAACCGTGAAAAGCCGGTCTCGGATGCCGAGCTCAAAAGAGCCGAGCGTGAGCTGGGGATTCAGTTTGAGGAACTTCAGCGTAAGGCAATTTGCGAAAGCGTTGAGGCAGGCGTTTTTATTCTGACGGGTGGCCCCGGTACCGGTAAGACCACCACGGTAAACGGTATCATAAAAATTCTTGAAAACCGAGGACTTAAGGTGGCGTTGGCGGCTCCCACGGGACGTGCGGCCAAGCGTATGACCGAGCTTTGCGGACAAGAAGCCAAGACCATACACCGCCTTTTGGAGGTAGGCACCTCGGATGACGGCAAAACGCATATTTTTGTCAGATGCGAGAAGAATCCGTTGGAGCATGACGCTGTTATCATCGACGAAATGTCGATGGTGGATGCCGTGCTGTTTGATGCGCTTTTAAGGGCGTTGCGTCTGGGTACACGGCTCATTCTTGTGGGTGACTCGGATCAGCTTCCGAGCGTGGGCGCAGGCAATGTACTCAAAGACCTTATTCTGTCAAAAAGGTTTTCGTCGGTCAGGCTGGACAAGGTGTTCAGACAGGCTTTGCAAAGCCTTATTGTGGTCAATGCTCACCGTATTATCGACGGTCAAAAGATGGAGCTCGACCGCAAGGATGCCGACTTTTTTATGCTGGAAAGCAAAACTCCTCAAAGGGCGGCATCGCTTGTCTGTGACCTTTGTTGCCGAAGATTGCCCGAGGCTTACGGCTTTTCACCGACCGAGGATATACAGATACTTTGTCCCTCCAAAAAAATGGAGCTTGGCACTGTTAATCTTAACAATATGCTTCAGCAACAGCTTAATCCTCCCAAGGAGGGTGTGCCCGAGATCGAGTTCAAGGGCTTTGTGCTTCGCTGTGGCGATAAGGTCATGCAGATAAAAAACAACTACGACATTGTCTGGGAGGATGACTCGGGCAACGTCGGAATGGGCGTTTTTAACGGTGATGTCGGCACTCTGGAGGAGATCGATGTTGCCAACCGAAGCCTTAAGGTACGGTTTATCGACCGTGTTGCCGAGTATTCGGGCGAGGAGGTGCGTCAGCTTGAGCTGGCGTATGCCGTGACGGTGCACAAAAGCCAAGGAAGCGAGTTTGACTGTGTTATTCTGCCGCTTCTGGATTTTCCGTATCAGTTGAAATACCGCAATCTGCTCTATACAGCCGTGACACGTGCCAAAAAGATGCTCGTGGTGGTGGGTAGCCGTCAGGTGTTGGAGACAATGGCTCAGAATGACCGCAAAACTTTGCGCTACACGGCACTTAAAGCTATGCTTACCGAGGGTGAATGATGAAGCTGTTTGAACGTTTGGAAAGTGTTTTATTCCCCGAGCGCTGTCCGTGCTGCGGCGAGGTGCTCAATGCGAAGGGTCCTTGTGAGGATTGCGAAAACGGCTTGAAGGAACAGTTGATCACGGGCAAGGTATGCCGTTACTGCGGACATGAAAAGCAGTATTGCGAGTGTAAAAAGTATCATTATCTTTTCGAGGGCGTGGCGGCTCCGTTTTACAACCGTGACACGGCACAGAACGGTGTTTACCGTTTCAAATTAAGCTATGCACCGTATTGTGCCAAGTATTTCGGCAAAATGATGGCCGATGTTTTCAGCCAAAGGTTTAAGAATGTCAGTATTGATGTTGTTTGCATAGTGTCGACCCATACCGCTGACGCAAGAAAGCGTGACTATGATTATGTTGCGCTGTTGGCCAAGCGCTGTGCCAAGGAACTTGGCTTGAAATTTGATCCCAAGCTTCTCAAAAAGGTGCGCAAGACCGACCGTCAGCACGAGCTTACCGCCGACAAAAGGCAGGCTAACGTCAAGGGTGCATACAAGGCGATGCGGCGTCTTGACGGTAAAACGGTACTGCTGATAGACGACATCAAGACCACCGGCTACACGCTGAACGAATGCTCAAAGCAGTTGAGAATGGCGGGTGCCGAAAAGGTCTATTGCTTAACGGCGCTGATGTCGGCAAATAACACTTGTAAAACCGATAAAACTGAAATATAATATAAATGTAAAAAAGGAGGCGATACGAGATGCCTATAGATCTTGCCATAGATTTCGGAACATCCAAGACCGTGCTTTTATGCTCAAATAAGATATTGCTTGAACAGCCGACGGTTGCCACCGTTGACAGCGAAACGTGGGAGCCCGTGGCATTTGGCGAAAAGGCCAGAAATATGATAGGCCGCTTGCCAGAGCATCTTGAGTCGGTCTTTCCGATACAAAGGGGAATGATCGCCGATTACGATATCGCCGAGCAGATGCTGACCGAGTATTTTTCCACATCCTTGGGAAAAAGACTTATAAAGCCCAGGATCATAATTGCAATGCCGTCGGGCGCAACCTCTATCCAGCGCCGTTCTCTTGAAAATGCCGCCGAAATTGCAGGCGGACGTCGGGTGCAGGTCATAGATTCGGGTGTGGCTGCGGCACTTGGTATGGGTATTGATTTTTCAAAGCCGGGCGGAAAAATGATAGTCGACATCGGCGCAGGCGTGACCGATATCGCCACCCTTTCGGCAGGCGGTATCGTACAGTGCGATTCGGCACCCATCGGGTCGAACGATTTTGACGAGGCTATCATAAAATACGTACGTAAGGAATTTAACGTGCTTATCGGAAGCCTTACCGCTGAGGAGATCAAAAAGCAGATAGGCTCGGTAGTGCCCCGAGGTGTTGAGGTCGTTATCAAGGCCAAGGGCCGTAACCTGTTTTCGGGGTTGCCGCAGTTGTTTGAGATAACCTCATCCGATGTTTACGCCGCCATGAAGGACACGGCAATGGCCATTTTCTCGGCAATAAACGGTGTTATCGAGCGCACTCCGCCCGATATTGTGGCCGACATTATGTGCGATAAGGTGTATGTCACGGGCGGCGGTGCTCTGATAAACGGAATGGGCGAGCTGCTGGAGGAAAACCTCAATACCGAGATATATATCCGCTCGGATGCCGAATATTCGGTAGTAAAGGGTGCCAATGCTGCGTTGAAATATCCCGAACTGATAAAGAATATAGATTATCAGCTTAAAAACATCCAGGATCTTATAGTAGATGACTGAATAGGCCGAAAATTTTTGGAAACGATAATGTAAATTATTATTGGAGGTAATTTACATTGGAATTTCAGAAAAGCAAGACCTATTCAAACCTTATGGCCGCCTTTGCGGGTGAATCGCAGGCAAGAAATAAGTATACCTATTATGCCGCCGAGGCCAAAAATGCAGGCTATGAGCAGATAGGCCGCATCTTTCAGGAAACGGCCGATAACGAAAAGGAGCACGCTGAAATTTGGTTCAAGCAGCTTCACGACAATACTATGCCTTCAACGGCAGAGTCGCTGAAGGATGCCGCCGACGGTGAGTGGTACGAGTTTGACAGTATGTACAAGCAGTTTGCCGCCGATGCCGAGGAGGAGGGCTATCAGGAGATCGCCGCACTTTTCAAAATGGTCGGCAAGATCGAAAAGGAGCACCACGACCGCTTTATGAAGCTGATGCAGAATGTTGAAGAGGGAATAGTCTTCAAGCGTGACGGTGTGAGGATCTGGAAGTGTCTTAACTGCGGTCACATCCATGTTGGTGAAACCGCTCCAAAAGCTTGCCCCGTGTGCAAAAAGCCGCAGGCTTGGTTCGAAATCAAGGCCGATAATTATTAATTTTAATATTTTTTAAAAAAATGCTTGCATTTTACGGTTGACTGTGGTATTATACTTTAGCATTTGATTTCATCGGTTTCCTTGCCGATGGGTTTGATGCCGTTTAACGACACCAAAGCGGACGGTCCTCTGTCTTTTCGGGTCACTCCCGACTTTAGATGTATAAAGTTATGAACGTCTGAGATAAATTTAAGGAGGAAATAAAAATGGATTTCGTTAAAGAGATTTCTAAGGGTATGCTCAAGGAAGAGAAGCCCGAGATCAAGATCGGTTCCACCGTTCGTGTTCACGTAAGAATCACCGAGGGTGACAAGTCGAGAATTCAGATGTTTGAGGGTACTGTTATCGCAAAGAACAACAGCGGCATCGCTGAGACCTTCACCGTTCGCCGTGTATCCTATGGCGTTGGTGTTGAGCGTGTATTCCCCGTACATTCTCCTAACGTTGCCAAGGTCGAGACTATTCGTAACGGTAAGGTTCGCAGAGCTAAGCTCTACTACCTCCGTGACAGAGTTGGTAAGGCCGCTAAGGTTAAGGAACAAATCTGATTTATGCAACGAAGGGAACAAGTTAATACTTGTTCCTTTTTTGCTTTTTGAAAGGCAGGTGAGCTTCGGTTGGAGCAAAAGGACAACAAAAAGCTTAAAGAGACCCGTACATTCTGGAACGAGCTGTACGAGTGGGTCGACTGTGCGATCATCACGATAATTTGCATCCTGCTGATGTTTACCTTTGTTTTCCGTCAGGTAAAGATCGACGGCGGCTCTATGGAGCCCACGCTTCGCAACGAGGAACGTGTCATTGTTTCGGATATGTTTTACACCCCTGAATACGGTGACATTGTGGTTATATCTAGCGAGGTTTATGACAATGTTCCCATTATAAAAAGGGTCATTGCAACCGAGGGTCAATGGATAGATATTTATGACGGCTTAGTTTATGTAGGCGATAGCAAGGACGATATGAAGCCGGTAGGCTCGGAGTTTGTGGGTGATATTTATACCGAAGCCGAGCTGGGTGGCGGCCTTTACGAGGGTCAGGAATACCCTTTGCAGGTGCCCGAAAACCACGTTTTTGTGCTGGGCGATAACCGAAGTGTCTCGCTTGACAGCCGTACCACCGTGGTCGGACTTATCGACGAGCGTCACATTCTCGGAAAAGCGCTGTACCGCATATATCCGTTCAGCGAGTTCGGAAGTATATATTAAAGTAGGTAAATTATGAGCGAAATGCAGAATATTCAATGGTTTCCCGGTCATATGAAAAAAACCGAGCGGCAGATAGAAAAGGTCCTGCCGCTTATTGATGCCGTTGCCGAAATTGCAGACGCCAGAATACCCGTCAGCAGCCGTAATCCGGATCTGGCGGGTATTGTTGCAGATAAACCGAGGCTGATATTGCTCAATAAGTGCGATATTGCCGACAAAGCGGCAACCGACCGATGGATAAACCATTTTAAAAATCAAGGAATAATTGCCATTCCAATGGATTGCAGGACGGGTAAGGGTGTTGATAACTTTGTCCGTTCGGTCAAAAATCTTTTGGCCGAAAGACTAGAGGCTTACGATAAAAAAGGTATGACGGGCAAGCCGTTGCGTGTTGCCGTTGTCGGTGTACCCAACGTCGGAAAATCCTCGTTTATCAACCGTATGTCCAAAATATCCAAGGCAGGCGTTGCCGACCGTCCGGGTGTGACGAGGGGAAACCAATGGTTCAAGATCGATGAACGGCTTGAGCTGCTCGATACCCCGGGTGTGTTGTGGCCTAAGTTCCAGGACCCCAAGGTGGGTGAGCATCTTGCCTTTACGGGTGCTGTTAAGGATGACGTTATTGATAAAGAACTGCTTGCGGTAAGACTGCTTGAATGTATGTCTCAAGAATACCCCGACCGATTGTTGGAGCGCTATAAGGTCGACCCATCGGAGTTTTATGATGCTTACGACCTTTTGCAGGCCATCGGTAAAAAGCGCGGTATGATGATGCGTGGCGGTGAGGTCGATTGCGAGCGTGCCTCAACAATGCTTTTGGATGAGTACCGTGGCGGTAAATTGGGAAATATCACCTTGGAAATGCCGGAGGATAAATAATGCCTGATCTTACATACGAAAATGCGGCCAAGGCCAAAGGCTATTCACTCGTTTGCGGTGTGGATGAGGCAGGTCGAGGCCCCTTGGCAGGCCCCGTTTGTGCGGCGGCCGTAATACTGCCCGAGGACTGCGATATCCCGGGGCTTAACGACTCCAAAAAGCTGACCGAAAAGAAAAGGGAGCTGCTTTTCGATGTGATAATCGAAAAGGCGGTTGCTTATTCGGTTGCCTTTGCCACGGTTGAGGAGATCGAGGAGCACAATATCTTAAACGCTACATATATGGCTATGAACCGTGCCATCGACGGACTTTCGGTCAAGGCGCAGTATGCACTGATCGACGGCAACCGTGTGCCTACGGGTATTTCGGTGCCGTGTGAAACGGTGGTCAAGGGCGATGCAAAATCCTGCTCCGTTTCGGCGGCTTCGATCTTGGCCAAGGTGACCCGTGACCGTTTGCTTTTGGAATATGCCGAGAAGTACCCCGAGTACGGCTTTGAAAAGCACAAGGGCTACGGCACGGCGGCGCATTATGATGCTATCCGTCAGCACGGCGTTTTGCCGATCCACCGTTTGAGCTTTCTCAAAAGCTTTTTTGAGGGCAAGTGATGGGCAAAACGCAGGTTATCGGCAACTCGGGTGAGGCCTTTGTTGCCGAGTATTTGAAGAAAAAGGGCTATATTATTTCGGCTCGAAACTACCGTTGCAAATTCGGTGAGATAGATGTTATTGCCGAAAACGATGATGAGATACTGTTTGTTGAGGTCAAAACGAGGGCGGAGGGCTCCAAGGTCAGACCTTATGAGTATGTCAACAACCCTAAACAGCAAAGAATCATTACCACAGCCAACATATATCTTAAGCATAACGGCTTTGGCCTTAAACCGAGGTTCGATGTTGCCGAGGTGTTCACTTCACCCGACGGCAGTATGAGGCTGAACTACTTTGAAAACGCCTTCAGCACGGGAAATTTTCATAAATAGTGAAAATTTTGTCAAATAGCTTTGACAAAGTATACGTTATGGTGTAAAATAATTAAGTTAAATATTTCTGAAATGCCGTGTGGCAGAATGGGGAATTAAAATGTTATACAGAAGTACAAGAGATGCAAACGTCAAGGTTTCGTCGGCAACGGCGATAGCACAGGGTATATCCAACGAGGGCGGACTTTTTGTGCCCGAGTGTATCCCCACATTGACCGATGCTGATTTTAAAAGAATTGCCAAGCTGGATTACATCGGCCGAGCAAAAGAGGTCTTGAAGCTTTACCTTACCGATTTTACCGAGGAGGAGCTTGATTACTGTGTCAACGGAGCCTACAAGGGCACCTTTGATAACGACAGACCGGCACCGCTTCATAAGCTCGATAACGGAGAGTATATCCTTGAATTGTGGCACGGTCCCACCTGTGCTTTCAAGGACTTGGCACTCCAGCTTTTGCCTTTCCTGCTCACCACCTCTGCCAAGAAGGTCGGCAAGGGCAGAACGGTCATCCTTGTTGCTACCTCGGGTGATACCGGTAAGGCTGCTTTGGAGGGCTTCAGCGACGTAGAAAATACCGATATCATCGTTTTCTATCCCAACAACGGTGTCAGCCCCATGCAGAAGCTGCAGATGGATACCCAAAAGGGTAACAACGTCTTTGTCTGCGCGATCGAGGGAAACTTCGACGATGCACAGAGCGGTGTTAAAAAGATCTTCACCGATGCGGCTGTTAAGGGCAAACTGAAAGAAAACGGCATGGAATTTTCCAGCGCCAACTCCATAAACTGGGGTCGACTTGTTCCGCAGATCGTTTACTATGTTTCGGCATATTGCGACCTTATCAACAACGGCGAGGATCTCAAAAACGGATTCAACGTTGTTGTTCCCACGGGTAACTTCGGCAACATTCTTGCCGCATACTATGCCAAGTGCATGGGTGTTCCCGTGGCCAAGCTGGTTTGCGCTTCCAATGCAAACAACGTTCTGACCGATTTCATCAATACCGGCGTCTATAACCGCAACCGTGAGTTTTTCACCACCGCTTCTCCTTCGATGGATATTCTCATTTCCTCCAACCTTGAGAGAATGATGTACCACCTTGGCGGAAACAATGCCGAAAGCACCGCCAAGCTGCAGGCAAGCCTTGCCAACGATGGCAAGTATGAGATAAACGGTGAAATGTTGCAGAAACTGCAGGAGCTTTATGCCGGCGGTTGCTGTGACGATAAAGAGACCCTCAAGACTATAGCCGAAAAGTTTGAGAAGTACGGCTATCTATGCGATACCCATACTGCCGTTGCCGTTAAGGTCTACGATGAGTATGTAGCCGCAACGGGTGACAAAAAGCCGACCGTTATCGCCTCTACCGCAAGCCCTTATAAGTTCTCGGCCAGCGTTTTGAAGGCTGTTGACGAGTCCAAGTGCTCTGACGACGAGTTTGGAATGGTCGATGCCTTGAGTGAGGTTACCAAGACCGCTCCTCCTGCACCTATTAAGGCTTTGAAGGGTGCAACACCCCGATTCAACAACGTCTGCGAAAAGGAAAACATGGTTGACGTTGTGATAGATTATCTTAAAATCAAATAATAATCTCCAAAAACAAGGACTGCCGTTTTCGGCAGTCCCGTTTTGGAATATCCGGTATTACTTCATCTCGAAGGTGCCGCAGGCGGTCTCGGCCGAGGTCTGTGCGTTGTGGTGTATTACCTCGATGTGACCTGCATCACAGCAGTTGTCCTTGGTGTGATAACGGCAGTTTTCAACCTCACACTTGATACCGGAAATCTTGCATCCGCAATTCTCGTTCATGTTGGTTTTCTCCTGAAACACAAAAATTTGTCCTTTCTCGGACAAGATTATTGTGACCGAAACCTTAAATTTTATTCCGAAAGGAGGGCGGCAAATGTCGCTGTTTACTATTTCCGACCTGCATTTGTCGCTTAACTCCGACAAGCCGATGGATGTTTTCTACGGTTGGAATAATTATGTCGAACGGCTTGAGGCCAATTGGAAGCGTGTTGTAAGCGCTGACGACACCGTTGTCATCCCGGGTGATATTTCCTGGGCTTTAAAGCTGGAGGAAACTCTTGCCGATATAAAGTTTATCGACGCTCTGCCCGGTCAGAAGATCTTTTTGAAGGGCAACCACGATCTTTGGTGGAGCACTATGACCAAGATCAATGCATTTTTTGAGGAAAATGATATTAAAACCATAAAGTGTGTTTTTAATTCGTGCATAGAAGCCGAGGGCGTTGGTATCTGCGGCAGCCGAGGCTGGTTTTTCGATAGACCCGAGGCTGAAAAAAAGGTCATTTTGCGTGAAGCGGGAAGGCTTGAAGCATCCATTGCCGCTGCCGAAAATGTTGGGTTAAGTCCCGTTGTTTTTCTGCATTATCCTCCCGTTTACGAGGATTCGCATTGTGACGAGATACTTGATGTTTTGAAAAAGCACAACATCAAAACGGTCTATCACGGGCACATTCACGGCTCGGGGTTACACCGCTCGGTGCCCGAATACGACGGCATAACCTTCAAATTGGTTTCGTGCGATTGTATTGATTTCACACCGTTTGAGATTATTTTATGATTTTTTGCGTGATTTTATTGTCATTCTCAATAAATTGAATGTAAAAAAATGCGTTTAATGGATATTTTTAATAAATTTTGGCAAAACAGTAAAAAATTTCAAGAAAACTATAGAAATATTTTTAAATATGTGGTATAGTAATCTGAGAATTTTTGTGGAGGTCTTAAAATGCTTAAGGAATTCAGTAAAAAAGAAACTAACCGTTATGAGCTTGTTATCAAGGTAGATGCCGAGAAGTTCTCGGAGGCTATCAAGCAGGCTTATCAGGAGAACGGCAAAAAAATCAATGTACCCGGCTTCAGAAAGGGTAAAGCCCCTATGGGTCTTATCGAGAAGTACTACGGTGAGTCGGTCTTCTTTGAGGACGCTCTCAACATAATCTACCCCGAGGCTGTCGAGTCTGCCATCGCAGAGTCCAAGCTCGAGTTTGTTGACGATAAGATCGATTTCGATCTCGTTTCCATCTCCAAGGCAGAGGGCGTAGAGTTCAAGGTCGTTATCACCGTTAAGCCCGAGGTCGAGATCGACGGCTACAAGGGTCTGACCGCAGAGAAGGTCAAGGCTGTTGTTACAGATGAAGAGATCGACGCAGAGGTCAACGCAGTTGCAGACCGCAACTCCAGAATGGTCACCGTTGAGGACCGTGCCGCCGCTATGGGCGACACCGCAGTTATCGACTACGAGGGCTTTGCCGACGGTAAGGCCTTTGACGGCGGTAAGGGCGAAGGCTATTCTTTGGCTTTGGGTTCGGGTTCCTTCATTCCCGGATTTGAGGAGCAGGTCGCAGGTCACAACACCGGCGACGAGTTTGATGTAAACGTAACCTTCCCTGAGGAGTACCACGCAGAGGAGCTCAAGGGTAAGGCCGCTACCTTTAAGGTAAAGCTTCATGAGATCAAGGTCAAGGAAATGCCCGCTATCGACGATGAGTTCGCAAAGGACGTAAGTGAGTTCGATACCCTGGCAGAGTACAAGGCAGACCTTAAGGCAAAGGCTCTTGAGCGCAAGGAAAAGCAGTCTGATGCCGATGTTGAGAATCAGATCGTAGAAAAGCTTATCGAGCTTGTAAAGGCCGAGATCCCTGCCGCTATGATCGAGAACCGCGCAAGACAGAGTGTTGAGGAGTTTGCTTACAGACTCCAGGCTCAGGGTATGGATCTTTCGACCTACCTCAAGTATATGGGCGGCAACATCGACCAGTTCAAGGATACCTTCAAGCCCCAGGCAGAGGCTCAGGTCAAGATCCGTCTTGCACTTGAAAAGGTTGCCGAGCTTGAGAATATCGAGATCACCGAGGAAGACCTCAACGCCGAGTTCGAGAAGATGGCCAAGGATTACAACATCGAGATCGACCAGGTCAAGGCTTCCGTTCCTGCAGAGGATCTTAAGAAGGATCTTGCAGTTCAGAAGGCAATGGATGTCATCAAGGCAGCCGCTGTTATCACCGAGGTAGACAAAAGAACAGAAAAGACCGAGGAGAAGAAGCCTGCTAAGAAGACTACTACCAAGAAGACTACCGCCAAGAAGGCTGATGCCGACGGCGAGAAGCCTGCGAAGAAGCCTGCTGCAAAGAAACCTGCCGCCAAGAAGGCTACAGACGGTGACAAGCCTGCTGCAAAGAAGCCTGCCGCAAAGAAGACCACCAAAAAGGCAGCAGATAAGACTGAGGAATAATTTTTAAGGTCTGTTTATATTTGAAAAAACGGTTGCATACTATTTTCTGTGATGCCGCCAAGATTTAAGCGCTTATGCGGCGGAATTCGACCGAGTTCTGCCGCTTTGTGTATTTTTAAGTGTAGAGCTTATTGGTTGCGGAGTAAAGCACCCGTCCTTCACCGCCGGACGGATGTCGGTTTATTTTGGCGGTGGAAAAGGAGATTTTTTATGAGTTTAGTACCAATGGTAGTTGAGCAGACCGGAGCAGGCGAGCGTTCTTATGACATTTATTCACGTCTTTTGAACGACCGTATCATCATGCTTTGCGATCAGGTCAACGACACGACTGCAAGCCTTGTTATTGCACAGATGCTGTATCTTGAGGGCAAGGATCCCGATAAGGACATCAGCTTTTATATCAACAGCCCCGGCGGAAGTGTTTCGGCCGGTATGGCGATCTATGACACAATGAACTATATCAAGTGTGATGTCAGCACCATTTGTATGGGTATGGCCGCATCTATGGGTGCGTTCCTTCTGTCAGCAGGTGCCAAGGGCAAGCGTTTTGCTCTGCCCAACAGTGAAATTATGATCCACCAGCCCCTTGGAGCTGCAGAGGGTCAGGCCAGCGACATCATCATCCACGCCAAACACATCGAAAAGACCCGTGAAAAGCTCAATCAGATACTTGCCGCTAACACCGGTAAGCCGATCGAGACCATCCGCCTTGACACCGAGCGTGACAACTTTATGTCGGCCAAGGAGGCAATGGAATACGGCCTTATCGATAAGGTTTTGGACAAGAGATAATACCGGGAGTTTATAATGCCTAACAATAACAACAGAAACCATCCCGTGTGCTCGTTTTGCGGCCGCTCCGAGAGTGAGGTCGACCATCTTATTGCGGGCAACGGTGTGTTTATTTGCGACGAGTGTATCGAGGTCTGTCATTCTCTGCTTTTGGAGAATGACCTTGGACCTCAGCGTAAGCCCAAGGCACCTAAAAAGGCTTCTAAAAATGACGATTTCAAGCTCCCGACCCCTGCCGAGATAAAGGCTCACCTTGATGAGTATGTCATCGGCCAGGACGATGCCAAGAAAACGCTTTCGGTAGCGGTTTATAACCACTACAAGCGTATTTTCTGCGCCGAAAAGTCGGAGGTTGAGCTGGCTAAGAGCAACGTGCTGATGTTGGGTCCCACCGGTGTCGGCAAGACCTTGCTTGCTCAGACCCTTGCACGTTTTCTTGATGTCCCGATAGCCATTGCCGACGCCACCACCCTGACCGAGGCAGGCTACGTTGGTGAGGACGTTGAAAACATCCTTTTAAGACTTATTCAGGCAGCCGATTTTGACGTTGAAAAGGCCGAAAGAGGTATAATCTACGTTGACGAGATCGACAAGATCGCGCGTAAATCGGAAAACGTTTCCATCACCCGTGATGTCAGCGGCGAGGGTGTTCAGCAGGCGCTTTTGAAGATTTTAGAGGGAACCGTGTCCAACGTTCCTCCGCAGGGCGGCAGAAAGCATCCCCAGCAGGAGTTTATCCAGATCAATACCACCAACATTCTCTTTATCTGTGCAGGTGCGTTTGACGGAATCGAAAAAATAGTCGGCAAGCGCATGGGTGAAAGCAGTCTCGGTTTTGGTGCCGAGGTCAAGTCCAAACAGCAGATGGAGGCCGAGATAACCTCACGTAAAGTCATTCATCACGACCTTGTTAAGTTTGGTCTTATCCCCGAGCTGGTTGGCCGTCTGCCGGTCATAGCGTCGCTTGATGCCATGGACGAGCCGACGCTTTATAAAATAATGATCGAGCCCAAGAATTCGGTCATCAAGCAGTATGTCGAGTTGTTTAAGATGGATAACATCGAGCTTGTGTTCGAGGATGACGCTTTAAAGCACATTGCTAAGGAGACGGTCGAGCGCAAAACGGGTGCCAGAGGACTGCGTTCCATTATCGAAAATATCCTTCGTGATATAATGTATACCGCACCTTCCGACAAGACCATAAGTAAGATAATTATCACCAAAGAGTGTGCAGAAGGCAAAAACAGTCCACGAGTCGAAAACAATCATAAGCTGAAAACCACAAAAAGCAAATCGGAAAGTGGCCTCCCCGTAGCATAGATTCCACGTAAAGCAGCAGTTAAAAACTGCTGCTTTATTTAAAGTTCGTTAATAATTTAACATTTATTTCGGCATTGAAAACACCTGACACGACAACCCTAAAATGGCTTAAAATAAGGCTTTTTGAGGGCAAAGGTCCGTTTTGTAACATCTTTTTCGGAATAGCAAAAACTTGTGTTAAACATTATGTGACAGGGGTTTTAAAAATACTGTGCTAAATAGTTAAAAAGTGGTCATAACTATTGGTCATTTCGACAAAATTTTCGTTCGCCACTCGAAAACAATTGATTTTATTAAAAAAGCGTACTATAATATAAATGTAATAAAAATAAGTGAGCGGTGATGATATGCCCGAATTCGTGATCAGTGCTGAAAGACAGCAGTTGATAGGGAATCTGGTAGAACGACTGCCTGTGATCAGAAAAAAGGTTCGCCTGTCGCAGGATGACCTTGGCAGTATGGTTGGCAAGAGCCGACAGAAGATATCAGATATCGAACGCCATTCCGCACCCATGGGATGGGACACCTATCTTGCCATGTGCACAATGCTTGAACTTGCAGGTGCATTTGACACTGAGACCGACGGTTGGTATTATGCTGACAAGAGTCGTTGGTCTAAGACGCTGTGATTATTCGCACAAGACAAGCCTCCGGAGATGACAAGCCTCCGGAGGTTTTCTTTTGCATTTATTTAAATTGAGAATAATTCTCAATTTCTATTGACTTTTGGCATTTTGGTGGTATACTTACAAAAGTGAGAATGATTCTCAAAATCCAAGTTGAGGTAGCGTTATGAAAAAGGAATACACGACCGGACAAAAGAAAATAGTGCTTGACTTTTTCCGTGAGCACAGCGACCGTCATTTTTCGGTAAATGAGGTGTCGGATGCCGTCTGCAAAAGCGGTGCAGGCAAGAGCACCGTCTACCGTCAGATATCCAATTTGCTTGAGCAGGGTGTGCTTCGCCGTTTTGAAACGCCCGACAGCCCGCAGTTCGTTTATCAATATGCCGATATGCACGACGATTGCGACCGTCATTATCACTTGAAATGCGTTAAATGCGGTCGGCTTATCCATATGGAATGTCCGCACCTTAATGAGGTCAGTGAGCACATAAAAGAAGAACATAGATTTATTTTGGGCTTTGGTCAATCGGTGCTGTACGGTGAATGCACCGACTGTGTTGAGGCTTCGGGTGATATATGAAAAAAGTTTTTTGTTTTATTCTGTCCTGCCTTTTGGCGGTAGCCGTGCTTTCGGGCTGCGGAGGTGCGTCGGCTGACGAAAACAGGCTGTCGGTCGTTTGCACGGTGTTTCCGCAGTACGATTTTGTGCGGAACATAGCAGGGGACAAGGCCGATATAAAAATGCTGGTTCCGCTTGGAACCGAAAGTCACGATTTTCAGCTTGAAAACCTTACGGTAGCCGAGCTTAAAACGGTGGCAACTGCCGACCTTGTGGTCTATGTCGGCGGTGAATCGGATCTTGATTGGATAACCGAGCTGAAAAACACCGTAAAAGGGGATGCCGAATGGGTGGCCATGTCGGATACCGTCGATACTTTGGAGGAGATCTCCTCCGACAGTATGGAGCATATCCACGACCATGAGCACGGACACGATGAACAACACGTTCACGAGCATACTGCTTATGATGAGCACGTGTGGACCTCGCCGAAAAGGGTGGTTATGATAGTCAAGGCGCTGACCGATGTGCTGTGCCGCCTTGACCCCGAAAACGGTGAGTTTTACAAAGCCAATAGCGAGCAGTATATTGAAAAGCTGAATTTGTTGGATAGCGACCTTTCGGCAGTTTGCCAAAGCGCTTCTAAAAACAAACTGATATTCGGTGACCGTTTCCCGTTCAGATACCTTTGCGCCGATTACGGACTTGAGTTTGATGCGGCCTTTTCGGGTTGCTCGTCGGGTGTCGACCCATCGGTAGCGCAGATGACCTCGCTGACCAAAAGCGCACTTAAAGCAAACGCAAAGGTGATTTTTTATATGGAAAATTCCGACCCGATGTTTGCCGAAAGCATTGCCAAAACGGTGGGCGGAAAGGCTGAACTTTTGCACTCGTGTCACACCTTTTCAAAGGCTGAGCTTTCAAGCGGTGTGACCTATGTTTCGGTTATGCGAGATAATATTTTAAAGATTTCGGAGGCTTTGCAATGAGCCAATTAACGGTTAAAAATCTGGAGCTTGCCTATGAAGGCAAGGCCGTGGTCAAGGGGCTGTCCTTTGATGTAAAAAAGGGAGAGTACCTTTGCGTTGTCGGTGAAAACGGCAGCGGCAAGACCACGCTGATGAAAAGTATATTAAGGCTTATAAAACCGCAATCGGGTGAGATAAGCTTTGCGGATGGAGCCAGGGTGGGGCGCATTGGTTACCTGCCTCAGCAAAAGACTGCCCAACGGGACTTTCCTGCCTCGGTCAAGGAGGTCGTGATGTCGGCCTTTGCGTCAAAAACGTGGCTGCCTGTTTACACAAAAGCAATGAAACAAAAGGCAGAGCAAAACTTAGAGTTGCTTAATGTTTCGGGTCTGGCAGAGCATCCGTTTTCCGAGCTTTCGGGCGGTCAACAGCAAAGGGTGCTGTTGGCAAGGGCGTTGTGTGCTACCGAAAAAATGCTTTTGCTTGATGAACCCGTCAACGGACTTGATCCCACGGCTACATCCGAGATGTACTCGGTTATAAAGCAATTGAATGACCAAGGAATGACGGTCATTATGATTACCCACGATATAAATACAGCCGTCAATACGGCCGATAAAATACTCCACTTAAACCAGGACGGACACTTTTTTGGAACGACCGAGGAGTACCTTGCGTCAGGTTTTGGCGATGCACTTCTGAAAGGAGGCTTGAAATGAGTATTTCATTTGATTTCAGCGTCTTTTCGGGACAGTATTTTGACGCATCGGTGCTGTTGTACGCCCTTGTGGTCGGTATTATGACCTGCCTTTGCTCAAGTGCCTTGGGTGTGAACCTGGTGCTTAAAAGGTATTCTATGATAGGTGACGGTCTGTCACACGTTGGCTTCCTCGCGTTGGCTATTGCGGCCCTTTTTGAGGTTGCCGATGAAAATGTTATCTACATCACCATCCCCGTTGTAACGGCGGCGGCATTCTTTTTGATGTGGCTGTCAAGCAGCGGTAAACTGAAGGGCGATGCTGCAACGGCTTTGGTTTCGGTCGGAACGGTGGCGGTTGGCTATATTATCTTCGGTCTTGCCGAGGCAGGTGCCGCCGAGGTCTGCACGGGTCTTTTCGGAGCCTCGGTGCTGACCGTGAAGGCTACCGATACCGTGCTGTGCCTTGTGCTTTGCGGAATTGTTGTTTTGCTTTATCTGCTGTTTTACAACCGCATTTTTGCCGTTACATTTGACGAGGATTTCGCCAAGGCTTCGGGCGTTGGTGTGAAAGGTTGTAACATGCTGTTGTCTGCTTTGACAGCTATAACCATCGTGGTCGGAATGAAGCTGCTTGGCTCAATTATGATCTCGGCTGTCATCGTTATCCCGGCGGTTGCGGCAATGCGACTTTTCAAAACCTTCCGTGCGGTGGTTATCAGCTCGGCTGTGATGTCAATGTTCTGCTTTGTGATAGGCTTCCTTTTTGCGGTGACCTTCGTCATCCGAAAGCCCGACAGCTTTATGTCGGGAACCGTGATGCTGCCGGTGGGTGCCACGGTGGTTTGCTTCAATATCATCGCTTTGCTTTTGGCAGTTTGCATCAAAAAATTTAAAACACGTTCAAACACAAAAACAAACACTTGATTTTAAGCCGTAATGTGTTAAAATATATCATAATATTTCGCTTTAGAAGAGCTGGTTGAAATGTATAGGATAGTAAACAAAAAATCGCTTAATCCAACCGTTACCATGATGGATATCGAGGCTCCCTTTGTTGCCCAAAAGGCCGAGGCGGGTCAGTTCATCATTTTGCGGGTTGATGAGGAGTCGGAGCGTATCCCTTTGACCGTGGCAGGCTTTGACCGTGAAAAGGGCACCGTTAAGATCATCTTTCAGATAGTGGGTGCCACTACCGAAAGGCTGAACCATAAGAACGTGGGTGACTTTATCCCCGATTTTGCAGGACCTTTGGGTGTTGCCACAAAGACAGAAGGTCTTAAAAAGGTGCTTATTGTCGGCGGCGGTGTGGGTTGCGCCATTGCTTTGCCCGTGGCTCAAAAGCTGCACGAGCAGGGGGCAGAGGTGACCTCGGTCATCGGCTTTAGAAACAAAGATCTGCTGATTTTAGAGGATGAGTTTAACGCCGTGTCGGATAAGCTTTATGTTATGACCGATGACGGAAGCTACGGCAGAAAGGGAAATGTTTGTGTCCCTATAAACGAAATGCTGTCAGGCGGCGAGAACTTCCAAGAGGTCATCACCATCGGTCCGCTTGTTATGATGAAATTTGTTGTTGAGGCGGTCAAGCCGTATAACATTCCCTGCACGGTCTCGATGAACCCCATTATGATCGACGGTACGGGTATGTGCGGCGGTTGCCGATTGACCTTGAACCGTGACGGACAAAAGGTGACCAAGTTTGCCTGCGTTGACGGTCCCGATTTCAACGGCTATGAGGTCGATTTTGACGAGGCTATGTCAAGGGGTGCAATGTACCGTGACTTTGAGCGTCACGCCTATGAGCGCACCTGCAACCTCTTTAAAAAGGAGGTAAAATGATGAAGCCTAATATGAGTTTAAAGAAAAATCCCATGCCGTCGCAGGAGGCTTTGGTTCGTGCGCACAACTTCCAAGAGGTTGCGCTCGGTTACGACGAGGCTACGGCCGTTGATGAGGCTTTGCGCTGTCTGTCGTGCAAAAATCCTCTGTGCGTATCGGGCTGTCCCGTCAACATCAGGATCCCCGAATTTATAGAAAAGGTCAAGGAGGGCGATTTTGAGGCCGCCTATGAGATAATCAGCGAGACATCGTCGTTGCCTGCCGTTTGCGGACGTGTTTGCCCGCAGGAGACCCAATGTGAGGCCAATTGTGTCCGTGGTATCAAGGGTGAGCCGGTCGGTATCGGCCGACTTGAGCGCTTTGTGGCCGATTGGCATAATGCTCATTCAGATGAGACCCCCAAATGCGCCGAGTCCAACGGCAAAAGGGTGGCCGTGGTCGGTTCGGGTCCTTCGGGACTGACCTGCGCAGGTGACCTTGCCAAAAAGGGCTACAAGGTCACGGTTTTTGAGGCTTTGCATTTAGCCGGTGGCGTTCTGGTCTACGGAATCCCCGAGTTCCGTCTGCCTAAATCAATAGTTCAAAAAGAGATCGACAACCTCGTCAAAATGGGTGTCGACCTTCAGACCAATATGATAATCGGCAAGACACTTACCGTTGACGAGCTGCTCCAAATGGGCTTTGAGGCCGTGTTTATCGGCTCGGGAGCAGGTCTGCCCAATTTTATGGGCATCCCCGGTGAAAGCCTTAAGGGTGTGTATTCTGCCAATGAATTTCTGACCCGCTCCAACCTTATGAAGGCGTATAAGGACGACCCCGAGACCCCCATTATGAAGGGCGGCAAGGTTGCGGTCGTTGGCGGCGGTAACGTTGCTATGGATGCCGCAAGAACGGCTTTGCGTCTTGGTGCCGAAAAGGTCTACATAGTCTACCGCAGGTCTTTGGACGAGCTTCCCGCCCGACGTGAAGAGGTCGAGCACGCAATGGAGGAGGGTATTGAGTTCCGTTTGCTCAACAATCCCGTTGAGATTTTGGGGTATGATAACCCCGACGACAAGCGTGACCCTAAAAACGGCTTTGTTACGGGTATGAAGTGCATCAGAATGGAGCTTGGTGAGCCCGATGAGCGCGGTCGCCGCCGTCCTATTGAGATTCCGAACAGCGAGTTTGTTCTGGATGTTGACACCGTCATAATGTCGATAGGCACAAGCCCCAATCCGCTCATAAAGGCCACCACGGTAGGTCTTGAGGTCAACAAGCACGGAGGTATCATCGTTGAGGAGACCACGGGCAAGACCACCAAGGACGGGGTTTATGCAGGCGGAGATGCCGTGACGGGTGCCGCAACGGTCATTTCGGCCATGGGTGCAGGTAAAACTGCCGCAAAGGCCATTGACGAGTATTTAAATGCTTTGGTTAAGGAGTAATATTATGGAAATAACAGTTGGACTTAAAGGTACGGTCAAGGAGACCGTAAACGAAAATAATACCGCCGAAAAGGTTGGTTCGGGCTCATTACCCGTGTTTGCCACTCCGATGATGGTGGCTTTGATGGAAAAGGCGGCCTGCAAGGCATTGGAAAACAGCCTTGATGAGGGCAGCACCACCGTCGGCACTAAGGTCGACGTTGAGCACGTTGCCGCAACTCCCGTCGGAATGGAGGTCACCGTGACCGCCACCGTAACAGCCGTTGACGGACGAAAGATCAGCTTCAGCGTTGAGGCGTTTGACGAAGCAGGACTTATCGGCAAGGGTGCACACGACCGCTTTGTGGTCAATGCGGAAAAATTCACCGCCAAAACCTACGCCAAAAAGCAGTAATATAAAAAGAAACAGTCATTCTGTGGAAGCAAAAGGAATCCCTCCACCGTGCGTACCGCACGGTCCCCCTCCCTTTAGACAAGGGAGGCAAGCTTCTTCAGAATGATTTTTTTATTTTATTACAAAACTGTATTATTATGTTACACGATTGATACTTGAACTTTATATGATCCTCTTTTATAATGAAAATATAGAAAGGGGATGTGTGATATGACAAGGATTATTTCGGTTTTAATGGCTATTGTGTTGATGCTTGGTCTTTGTGCCTGCGGGCAGGGCGGCGCAACGGGTGACAGCTCATCACTTACGGCCGATGCTACCTCGTCCGAAATATCGGTTTCGTCGGATAACACATCTTCCGATACGTCAAGTGCGGTAAGCGAAACGGTGTTATCAGAACCGTCATCATCGGAGGTTATTTCATCAAAGGATGAGACCTCAAAAGATGATTCTTCAAAGGTCACATCGAGCTTTGTTTTGCAGAATTATGACGTGACTGTGGGGGAGTACACCGTCGTTGACGCCGAAAATGCACGTGGCATTGACAATACCAAGCACGGCTTCGGCTTCGGTGCCGCAAAGGGCGGCAAGCCGCATGAGATATCGGTCAACAATCAAAAGCGCTTTGACGGGTATGAAAATATTGAGGCGTTAGCCTTAGACACCGTGTCGACCGACAAGCGTATGTATCTGACCTTCGACTGCGGCTATGAGTATAAAAACCTGACCGTTGATATCCTTGATATTCTGAAGGAGAAAAACGTTAAGGTTGCGTTTTTCGTGACCTTGAGCTATATCAAAAATAACCCCGAAAAGGTCGACCGTATGATAAAGGAAGGCCATATTGTGGGCAACCATTCGGCAACGCACCCCGTATTTCCCGATATTTCACGCACCAAAATGGCCGAGGAGCTTTACAAGGTCGACGAGTACCTGCAAAAGCACTTCAATTATGAGTCGGATTACTTCCGTTTCCCGACGGGTGCTTATTCCGAAAATGCGTTGGAGCTTGTGACCTCGGTGGGGTATAAGTCGATATTCTGGTCGGTGGCGCACGGCGACTATGATACCGCTAACCAGCCGACCGTCCAAAAGACCTTCGACACCGTTACGGGTCGGTACCACCCGGGTGCGGTGATACTGCTTCACGCAAGCTCGCAGTCCAACGTCGATGCTCTTAGTGATATGATCGACGAAGCCCACGCCCAAGGTTACACGTTTAAGAGCTTGGATGATTATTACGCACAATAAATTAAAACCGCAGAGATTTGTTCTCTGCGGCTTTTGCTTTTGTAAAGCTTATTTCTCCAACAAAACACCCATAAGGTCGGGGGCGTGGTCGTAGTAAACACCCGAAGCAGCTGCTGTGTCCTCGGTAAAGGTGTCACAGCCTGCGGCGGCTTTTTTGTTGTCATACAAAAGGAAGGGGACAGCATCACGGGCGTGGGTCATGGTGATGAGCGGTGTGGGATGGTCGGGCATAATGAGTATGCGGTACTCACCGTACTTTTCAAGCTCTTCAACAAGGCGGCTCAAAATATGCCGGTCTATAAGCTCAATGGCCTTGATCTTGTTTTCGGCCTCGCCACGGTGACCGCACTCGTCGGGGGCCTCAACGTGAACATACACAATGTCGTTACGCTTAAAAAGGTCGGCGGCGGCTTCGGCCTTGCCCTTGAAGTTGGTGTCGATATATCCCGTTGCCCCCTCGACCTCGGCAACCTCACAGCCTGCCAGCTTGCCGATGCCCTTGATAAGGTCAACGGCCGAAACGATACCCATGTTCACACCGTACTTGTCCTTAAACGACTGCATTTGCGGCTTGGTGCCCTCACCCCAAAGCCAGATGGAGTTGGCAGGGCGCTTGCCCTCGGCAATTCTGCGCTTATTTACGGGGTGATCCTTCAAAACAGCAACGCTTTTCTTCATCAGCTCAACAAGCGGTGCGGCGTTTTCGTGAGTGCTTAAGTATTCACCCACAACACGTCCGCTGATGTCGTGAGGAGGGGTCATATTTCCAAGGTCGACAGTACCGTTTTTGACAACAAGGCAATGACGGTAGCTGACACCTGCATAGAACGAATAAACATCGTTTCCGAAGGCTTCCTGAACCGATTTGATGATCTCGGCGGCATCCTCGGACGAAATATCGCCTGCCGAATAGTCGATCATGGTCTTGTCCTCGTAATTCTCCTCGTCGGAAAGGGTGACAAGGTTGCAACGAAGGGTTACATCGGTATCGGTCAGCGCAATGCCGATAGAAGCGGCCTCAAGCGGTGAACGTCCCGTATAGCACTCGGCAGGGTCATAGCCCATAACGCTCAAATTGGCAACGTCACTGCCGGGCTTTAAATGATCGGCAACCGTTTTGGCAAGACCAACCGTAGCGGTCTTGGCAAGGCGGTCCATATTGGGTTTGTTGGCCAGCATCATGGGGGTCTTGTTTTTGAGTCCCTCAAACTTATAGTCGGCCATTCCGTCACAGAGTAATACTAAATATTTCATATTGTTTCTCCTTTTTAGGGTGGGGTTTATTTTGAAGAGGAGGAATGCTTCACGATCCCTCCGTCAAAACCTTCGGTTTTGCCACCTCCCTTTACACAAGGGAGGCTTTATTTGACAAAATGCAGACAATGTGTTAAAACACCTTACTCAAAACGGCGGCGATCATTGGCATTGTGGCCAAGGATAAAAGTGTCGTAACCGAAACTATTTTGCTGGCGTAAACAGCATCTCCGTCAAACCGTTCGGCAAAAATGTTGGCCATTGCGGCAACGGGTGTGGACGAGCTGATGACCAGCACCGTTGCGGCAGGGGTGAGTATCGAATCGGGGATAAGCCCCGTAAACTCTACAAGCTTCATAATTCCCATAACGGCAAACGGAATGAGTATCAGACGAACTACCGTTAAAATGGGCAGATACTTGTCCTTGAACATTGTTTTGAAGTCGCTTTCGGCAAGGCGGATTCCGATCATCATCATAGACATCGGAATGACAGTGCTCTTTAAAAGGAACAGCACGTCATCCTTGATGACGGGGACGATAAAGCTGTCGAAGATGGGCTGTAAGCCTTCGGGAACCGTCCATAATCCGCCGATGATAAACAGCGCAAGACCGATGTAGGTCGGTATGGTGGCAGGGTTCAAAAGCATCTTTTTGGCCGATATGTAGGAACGGTCTTTAGAGTACATATAGCAACCCAACGACCAGTTATAAACGTTAAAGGAAACAACGTAGAAGGTGGCATAAATGGCGGCCTCGGGACTGATAAGCTCGGATATCAGCGGTATACCCATAAATCCTGCGTTGGTGAAGATGGTGGAATAGCGCAGGATAAGCTGCTGTTTTTCGGGTGCTTTTTTGTATAACAGCTTTGAAACGTAAAAGTATCCCAAATGAAGCAGCATCGAAAAGCCCAGCACACAAAGCGAGGTGATGATTATACGCTTGGAAAAAGGTGCATCTAAAAAACTGTAGATTATCATTGCAGGCTGGGTGAGGTAGACAACCACATCCGAAAAGCCTTTGGCCAAATTTCCGTCAGCCTTTTTTGTCAATCTTAATATAACGCCGAGTGCAATCATTACCGTCAGTAACAGTACCTTTTGCACCAACACATCCAATCCGTACATAATTTCGCCGCCTAAAGTTTGATAGTTATTATATAATACACCTAAATCATAAAGTTTTCAATATATTTTTGAAATTTGTCAAGTTAGCAAGATTGTACAACTTGTAGCAAAATAGTACAAAGATTGAATGTTTTAATTGACAAACCCGGGGCTGTCGTTTAGAATGATTTTAGAGAATTGTTTCGAAAAGGAGAAATTTTATGAAAAGAACAATTGCGCTTATAGTAGCCTTGCTTATGTGTCTGGGCCTCTTTGTGGGTTGCTCGGGCGATGACACCGCTTCGACCGATTCCACCTCGGCAGGCACCTCTGACGGTATTTTTTCTACCGAAGATGTTAAGTTTACTAACGACGGTGATAATACATATACTATCATCCGTCCTGCAGATGACGACAATGCTGCTAAAAAGGCTGCTTATATTTTCAAGCAGGCTAAAGAAAAATTAGAAGTTAATATGAAGAATGTTGACGATAAGGTCGACGGCTCCGATGCATATGAGATCCTTGTGGGTAACACCAACCGTGAAGAGTCCAAGCAGGCAAGGGAGTATCTTATTGCTAACGCAGGCGGCCGTGTGAACGACTTTATCATCTGCACCATCGGTAAAAAGATCGTTATCAACGCAATGAACGACGATGGCCTGCAGAAGGCCTGCGAACACTTTGTCAATAATTTTATAAAGGCAGAGGGCGTAAAGGGCGGTATCAAGTATCTGAACGTTACCGAGGGTAGCTTCTCGGAGGCTTCGATCAACGGCGTAAAGCTTGGTAATTTTGTTTTTGTAAAACCCAGATTCAACACCGGTTATATCGTACAGCACGGTATTGAAGAGGCTAATAAGCTTTTGACCGAAAAGACCGGTTATGCACTCGCAATAGTTGAGGATCACAACGAGGCTTCGGAGTATGAGGTCATTGTCGGTGACGCCAAGCGTGACGGAGTTGCCGAGGTCACCAATGTCGACGAGTACTCGGTCAAGGTATCGGGCAAAAAGGTATACCTTAACGGCGGAAGCCCTGCCGCTACCGCTATGGCTGTTTCCGAGTTTGCAAAGCTTTTGGTTGCAGGTGCTGTTACCGATCAGAGCAGCACCTCCGGCTACTATTCTCAGACCATAAACTCCTACGATAGATCCACCTATTACGTTCCCACCTGGACCGATGACTTTGATGCTCCGGCTGACGGTCACGAAACAGGTGTTGACCTTACAAAATGGAAATGGGCAACCGATACGGCACCCGGTCACAACGGCAGAATCTCGGTTCGTTCACAGAGTGCCGAGCATTTGTTTGTCAGTGACGGTAAGCTGAACTTCTTTGCTGCTTATGATGATCAGTATTACTATGGCTTTAAGCTGGTTACAAGCGGAAAAATGAACTTCCGCTACGGTATACTCGAAATGAGTGCCATCTTGCCTCACGGCGATGCTTTCTGGATATCTCTTTGGGCAAACTCATTACAGCAGGTTGATGATATAAACTCTTCGGCCTTCTTTACCGAGGTCAACGTTGTTGAAATGTTCGGCAACTCGGGCTCTGAGGCTTCCAACCTCCACGGTTGGCTTAAGAACGGCCAGAGAGAGGTTTATAACGAGCTGTGGGCACCTCAGGGATTGGCTGAGCATTGGTCTTTGGACGGCAAGTATTCTGCCTATAAAAAGTATACTTGCCCCGACGGCCGATTCAACAACGGTCTGCACACCTTCACTTACATCTGGGATGAAAACACAAGTAAGTTTGCTTGTGACGGCAACGTTTACTTTGAGCTTGACCATAACGAGCAGCCTCACTATAAGCAGACCTTCACACAGCCTATCTACCTCATTTTGAGCCAGGCAACCTGCTTCGCAACCGGTGCGGGAAATAACATGGCTGATGACGCTCCCGAGTGGACCACCACCAACAACTTCCAGATAGACTACGTACATATCTATCAGAAGGATGACGGTCAGCACTTAATGAATATTTTGGGATAATTTATTTAAAGCCTTCGGCATTTCGGTGCCGAAGGCTTTTGCAATATAGTTACAAAATTCAATATTTTTTTATTTACTTTTATGCTTTAATGTGATATATTGAAACTGATCCCATAACGAAGAGGAGAGATATTATGAAAAGAACACTTGCTTTGATCTTTGCGGTCATTATGTGTCTCGGATTGTTTGTCGGCTGCGGTGGGGACGAGTCCCAGAGCGGTACGGCTTCGACCGACAGTGGCACAAATGACACAGGTATTTTTTCCACCGATGACGTTAAGTTTCTGGACGAAAACGGTGAGTCGGTCTACCGTATCACACGTGCCGAAACGGCCGACGTAAACATTGGAGCGTTTTTGTTCAAGCAGCTTAAAAGCAAGCTTGGCGTAAACATCAAAAACACCTCCGATGCAGATGACGGCACCGATGTTTACGAGATACTCGTGGGTGATACCAACCGTGCCGAGACCGCTAAGGCCAAGGATTATCTTATAAAAAACGTCAGCGGACGTTATGATGACTATATCATTTGCACCATCGGTAAGAAGATTGTTATCTACAGCCGTTCCGACAACGCTCTGCAGGATGCCATGAAGTATTTTGTTGATACTTACGTTTCAACCGCAGGCGTCAAGGGCGGTATCAGCTATACCCACGCTTCCGAAGGAGATTTTGTTGATACGGCGATAAACGGTGTCAGCCTTGGTGCATTCGTGTTTGTCAAGCAGAGATTCAACCAGTCATACATAACCCAGAACCAGATGGAAGAGGCTAATGAGCTGATCGTCAACAAGACCGGCTTTAAGCTCGATATCGTTGAGGACCATAACGCCGCTTCGGAGTATGAGGTCATTGTGGGTGATGCCAAGCGTGACGGTGTGCAGACAATAGAGGACAGAGACACCTACTCCATCATCATTTCGGGCAAAAAGGTCTACCTTAACGGCGGCAGCCCCTCGGCCAAGGCCATGGCTGTTTCCGAGTTTGCCAAGCTGGTGTCCGCAGGTGCTGTCACCGATGCCAACAGCGTTCAGAGCGCAAGCTATTCGGCAACCGTTGCAAGCTATGATCCCGCCAAGTGGTATTCAACGACCTGGGCCGACGATTTTGATTTTGTTGAGGGTCACGAGACCGGTATCGACCTTTCAAAATGGGCGTTCAGCACCGAGGGTGCGTCGGCAGGACATAACGGACGTAACTCAAAGCGTGCCAAGACGGCTGATATGTTGCATGTAAATGATGGAATGCTGAACTTCTACGCCTGCTATGATGAGAATAGCTACTACGGCTTCAAGCTTTATACCAAAAACAAGATGACCTACCGCTACGGTGTGCTTGAAATGAGTGCAATTCTGCCCGACAGCAGTCCTAACTCGGGCTTCTGGATCTCGCTTTGGGCTAATTCTTATGACCCCGATAACCCTGCGGCATATATGACCGAGGTCAATGTTTGTGAGATGTTCGGTAATTCAGCATCAGAGGCCTCCAACCTTCACGGTTGGCTGAAGTCCAACCGTCGGGATTACTATGAGTCCAAGTGGCAGCCTGAGGGCTACGCCGAGCATTGGTCGTTGGACGGCTCTCACTCCAACCAGAAGAAATACTACTGTCCCGAGGGCAAGTTCAACGATGGGCTCCACACCTTCACCTACATCTGGGATGAGGATCATTGCGGCTTTGCCTGCGACGGTAACGTTTACTTTATGGTCGATCTGAACGAGAAGGAGATCTGGAAGGAAACCTTCACCCAGCACATCCACCTTATTTTGAGCCAGGCCACAGGCTTTGCACAGCAGGCAAGCTGTCCTGCCGATGACGATCCCGTATGGCAGAATTCAAACAACTTCCAGATAGATTACGTACACATCTATCAAAAGAATGACGGTGTGAGCGAGCTTCGCTTCCTTGAGTGATCACAAATACGATCAAAGAAATGCCCCAAGCCATTTGGCTTGGGGCATTTTGTATGTGCTTTATACAACGGTAGGAGCGGATCAGTTACCGGCTGTCAACTCGTTGTAGGAGGTAGTGTACGGCTGACCTACAAAGTTGGTCACACCGTTTAAGGTATAGTAGAAATAAACGTCGATCTTAAGATCGCAAAGGTTGGTCTCAACACCCTCTCGGGTAAGTCCGGTCACGATGACCTGATAGTCATAGAAGCCGTCATAGGTGAGATCGTAGATGATATGGGTATTCTTGTTCTTGGCAATACCCTTGATGGCAAGGGGAGAATCAACCGTGTTGCCGTTGGGAACAAGGATAAATCCAACCTCTTCGGCGGCCTCAACGGTTACAGTGTCAAGACGCGCACGGAAACGTACGCCGGCGCTTACATAGTTGGAGCCTGTGCCGCTGACCTCACGGAAGGAGGTTGCAACGGTACCGTCCTTAACTACACCGTAGCGTGCTGTAAGAACAGCGCCTGCTTCGGTGGGCATTTCGAGTACACGTTCGCCGTTAGCATCATACCAACCAAGGAATCTCTCCTCGCCCTCGGCCAACTGACCCTTGGGCAATTTTGCGGTATCACCAACTTCGGTGTAATAGGTCTTGTCGCCATCAACAAAGCTGATATAATCGGCAGGATCGCCTGCGACGAACTTGGTGATGGTTACACCGTAGATCCAGGAAACGTTGACCTCAAGTGCGGGGTTGTTGATAACAAACAGCAGATACTTCTGATTACCCATGGTTTCTGCATCGGGAGTAGTAAACTCACGGGTGTAGGTCATCCAGGAGCTGATGACCGAGGCCGGCTTGTTGGAATCCAAAACCAGACCGTTAGTGGATTTTGTTGAGGTTCCTGCGGCAAGGTCAAAGCTGATGCTTGCGCCCGATTCATGAAGAATATTATAAGTAACGGTGTACTTGGTATTTGGCTCGAGTACATAAGCGTTATCCGAACCGTCGGCAGTGGTGTTTTCCTTGCCGAAGCAAATGCTTCTGTAGGGAAGATTATTGGGAGCGTTGGTTGATGTGTGTGCAAACTTAACGATCCAGGTGCTGGTGCCGTCTATGAGCTTGGTCTTTCGGGAATATATGTCATGGGAGGAACCGGATGACGATGACAATCCAAGGGTACCCTTACTGTCGTTACCTGCCAAGGTCTTGCTTGCGGTATTGGTCAGCGCCAGATAGACCGACTCCTCTTCGTCGGGAATCTCGGTCATAACGGGATACTTTGCGTTAAGCACGGTACCGGCTGCGGGAACCTCGGTAACGGTGTTGCCGTCAGCATCTACCCAAGCGATAAACTCCGAATCCAAAGTGCCGTTGTCGCCGTCGGGCAGGGCGGTAAGCTTATCGGGATAAGCATAATAGGTCTTTCCGTTATCATTGAAGGTGATAACATCGGCAGGGGTAGCAACTACCTTCTTTTTGATCGTCAAGTTATCAAGCCAGGTGTTATGTGCAACACTGTTCTGGTTGAGTATCATAAAAGAAAGATACTTGTTGTCACCGAGAGTTTCATCATCGGGAGTTGTAAAGGTGGCGGTATATGTGGCATAAGAGCTCGATATCTGATCAGAAGTCCAGGATGCCAAAACATAGCCTGTGTCGGTATTCTGCTGAGCGATGCCCATAAAATTGTAGGTTACGCCCACATCGGATGTGCTGTCCTTAAGGTCGAACGAGACGGTGTAGGTGGTGTTGGCTTCGATAACATAAGCATACTCCACACCGGCGTTAGAGGAGGTATCGACCTTGTTGAACATAACACCGCGGTAGGCATGAGCTTCCTTGTTGGTGAATTTAATTACACCGGTTGCATTGCCGTCGGCATCCAGGTTGCCCTCAAGACGGGAATAGATGTGATGGCCGGTGCTTGTTGCACCTGCAACGCCTCTTACGTGTCGGGTCGTATTGGCTCCGAGCGTTTGGTAATCATAATCGATACCTTCCTGCTTCTCAAAGCCTGAGCTCCAAACCTCGTATGTTTCAAGACTTGCAGAAACGTTTTCGTCATTTGAGATCGTTGCGGCCGAGGTGCTTACTGACATCACTGCCAGGGTTGATGCGATCAAGACGACGGCACACAGAAGGCTGAGTGCTTTTTTGAAATTCTTTTTGATCGATTTCATAATAATTTCCTTTCTAAAAATAATAAGTATGAGAATTGTACTTTCTAACCATAACAATTTGCATACTTTTATTTAATTATATATTTATTTGGAACTGTTTTCAATTCATTTTTAGTGTGTACAGTGCTTTTTGTAGCCTTGAACAAAAGCAAATAGCAGATTTATGCATATTGACACCAAAGGTCGTTTAAAGCGACCTAAGCGTAAATGACGAAGTATTGACCTATAAAATCAGCACCCCAAACCGTTGGGATCAGGGTGCTGATGAGTTTATTTTGGGCTTATTTGGCCGTGATGATCTCAACACGGGTTCCTGCGTTGCCGCAAAGGGCACCGGGAGCGGTACAGTCGGTAACCTTGATGATACCCGAGGTGGTATCGGCGTTACCGATGATGCCGCCTGCATATTTACCGCCGTTGTAAGTACCGATGGCGGTCGTGTCGGAGATATAAACGGTGCGTGCGGAGGAGATCCTTCCGATAACACCGCCGATACCTGCCGCAGAGTCGGTGCTCTTGCCGTTTACGGTAGCGTTGATGGTGCAACCCGAAACATTAAGTCTGCCTGCGCCGGTCATTCCGCCGACCAATCCGCCGAAGACCTTAAGTCCGCCCGAAGCGCTGTCGGTATAAGAACCGATAAACTGACAGTTTTTGAAGGTGGCGATGGCGGCACGGCCGCTGGAGTGATAGATCCTGCCTAAGAATCCGCCTACGTAGTTGCCGTAGCTTGAGGATACGGTGTGTGCGATCTCGGCATAGACCTTTACGTTATCAAAGGTGATATCGGCAAGCGTTGAGCCGAAAAGTCCCATTGCGCCCGAAGCGGTCTCGCTGTAGGCAATATTAAGAGGAGCACTCTCGGAGCCGAAGTTAACGTTGCGGATGACACCTTGAATAGAATTGCAGAGAATACCGTTATTGGAGGCTGCGCTTTCAAATACGATATCGTTTGCGAAGGTGACGGTATGTCCTTTACCGTCAAGATAGCCTGCAAACTTCGACCAATAGGGGGCTGTGAACTCCTCGGTAACGGTGATATCGTTTGCGAGGTAGTAGTAGCCATAGGGGTTGTCGGCAATAGCCTTCAGCTCGGCCTCGGTGGTGATGGCCTGGGGCTCATATCGGAGGTATCCGATCTCATAATACTCAAGGGTCTTGATGTCAACGGTTTCGGAGTTGAGCTTGATCTCTTCAATATTGTGACCCAAAGCGATCATATGGTCGTAGGGCATCATGGTTCCCAGAATGGCATTGATGTTTTCGTCAACCGTCTTGGCAAGGTATATGTTCATACCTGCCTCGGCCGAGGGCCACAATGCATAGGTGGGAGTGGTGTAATCGGTGTAGAACTTGCCGAGCTCGGCACGGGTGTCGGTGGCAAAGTTGCTCAAGGTTCCGTGGTGAGGTACCTGAACAAAGTCGGAATCCATCTTCTTGCCGAATGCGGCGTTTACATGGTTGATGGAGGTGCTGGTGGCATCGGCGGTGATGAGGAAGCTCTTACCCTCGATGACCGAGCGGAAAATAAGCGACGAGGTATTGGACATCGATTTATTTTCAACGGTCGGAGCGGTCTGCTCCAAGGTGTAAAGCATCTCGGTGGTAAAGCCGGGGAGGTTATATACCTGACCGACGTGTGCCTTATAAACGTTAGTGCCTCTTGCCTCACACTCTGCGTAAAGGGTACGGAAGGGAGCAAGGTTGGTCTCGGGCATACCGCCGTCTGCGACCCAGTTCTCATTGGGAAGGTTGGCGATGATGTTCTTCAAGGTGACATTGTATGCTTCGTCTGCAAGATACTTGGGTGCAAACGACTTGAATACATACATATGATCACCGTGTGCGTGGGTCATTATCCAGGCAGAAATAACAATGTTCTCGGGATCGGGAGCATAGTATTTCAGCATAGAGTAGATCTTGCCTGCGTGGTCGTAAGTGTCACCGCTGTGACCGCCGTCGATAATGACAAAGCTGCCGTCTGCGAGGCGGTAGATGTAGCCAAGACCGTGGTAGAAGCCGAGGCCGTCATCGTTATTGTTTTCGGAGGTGCTGAGACCGATCGTCAAAAACAGCGGATCGCAAACATAGGTCTCGGGGTTGGCAGCGGAAGCATCGTGGAAGATAGAAAGGTAACTGTTTACATCGTCAACGTTATCAAAGCCGAGAGGCTCGATGGTGGCCTTAACGGTCTTCTCGGAGGCGATGAAAGCAACGTTTATAAGGTTGGTACCGTCGCTGTAGATAGCGCTGAAGCTCTGGGAGGAGGAAAGGATCCTCGAATTTCCGACGACTGCTGTATAGCCTAAGGTGTCGAGCTTTGCAAGATAAGCCTCATACTCGACCTTGGTGGTGTTGGTGACGGTCATCAGAGTTGCACCGTCGGCGGCATCAAGATAAGATGCGCTTCCGATGGTAGTCTTATACTCGGGAGGGGTGAGTGTGAGGGCGGTACCGATCAGCTTGTCGGTAGCGGCCTCACCGATAGGTGCGGTAGTGATCTCGGTCAAGGTGTTATTGACAACGGGAAGGTCGGCTTCGTAAAGCGCCAGCACCTCGTTGTAGGAGGTGGAGTACGGCTGACCTACATAGTTGGTGTCGCCGTTTAAGATGTAGTAGAAATAAACGTCGATCTTAAGGTCGCAAAGGTTGGTATCATCGCCCTCACGGGTAAGTCCGGTAACGATGACCTGGTAGTCAATAAAGCCGTCATAGGTGAGATCATAGATGATGTGGGTGTTTTTGTTCTTGGCAACGCCCTTAAGTGCGTTTTCCGAATCAACGGCTTCACCGTTGGGAACAAGGATAAATCCAACCTCGTCGGCCACCTCGACCGTTGCAGAATCAAGACGTGCACGGAAGCGGATACCTGCGCTGACGTAATCGGAACCGGAGCCGCTTACCTCTCGGATAGAGGTTGCGACGGTACCGTCTTTAATAACGCCGTATTGTGCGGTAAGGACAACGCCTGCCTCGGTGGGAACCTCGGTCACACGGTCGCCGTTGCCGTCGTACCAACCGAGGAAGCTCTCATCACCGTCGGCCGATTGACCCTTGGGAAGAGCGGAAATATCACCGACGGAGGTGTAATATACATCGTCACCGTCAACAAAGCTGATGTAATCGGCAGGATCACCTGCAGAAACCTTGGTGATGGTAACACCGTAAAGGTAAGCTACGTTGGAGATAGCCTCACCCTCGGGAACGGTGATAGCAAACTGGAGATACTTGTTTGCGCCGAGAGTTGCGGCATCGGGAGCGGTGAAGGAGCAGGTGTGCACCGTCCAAGCGTTGGCGGCAGTCTCGGGGGCGTAGCTGTCAAAAACATAGCCCGAGGTAGCGTTGGTTGCTGCACCTGCAATAATATCAAAGCTTACGCCTGCACCCGATTCGTGCTTTATGTTGTAAGAAACGGTATACTTGGTATTAGGCTCAACGATAAAAGCTTCATCGGCACCGCTGGCGGCAACATTTGCCTTACCGAAGGTAACGGTTCTGGAGGAGGTCCAGCTGTTGGCAAATTTGATGATGATGGCGCTGCTGCCATCGGCTATGGTCACATTTCTGGAGTATATTCTGTGACTTGAGTTGGAGGAAGAAACAACACCGAGTATACCCTTCGCAGCGTTATATGCGATATTATTCTGCTCGGAGGTGTTGGTCAATGCCAGATACAAGGAATCGGTCTTTTCGGGGAGCTCGGTCACAAAGGGGTACTTTGCGTTGAGCACGGCGCCTGCTTCGGGAACCTCGGTCACAGCGTTACCGTCGGCATCCACCCAACCGATAAACTCCGAACCCAAAGCACCGTTGTCACCGTCGGGCAGAGCGGTAAGAGCGTCGGGATAAGCATAATAGGTCTTACCGTTGTCGTTGAAGGTGATGACGTCGTCAGAGTCGATCTCGGTAACCTTGGAGACCTTGACGTTATCAAGCCAAAATTCCAAAGAGGTGGTTGCCTCTCTGAAAACAGCAAACGAAAGATACTTATCGTTACCCAAAGTACCGGTAGTAAACTTGCAGGTGTAGGTAGTCCATACCTTTGAAGCTGCGGTTGCATCAATTGATGTGGAGTTTAAAACGGTGTAGGTATGCTCGTCATCAAGATCCTGCAATACGATGTTGCTTGCGTGGCTTACACCCAAGAGATTGAGTGAAAGACCGGTACCGTTCCAGTTGATGTAATCGTACGAGATCTCATAGGTGGTATTATCCTCAAGCACATAGGCCTGATCGGTACCGCTTCCTATGTTACTTCCGGTCTTGCCAAGCATAACGCCGCTCTTTTGTGTTGTGGGAGAGGCCCACTTCATAGCCAGGGTGGCGTTTGCGGCAGTGTCACGGTTGCTGACACGAAGGTACAGCTTGTTTGTGGTGCCTGCCAAACAGTTCAGTGCAGAAGCAACACCAGGGATAGCTTTTCCGTTTCCGGCCGAAGCAGCACCTGAAATATCATTTCCGCTTTCGGTCTGGAAGGTGTATGTCTCGGTTTCTTTGGTTTCAAGACATGTGAAAATATTTTCGTCACTCGAGATCGCGGCGGCTGAGGCGCTTACTGACATCACAACCAGGGTCGATGCGATCAAAGCGACAGCACACAATAAACAGAGTGCCTTTTTAAAACTCTTTCTGATCATTTTCAAAAAATCCTTTCTAAAATATTTTTTTGTGAAACAACTGTATAACCATTAGACAGCTATTCCATTTCACTATAATTATACAAACTATAAAAATTGTTTTCAATAGACGAATCTGTCGACTGTATGGACAAATCTGCCGACGGAAAGTTTTTTTGATGCTTTAATTGAAAAAGTCAGATTTTGTGAAATCGATACCTTGCCGCAGTGATTCTATAACTTTTGCCGATCACGGTGATATTGTACTCCGTGTGTTTTGAGGAGGTTTAGCCGTTTTGTCTATATTTATAGCTGTTTTGTCTATTGAATCATTAATTTGGGTATAGTAAATTAGAATAAGATAGGTTATGGAGGCTTTTTATCAAGCAGTTTTTTGGAAAATACTCCATATATTATTGTATATTTCATTGACTAAGCAGTATACAGCGTGTTAAGATTTTAAAAAAAGGGGGATATCAATGAACGTTTTCAAACATACCGTAAGGCTCGTTTGCCTGGCACTTATTTTTATACTTACAGCGGGTGTTTTCGTCGGTTGCGGCGATTCATCGGACAAAAATACATCAAGTGATGCTTCTGCGGCCGATGACATTTTCTCGTCGGCCGATGTGAAATGGACCGATGCCAACGGCGAGGCGGTCTACAGGATCGTTCGTCCCGATGGCGGCGACTCGGCTGCTGCAGGCCAAATATTCAAGCAGATAAAGTCGACTTTAGGCGTAAACATTAAAAATATGACCGATACCGAGGACGGAACCGATGTGTATGAGATCCTCGTCGGCGAAACCAACCGTCCCGAGACCAAGCAGGCTCGTGATTATCTTTTGACCAACGTCGGTGGCCGTGTTGATGACTATATCATTTGCACCATCGGCAAAAAGATCGTTATCTACGGAATGAGCCGTGATGCTTTGACGGCTGCTGCCGAGTATTTTACCGCTAACTTCGTAAAGCCCGAAGGAGTTAAAGGCGGCATTAAGTATTTTTACGCCAAAAAAGACGGTTACACAGATGCCGCTATCAACGGCGTTCCCATCAATAAATTCGTGTTTGTAAGGCAGAGATATAATACGTCCTATGTAACGCAGGTTCAGATCGAAGAGGCAATAGCGCTTATCACCGAAAAGACCGGCTTTGCGCTTGAGCTCGTTGAGGACAACGCTGAAGCCGCACAGTACGAGATAATCGTCGGTGACGCCAAGCGTGACGGTGTTGAAAAAATAACCGACAAAGATCAGTATTCCGTGAAGATCTCCGGCAACAAGGTCTACCTCAACGGCGGCAGTCCGTCGGCCAAGGGTATGGCTGTTTCCGAGTTTGCCAAGATGCTGCAGTCTGGGGCCGTAACCGACCAAAACAGCGTAACGGGAAGCTATGCCGAAACCGTGGCGACCTATGATGATTCAAAGCTGTATAAGACGGTTTGGAGTGACGATTTTGATGCTCCGTCCGATACCCATCCGACAGGTGTTGACCTTAATAAATGGGTCTTTATGAATGACGGATCAACGGGACACAACGGCCGCAAGTCGTCACGCTCGCAAGATCCTGCGCATTTATTTGTCAAGAACGGTATGCTCAATTTCTATGCAACCTATGATGAAGAAAGATATTACGGATTCAAGATAGTCACCAAATATAAAATGGAATTCCAATACGGTGTGCTTGAAATGAGTGCCATTCTGCCCGACAGCGGATCGACCGGCTCGTTCTGGATAGCTTTGTGGGCAGCAACCATTCACGAAAACAATCCCACAGCCTTCAACCCCGAGATAAATGTTGTTGAAATGTTCGGCAATTCAGCCTCTTTTGCATCAAATATGCACGGCTGGGCCAACAAGTTCCAGATGGATTATTATAATTCCTATTGGGCACCGCAAGGTGTTAAAGACCATTGGTCTTTGGACGGCACTTATTCCAACGACAAGAAGTATTATTGCCCCGAGGGCAAGTTTAACGACGGACTGCACACCTTCTCTTATGTCTGGACTAAGGATCTGTGCAGCTTTGCCTGTGACGGTAATGTTTTCTTCTCGCTTGATCCCAATGAAAAACAGCAATGGAACGAAACCTTTGCACAACCGCTTTACATTATATTGAGCCAGGCCACAAGCTTCAAGGCACGTGACAAGTGTCTTGCGGACGATGCGCCCGAATGGACCGCCTCCAACAACTTCCAGATCGACTATGTGCACGTATATCAGAAAAACGACGGAGTGCATATGTTCAGATATCTTGAGTGATGAGTTTGGTTCGGTGAGATATAAATTCAAAAGATAAAATCAACCGCATGCCAACAGAACTGATCTGTCGGCAGGCGGTATTATTGTTAGCGGCTGTCTGTTACATTATTGTAATATCACGAGCAAAACCGATGTCTGCCGATTGTCTTGATAAGCGGTCGGCTCCAGATCCATTTGCTGGTTGCGGTCGAAGGGTTAAAATAGTATATTGCCCCGCCGCTCGGATCCATTCCGTTCAAGGCGTCCCTTGCGGCAGAATATGCGCTGTCGGCAATCGGCTTGTTGAACTGTCCGTCATTGATACAGGTAAAAGCGTTTTTCTGATATATTACGCCCGAAACGGAGTTTGGGAATGAAGGGTGCTCCACACGGTTGAGAACAACAGCACCCACCGCAACCTGACCAATGTAAGGTTCACCACGTGCCTCGGCCGAGATCAGCCGTGCCAGAAGCTGATAATCGGAGGAAGAATAACCGCCGTTTGAGGATGAAGGGTTCTTACCCGTAGGAAGTCCGATCAGCTCAAGGGTTTTAGGACCGCATACACCGTCGGCGGTAATTTTGTGCTTTTTCTGAAATTTAATAACGGCAGCCTTAGTCTTGGTGCCGTATATCCCGTCAACAGCTCCCGTGTAGTAACCCCAATTCTTCAAACGCTGTTGAATATTGCGGACCTCATTCCCACGAGAGCCAACCGTCGAATACCCCTTTACATTAATAATAAAGGAAAATGAGACCAAAACGAAACAGAGAATAACGGCAATATATTTGTAAAGCTTCTTCATTCAAACCACCCAAAGTAAAATAATCGGTCATATATTCATTTTTAACCGTATTTTCGTGAATATACCAATGGAAAACAGCGTAAAAAAGACCGTCTGACAAATTTTTTGAAAAAAGTTTAAAATTCTTGAAAAAAAGTGTTGACAAACGGGGAGTGTTGTGGTAATATAATCGAGCGCCTCACGGGAAGCGGGGTTCAAAAAAGCCTTAAAAAGCCTGATGGAGCGCCAAAGCGGACCTTGAAAATTAAACAACGATATGAACATTTAGGACCCTAAAATTTTTTTGAGAAAAACTCAAAGTAATTAAGGATTAACCCGCAAGTGTAATTCTGAGAAAAGCGAACAAGCTTTTGAAAAGGTTTTAAGGCTGAAAGGCTT
>JAFQCR010000038.1 GCA_017416345.1 Clostridia bacterium | reverse complement strand
CTCATACAAAAGACCCAGCTGTCCCCCGTCTTTTTCTCGAGCGCATCCAGAACAGCCTCAAAATCCATATTGTAGCATTCAAGATTACCGTCGGCACGGAAGGTCGGCGCATACAAGACCACCTTTTTATCCTGCGGTATACCCAACGCCTTTTTGACCTCGGCCTGCTTACTTTCATCGGTGTTGAAAAGCGCATCCGAGCGTGGCGAGCCGACCTCGGCTATCTCGCCGTCAAACCAGAAGGTGCGGCGGCAAAGCTCGGTAAAAAATCTACAGCCCGACAAAATAATATTTGCCATTTTGGAATCGTTTTTGGCACCTGCAACATAAAATTCGTCAAGGTTTTCCTCAACGTCCTTTTCGATCCGCTTCAAAGCAACGGTGCCGTGCCAGGTCTGAACGTAAAACTGTTTTTTGCGTTTTTTTATACCTGCGTTTTTGCGGCTGTTGTCCACCCAGGCGGCGGCCGTAGCCAGCTCCCACAGATATTTCACGCTGTTATACTCGACCGCACGGATATTTTCGGGCAAAGAGCCCTTAAACTGCGATTTTACGCCCCAAACGATATCAAGCTCGGGGTCACGCTTCAAAAGTGCCTCGGCTATGGCCTTGCCGTTGTCGCCGTAGCCCTTGCCGAAATAGTTGCAGATAACGATCTTTTTGCGGTTTATCGGAAAAACTCTGAAAGCGGTCATCATCGAGCGGATGACAAAATGCTTGCATTTCATTTTAAATGTATACGGTTTTGCCACGTGCGGCACCTTCCTTCAAAAGCCTTATTCTGCGGTTTCTTCCTTTTCGCATTGCATATAGCAAATGGCATAGCCCAGCATACCGAAGGCCACGACCGAAATGCCCGACAGATAGTAAAACAGGCTTGATATAAACATTCCGCCGGCCAAAGCACTCAGCACTATCAGCATCAGAATGCCCACGGTAAAGAGCGAACCGGTGTTTTTAAAGCGAAGCACAAGCGCATCCTTGGCACAAAGCACAAAGAAGGCCAGCATAAGCAAAAATCCCACGATGCCGTTACCCATAAGCAGCTCCACATAGCTGTTGTGGATGGATTTTTTAGCGATGGTCATCTCGCCGTCCAGCTCGGCGGCGATAAGGTGGTAGCTTCTCGGGCCCACACCCACAACGGGGTTCTTTTTAAGCACCTCAAAGCCCTCTCCCCACATTTTAAGGCGTCCGTTGGAGATATCGCCCTTAGAGCTGATATCCTCACGGTCGAGATCGGCTATCTCGTTCTCAGGCTCGTCGGTGTCCCCGTCCGAGGGATCGGAGCCCGTAACAAGTTCGCCCAACTGGGTTATACCGTACTGTGCATACGGCAGTACCCTTTTGGTGACGTTGACGCCGATATAGCAGGCCGCAACCATAACCACCGAAAGCACGATGGCGGTCAGCTCACGGAGAATGCGTTTTTCGGCAATAGCCTTGATCTTAAAGCTGCGGATCTTTTTGATGGATATATACCAACAGCCCACAAAGGCCAAAAACAGAAGTATAATAAGCGCCATTCTGGAGTTGGAAAGCACAACGTAAAGCGACTGCAGAACGATGTTCACAATATGCAGACCCTTGACCCATCTTTTCTTGGCGTTGTGCATCATATAAACGGCAAAGCAGATGACTATGATGGAAATTGCGGCGGCAAAATTGGGATCGACAAAAACGCCCCACAGACGCATTACCACAGCACCGTCATCCACACGGACAAAGCCTTGATTGATAAGTGTGGGGTCGCCCCAGATATAATTGGTCTGGGTGTAATGTATATCGAAGAAATACATCACGGCCGAAATGGCTGCCGCCACCATCCACAAGGCTCCCAGGGCGCTGCCGATGACCGTAACGTCACGGTTGATGCGCTCCTTGGTCAAGCGGTTGCCCACGGCATACAGAACGAAAAACTGTATGAACATATTGACGGCCGCCTTGATATTATCGACCAAGGCGTACCCCGTATTGAGCAATGTAGAAACACCGGTTGCCGCAAACAGCGCAACCAGTATCCAGATGTACTTCGTTTTTAAAACATTTCTGAAAACCGCAATATCCCATAGGAATATCATGCCTGCACCCAGAGTTGCCAGCACATTGAGCACACCGCTCATCAAAAGCGGCTGTGTGGCCGTTATGTTCTGACGTGCCATGGCGTATATCAGCACACAGACGATATACACAAGTCGGGTATTTAAGAAAATGTTTTCGTTTTTAAGAATTTTTGCCATAAGAAATTACCTTGATTCATCCTTTAAGTTTTTTGACCAGCGGCAACAGCGTCTGCTGGGCAAAATTAACGGTCGAGCACAATAGAACTATACTTTTAACTCTTTGCTTTTTCATCAGCTTGGTCAGCGTTTTGAACACAAAGCCTTTCGGTTCAAAGCCTTGCAATACCCTTTGGGTCGTTTCGTCCAAAAGCATTTCTTTTGCCAGCCTGTTTTGTTCTTTTCGACTCAAATTCGCAGATCTCGACCGATTTCGCACCACCGCCGAAATGTAATGCTTGATGTAGCCCTTGAGTATCTGCTGCAGGCACTCGCCCTCATAGGCATTATGCTCACGCAAAAAATCCTCCTCCAAAGAGAATTTCCGCTTGGCTAATTTAAAAAATTCGGGATTATAGCTGCTTGCCAGCGTTACGTGGGTGGGCTTGCGGTAAAAATACAGATCCTCGTCAATGGAACGCACCCTTTCGACCTTACCAAAGACCTCAATATTAAAAAGAAAATCCTCAATAAGCTTGGTCTTTTCAAAGCGTGTGGTCAAGCCCTGTACAAACTCCCTGCGGTAGGCCTTGTTGCAGGCATACTGGAACACACGTGAAGCCGAAAGTCTGCGGAACATCTCGGCCATTTCGGCCTTGGAGGCGGCATAAAAATCCTCCGGCTCGATTTTTTCGGTGCGGACCGTCTTACCCTTCTTGTTTTCGTAGCAGAGCCTCATTCCCCATACCACGATATCGGGGTCATCCTCAAGCGCCTCGGCACACTCCTCCAGCGTTTCACGGTCGATGGTATCGTCCGAATCGACAAAGAGGATATAGTCACCCTTTGCCGCCTCAAGTCCCGTATTGCGTGCAAAGCCCAAGCCCTCATTCTGCGGCTTGTGGATAACACGCACACGGTCGTCCCTTTTGGCAATTTCGTCGCACATTTCGGGACAGCGGTCGGGTGAACGGTCGTCCACAAGAATTATCTCAAAATCCTTGAAGGTCTGTGCAAAAAGTGACTGCACACATTCCTCAAGGTATTTTTCAACGCCGTAGACCGGCACAACAATGGAAAATCTCATCTTAAATTCCTTTATACTTCTTAAGTCCCATCAAGCCCCAGCGAATGAGGTTTACCGTACTCTTGAAAACACCCAGCTTCAGATAATCACGGTAAAAACGGTACTGCTTTTTGATCAGCTTTTTCTTGTTGCCGGTGGTTGAATTTGCCAGCACACGGTAGCGTGCAAGAAGCTTTTGGTTACCGTAGGCCTTATCCTCCAGCTTTACGATGTCCAGCCAATAAGCATAATCGTCACGAAGACTCTTAAGCTCCTCTTTAAGGTATACCTTGCCGTGCTTTGAGCAATCGTAAAGACCGCTTAAGCAACCGATATAGTTGGTCACCATCATATTTTTTGTGGTTATCTCGGGTCGGCAGATGACGGGTGCCAAGATCTCATTTCCGTTTTCGTCAATGCACTTATACGAGCAATAAACGCAAACCGCTTCCTTTTCGGTCATAAAAGCGATCTGCTCCTGTAAAAAGGAGGGCTCCCAAAGATCGTCGGCATCGAGTAAGGCGATATACTGACCGTCGGCATTGCGGATTCCGTTGTTTCGTGCGGCCGCCGAGCCTGCATTTTCCTGCTGTAAAAACTTAATGCGGCTGTCCTTCTCCACATAATCACGCACGATCTCGGCCGAGTTGTCCTTCGAGCCGTCATCAATAATGATCATTTCCCAATCGGTGTAGGTCTGTGCCAGCACCGAATCAATGGTCTCGGAAATATATTTTGCGCCGTTATAGCACGGTGTGATGATGGAAACAAGTCCTTTGGTCATTTTAAGCTTCCTTTCGTTATTTGGGTTCTTGGCCGTTCTTCTCTTTTTCAATATCCTGCAGAAGCTGATCCTTCAGCTTCTCGTTTTCCTTTGCAACATCAATACCCTCGGTACTGTCCTTGCTGAACATTATTCTCACGGTAAGGATGATAAGCTTTATATCAAGCAACAAAGAGTAATTCTCGATATACATCATATCAAGCCTTAGCTTGTCATAAGGGCTGGTGTTGTACTTGCCGTAGATCTGTGCAAAGCCGGTAAGACCGCCCTTCACCTTCATACGGTAAACAAACTCGGGCATATCCTTACAGAATTCGTCAACAAAGACCTGTCTTTCGGGACGGGGACCCACAACGCTCATATCACCCTTTAGGATGTTGAGCACCTGCGGCAGCTCGTCCAGTCTCGTTGCACGGATAAAGCGGCCGACCTTGGTGATTCTTGGATCCTTTTCGGAGGCCAGCACAACGCCCGAATACTTCTCGGCATCGGTTATCATGCTGCGGAATTTGAGTATCTCAAACTCACGTCCGTTCAAAGTGAGACGCTTTTGCTTATAGAAAACAGGGCCTCTGTCCTCGATCTTGATAGCCAAAGCCACCAAAAGCATTATGGGTGACGCAATAACGGTGACGATAAGGCTCAGAACGATGTCCATCAAGCGCTTCCAGAAGCGCTGTGCCAGCGAAAGGCCCTTGCCCTTGGCCATAAACAGCGGCGTGTCAAAGAGCTTGATATCGTGTCCGCCACGGACGATAATATCCGATATTTTGGGAACAACATAAACACGAAGCTCATGCTCGTAGCAGAATTTCAGTATGTCGTTTCTTATCTGCGAGGGAATATCGTTGATGATAACGGCATCGTAGTTGACGATCTCCTCGCAGATTTTATCCATTCCCTCCTCAACCGAGATAAGCTTGCAGACATTATACTTATCACGGCGGGAATCCATCTTGATCTTGAGTGCGACCGCATTGTCGGTTCCGTAGATCAACACCATGCGGTGCGGTGCATACAGCGAATGATAAATGCGTGAATAGATGAATATCAGAATAACGGCGGCCACAAGCTGGAAGCCGGTCAGCACCAGCATGGGGATGACGCTTATCATTCGGTTGGCGATAAGGCAAAGCTGGAAATAGGTTATGAAGTTGACCATCAGCAAAGCTATAGCCTGACCGAGGCCGATATCGACCGATTTCAGATGTCCGAACAAAAAGCAATCCGAATTGTTGAACACCAGCACCAGCAAAAGACCGTAAACACCGGCCAGAACGTATTTACCGTTGTAGTAATAATCGGGGAACGGGCCGCCCTCATAGCCGTAACCGTTTCTCCATACAAAATAGTACAGCACGGTCAGCGCCACGACCTCGATAATACATTCAAGGCTTCTTACAAAACTTTTGGCGTCTGCTCTTTTGGTTTGATTGATCTTAGACATTTTGCACTTCCTTTTGTCTTAAAGGTGTCCGATCATAGTATTTGCATTCCGGCCTTATAAAAACCGCCGAACACAAGCCGCACGACCCGACAATATCGCATTACTATTCGACATTACTATACCATATAAAGTGTCCGCCGTCAACCGTTTTCAGCAAATATGGCGTTTTGCCACCAAAAATTAACAACTTTGTAAGGTTTGGTTTACAAAGCCGTTAACATCCAAATCACACCACTCCGCACGGTCGATCCGGCAATACATAAGAAAGCTCTCAAGGCCTGTCGTAGGGAGAGCCATTGGCCGCCCGAATAGCCTACCTGTCGGTTTCAGCCTTTCGGGCGCATCGTGATGCGCCCCTACGAAAAATCTCAAGGTCTGTCGTAGGGGCTTTCCTGTTCGCCCGCCGAAAGTTGGCTTTGCGGAAGGCATAAATGCCTTCCCTACAAGATATCTTATAGGAACACCGTAGGGACCGGCGTCCCCGACGGTCCGCCGTATGTCGGAATACGGACCGCCAAGGATGTCGGTCCCTACAAAAAAATCAGTTCACCTATTGTAAGGGCGCACCTTAAGTGCACCCGTGAGGTATGTTGTGACGGTCAGCCTTTTTTCGGGACGTCGTAGGCGCCGTCCCCTACAATTCAGACCTAAAAGTCTGTCGTAGGGGCGAACTGTGTTCGCCCGTCGAAAGCCGGCTTTGAGGAAGGCATAAATGCCTTCCCTACAAGATATCTTATAGAAACACCGTAGGGACCGGCGTCCCCGACGGTCCGCCGCAAGCCGGCTTATCTCTCCTTCCACCGCCATTCGGCGGTCCCCCCTCCCTCATCAGAGGGAGGCTCTCGCAGGGGGTGCATAAAGAAAGCGGATGGCTTTTGCCATCCGCTCATTTTAGTTTTTAACAGTCTTTTAGCTAACTCAACATAAAGGAGACAACAGAGCCATCCCCCCTTGTCTCCCTTATTCATTATCATCGAATGAATAATCATTTAATTCTTTAAAATCCAAAAATTCTGCCAAGGTCATATTAAACGCAATAGCCAATTTGTGTAGTGTTTTGGCTCCCGGATTTTTCGTTATTCCCCTAACAATATTGTCCAATGTAGATTGCTTTACATCGCTCATTGTTGCGAGTTTGTTTATTGCAATTCCACGCTCTTTGCAGAGTTTTCGTATTCTCATAACGTAAAGATCGGAATACTCCATCAACTTACTCACCCTATTTATTATTCATCATCCAGACCTAAGAAAAAATCGTCATATGTGCAGTTATATATTTTGCGCAGAGCAATAATAACGCTTGCACGAATATTGAGCTCGCCTGCTTCATATTTTGCATAAGTGCTTCTGCCAATATCACAGCCTCGCCTCTGTAACTCAGCGCATAGTTTCTCCTGTGACAGTCCACTCAAAGCACGTAATCGGCCAAGATTATCTCCCATACATCTATCACGCCTTATTTTCTGTTCCATAACTACACCTCAACACAAATTATTGACCAGTATTGGTTGCAACTATGAAAAGTTTATGATATACTTAACGATAAAGTTGACCGCTATACTGGTCAATAATGGCGGGGGTGGTTTAATAATGGCGGTTTGCACATTCTTTGGTCACCGTGATTGTCCAAGCAGCATTGACGACCGTCTGCGAGAGACCGTTATTGATCTGATAACAACGTACAATGTTGACACATATTATATCGGTAATCACGGGAATTTTGATGCAACGGCAAGGAGCGTACTGCGGAAGCTTAAAAATACATATCCTCACATAAAAATATATACTGTTTTGGCCTATTTGCGTGATGTCGACAACGGTATCGACTACGGTAAAACAATTTTGCCTGAAGGCTTTGAAAACGTACTCCCACGGTTTGCAATTGATTATCGCAACCGTTGGATGGTAAAGCATTCGGATTTTATCATTTCGTTCGTAACACACAATTTCGGCGGTGCATACAAATATACCGAATTAGCACGTGCCAAAAGAAAAACAGTTATCAACATATCAGATTAACGCATAAAAAACCTCTGTTCCCCGATTTGGGAAACAGAGGTTTTTTCAATATACTTATCAACCGATGAACTTATCGTGGACGGCCTGCATACCCTTCTGGCAGTCCTCAACGTCGATGATGACCGAGATCTTGATCTCGCTGGTGGCGATCATGTGGATGTTGATGCCAACGTCGGCCAGAGCCTCAAACATCTTGGATGCAACACCGGGATGGGTCTCCATACCTGCGCCAACGATGGACAGCTTACCGGTCTTATCGTTGATGACCATATCCTCATAGTCGACCTTTTCCTTGATGATGGAAAGAGCCTCCTCAACATCGGCCTGCTGGGTCTTGGGAACGGTAAAGGTGATGTCCTTGGTGCCGTCACGGCCGACCGACTGCAGAATGATATCAACGTTTACGTTCTTACGGCTGAGCTGATTGAATACCTTAAAGGCGATACCGGGGGTATCCTTCAGACCGATTATAGATACGAGCAGAATGTCTTTATCACAAGCTACTCCCTTAACAAGCATTTTTTCCATATTAACTGCCTCCTTAACGATTGTACCGGGTTTGTTTTCAAGGCTTGAGAGAACCTCAAGCTCAACTGCATATTTTTTGGCCATTTCGACCGAACGGTTGTTGAGAACCTGTGCACCGAGGGTTGCCAACTCGAGCATCTCGTCATAGGTGATCTCGTTCATCTTCTTGGCACCGACTACCTTTCTGGGGTCGGCGGTGTAAACACCGTCAACGTCGGTGTATATCTGACAAAGGTCGGCATGCATCGAGGATGCGATCGCAACAGCGCTTGTATCCGAGCCGCCACGGCCGAGAGTTGTGATATCATCATATTTGTTAAGTCCCTGGAAGCCTGCGACAACAACGATGTTGCGCTTGTCAAGCTCGGCACGGATGCGCTCGGAGTTGACATTCTTGATACGTGCCAGGGAATGCTTGGAGTCGGTACTGAAGCCTGCCTGCCAGCCAAGCAGCGAAACTGCGGGACAGCCGAGCTTTTCGATAGCCATTGCCAAAAGTGCAATTGAGATCTGCTCACCCGAGGCCAACAACATATCCATCTCACGCTTCGAAGGGTTGTCGGGATTGATCTCCTTCGCCTTGGCGATGAGATCATCGGTTGTATCACCCTGAGCCGATACAACTACAACTACATCGTTACCTTTCTTATAATCCTCGGTGACTATTCGTGCAACGTTGAACAGCTTGTTAGCGTCGGCAACCGAAGAGCCTCCGAACTTCTTTACTATCAGAGCCATAAAATCACCCTATCCTTTCAAGTTCGTTCTGATAATATTCAAAATAAATTTAACTTAATCCAGCAAACGGATGGTGGAAAGCACCGTTCCGTTGAGTTTTGCGAGCTGTGCCATCAACTGCTTTTCCGAAGCAAACGGTGTGATGAATGCCAGCTCGTCACCGGCTTCACCGTTACGGCCAAGCAACTGCAGTTCGCCGAACAGCTCCTCTGCCTTGGCTCTCAGACAGTCACGGCACTTGTCGGCCTTAACACGGACGTAAAGTCGGACGGTATCCTCCGTGTGGTCGGAAACATATCCGTCCTCGGCAGGTGCCCACGACAGATATTTTCTGGCACTTAAATGCTTTACGGCATCGATAATATCGGCTACAACAGCCGAAGCGGTGGGGAGCTTGCCTGCTCCTCGGCCGTAGAACATAACATCACCCACAGCGTCGCCCCTTACCATAACGGCGTTGAAAACGTCCTCAACGTGGGCAAGCTGATTCTTTTTGGGAACAAATGCGGGGTAAACGGTTACCGAGCATTTGCCGTTATCGGCCATTCTTGCACGGCCGATAAGCTTGATGACACAGCCTGCAAAATCGGCATACTGAATATCGGCAGAGGTTATCTTGGTGATACCCTCGGTGTAAACATCCTTGGGGTAAACGTGCTTGCCAAAGGCCAGAGCCGCCAAAATACATATCTTGCGGCAGGCATCGTGACCCTCAACATCGGCGGTCGGGTCCTTTTCGGCATAGCCCAGGCGCTGTGCCTCGGCCAGAACCTCCTCGAACGGCTCGCCGTCGCTGACCATCTTGGTCATAATGAAGTTGGTGGTTCCGTTAAGGATGCCCTGCACCTCATAAAGTCCGTTAGCGGCAAGGCACTGTGCGATAGGTCTTAAAACGGGGATACCGCCGCCGACACTTGCCTCGAACAGATAGTTCACGTTCTTTTCCTCGGCAATTCTGAGAAGCTCGTCACCCTTTTCGGCAACCAGCTCCTTGTTGGAGCTGACAACGCTTTTGCCCGATTCGAGCAGAGCCTTGGTAAACTCGTATGCGGGATGAAGTCCGCCCATGACCTCGGCAACGACCCTTATATCGGGGTCGTCTAAGATCTCGTTAAAGTCCTTGGTGAACTTATCGCTGTATGTAAGACCGGGAAACTCTCTCAGATCAAGAATTTTCTTGATGTTGATGGAGGTCTTTGCTTTTTCTGAAATGTGTTCGGCGTTTTTGAGAAGCACCTCGGCAACGCCCGAGCCAACCACACCGTGGCCCATAATTGCTACATCTATCATATTTATCTCCAAATTCAAAAATAACCTTTTTAGTTTTAACCGTGTATTTGTTTTACCGAGATAACTCCGTCAATCTCGGCGAGGCTTTCAAGCAGGCTTTCGGAATCGAACTCCTCAATTCTGAAGGAGACCGAGAAGGATGCTATGCCGTTGACCGGCAACCCCTGGTTTACGGTGAGCAGATTGGCCTTACTGCTGTAAAGCACCTGCAAAAACTGTGACAGCACTCCTGCCTTGTCTCTTAAAGCAGCCTGTAAAGAGACCGTTTGCCCGATGGGACTTGTATATTCAAAGACATAGTCTTTATACTTATAATAAGCGCTTCTGGAGATCCCGCACATTCGTGATGCTTCGCTGGCAGTTTTGGCGATGCCGGTAGCAATAAGCTTCTTGGCTTCGACCACCTTCTGGAAAACATCAGGCAATGCGACGGAGTTGACCAGCAACATTCCGTTGACCAATATTATCCGCCTCCCGCAAACAGTGTATTTGATTAAAAAACACTATAACACATACTTTTCGGAAAAGCAAGCATTATTTTTTCATATTTTGCAACTTTTTGACAATATTATAAATATGTCCGACTTTTGCGAATTTTTTTGTGAATTGTGGTGTTAAAATGACGGTTGAAAAGCAGAAAAAACTACTGATGAACGCTTTGTTTTACGGTGTATTGGGCGTTGTGGCGTATTTCGGCGTCCGTCTGCTGATAGGTCCCCTTTTGCCGTTTGTGCTGGCGGCCGTATTGGCCTTTTGTCTGCAGGGGGCTGTGCGTCGGCTTTGCGAAAAATTCCGCTTCAAAAGGACATTTGCCGCCGTGTTCACGTTTTTTGTGCTTTTCGGGTCGGTGATGTTTGCCGCCGTATGGCTTGTGCGTGTGCTTTACCGTCAGCTGACCGAGCTTATATCCGCCCTGCCCCGATATTCCGAAAGCATATCGGCAGGATACAACGCCTTGGTCGAAAAGGTCAACGCCTTTTTCGGCAAGATGCCCGATATGGGCGGCTTTTTGGAGGACATCCCCACAGCCGCTCTGACCGCCGCCGCCGAAAAGGCCGCATCGGCTTTGACCGACCTTGCCGCAAGGCTGGCGCAGAGCATACCCTCGTTTTTGCTGTCGCTGACCGTGACCGTTATCGCAGGGGCGTATTTGACCAAGGATTTTGACAAGCTGACCTCGTTTTTGAAAGCAAGCGTCCCCCACCGCACCGCCGAAAAGCTGTTGCACATCAAAAACACCACCCTAAAAAATATTCAAAAGCTTCTCAAAGGGTACATTATAATAATCGCTTTGACCTTTTCGGAGCTGCTCATCGGACTTTGGGTGCTCAATATAAAATATGCGCTGGTTATCGCATTGGTCACGGCGCTGGTCGATATTTTACCCGTGCTTGGGTCGGGTACGGTGCTTATCCCGTGGGCGGCAGTCTCGGCACTTACGGGTGACCCGTCAAGAGCCATCGGGCTTGTTATACTTTACATTATAATAACCGCCGTCCGCAACATCACCGAGCCCAAGATCATCGGTTCAAAGCTTGGCGTGCATCCCGTTTTGATGCTGGCATCGGTGTTTGTGGGGTTGCGGCTTTTCGGCGCAATGGGTATACTCCTTGCACCCGTTGCGGTCATTGTTATAAAAAGCATTTTGACAGAGCGTTTTCCGAATTTGACGCAAATTAAAAGTGCAAACGGTGAATAGACCGTCTGCACTTTTGCTTTATATATATGTATATTTACCGCTTTCTCAACTGCCAAAAGGCAACCGCACCTGCGGCGGCTACGTTTAAAGAATCAACCCCATGCGCCATAGGGATCTTTACGGTGTAGTCGCAGGCCGTGACGGTGTTTTCCTTGAGCCCGTCACCCTCGGTGCCAAGCACTATGGCCAGCTTTCGCTCCTTTTCAAGGCAAGGGTCGTCGATCGAGATCGAATCGTCGGTCAGAGCCATTGCGCAGGTCTTAAAGCCTGCATTTTTTAGGTCCTCGACCCAATTTTCACCGAGATATGTCCACGGCACCTGAAAAACGGTGCCCATACTGACTCGTGCCGAACGGCGGTAAAGCGGATCACTGCACCCGGGGGTCAACAGCACGGCCTCCATACCCAAGGCCGCCGCCGAGCGGAAAATAGCCCCCAAATTGGTGGGGTTCATAACGTCCTCAAGCACCACAACACGGTCGAATTGCGTCAAAATAGCCTTCGGGTCGGGCAGCTCACGGCGCTTCATTGCGCAGAGCATTCCACGGGTCAGCATATACCCCGTGAGGTTGGTCAGCACGTCGAAATCGGCGGTGTAAACGGGAATATCACCGCACCGCTTTATAACCTCAAGCGTCTCGCCCGAAAGGTTGCCACGCTCGGCCAAAAAGGCTATCGGCTGAAAGCCAGCGTCCAACGCACGGGTTATGACCTTGGGGCTTTCGGCAATGAACAAGCCCTCTTTTATCATGTGATGGTTCATCAACTGCGCCTCGGTCAGCCTGGCAAACACGTCCAGCTCGGGCGCCGAAAAATCGTTTATTTCAATAATGTTCATTTTATTTTCTGTCAGCAGACATCCTCCGGAACATCAATGCTTCCGTGCTCGTTTTCATAATCATCAATACATTGCTTGGCTAAAAACTCCAACTGCGCATTAAGGGAACGCAGATTGCTCTTGGCAATATAGGTGATCTTATAAAGCATTTCGGGAGTAAAACGGATTCCTGTTTGTATTTTGTTGGTAGACATAGTAACACCTCGTTATACGAAAGCACAGTAACTTTCATTTACTTACCTTTTCTCAACTTCTCAATTCGGTCACGGATCTCGGCGGCGTGCTCAAACTCTAATAGCTTGGCGGCCTGCTTCATCTCGACCGTCAGCCGTTTTATCATGGCCTCACGCTGTTCTCGTGACATCTGACGGATGTTTTTCTCGGTGTCCTGCTTGGGCGTTATCTCGATAACGTCATAGACATCCTTGATAATGGTCTTAGGCACAATGCCGTGCGCTGTGTTGTAGTCCGACTGTATCTTGCGGCGGCGCTCGGTCTCGGAAATCGCACGCTCCATCGACGGTGTGACACTATCGGCATACATTATGACCTGACCCTTTGCATTTCGGGCGGCACGTCCGACCGTCTGAATAAGAGAGGTCTCGGAGCGCAAAAAGCCCTCCTTGTCGGCATCCAAAATGGCCACCAACGACACCTCGGGGATGTCAAGACCCTCACGGAGCAGGTTGATGCCGATAAGCACGTCAAACTCACCCAAGCGAAGCTCACGGATAAGCCGCATACGCTCCATCGTGTCAACGTCAAAGTGCATATACTTGACCTTTATACCGAGGTTGTAAAGATAATCGGTGAGATCCTCGGCCATTTTTTTGGTCAAGGTCGTGACCAGCACACGCTCTTGCTTTGCGGTGCGCTCGTTTATCTCGGAAACAAGGTCGTCGATCTGTCCGTCGGTAGGCTTTACAATGATCTCGGGGTCTATAAGTCCCGTGGGACGGATTATCTGCTCGGCCACCTGGGTTGCGTGAGCCTTTTCAAAGTCACCCGGCGTTGCCGAAACGTAGACCGCCTGATTGAGGTGACCGTAGAACTCGTCAAACGAAAGCGGACGGTTGTCATAAGCCGACGGCAGACGGAAGCCGAAATCAATAAGGTTGGTCTTTCGGGCTTTATCACCGCCAAGCATACCTCTTACCTGAGGCAGGGTCACGTGCGACTCATCCACAAAAAGCAGAAAATCATCGGGGAAATAATCAAGCAAGGTAAAAGGCGTACTGCCGGGCTCACGTCGTGACAGCACACGGGAATAGTTTTCAACGCCCTTGCAGATGCCGATCTCCCGCAGCATTTCAACGTCATACTCGGTGCGCTGACGGATGCGCTGTGCCTCGATCAACTGCTTGTGGTCGGTGAAATACTTGACCCTGTCCTCCATCTCGTCAAGGATGTCTTGGAGAGCGGCCTCCTTTTCCTCCTCGGGGACGATGTAGTGCGATGCAGGGTAGATTCCGATGTGACCCAGCACGGTCTTTATCTCACCCGTCAAGGGGTTTATCTCGCTGATGCGGTCGATCTCGTCATCAAAAAACTCAATGCGGATGGCCGTCTCGCCCGAGTAGGCCGGGAAGACCTCGACCACGTCACCACGGACACGGAACTTGTTTCGGATAAAATTGATGTCGTTACGCTCGTACTGCAGGTCGATCAGCTTGTGGATAAGCTCGTCACGGTCCTTCTGCATACCGGGACGCAAGGATATGACCATATTGCGGTAGTCGATAGGGTTACCGAGAGAATAAATGCAGGAGACCGATGCAACGATGATAACGTCGTTGCGCTCGGACAGAGCGCAGGTCGCCGAGTGGCGGAGCTTGTCTATCTCGTCGTTTATGGCCGAATCCTTTTCGATGTAGGTATCGGTTCCGGGGATGTACGCCTCGGGCTGATAGTAGTCGTAGTAGGATACAAAATATTCCACCGCATTTTCGGGGAAAAACTCACGGAACTCGGAGCAGAGCTGTGCCGCAAGGGTCTTGTTGTGAGCAAGCACCAGCGTGGGACGGTTGACACGGGCTATAACGTTGGCCATGGTAAAGGTCTTACCCGAGCCGGTAACACCCAAGAGTACCTGCTCTTTATCACCACGCTCCAAGCCCTCGACTAACTTTTCGATAGCCTCGGGCTGATCCCCCGTCGGCTGATATTTTGAATGAAGCTTAAAGGTTTCCATTTTATTTATCCTTTGCGGCAAAATACTCTTCTCGGAGTTGGTTGATGTCCTTGAAGTTATCGGGGATGAAATAGACCTTGGTCTCGGTCGAATCGGTCTCCCAATCGTACCACTTGACCACACGGTAGGTCAGCGACGTCCATGAGACCGAACCGCCGTCCTTGAACTGAAGCTTCACGGGCACGGTCAACACTGCCAGAACTGCCAAAACGCTTAAAACTGTCAAAATAATTTTCTTCGGTTTCATAAGATCATCTCCTTTTTTATATTATACCACCCATCGCCCCATTCTGCAACCGTTGAGGAAGATTTGAATATAAAAAAGAGCACACCTGCGGAGCGCTCCGTGCGGGACGGATAGATCCGTCCCCTACAATTAGGCTTATAGCTACAATGTAGGGCACGACGCCCTCGTCGTGCCGCCGTAAGCCGGCTTCGCGGGACGTCGTGGGCGCCGTCCCCTACAAAACGGCAAATTGCCATGTCGCAGGGGCGGCCAATGGTCGGCCGTAGGGACGCACCTTAAGTGTGCGACCGCCGTAAGCCGACTGTATTGTATCATTTGCAGTTTGTTGCTGTTGTGAACACCTCATCCGTCAGGCTTCGCCTGCCACCTTCCCCTCAAGGGGAAGGCTAACACAGCCAAAGATCGGTCGTAGGGGCGAACTTAGTTCGCCCGTCTCAAACAGGCTTTGCGAACCGCCCGGGAGGTCGGTCCCTGCAAGAAGCAATTCACCTCATTGTAGGGGCGATTCACGAATCGCCCGTCACAAGCCGGCTTATCTCTCTCAGTCACCTGCGGTGACAGCCACTTACCGTGGCGGTCCCCTCTGTCACTTCGTGACATCTCCCCATTTTATGGGGAGTCACCCTCGTCTAAAGGGAACTTCTGTAGAGGCTTTTCTGTTCGCCCGTCATTTTTGCAGGGCACATTCCATCTGTGCCAGAATTTCCATAACATCACCTCGGCCGATGTCGGGGATTATCTCATCCCTTTCGATCGGTCGGCCGTGAAACTGCGGCTTGAAAATATCGGAAAGCAGGATGCCCTCGGGTACTGCTTTTCCCGTCAACCTTTGGGCAAGCTGATCGGTCGTAAGACCGTCGGCAGGCTGTGCGATATGCCAATCCTTTATATTTTTTAGGATCTCCTCATTGTCGGTCTCGACCGCCTCAAGACCAAGCTGCTCGGCAATAAACTTCACTATAACGGTGCGGTCAGCAGGTGTCCACGCATGACCCTCCTTTGTCCATTGAGCCGAGAAGCTATCCTTGGCGCCCAACTGACGGTAAACGTGTGAGACCTTGCGAGCCGTCCGCATAAACAGATCATAAGGGATAAGGTGGTCGTTTGCGCCCTGCTCGATCATCAAGGGCTTGGGTGCAAAGCAGGACAAAATCTCCCACATTTCGGGGCCGTAAGCGCACCCGGGAATGAGGTTGCAGGCGCAATGCCTGCGCTCCTTTGCCAAAAGATAACCAAAATCCGAGGAATATCCCGTTGGACAAAGCATCTTGATCTCGGGTGCCAATGCCGCCAAAAACAGACAAAGCGTTCCGCCACCCGAGTTACCGCAGGCACTGACTTTTTCGGTATCGACCCAAGATTGCTTCACAAAATGGCGTATCAGCGCAACCGACTCCATCAGAATAAGCCCCTGCAGGGTCAGACCGCAGTAAAACGGAGCTATCGCATCCCGATGCCCAAGTCGGCTTCGGTCACCCTGACCGATGTTGTCGGGCAGAACCACCGCCATACCCATTCGTGCCAGGCGCTCGGCCATAAGCTGATAGCCCACGGTCAGCCGTCCGTCGCCGCCGTGTCCGCAAAAGACAAAGCCCAGCGGCACCCTTTGACCGTCCTCGATATGCGGCATATAAAGGGTCAGAGAGGAATGAAAATTCTCCCACGTGGTGAATTTCAGTTGAACGACCTCGTAACTGTCGAAGCCGTTGCGGCAGACCTCTTGAATGTTGGAAATCTTGGGGATAAGTTTCTCGTCAAAGGCCAACATCCGTTTGGTCTTTTTGATTATTTTTTGAAAATCCTCCTCGGCGGTCGGCACGTAAAACTGCCGCTCTGCCGCCGTTTTGGCAAAACGCTTTTCGTACTCGTCATAGATCTCCATAGTGTGAAGCCATTTCTCATCAAGCATAGATACTACCGCCTTTGAAAGTATTATCGATTACATTATATAATATCATTTTAGTAAGCACAATGCACAAAACACCGAATTTCTTACACGATTTTCTGGTTTACATTTGCGATGAAATGTGATAAAATGTAATAGATATGTTGATCATTCTTATCAAGGCGGTGAAAAAATGCGAACCGAGCTGATCGAACGGCTGGAAAACTGTCCCGTTATTTCGGCCATACGTGAGGATAAGTTTCAAGAGGCTTTGGAGTCTCCGAGTGAGGTCATTTTCCTTTTGGGCTGTAACGTTTTAACGGTTGCCGACCTTATTACCAAGGCGCACGGGAAAGATAAGCTTGTATTGGTGCATATCGACCTTGCCGACGGAATAGGCAAGGACAAGGCAGGAATCCAGTACTTGACAAAATGCGAGGTTGATGGTATAATCAGCACGCGTTCACATTTGATAAGGGCCGCAAAAGAGCTGGGACTTATCACGGTTCAGCGTTTCTTTGCACTCGATTCGCAAGGGGTCGACAGTATTGAGGAGGTCCTGCACGCATCCTCCCCCACCCTTGTTGAGATAATGCCGGGCATTGCAGGCAAGGTGATAAAACGCTTTTCCAAGGGCAAGGTTCCCGTTATTGCAGGCGGACTTATCGAGTCGAAGCCCGAGGTCATGGATGCTTTGAGCCAGGGTGCTTTAGCGGTATCGACCGGTAAAAAGGATCTTTGGTATATTTGACAAATTGAATATTCCGTAAGAGATTTGGAGAAACGGAAAACGGACGACGGTTTTTGGCCGCCGTGTGTTTTGCCGTTTCTTTTTTTATGTAAAATTTCAAAAATCAACTCAAAGGAGAGGTATATATGAATTATGATGTAGCGGTCATCGGTGCAGGTGTCGTCGGCGGTATGGTGGCAAGAGAGCTCACCAAATACAAGCTTTCCACCGTGCTGATCGACAAGGAAAATGATGTTGCCTGCGGCGCTTCCAAGGCCAACAGCGGTATCATCCACGGCGGATTTGACCCCGAGCCCGACACCTTGAAGGCCAAGCTTAACGCAATGGGTGTTCAAAAGCTCTACGCAACGGCCAAGGCACTCCACGTCCCCCACAAAAACAACGGTTCGTTTGTCTGCGCTTTTTCCGAAGAGGAGGATAAGACTGTAAAAGAGCTTTATGAAAGAGGACTTAAAAACGGGATCAAAGGAATGTCTGTTATTTCGGGCGATGAGGCACGCAAAATGGAGCCTAACCTTTCCCCCGACATCACATCGGTTCTCAACGTGCCGTCGGCAGGTATCATCTGCCCGTATGAGCTGACCATTGCCGCAGTCGGCAACGCTATGAAAAACGGTGCCGAGTTGCTCACCGACTTCACCGTAACCTCTATAATCAATACCGACGGTATGTTTACCGTAAGCTCGGCCGACGGCCGTGCCGTTTCGGCTAAATACATCATCAACTGCGCAGGCTGTTACTCCGACAAGGTGGCCAATATGGTCGGTGACACCTCGTTTGAGATAATCCCGAGGGCCGGTCAGTACATCCTGCTCGATAAAAAAGAGGGTGCAAGGGTTACCCACACCATTTTCCAGGTACCTTCCAAAGAGGGTAAGGGTATTCTCGTTTCGCCCACCGTTGACGGCAACCTTTTGACGGGGCCCACCGCCGAGGCGGTTGACTGTCCGATGTGCGTCAACACCACCCCCGACGGACTTGCGGCTGTGCAGAAATTGGCCGCAAAAAGCGTTCCCTCTGTGCAGTTCAGAGAGGTCATCACCTCGTTCTGCGGTGTGCGTTCGTCCGAGAAAAACGGTGACTTTATCATTGAGGAAAGCAAGGTTCAGAAGGGCTTTGTAAATGTTGCCGCCATTGATTCTCCGGGTCTCAGCTCCTGCGTTGCCATTGCCGAGTATACCGTTGATATTCTTCGCAATATGGGTGTTGAACTTATCGAAAACACCGATTTTGACGGCACACGTGAGGATCCGCACTTCTTCCGCCACATGACCGACGATGAGAAAAACGAATACGTTAAAGCTCACCCCGACTACGGCAAGATCATCTGCCGTTGCGAGACGGTGACCGAAGGCGAGATTCGAGATGCTATTCGCCGTGACCCCAAGCCGCAGGACATTGACGGTGTAAAGCGCCGCACAAGATCGGGTATGGGTCGCTGTCAGGGCGGCTTCTGCAAGCCGTTTGTTATGAAGCTTATCGCCGAGGAAAACAAGACCGCAATGGAAAACGTGACCAAAAACGGTAAGGAATCCGCAATGGTCATCGGCAAGATTTAAGGAGGCCAAACGATGTTAGAACACGATATAGTAATTATCGGCGGAGGCCCTGCAGGTATGGCAGCGGCCGTTGCCGCCTGGGACAAGGGTGCAACCGACATTGTGATATTGGACCGTGACGATGACATCGGCGGAATTTTGCGCCAATGCATCCACAACGGCTTCGGTCTGCACAAGCTCGGCCGTGAGTTGACAGGCCCCGAATATGCCGCTGTTTATAAGAAAAAGGTTGAAGAACGACACATAAAGGTGTATTATGAGACTATGGTCACCGATCTTACCGCAGACAGAGTGGTGACCGCCTCCAACCGTGACGGAATTCTGAAGATCAAGGCCAAAGCCGTTATTTTGGCAATGGGATGCCGTGAGCGCAGCCGTGGCGCACTCAACATCAGCGGCAAGCGCCCTGCAGGAGTTTACAGCGCAGGTACAGCCCAGAAGCTGATGAACTGCGAGGGCTATATGGTAGGCAAGCGTGCCGTTATTTTGGGCTCGGGTGACATCGGTCTTATTATGGCAAGACGTATGTCGCTTGAGGGCGCAAAGGTCGAGGCCGTTTGCGAGCTGATGCCCTATTCGGGCGGTTTGACCCGAAACATTGTACAATGCCTTGAGGATTTCAATATCCCGCTATATCTTTCGACCACCGTTTGCGAGATCCACGGTGACCGCCGACTTGAGGGCGTGACTATCGCCGAGGTTGACGAAAACCGCCGTGTTATCGAAGAAACCAAGCGCTACATCCCTTGCGACACCCTGCTTTTGTCGGTCGGTCTTATCCCCGAGAATGAGCTGACCCGTGCCGCAGGAATCCCCATCGACCCCATCACCAACGGCGCCATCGTTGACGAGCACCGTGAGACCGAGGTCAAGGGCATTTTCGCTTGCGGAAACGTTCTGCAGGTGCACGACCTTGTCGACTACGTTTCGGACGAGGCCGAGATCGCAGGTATGTCGGCCGCCGAGCTGGTCTTGAACGGCCGCACCGACGGTACCGCCGTCAACACCGCCGCAGGCAACGGCGTGCGTTACGTTTTGCCCCAGCGCATTTCAAACACCGATAGCGACGTAGCACTCTTTATGCGTGTTGTCAAGCCGTTCGGCAAGGTGCGCTTCACCGTAAAAAGCGGTGATGAGGTGCTCGCCACCGCTGTAAGGATAAAGGCCGCACCCGGTGAAATGGAAAAGATAGTGGTAAAATCGTCCAAGCTCGCATTAGCCAAGGACACCGTCACCGTATCTTTGGAGGAAATATGATGGAAAGAAATATTACTTGTATAATCTGTCCGAGAGGCTGTTCCCTGACCGTCACCGTTGACGGTGAGAACACCAAGGTCATCGGTCACAGCTGTCCCAAGGGCGAAAAATACGGTATCGACGAGTGTGTTAACCCCGTCCGCACCGTGACCTCTATCGTCCGTGTGACTAACCGTGAGGACACCATGGTCAGCGTAAAGACCGCCGACCCGATCCCCAAGGCGGAAATATTCGATCTGATGAAGCTCATCCGTGAAACGACGGTCGAAGCACCCGTCAAGATCGGTGACATTATCATCGAAAACGTTTACGGTACCAACGTTATCGCAACGAAGGATATAAAATAATTTTTAAAAGGTGTTTTTATGAACGACAAAATCGCAAAACTGCAGAATATCGACCTGTTTTTGTTTGATATGGACGGCACGCTGTACCTCGGCAACCGTCTGTACGACTTTACCGTCGAGCTGCTCGAAACCATAAAGTCGCAGGGCAAACGGTATATGTTTATGACCAACAACTCGTCCAAAAGTGTTGTTGATTATATCAAAAAGCTCGACCGACTTGGCATTGCCGCCACCGAGGAAGAGTTTATCTCGTCGTCGCAGGCAACATCGTACTATCTTAAAAACACCTACCCCGATGCAACGCTTTACGTTTGCGGAACCAAGTCGCTGATCGCCGAGCTTGAATCCGAGGGCTTTACCGTAACCTACGACGCATCCAAGGCCGACGTTATCGTTATGGGCAACGACCAGGAGCTGACCTTCAAAAAGCTGGAGGACGTCTGCCGTGAGCTGTTGACGAGAGAGGTTCCGTACGTTGCAACCAATCTTGACTACGTCTGCCCCACCGAGTTTGGCTCTGTGCCCGACTGCGGAAGCTTTTGCGATATGATATATAACTGCACCAAAAAACGTCCGTTTTTGGTCGGCAAGCCCGAAGCTTTAATGCCCGAGCTTGCAATGGTCAGAACCAACACCCCCAAAGAAAAGACTGCGGTTATCGGCGACCGCATCTACACCGATGTGAAAAGCGGACTCAACGCAGGCTGCCTTGCTATCTTAGTTATGAGCGGCGAGACCGACGAGCAGATTCTGACCGAGTCCATAGATAAACCCGATATGGTATTAAAGGACTGCAGCGAGATAACCGAAGCACTTAAGGCGTGATCCGGTAAGGAAAGTATAAAAAACGCGAAACCGTAAAATAAAGATTCTTCGCTTTTACTCGGAATGACAGAAATTACTACCCGTTTGTCATTCTGAGCGCAAGCGAAGAATCTTTTTTGTCTTTCAAAACAATAAATTTAAGCGGCCTGACTGAAAAATCTATTTTTTATCGGTCACTCCCAAAAGATAATCGGTTGAAGTGTTGTAATATTTACTCAATTGTATTACAACGTGACACGGTATTTCAGTTTCACCACGTTCCCACCTTTGGTAAGTGGTTGTATATACATTTAACAGCTTGGCAATATCCTCTTGAGTTTTGTCCTTATCTTCACGCAGGTCTCTGATTCTTGAGTACTCATATTTCACCATAATCACCTCACTGCTATTTTAACAGTCAACACAAAAATGTGTTGACAATAACACAATTTTGTGTTATTATAGCCAAATAACCCCGTTTGAATTATGTGAGGTGACAAAATGTCAAATATAATTGAAGATTTGTGGTACGGCCGACTTAAACCGTTTGAAAAATGCATCTCGGCTTCGGATGATGCTAAAGAATTGGATGACTACATTGCAAGACACAAACGAGTTCTGTCTGAAATTATGACCGACGAACAAAAAGCGATTTTCGAAAAGCTAATGAATTGCTATGAGGAATTGAGCAACATCAACGAGCGTTTGATTTTCACCTACAGCTTTAAATTAGGTGCACAGCTTGCGGTTGAAACGGTAGATTAAGATTTTGTAGGGGAGCGCCTTAAGTGTGCTCTCGCTAATTCTCGTAAAACCTCGGGAAGGCGCAGAGGCCTTCCCCTACAATGCGGGAAATCGATCTTCTGTAGGGCACGGATTTATCCATTCCGCAAAACTGATTTCGATAGGCTCTCCCTCTGGGAAGTTTTCGGCGAATGTCGGGTGAGAGGGCTCGTAAGCCGTCTTACGGTGGGCGATTCGTGAATCGCCCCTACAATGAGGTGAATTGATTCTTGTAGGGACCGACCTCCCGGGCGGTCCGCAAAGCCTGTTTGAGACGGGCGAACTAAGTTCGCCCCTACGATCGATCTTTTGCTATGTTAGCCTTCCCCTTGAGGGGAAGGTGGCAGGCGAAGCCTGACGGATGAGGTGTTCACAACAGCAACAAACTGCAAATGATACAATATAGTCGGCACACAGCGGGCGGCCAATGGCCGCCCTTACGACATCACGCTTGCTCAAACGTGAAAAAATAACCGATATTCCGACAATTTAGGCTTGTAATTAAAAATAACCTGTGGTAGAATATATAAGCGGAAGGGTATTGCACCCTTTCGCTTTTTGTTTTTGAAATACGGCAAGAGCAGAGGTAGAAATTATGTATCGTATCGGCTTTGATAATGACAAATATTTGCAGATGCAATCCGAGCACATTGCGGAGCGTATCAAAAAGTTCGGCGGCAAGCTTTACTTAGAGTTTGGCGGCAAGCTTTTTGACGATTTCCATGCTTCCCGTGTGTTGCCCGGCTTTGCACCCGATTCCAAAATAAGAATGCTTGCCCGATTGAAGGACGAGGCTGAGGTCGTTATCGCCATCAACGCCGCCGATATTGAGAAAAACAAGGTCAGAGGCGACCTTGGTATTACATATGACCTTGACGTTCTCCGCCTTATTGATGCCTTCCGCGGCTTTGGTCTTTATGTGGGCAGCGTTGTGCTGACACGCTACACGGGTCAGGCCTCGGCCGATGCCTTTGCCAACAAGCTGCAGACCTTGGGTGTGCCCGTTTACAAGCATTTCCCCATCCCCGGTTACCCCTCCAACCTGAAGCTCATTGTGTCGGACGAGGGCTACGGCAAGAACGATTATATCGAAACCACCCGTAAGCTGGTGGTCGTGACCGGTCCGGGTCCCGGAAGCGGCAAGATGGCCACCTGTTTAAGTCAGCTTTACCATGAGCACAAGCGTGGCGTTGAGGCAGGCTATGCCAAGTTTGAGACCTTCCCTATATGGAACCTCGCTTTGAAGGACTCGGTCAACCTGGCTTACGAGGCCGCAACCGCCGACCTTAACGACGTCAATATGATCGACCCGTTCCACCTTGAGACCTACGGTGAGATGGCGGTAAACTACAACCGAGATGTTGAGATATTCCCCGTTGTGAGAGCCTGTATGGAGCGTATGCTCGGTAGTTGTCCCTACAAATCCCCCACCGATATGGGCGTTAATATGGCAGGCAACTGCATTTTTGACCCCGAGGCTGTTAAGGCCGCCGCCGATAATGAGATAATCCGCCGCTACTACGAAGCACTTTGCAAGCGCAGCCGTGGAGAGGCTGACGAGACCGAGACCGTCAAGATAGAGCTTTTGATGGAGCAGGCAGGCATTCAGGCTTCCGACCGTGCAGTCATTGCCGCCGCAAACGACCGTGCGGCCGAAACTAACGCTCCCGCCGCCGCTTTGGAGCTGCCCGACGGTACCATCGTCACAGGCAAAACTACTTCGTTGCTCGGCGCAAGCTCGGCAATGCTGTTGAACGCATTGAAGGCTCTTGCAGGTATTCCCAAAGAGGTTCGCCTTATTCCGCAAAACGTTATCGAGCCCGTGCAGGAATTAAAGGTCGGCTTCCTCGGAAACCACAATCCCCGACTTCACACCGACGAGATCTTGATTGCGCTTTGCGTTTCGGCCGTTACCGACGAAAACGCCAAAAAGGCTATGGATTGTCTGAAGCTTCTCAAAAACTGTGAGGCTCATTCCTCGGTAATGCTCAGCTCGGTCGATATCAACGTGTTCAAAAAGCTTGGTATCAACCTCACCTGCGAGCCCAAATATCAGACCAAAAAGCTTTTCCACGGTTAAAATTTATATTTTTCAAGCCCGAGACAAAGATCTCGGGCTTATTTTTACCCAAAATCAGGCCATAGTCCCAAGAAACATTGTTAAAAAATTAATTATTATTGAATTTGCCAATTTAGTGTGTTAAACTGATATTATACTTATTCAACATTTTAACAAAGGTAAGGTGGCTTATGAACATTATCGTTTGTATCAAACAGGTTCCCGGCAGTTCAAACGTCAAGGTCGACCCCGTAACGGGTGTGCTTATCCGAGACGGTGCGGACAGTAAAATGAATCCGTACGACCTTTATGCACTTGAAACTGCTCTTTCACTTAAAGAGGCTCACGGCGGCACCGTTACAGCCGTCACAATGGGTCCTCCCGCCGCAAAGCAGGTGCTTTTAGAGGCGGTTTATATGGGCGCTGACAACGGTGTGCTTATCAGCGACCGCCGTTTTGCAGGTGCCGATGTTTTGGCCACCTCCTACACCCTTTCGTCCTGCCTTGTGTCTTTAGGCAACTACGACCTCATCATCTGCGGCAAGCAGACCACCGACGGCGATACTGCGCAGGTCGGTGCCGAGATGGCAGAGTTTTTGGGGCTGCCGCACTACTCCAACGTTCAGTCGTGTGAGATAGTTGACGGTAAGCTGAAATTCAAGTGTATGCTCGGCAACCTTGTTATGAGTGCCGAGATGGATACTCCCTGCGTCATCTGTGCCGACGGCGAGATCAACACTCCCCGTCTGCCGTCCTACAAGCGCAAAAAGGCCGCAGAGGGCAACGCCGACCTTATAAAGGTGCTGTCTCTTGACGATTTTATCGACAAGGACCCCAAGCACTACGGTCTTTCGGGCTCACCTACGCAGGTTGAAAAGATATTCCCTCCCGAAAAGATGTCGGAGCACGTTGTGGTTGAGGGTACATCCGAGGAAAACGCCGCACATATCTATAAGATATTGTGCGATAGAAAATTTATTTGAAGGGCGGTGGAATAAATGGCAGAGCTTAAGATAAACCAATCACTCATAACCCCCGAAACAGCCGAACAGCTTGTAAAGATATGTCCGTTTTCGGCTATTTCCTACGATGGCGAGCTGCATATAAATTCCGCCTGCAAAATGTGCAAGCTTTGTGTTAAAAAAGGCCCTAAGGGTGCCGTTGAATACGTTGAGGATGAGGCCAAGGTGACCGTTGACAAGTCCCAGTGGCGAGGTATTGCCGTTTTTGCCGACTGTGCCGACGGCGGTATCCACCCCGTTACCTTTGAGCTTATCGGCAAGGCCAAGGAGCTGGCCGCCGTTATCGGTCATCCCGTTTATGCCGTGCTGATGTGCAACGGTGACAAGGGCTATTCCGAGCGCCTTTTGAAGAGCGGTGTTGACAAGGTATTTGTCTACGATTCGCCCATTTTTGAGAATTTTACCGTTACTACATACGCCAATGCGTTTGCCAACTTCATCAACGCCACCAAGCCGAGCTCGGTGCTTGTAGGTGCGACCAACATCGGCCGAAGCCTTGCTCCCCGTGTGGCCTGCCGCTTCAGAACGGGACTTACTGCCGACTGTACCCGACTTGAAATGAAGGAAAACACCGACCTTGTGCAGATAAGACCTGCCTTTGGCGGTAACATTATGGCACGTATCATCACCCCCAACACAAGACCGCAGTTCTGCACCGTGCGTTACAAGGTCTTCTCGGCTCCCGAGCAGCAGGAAAATGCCACGGGCGAGGTTATCAACTGCGCAGTAAACCCCGATTGGGAGGAACCCTCGGTAAGGGTGCTCAACGTCGAGCACAAGCCGCCCGAGAATGATATTTCGGAATCGGAAATAATCGTTGCCGTGGGACGTGGACTTAAATCCAAGGACGACCTCCAGATCGTTCAGAAATTTGCCGATTCCATCGGCGCACAGCTTGCCTGCACAAGACCGCTTGTTGAATGCGGATGGGTGGATGCAAGCCGACAGATAGGTCTTAGCGGCAAGACCGTTGCACCTAAGCTGATAATCACGCTTGGCGTTTCGGGTGCGGTTCAGTTTGCGGCAGGTATGAAGGGTGCCGAGTGCATCATCGCCGTCAACTCCGACCGTACGGCCAGCATTTTCGATGTTGCTCATTACTGCGTGATAGGCGATATGTATGAGTGCCTTGGTGAGCTTGAAAAAATGATAAAGGAGGCAGGAAAATAATGTATAACATCATCAATTCAACCGATATTGAATACTTGAAATCAATCGTTCCTGCCGACCGTATTTTTGTAGGAAACGAAATCAACCCCGACTATCATCACGACGAGCTCGGCGGCACCGAGGCCGCTCCCGACGTGCTGATATTTGTCAATTCCACCGAGGAGATCTCCAAGATAATGACCTATGCCTACAAGTACAACATCCCCGTCACGGTTCGTGGCTCGGGTACGGGACTTGTCGGTGCGGCGGTTGCCGTAAAGGGCGGAATTTTGCTCTGCACCTCCAAGATGAACCGCATTTTGGAGCTTGACACCGACAATCTGACCGTTACGGTAGAACCCGGTGTTCTGCTTATGGAATTGGCCGCCTTTGTTGAGGAAAACGACCTTTTCTATCCTCCCGATCCGGGTGAAAAATCGGCCACCATCGGCGGTAATATTTCAACCAATGCCGGCGGTATGCGTGCCGTCCGTTACGGTGTCACCCGTGACTACGTGCGTGAGCTGACGGTCGTTCTGCCCAACGGTGAGGTTCAGGTCTTCGGCGGTAAGATAGTTAAAAACAGCTCGGGCTACAGCCTGCTTAACCTTATGGTCGGCTCCGAGGGTACCCTTGGCATCATCACCAAGGCCGTTTTGAGACTGTTGCCCAAGCCTACCAAGTCGGTAAGCCTGCTTGTGCCGTTTGATTCCATGGACGATGCGCTGGATTGTGTGCCGCTTATTGTCAAGACCGACACCAACCCCACCGCCATCGAATATATGTCCCGTGACACCATTCTGTTCTCGGAGGACTACCTTTCCAAGAAGTTCCCCGACACCTCACATCCTGCTTATCTGCTGTTGACCTTTGACGGTTCTTCGGACGACGAGATCGAAAAGAACTACTCGAAGATCGCCGACCTTTGTATCGTCAACGGTGCGGCCGATGCCTTCTTTATCGACACCGACGAGCGTAAAAAGTCGGTATGGTCGGCACGTGGCGCATTCCTCGAAGCCATCAAGGCTTCGACCGACGAGATGGACGAGTGTGACGTTGTCGTTCCCCGAAACAGAATTGCGGAATATATCAAATACACCCATATCATCGCTAAAGAGCTTGGTGTGAGGATCCCCAGCTTCGGTCACGCAGGCGATGGCAACCTTCATATCTACATCTGCCGTGACGGTGCGACCGACAAGATGTGGGAGGAAAAGCTGAAAAAGGCCTTTGATATGATGTACTCTAAAGCCCACGAGATCGGCGGTCAGGTATCGGGCGAGCACGGTATCGGCTTTGCCAAGAAGGGCTACCTCAAGGAAAGCCTGGGCGACACCCAGATAGCTTTGATGCGAGGCATAAAATCCGCCTTCGACCCCAAGTGTATTCTGAATCCCGATAAGCTGTTTTAATATCTAAAACCGATATTAGGATTTATCCTTTCAATTAACACCAACCCCTGCCGAAGCTTGCCTTTCAGCAGGGGTTGTGGTATAGTAATTAAAAATCATAGAAGCGGTGAAATAAATGAAAGAAAAACTACCGCAAAGAAGACCCACACGTCTGAAAGCCTACGACTACAGCACCCCCGGTGCGTATTTTGTTACTATCTGTACCAAAAATATGCGGCCGTTTTTTGGTCATGTCCAGACCGGTGATGCACTCAACGCTTCAAAGATGATTTTATCTGCATTAGGCGAAATTGCCAAAGCAGAAATTTCAAAAATCGAAGGCTTTTACCAAAACATAAAAATCGACAAGTATGTTGTGATGCCTAATCACATTCACATGATTATAGTCATCACGGAACGGACAAATCCGTTCCCTACATCAAAGAAATATGATATTCATAATGTTGTCGGAAAATTCAAGGCGGCAGTAACCCGCATTGTAGGGAAGGCATTTATGCCTTCCGCTAAGCCTAAAATCCGGCAAACGGGTTTTCACGACCACATAATCCGTGGGCCGCACGATTACCGAAAAATATGGGAATACATCGAACAAAACCCCGTACGGTGGACGTGTGATAAATTTTACGTTGCGGATATTTAAAAGGAGATGATGTTGTGCCGAAATTGATATTATCGTCGTGCGATTTCAGAAACGAAAAATCGGCCGAGATTATTTTTAACCGTTTACCCAAGTCGGCTAAGGATTGTCGGGTCTTGTTTTTCCCCAACGAAAAGGCCACCGAGGCGGCTATACTTGGCGGAAAATACCACGCTCGGCTTGCGGAGTTTGGCTTTGACCCACAAAACGGCACCGTTTTTAACTACTTTTCTCCGCAGGATCTGACCGATGCGGCTTTTGATGTCGTTTACATCAGCGGCGGCAACACCTTTGGCACAATGAAGCGTCTTAAGGACACGGGTGCCGATCAAATTATAAAGAATTATGTAAACCAAGGTGCATTTTACATCGGCGGCAGTGCAGGGGCACACATTGCCTCGGTCGATATCGAGCACGTCAAAAAATATGACACCGACACCTTTGGGCTAACCGATTTTAAGGGCTTGGGGTTGTTTTACGGCGTGCTTATCTGCCACTACACCGACGACCGCAAGGACGATCTTGAGGCACTCAAAATCAGCAGTCCCCACCCCGTCACCGCCTTGAGGGATGATGAGGCAATAATTATAGAATATTAAAAATCCGAGGAGTGCACAACTGCATTCCTCGGATTTAACTTTGTTAAAGCGCCTTATCCATCAACATCTCGATGTTTAGGTCGCTGTATTCTATCTCGCTTGAGAACATTCTTGCCATTTCGTAAATGTCGCCGTCGAGGCACATCACGAAATAGGTGCTAAGAACACAAAATTCAAGTCCTGCTTCGTGCAGGTGGCGGAAAACGAAATAGTCAAACAGCCTTTTAGCTTGTTGCGGTCGGCCGAATCTTATATCTTTAAGGCTTTCATTGCGGTTTTTGAGGGTGGCCAGCACATCATCCCATTCAGGGTCAAGACGTTCAAGCGTTGTGAAGACCTCGGCAAGCTCGCTGACCGTCATTTTGGGTAACAGATGGGCAAGAGCCTCGGGTCGGCGGCTGAAAATTTCATCACGGTAGCCGAAAAAATCTTCCTCTTCGGCGCTGTACCCGGGCGTTTCATCATCATTTCCTATCTTTTCAAGCACAAAATCGTTGTCCAGAATGAGATTTGCCGCCGCTTCGCAGGTCAGCCCCACCCCGATCTCGGTCCTCATATCAAAAAAGCTGCGAAACCTTGGGTGATCACGGCAGATCTGGCACAAATGCTGTTCTCCGTGGGCGATCATGAGGTCGCAGAGGTTATTTTTGTTCAAAAACGGACATCTTTCCTGCTCGCCCAACACAAAATGCGGTGTGCCTTCAAACGAAATTTTACCCAAAATGTCGCTTTGTGTCCTGTAAAATTCCAGCGATTCGGGGTCAATGTCGATCTCCCACCCAATGCAACAGTTATGCCGACACTTATCGGCAATACACTTGAAGCTGTTGTAGTAACTCGGCGCAAATATATCCATATTTACCTCTTTTGCAATCGGTGGACGATGCTGTTCACGATGCTGAACACCACGACAGCAAGGCAGATACCGGCAGCGATCCCTAACGTAAACTCGGCCGTTTTAAGGCCGAAATCCTTTGCCGCCGCCCAATCCCGGCGAACGATGCCGCTCATGGTGTAAAACAATGCCGAGCCGGGCACCGAGGGCACCACCGACGGCACCAGAAACAGCGTTACGGGCGCTTTTAAGACACGTGCAGACACTTCGCAGTAAACGACCGCAACAGCCGCCGCAACAAAGCACGGAATAAACGCACCGCCCAAAAGCTCATACACCAAAAGGTACACGGCCCAATTGATAAGACCGCCTATGGATGCCGCCGCAAGCAGTCCCTTTCTTAGCTGGAACAGCAACGCAAAACCGAGTGAGCCGAGCAAGGCCGTTACAAGCTGAATAATTATATCCGTCATATCGAGCCTCCCAACAAAACAATGGACAGCATAAAGCCGCCGGCCAATGCACCTGCCAAAACAAGGCTTTCGGTGAATCGGGTCAACCCCGAAACGGTATCGCCCACAAGCAGATTGCGGATGGAGTTAGTCAGCGCAATTCCGGGGATAAGCAGCATAATATCGCCTATCATAATCATATCGGCGTTAAGGTTCGGCACAAGTCGGCACACGGCACAAATGCCAAGACCGACAATAAACGAACACAAAAACTTTGAAATTATGCTATTTGGACAGAACTTGGGTGCAACGAGAGAAAACGCACATATAAACACGGCAAAAACGCCTGCAACAAGGCCGTCATACACCGTACCGCCGAAGAATACGGCAAACGCCGCAGCCGCAAGCACACTTCCAATATAATATTTCAGGTTGCTGAACACCCTTTTGCTGTCGTCCAGGCGCTTTTTCAACTCCTCAACCGAAAAATGCTGCTCGCAGTATTCGCGGCTGAGTCGGTTCAACGCCTCCAACCTTGTAAAATCGGTGGTCCCCGAGGACACGATACGGCGTGTCTGGGTCAGGGTCTCCCCGTCGGGCATTTCAAGCGTGACAACAATACTTGAGGTTATGGCGAAAGAGTTTACTCTTTTGGCTCCGAAAGCCTCGCCCATACGGGTGACGGTTCCCTCAATACGGTCGATCTCGGCACCGCTGACCATCATGCCCTCGGCAATGTCCAGCACGGCACCGATGAACTCTTTGCGTTGGTCGCCCATTCTTCTTCCTCCCCGTTTGATATTTTACAATATAATAACAGATTTTTCTCTGCTATTCAATACCGATTTGACTGATTTTGTTCCTTTTAATTCCATTCTGCGTTTTTTGTTGTGCTTTTGTTACAAAACTGTAATAATTGTAACCTAAATTTAATCAAACTGTAATCTCAATGATACGCTTTTTAGCAAGATGATGTGTATAATGATATTGTAAACTAATATATGTAGTGGTGGTGAGCGTATGAAAAGAAGGACTCTTTTGGGATTGCAGGCTGTTATTTCAATGATCTGCCTGTGCTTTGCTTTGTGCGTTGCACCCACAATCAGCACCGAAGCTCCCACCGACCGTGTTGAAGCCCATTCCGAAATTTCGGTAACGGTAAACGAGGCGGCCGCCTTGGCTGAGGAGACCGAAACCACAGCCGTGGCTCACGCCTACACCGAGGATGAACTTTTTGAGCGCTTCTCGGTCATGCTCAACCTCAATCATTGCTACGACGAGGCATTTTCGTCCGATGCTTCTATTGCGGCGGTTTCAGCCTTTGTTTTGTCGGACTATGCCGTTGATTTCCCCGGCGTCGGACTTTGCGTAAACACCTGCCTCATAGAAGGCTTTGCCGAAAGCTTTTACGGCAGAACGCTTGACCCCGAGGTTTTTGAATCCGACAGTGCTCCCGAAAATTATTATATCATTCCCGCCGTTGAGCTTGGAAGCGAGGTGCACCGTGTATTTTCGGTCACACAAAGCGGTGATACCTTCGAGGTCATCTCGACCGTCACGTCCTACTACGGCGGCGACGATACCGTTTCCCGACTCTCCCACTCGGTTTTTGTGCGAAACGATGCTTCGGAGTTTGGCTTTAACCTTATTTCCTCGGAGCTTCTGTAAGACTTGAATTGTTCACATTTTTGGTATATAATAGTAGAAAAACGGCCGGCTAAAGTTTTTTGCCGGCTTTTTTGCACATAAATATGAACGGGTTTTAAACCTTGGGCGGAGGTGATATTCTTGAGTAAGCCGAAGATAAAAAAGGAACACAAGCGAGGTATTGCAATACCCGGCAGAATTTTAACGGCAGGTCTGCTGATACTTCTTCAGATCGGATTTTTTGCCCTCATTGAGCTTTATTTAAAGCAATGGGCAAGCTTTATTTACGCTTTTGTCCGCATAGTTGCCCTCATCATCGTTTTTGCCATCATCAACAAGCGGGACAACCCCAGCTACAAGCTGACGTGGATAGTTTTCATCCTTATAGCGCCCTTGGTCGGCGGTGTGCTGTTTTTCCTTTGGGGAAACGGCAAGGTTAAGCCGTTGCTTACCCGCCGTATGCGTGAGCAGAAGAAGCTGAACAAGCGCTATTTGTGGCAGGACCCTGCTGTTGTGACCAACCTGCACTTCAAGGATGTTGACCACGCACGTCAGTCGCAGTTTTTGTTCCGTGAATCGGGCTACCCCGTTTATACCGACACTACGGTCGAATTTTTAGCCCCGGGTGAGGAATTCTTGCCCCGAATGCTCCAAGAGCTTGAGACCGCCGAAAAATACATTTTTATTGAATATTTTATTCTGGCCAGAGGCAAAATGTGGAACGCCATTTATGATGTTCTGCGCCGCAAGGCCGCCCAAGGGGTTGAAATAAGGATAATTTTTGACGATTTCGGCTCCATCTCACGCCAAAGCCGACATTTTGTGAAAAAGCTTCGCAAGGAAGGCATAAGAGTGATGGCCTTCAATAAGATACGTGCCTCGGTCGACCTGTTTTTGAACAACCGTGACCACCGCAAAATATGTGTTATAGACGGTTATATTTCCATGACGGGCGGACTAAATATTGCCGATGAATACATCAACGAGACCCATCCGCACGGTTATTGGATGGACTCGGCCGTTATTATGAAGGGCCCTGCCGCCACCAGCTTTGCCGTAGCCTTTTGCGAAATGTGGAGCAGTATGAGCCGTGAGCGGCTTGATCCCAAAAATTATATTGTTGACACCTTCCCGAAATCCGAGGGCTATGTCCAGCCTTACGTCGAAAACCCGTTGGACACTCACCATTACCCCGGTGAGGGCATCTACCGCCAGATCTTAGGCTCGGCCAAGGATTACGTTTACATCATAACCCCCTACCTTATTCTGGACAACACCATGATCACGGCGCTGACCTCGGCCGCCAAGGCAGGCATTGATGTCCGCATCATCACACCGAGGATCGGTGACAAATGGTATGTCCACCCCGTAACGCAGTTCAATTATCAGGAGCTGCTTGAGGCAGGCGTGCGGATTTTTGAATACCGCCCGGGATTTATACACTCCAAGATATTTGTTTCGGACGATGCCGTTGCCACCTGCGGCACCATCAATATGGACTACCGCAGCTTTTACTTCCATTTTGAGTGCGGCGTGTGGATGTGCTCGGTTCCGGCTGTGGACGACATCAAGGAGCATTTTGAGGAAATGCAGGCCGAAAGTGATGAGATAATCCTTTCCAAATGGTCAAAACGTCCTTTGAGAAAGCGCTTTATGCAGGCTTTACTTAACGTTTTTGCTCCGTTTATGTAAAACATTTCCATATAATATGTCAAAATGTGTAAAAACATTTGACTGTTACCAAAATTTAAGGTATCATTATTTAAAGAATGTTCACAATATCTGCCTTTACTCTTAATATTTGGCGGATATAATAAACTTGCAATTTTGAAAACCAAAAGATCTTGCCTTTTAAAGGAGTAGATAACTTATGGATGAAAATAATATCCCCAAGACCGCACCCGAAGCTGAAGCACCCGCTCAGAGCGGCTTTGAAAGCGCTCCCGTGGCCGAACAGCCTTACAGCTACACCCCCAACAATAACTACGGCTACACGGCTCCCGACCACACACCGTCGGGTTCGCCCCAGCCCCCTAAAAAGGATAAAAAGCTGTTTGGCATCGGCGCAATGATAATCTGCATCGTGCTGTCGATACTGGTCAGCACCGCCACCTCGCTCACCATTGCATTCAACTCGATGGATGACGGTAAGGACGGTACCGAAAGCAACATATCCTCGTCTGCCTCCGACCTGACCGCCTCCAACACCTCAAGCGGGGATGACACCTCTTTTGGAAGCACAGTCTCCTCCACCATAACGATCGAGGGTAACATTGAATCACTGGTTGAGGCTGTTTATGATAAATCGGCCAACAGTGTGGTCGGAATCCGCACCAAGGCGTGGGTCGAAAGCTTTTTCGGCGGTTCGACCGAAAGCACGGGTGAAGGCTCGGGCGTTATCTACACGGCCGACGGCTACATCATCACCAACTACCACGTCATCTCCAATGTTGTAAACAACCAGTCGGAGGAGGCAGCAGTTGAGGTATTCCTTATGTCAGCTCCCGATGAGCCCATAAACGCCTCCATAATCGGCTATAATGTTTCGGCCGACCTTGCGGTCATAAAGGTCGAAAAGAAAAACCTCCCCGCTATTGAGATCGCCAACTCGGACGAGATCAAGGTGGGACAGTATGCCATAGCCATCGGATGTCCCGGCGGCATCGAGTTTTTGAACTCGGTCTCCTACGGTATCGTCAGCGGACTTAACCGCACCATCACTGTTGACTCTATCGGTGAGATGGACCTTATCCAGACCGACGCCGCCATTAACCCCGGTAACTCGGGCGGTGCGCTGCTCAACTCGAAGGGTCAGCTTATCGGTATCAACTCCTCCAAGCTGGTCGACGAAAGCTTTGAGGGCATGGGCTTTGCCATTCCCTCCAACACAGCGATCAAGGTCATCAAGGAGATCATCGAGAATAAGGACAACCCCTCGCCTTACATCGGAATTGAAATATATAAGTACGATTCCGAGTACCTTTCGCAGTACGGTCTGCCCTCGGGAGCCGCTGTCAAGGGCGTTGTGAAGAATGCTCCTGCGTACAACGCAGGCATTCGCTCGGGCGACATCATTACCGCCTTCAATAAGGTCGAGATTGCGGAATATACCGACTTTATTGATGCTCTGGATGAGTGCAAGCCGGGTACTAAGGTCACCGCACGTATCTACCGCAACGGAAGATACTATTCCACCACCGTTACGATCGGTTCAAACAACAGTCACGGCTGATAATTATTGATCTCAACCGGTGCCGTGCCACAAACACGGCATCGGTTTTTGTTTTGAGGAGAAAACAATGTTCACACGACTTCACAGCACGGGTATCTTTGGCATAGATGCCTATATGGTCGAGGTTGAAGCCGATATTTCCAACAGCTTTCCGAGCTTTGAGATAGTCGGCCTTCCCGACACTGCGGTCAAGGAATCACGAGACCGTGTTCGCTCGGCGCTTAAAAACAGCGGCTTTAGCTTCCCTACCACCAAGATAACCGTCAACCTTGCCCCTGCCGACATCAAAAAGGCAGGCTCTATGTACGACCTGCCTTCGTTACTGGCTATTTTGAGTGCCTCGGGTCAGTTAAAGCCCGATTGCGACCTTTCGGAATGCGCTTTTATCGGTGAGCTTTCGCTGGACGGTCATCTGCGCCACATCAACGGTATGCTTTCGATGGCCATTGAGGCTAAACGCCACGGAATCAAGCACTTTTTTGTGCCCAAAAGCGACGCTTATGAGGCATCGGTAGTGGACGGGATAAGCATCTACCCCATTGACACCGTGGCCGAGCTGGTGGCACACTTGACGGGGGAAACCACCGTAAAACCGCAGGAAAAGCCCAACATCGGGTCGCCGTTCTTCAACTGTCCCGATTTTTTTGACGTAAAGGGGCAGACTGCCGCCAAAAAGGCTTTGGAGATAGCCGCCGCAGGCGGTCACAACGTTTTGCTTATCGGTCCTCCGGGTTCAGGTAAAAGTATGCTGGCCAAGCGTTTGCCGAGCATTTTGCCGTCTATGACCTTTGAGGAATCCATCGAAACCACCAAAATACACTCGGTAGCAGGTTCTTTGCCGCAGGACACTCCGCTTATCGTCACCCGTCCCTTCCGCTCACCGCATCACACGGTTTCAGCCGCAGGACTTTCGGGCGGCGGTATCATACCCCGACCCGGTGAGATCTCACTTTCGCACAACGGTGTGCTGTTTTTAGACGAGTTTCCCGAATTTTCGAGGCAGGCAATGGAGGTCTTGCGTGCACCCATTGAGGACGGTAAGGTCACCATCTCACGAGCCAGCGGACGGCTTACATACCCCTGCGAATTTTCGCTTGTGGCTGCAATGAACCCGTGTCCGTGCGGATATTTCGGCCATCCTAAGAAAAAGTGTATCTGCTCACCTATGGCCGTCAAAAAGTATCTCGGAAAAATATCGGGCCCGATGCTTGACCGACTTGACATCCATGTTGAGGTACCTGCCGTGCAGTATGAGGAGCTGACAGGTCGAAGCGACGGTGAGACCTCGGCCGAAATACGTGCCCGTGTTGAAAAGGCACGTGCACTTCAGCAGGCACGATATAAGGGCACCAAGGTCACCTGCAACGCACGGCTGACCTCAGAGCTTATGCAGAACTACTGCGTTTTGACCGACGATGCCAACCGCATTTTGAAGGCAGCCTTTGAAAACCTCGGAATGTCGGCCAGATCTTACGACCGAATTTTAAAAATAGCACGCACCGTTGCCGACCTTGACGGTCAGGAGAAAATAGGTGCAAGCCACATTGCCCAGGCCATTCAGTTCAGAAGCATGGATCGAAAATACTGGAGCGAGCTGTAAAAACAACAGCCTATGCATTTGAGTTAAATTTAAATACATAGGCTGTTTTTATTTTGTATATTCTCTTTTATAATCGGTGGGGGTCTGACCCGTTATTTGCTTGAACTTTCGGCTGAAATAGTTTATGTCGTCAAAGCCGACCTGCAATGCGACCTCCGAAACAGGTATATCCTCCTGCTCCAAAATAAGCCTCGCCTTTAATATCCGCACCTCGTTCAAAAACTGAATGACGCTTTTGCCTGCCCTTTTCTTGAAAAAGTGTGCAAAATACGACGGCGTGACGAAAAACGCCTCGGCGACCGACGAGACCGTCAGCGGCTCGGCCGAATGGTCCTCGATATATTTTACCATATCGTTGAATTTGTCCACACGCCTAAAGTGCTTTTTAAAATCACCCTCACCCAGCACCGCCGAGGTATGCCGCTCGGCACAAAGCGTGAAAAACTCATACATAAGGCGGCTGATGGCAATTGTGGTCTTAAAGCCGTCGGTACGTGACAGCCGTATGACCTCGTCCAGCAAGGCGGCACACTCGGTATCACGGATGACGTTGTCAAAAACCACATGCTCATTGCCTATGTGATTTGAAAAAAAGTCCTTGTTTATATGAAAACAGTAAAATTCGCCGCTTAAAGGAGCAACGTTGCCTGCGTGAAGCTCGTTTGAGTTGACAAACAGAATATCGCCTTTTTTTAAAGGCGCAGGCTGCAGGTTGCAAAGCGGCTGTGCGCCGCCGTTTACCACATACTGCAGCTCGATCTCCTCATGCCAATGCGACCGTCCGCCCGAGCGGTGGTCGACAAAGTGACGAATGTTGGTCGGAAATATGATGGGTAGGGTCTCGTGTCTCGGTTTCATGCATTTACACCTCTTATTGCTAAAAAAGAGCAGTTTTGTGCTATTAATCCGCTACGCTTATGATAAAATAAAATGCACAGAAAGTCAATAACAAAAGGAGAAATCACTATGGATAAGCAAATTACCGCCATTTTGGTCGGTGCAGGCAACCGAGCAAATACATACGCAAGCGTACAGTTCAACTTTCCCGAAAAGCTGAAGGTGGTCGGCCTTGTCGACCCTAACCCCGAGCGGATGAAATTTATGAAGGAGCGTTTCAACGTCCCCGATGAAAATTGCTTCGACTATGTTGATGCTCTCTGCAAGCGTGAAAAATTTGCCGACGTTGTTATCAACGGCACAATGGATCAGCTCCACGTTGACACCGCCATTCCCACCCTTGAAAAAGGCTACGACCTCCTGCTTGAAAAGCCGTTTGCCGTAAACGAGGAGGAGATGAACCGCCTTCGTGAGGTTGCCCAGCGTTGCGGTTCAAAGGTGGTCATCTGCCACGTTTTGCGCTACACAAAGTTTTATAAAGCTGTCAAAAACCACATCTTGAACGGCGATCTCGGCGATATCATTTCCATTGAGATGAACGAGCACGTAAACTTCCACCATATGTGCGTTTCCTATGTCCGTGGCAAGTGGCGCTCGGAGGAGGTCTGCTTTGCTCCGATGCTGCTGGCAAAATCCTGCCACGATATTGACCTTATGATGTGGATGATGAAGCCCACCAAGCCTATATCTGTCGCTTCGTTCGGCTCGGAGTTTATGTTCGGCCCTCAAAACAAGCCCGAGGGTGCAGGCAACCGCTGTATGGTCGATTGTCCGTTAAAGGATGAATGCGCCTATTCTGCCGAAAAGCATTATATTGATATTCAGCGCTGGCCGCAGTATGTCTGGAATGATTCTCCCGAGCTTCGCAACCTCCCCGTTGAGGAAAAGCGCAGGCTTTTGGAGACCACCAACCCGTTTGGCGAGTGCGCCTGGAACTTTGACCGTGGCGGCAATGTTGACCATCAGACGCTTATCGTCAATTTTGAGAACGGTGCAACCGGCACCTTCAGTATGATCGGCGGCGCCGCAAAGTCGGAGCGTAATATCCACATTATCGGCACCAAGGGCGAGCTTAAGGGTCTGTTTGAGTCCTCAAAATACGTTTTGAGAACGCTTACCCCGTCCAAGGACTATTCGGGCTATACCGAGACCGAGTATGACGTCAACGTCACGGGTGATATGATTGGTGCTACGGGCGGCCACGGTGGCGGTGACACGGGTCTTGTGCTCGACTTCCTCGAGTATATGAACGGTCATGAGCCTTCGGTCTCCTGCACCACGCTGGAGGATTCGGTGGTCAGCCACCACACCGTTTTCTGCGCCAACGAGTCCCGAAAGACCGGCACAATAATCAAGCTGTAAAAAAAGAAAGCGTTGCTGAAATTTTCGTTCAGCAACGCTTTTTATTGTTTTAAGTATTTGCACCCTCATCGTCATAATGAATGATAGGCTTTTTTCGGCCGTTTAGGTACACCGCCTTTATCAAGGTGCCGATCACGGCGCTTTCGTATTTCTTTCGTGTGGTGGAGGTCGACCACTCACGGTCATCAGCGGCATAGCACAGCGTGTAGGTCGTGTCGCCGTCGGAATCGGTGTTCTCACGCTTGTCAACAAGACGGTCGTTATGTATGGTATACTCGCCCCGTGCGCACATTCCCATATCTTTTATGGCACGGATAAGGCAAATGACCCAGAAAACTGCCAGCACGCATGCATAAACCAAGTATCCGTCACCGAATATCATCGGATAGACCACGCACAGCGCAACCATTGTTACGGCTGCAAAGAACCAAAACGTGCGGAAAAACCGTGCACTTATCGCCGCTTTTATGTCCTTTCTTATGACTTCATCGTCATTCAAAAGATACGCTTCCTTTGACAGCCTGCGACGTCTTAAAGCCCATAAGCCACCGGCCAACGCCGCCGCAGTGGCGGTTCCCATAACCGTTACAAATCCGGGTCGGGCGAGATTCCGGAGCAGTTGAGAATGGTCTCTCGGATTGACCGCAAGTCTTAATCTTGTGCCATAGGGAGTGAGATCCGACCTGCTGTTTTCGGTCTCAAAATCAACGTTTTTATAATACACACCGTCAACGGTGTAGGAAACGTAGGAATAGTAATCGGTGTCGCCGTCTGAATCCTCGTATTCATCATGCAGGGTCACCGTAGCCTCGACCCAAACGGGATCCTTATACACCTCGGAATACTCCTGACAGTCCATAACGCCCGTAACAAACAGATACCCTGCAACAATAGGCATTGCACAAATAATCACGATCCCGATAACTGTGAATATCTTACCAACAATATTTTTCATATTCCCACCGCCTTTTTTATGTTATAACATAAACTATCCCCTAAATCAATTATTCATCAGCGAAGCGAATTCATCATTCATCATTCATTGAAAATCCTGCCGAATGAATATTGAATAATGAAAAATGAATAGTGAATAACACAAAACCGCCACCTTTAAAAGTAATTATATCATAAAATTCAGGACATTTCAATGATGCATCGCCTGCGGCGACATGATGCATTTGCTACGCAAATATGATGTTGCTCCCTTGGGTCGCAATGATGCGATGTTTGCCACAAAACATTAGGCGAAGCCGACATCATTAGCGTCAGCGGCATCATTAGTAAAACGACATCATTTGCCGAAGGCAAACATCATTCAAAAAGACCCCTTTTGTCCGGTAGACAAAAGGGGTCTTTTTGTTGCCAAAGAGCGACTAAAAGTAGTGTAAGTTGAGGTAAAAACGACTAAAAGTATTGTGGCAACGCTGGTCGATAAATTGGAATTGGCTTACTCAATCTCTGTGCGGATGGTAAACACATCAGGAAGATTGAAAATATCCTTCTTCAAAAACAACGGGTAGAAATACTCGTCCTTTAGTCTTTCAAACTCCAGCCATTCAAAAGTATGTATGCGGTGGCCTTCGTTTACAGTAAAGCTTTTTCCCCTCGAAAGCAAATCAGTATCGGTTATGTCCATTAAGAAGTAAATACAGAGTTCGTGATAGTGCAAATTATCGACATCTTCTGTGAAAAAAGCCTGATTGAGCCAAAGAGAACGAGCAATCTTAGGTGTAACACCCAATTCTTCTTGAACCTCTCTGATAACCGCACTTTCTGCCGTTTCACCTATCGCAACTCTCCCACCAGGCAAATAGTAATACGGTGACCGCTCATCGTGCATTGCCAAGATTTTACCGTCAGAAATCATCATAGCACACACTCTGTAATTAAATTTCTCATTGCCATTTTTGAAAGAAATATCCATCCCTAATCACCTCGTTAAATACTTATTTATCGAACTAATTATACCGCTTTTCAGCAATCAAATCAAGGCGAAGCCTTGTATATCATCCGCAACTTGTTGCGGTATATCATCAACACGAAGTGTTGCATCTTATCAAGCCGCAGTTAATACAGCCTCCGGCTGATGATATGCGCCTTCGGCGATGATATACACGCTGATGCGTGATGATATGCCAAGCCTGCGGCTTGGATAAAAAAAGAAGTAACTTTTGGTAGACAAAAGTTACTTCTTTTTTGGTGCGCTGTGAGGGACTCGAACCCCCGACCTACTGGTTCGTAGCCAGTCACTCTATCCAGCTGAGCTAACAACGCACATGGGTTCTTTCGAACTGCCATAGTATATTACCACAAAACTTTTGAAAAATCAATAGTAAATTTCAAAAATTTGAAAATTTTTTCTGACGGCTTGTTTTCGCTTGACTTTTTGGGCGGTTGTATTAGAATAAATATGATTTTTGAATTCGCAGGTGAGCTGAAATGACTGTTTTCACATCAACCCTGAGCCAGATGGGGTTTCTGGCGGTGCTTATCGTTATAGGCTACGTGCTGACACGCTTTGAGCTGCTGCCCGACAACAGCACAGCGGTGCTGTCCAAGCTGGAAAATTATGTGTTTATCCCCTGCCTTGTCTTGGGCACATTTATGCAGAATTTCACAGTGCAAAGCCTTAATTACGCCTGGCAGTACGTTTTGTGCGGACTTGTCACGGTCACCGTGTCGGTACCCGTAGCCATCTTTGTTTCCAAGGCCGCAAGCCGTGACAAATTCATCCAAAACACCTATACCTACGGTCTGTCGTTTTCCAACTTCGGATTTATGGGCAACGCCGTAGTCTCCGCCCTTTTCCCCGATATTTTTGACGAATACCTCATTTTTGTGTTGCCGTTCTGGATCTACATCTACGTATGGGGCGTTCCGTCGCTGCTGATGCCGCACGAGGAGGGCAAGATCACCCTGCTCGGCCGACTCAAGCCCTTGCTCAACCCGATGTTTATCGGAATGCTTGTCGGTATAGTCATCGGCCTTTGCGATATTCCCACACCGCAGTTTCTCACCTCGTCAATTTCAACGCTTGGTGCCTGTATGTCTCCTGTGGCAATGCTTCTGACCGGTATGACGGTGGCCAAGACTGACCTTATCACAATGTTCAAAATGCCCTCGGTGTATGTTGTTTCGGCGGTAAGGCTTCTTATAATGCCGCTTTTTGCCGTGTTGCTGTTTGCTTTTTGGGAGCTGCCGTACGGCCTTATGCTCTGCACGGTCTGCTCACTTGCTATGCCGTTGGGGCTTAACACCATTGTCGTCCCCAACGCCTACGGCCGTGACACCACGGTGGCCGCAAGCATGGCGCTGATATCCCACCTCGCCTCCATCGGTACCATCCCTCTCATATTTATGCTGTTTGAGACGGTTGTAAAATGATCACGTTAATTAATATAACAACTAAAGATTCTTCGCCTGCGGTTCAGAATGACACGGCTAATTAAACCCTGTCATTCTGAACGAAGTGAAGAATCTTTTTATTTATGGTCAATTTATTGTTGTGTGTAACAAAATCAAAAAAGCCCTTCAAAAAGTTTTACTCACTTTTTGAAGGGCGTCATGTTACGATCTCTATTTTGACGTACCTCTGACTTTCTACAGATTTACATATTTTATATATTAAAGTCGTTTACACTATTAAATTGTCAGCGCCTTGGATTCGCTCCTCATCGGGAGGGTTACTCTAAACTGTACATCGGATTCACCTATAAAATCTTTCGATCTGACGCAAGGTTTATAACCTATTCATATAACGCTCAAACTTGGATCCACTATTAGTTCATCGGTAACACCAAAGCTGTTTTAAAGATTTTTGAGTTCAAACTTAACTGTTTTTCGGACTCATTCCTTTTTAAAAATTTTGGATGAGGTTTTTAACTCAACTGTTCTTCGGACTCATTCCTTTGCTGTTTTTTTGGTTTGAGTTTGATCTTTAACTGTACATCGGACTTGGTTCCTTTCGTAGTGTTACGGCAGAAATCCTGTTTTAGATCTACGCTTTAACTGTACATTGGAGTTTGGTCCTTTTCAAAGATTTGTTTTGAGTTCAGAGCTTACCTGTTCTTTGGACTCATTCCCTTCTTCATAAATTTTTCCAAATGTGCGGGTGGCTCAAATTCAGTTTTCATCGGAATCAGTCCCCTTTCATTCCCGACTACTTCACGGTTTTTTGTTGCTTCTGTTTTCTTTCTGACTACAGTATACACGACACGTGGACAAATGTCTATTCGCAGAATAGATAAATATCTAAAAAATATTTTGTTTATCCTGTCAGTAGACATTTTTGCTTGAATATGGTATACTGATTTTGTTAGTTCGTTCAAAGGCGGCGTTTCGAGCGCTTCCGTTGAACGATTTTTTGTTTATACGGAGCATGGCTTCCCAATCGTAGGGGAGGGCCTCTGTGCCCTCCCGAAAGCCGGCTTGCGGCGGCAGGGATAAATCCCTGCCCTACAAAGATCTGACAGGTTTGTTGTAGGGAAGGCATTTATGCCTTCCGCAAAGCCGTCTTTAGGTAGGCAATTCGTGAATCGCTCCTACAAGTAAAGGTGTGTTTTGTGAGAACGGCAGTTTCTATACAGAAAAGGCTTGACCGCTCGGTCAAGCCTTTTATATTTTGTATATTTTATTTTCTTCGGCGTATTGTGTGGGGGTTATGCCGATCCGCTTTTTAAATGTTCGGCAAAAATGATAAACACTTGCAAATCCGCAATCCTCGGAAATGGAAGCGACTGTGAACGGGGTATCAACAAGCATTTGTTTTGCTTTTTTAAGTCTTTCTTCCAAAACATACTGCCTCGGTGTCATACCGCAATGGGATAAAAACAGCTTCCTTAAATAAACCTCGCTTATTCCCATTTTCTTGGCAAGCGCAACATTTGAAAGATTCGGGTCTTGTATGTTTTCCTCAATATACTCAATCACAAAGGCAAGCGTTGCTGGCATTTTGGCCCTTACGGAAAATATTTTGCTCAACAGATTATAAAAGGAACCGTATATCTCAAGCGGACTGCCGTTATGCTGAAATAGCTTTCTTAAAGCCTCAACGCTTTTTATACAGCTTTCCGGCTGTTCCAACGGAAAGACCATGATCTCATCACAGAAAAAATCAGCACACGTGAAATTTATTACCGGAAACACACCTTCGGCGTTACCGTAGAGTGTGTATGTGCCGCCCTTGGGAAGCAATACGGCATTGCTTTGATTGCTGACATACTTTTTTCCGTTCATGGTATATGTGATCTGACCGCTTATGCACAACGACAGCCCATAACTTTTGCGGTTTGTCATTTGACGGGTTTCCTTTTTGGGGAAAAGAACAATATTTGGTGCTTTTATGCCGGTTATAATCATATTTTGAGGATCGTTCATCATTATCACCGATACCATTATATCATAATTAACAATAAAATCAACCAATTCAAGAGAAATCAGTATCAAAAATGTAAATACTGTATCATTTTTCCCATTGCCTTGCCGTGCTGTTAAAATTAAAATATAGAAAAAGGAGGTTGACATTATGGATTTTACAGGAAAAGTGGCGATTTCTACGGGCGCTGCATCAGGAATGGGCTTGTTGTTTGCTGAAAACTGGGCAGAGCTTGGCGGTAACGTTGTTTTGTGCGATGTCAATGAAGCAGTTTTAAAAGAAAAGGTTGACGGGATCAACGCAAAGGGAAAAGGCAGGGCAATAGGTGTTTTCTGTGATGTCCGTGACTACAGTCAGATCTGCAACGCCAGAGATACTGCAGTCGAGAGCTTCGGAAGAATAGACGTTGTGGCAAATTTTGCAGGCGGAACAGCCGTCCGCATAAAAAAGGTTGACCGCAAGGTATACCCCGAGCTGCCGGACGTTCCGATAGATGTTTATGATTGGGGAATCGATGTAAATTTAAAAGGGCCGTTTTATTTTGCACACGCCGTATTAAAGCAGATGCGTGAGCAGAAAAGCGGACTTATTATAAATATCGGTTCCATCACGGGAGCAGAGGGCAGTGCTTTTGGTGTGGATTATGCCACCTCTAAAGCGGGTCTGATGTACGGACTCACAAAATCCTTAGCCCAGTATGGCGCAAAGCACAATATCCGATGTGTGTGCGTATCTCCCGGACCGGTGCTGACCCGTGCCGCCATGGCGAATATGGAAACCCTTTTGAACAGGGCCGCCGATCCGCAGGAGATCATTGATCTGTGCCTGTTTTTGGCTTCGGATAAGGGACAGTTTATCAACGGCGAAAACATAATGATCGACGGCGGCAGAAACGCCATGAGGAGGGGTAAATAACCGTGAAAAGAGATTTTTTGACCCGAGAAGAAATGCTTACCGTAATACTGCAGTGCGAAACGCCCGAAACAGCCATTGGCAGGATCAGAAACGCGAACCATTTGGGAGCCGACGCTTACGGATTGCAGGTTGAATCACTCAAGCCGGAATACCAAAACCCGACCACATATAAAAAGATCTTTTCCGAAGGGAATGGCCGACCGTTTTATGTGACCTATTACCGTGGCAAACACAACAGCGGAAAAACCGATGACCAGCTTGCAGAGGGCTTGGTCACGCTTGCAGAAAGCGGTGCTACCCTTTGCGATGTAATGGGCGATATGTTCTGCAGGCACCCCGAGGAGCTTACCGACAATGAAGATGCTATCCAAAAGCAGATGGAACTTATTGAAAAACTGCATGGGTTAGGTGCGCAGGTGCTTATGTCGTCGCACGTTCATAAATATACCCCTGCCGAGCGTGTGCTGGAGATCGCTCTTGAGCAAAAGCGCAGAGGCGCAGATGTCATAAAAATCGTGACAAGCGCAGGTAATATGGAACAGCAGATCGAGAATCTGCGCATTACGAATCTGTTGAAGGAGCAGCTTGGCGCACCGTTTTTGTTTTTATCGGGCGGAAAGTGCTCCTTGCACCGAAAGCTCGGCACAAAGCTGGGTTGCTGTATGGCGCTTTGTGTTTATGAGCACGATGCACTTTCTACCGGTTCACAACCGCTTTTAAGCACGATGAAAAGCATCAGGGATTCTTCCTTGCTTTAAATGCGAGCGCACCTCACATAAGGTGACACGAATAGTCCGAACCTGCCTCAAAGCGGTAATTCAAAGCGCTTTTTGCCCTTTTTTCTTTGGTGGGCGATAGCCCACCTGCAGAAAAGAAAAACAAAAATCGCCTAAAAATCTTCTCTCTTTGAGGTCGAAGATTTTTAAAAGTAGCGGATTTTCGGTCAACCGAGGCAAACACACAGCCAATACTATATGTATTGGCGAGTATTTTAACAATGGGTGAGCGGAAATCCGCCTTTTAAAAACAGATTCGGATTACTCGTGTCACCTTAAGATCAGGTGTTTATAAAAAGGAGGATTTTATGATAATAAATGCGATCGATACACACTGTCATATTCGTTACGCACCTTTAGAAAAATTAAAGCCCATTCCAATTTCCGACATAATGCAGGAAGGTCCTTGTTATACCGCCTATTGGGAGGAACTATCACAGATGGAGAAGGCGGCAAGGATCAGCACCGTTTTCGCATCACCTATTGAGGCTTTGGTGGATACGGCGGATACTGTGCAGGCAAACGAGGATATGTTCAGACTGGTGCAGGATATTCCGAATCTCTACCAATGGGTTGTGATCGACCCGCGAAACGACATCACCTTTGAGCAAGCAGACAGAATGCTGAAAAGCAAAAAATGTGTTGGCATCAAGCTGCACCCGAGATTGCATCATTATACGCTGGAAGAATACGGGGAGAAAATCTTCTCCTTTGCGGAAAATCGCTCCGCTATTGTGCAAATGCACTATGGCAAGGAAAACTATGTCGACCTGGCTGATGCCTTTCCTCATGCGACCTTTATTGTTGCTCATCTGGGAGGAGCACTTCATATCAATGCTGTTAAAAACGCCAAGCACAGAAACATTTATACGGACACCTCGGGCATGGCCAGCTTGAAAAATAAGCTTATCGAGTATGCAGTGTCGCAGATCGGTTCGGATCGGATATTATTTGGGACCGATACTTATGCGGCAGGTGCTCAACGGGGACGGATCGAATATGCGATGATTCCCCAAGAGGATAAAGAGAATATCTTATTTAATAATGCCAAAAGACTGTTCGGTCTTTAAACAAAGCCCTACCGTTTACGAATAAGCGGTGAGGTTTATTGGATAACGATGCTTTTGTCGGGCGAACAGGAAAGCCCCTACCACCACGCTCTCCGTCACACTTCGTGTGCCACCTCTCCCTAAGGGAGAGGATATAAAAGGCTCTCCCACAGGGAGAGCTCCCGACGGACGTCGGGTGAGAGGGTTCGTAAGCTGTCTTACGGTGGGCGAATTGATTTTTGTAGGGACAGGCGTCCCCGACTGTCCGTTGATTCGGCTACAGAATCCGGTTTTGACGTGACCGTTTTTGTTTTTGTCGGGCGGAAAGTGCTCCTTGCACCGAAAGCTCGGCACAAAGCCGGGTTGCTGTATGGCGCTTTGTGTTTATGAGCACGATGCGCTTTCTACCGGTTCACAACCGCTTTTAAGCACTATAATGGTGGTTGAACGTGGAAATAACTCTGAAAGTGTTATTTCCACGCCAAATCTTCGATTTGGCAACAAATTTTCAAAGAAAATTTGACAACGACCATTGCAATGATGTAGAAAAACAATCAAATTTCAAGAAATTT
>JAFQCR010000037.1 GCA_017416345.1 Clostridia bacterium | reverse complement strand
CCTCCACCCGAATTGTCATAATAGGCTTTGTCCTTGATTACTTCCGCAAAAACTTCGTCCACGGTATATTCTCTGCCGCAAACCTTACGAGCATCTACAGGGCAGTAAATCGTACACTTTCCGCAAAGGGTGCACCGGTCGGGTGTGGGACAGATTTCTTTGCATTTTCCGCAGCCTTTACATTTATCCTTATAAAACATCATCAGCGGTTTAAAACCCTGACTTTCCGGGTTATGACACCAAGCGCACCGCAAATTACAGCCCTTAAAAAACACTGTTGTTCTAATACCCGGTCCGTCAACAAAGGAATTGCGTTCTATATCAAAAATAGTTGCCGTCATTTCTGGGTAGTCCTTTCAATAATGTTATCCTGTATAGCCTCATCAAGCTTTACAAAATAATCCGAAAAGCCTGAAACACGAACACGCAAGTTTTTATAGTCTTCGGGCGTTACTTTTGCATTAATTAAATCTTCTTTTGAAACATAGGTTAATTGGAAATGCACACCGCCCATTTTAAAATAGGTTTCAAGCATATCAACTGTTTTTTCAAAGTGTTCGTCGTTTTTTATCAGTTGTTCGTCTATCATAAGATTTGTAACCGTCGAACCGCATCCGATAGCGTTGGGGTCAACCTTGGCGATGGAATTGAGCAACGCAGAAAGTCCGTTACGGTCGTAACCACCGCTTTGCTGAAGACCGAATTTCAAAGGCTCGCCGTTCTTTCTTCCGTCGGGGGTTGCTCTCATCTTTTCGCCAAACCATTTGTAATGCGGATTATAGCCGAACAGATCACCCATGAGGAAATGGTATCCGAAAAGATTGGTTTTGTCCTTCAGATATTCATACATTGATTGATACAACTTCTGTGCAACACAGTTTGAACGCTCGGTGTCGTTGCCGAAAAAGTCACCCTTGTTTTTAATGAGCATATGCAGGTCCTCATACCCTGCCCAATCGTTTTGTACCGCCGAAACAAGCTCGCCCATCGAAACGATTTTCTCGTCAAAAACAAACTGCTTGACCACAATAAGTGAATCTATAACATTAGGGATTCCCATAAGCATCGGTGAGGCAATAACGGTATCGCAAGCGCCTTGGGTAAGGCTTTTTGCCTTTTGTATCGTGCCTTGGAAGAAGATGCTTGAGAGATAATTTATATCCTTGGCACGCTCCCGATTATACTTATCGTCATATTCATAAGCCCTGTCAAGGTCGCTGAAAAGCTCCTTCAGGAAAACGTCATAATACTCATCAAAGGTTTTTACATTTTCTATCTTTTCACTTTTTTTATGAAAAAGAGTTTCGGTGGAGCGTGCAAAATTAATTTTGGAGTTACTGCCGGTAATGGCCCCCAAAAATGCAGGTTCATTACATCCGACGGTAGTATATCCAACCGCTTTATCAAAGGGGATACCGCAGATTTCGGTATAGCATTTGAGCCGCTTTTCATCATTTTGGAAGGCAATTCGCTTATTGGGATCTTTACGCTCGCAGTCAAGCACATAGCGGAATACCTCTTTTGGTGTTTTTGCCGTCCAACGCAAGGTTACCTGTGGGATATAGGTAGGTAAATCAATAAGACTTTCAAGGATAAGTTTTGATAAATCGCAAAATCCGTCAGTTCTATCAGGTAAATATCCACCGATGCAAAAATGAGACTCTCCGCCCCTTGTAAATCTGTCAGAAGTGACAGGTGTCGCCGCCTGCAGCATTAAAAACAGCTCCTGCAAACATTCTTTTGCATCATCTCTTGTCATTACGCCGTTTTTGATATCGTTTTCATAAAACGGAGTCAAGTATCTGTCTAATGTACCTACACTGTCAGGATCCGCACTAAAGCAAACATAAATGGTTAAAACAGCTTCGTAAAAGGTTGAAGGTGTATTTTCGGGAACATTCAAAAGTGCTTCAGAGAGTTTGATAAGGTTTTGTCTGTATTCTTCATTCTCTACGGATTTTGCAAGAGTCATCGCTCTGTCTGAACATTTATGTGCCCAACCAATAAGCGCATTGGCAACACTTTTGAGTGCATTTAAAAACTCGATTTCTTCTGTTTCGGTATGCACCTTTAAAGAATCGTCTATTTCTGCAATAATACCTTTGATACCCTTTTCCAAAACCTTTTTATAATCGGCTGTTGCGTGCTGCCATTCCATAGTAGATAAATTATCAATGCTTTTTAGATAAAAATTTGACATGACTTCGGCTGTATGCTTATGTCCCATTCGGCGAAAAGCGTCACCAACAACAGAACCGCCGCAGTTGAAAAATCCTGTCATTTTGGAATACTCTGTTAAAACAGGCTCTTGATTCAAAATAAACTCGCAAAGTCTCTTGGATTCCCGCTGTTGACGGGACAAAAACAGGTCCTCTCTATCATACTCTGTTTTTGTTGGATGGGCATACATCTCACCGTTTAAGGTCAATTTGGTCAGCTCTTCAATTCGCTTATTCATAATAAAACCGCCTTTCATGCTTCTGTCATCATTGTAATAAGTCCGTTTATATATGTAAATACACTAAAACGGATGTTTATACTTTTCGGTACTGATTGTTGACAAATATTTTATGATGTGGTACCATCAAAGCGGTGATATTATGAATAATGATTTTGTTATAACCAGCATTTCCCGTATTATTTTCGTTGGAAAAGACGAGTACAAGGATCCTGTGCTTCATTTTGGTTCCAACCTTAAATACAATGAACTGATATACTATTTATCGGGGGAAGCCGAGATAAAATTCAACGGTTTGAGCTTAAAACGCGAAAAGGATTCAATAAATTTTTTACCTAAAGGAAAGACCGACGAGTACATTGTGTTTAACCGCGAAAAATCGGAATGTATTGATATATATTTCGATACAGATGTACCTGTTTCAGACGTTGCATTCGTTCAAAAAATACAAAATAACATTACTGTTGCCAATCTTTTCAAGAAAGCTTTTTCGGTTTGGGTTGCAAAAAATGAAGGATATTATTTTGAGTGCATTTCACTTTTATATAAAATTTTTGCCGAAATGCAGAAAGAAAGCTATATTCCCGAAAAGCAGTACAAGGCAATAAAGCCTGCCATTGATTATATCGGTGAAAACTTTTTGAAGAACAAAATTACGATTGCAGAATTGACCGAAACATGCGGTATAAGTGAATCATATCTGAACAAGTTATTTATAAAAAAGTTTGGGATTTCACCTTTGAAATACATCATTCAAATGAAGATAAACTACGCTTGTGACCTGTTAAAATCAGAGGAATATTCAATATCGCAGATAGCCGAAAGCTGTGGCTATGGAAATGTCTATTTTTTTAGCCGACAGTTTAAGGAATATGTAGGCATATCTCCCACAGAGTTTTTTAAAAAATATAAATCTTCAAAATGATGCTTATATGAAAAACACCCCGTGTTCAGTTGAACACGGGGCGTTTATTGCTCATTTAGTAGCTGTATTTTACGGGACGTTTGGAGCAATCAGAGTGCCCGAAAACCCGCATAAATACTGACTTTTTGAAAGCTTACTTGCTTTCTTTGATAGCAGCCTGTGCTGCTATCCGCAAAAGAGGGAAAATACAATTCGTTAATTCAAACTTGTCTTTGATATAATTTCTTCATAGCACTCGGGAGAGTTATCACCTTTTATGTAGTATGTAATTCCATCAACAGTTGTCGTATCTAAACCTCTTTTAACAATAGTTCCATCAAGATACTCAATTTCTACATGAATCGTGTTTGTTCCTGGGGGTAATAATTCGGGAACTTCTTTATCAAGCGTAAAAGAATCGAGCCAAGCTATCATTTCATCTAAATGTTCGGCAGGAACATCGCTACCTTTACCGTTACCATAGTAGGCATAGAAGGTGATGCGTTTAATGTTTTTTGTGTTAAAAATAGCGGTTGCTTGGTTGTGAGTATCGTTTTGGTTTGTACTTTCGGTTGGTTGTACATTACTGTTGGAGTTTTTATCGCAAGCTGCGAAACATAATAACATTATTCCGCAAAGAAAAACAGTTAAAATTTTTTTCATAATTTACTATACCTCCTTTTGCAATTATATTATAACATAAATTTTTATGAACTGCAACAAATACAAAAATCCCTCTGCCGATTTCTCAGCAGAGGGATTGGTTTGCTTTATAAATCTAATTACTTAGACTCTTTGATAGCAGCCTGGGCGGCGGCGAGGCGTGCGATGGGCACACGGAAGGGTGAGCAGGATACGTAATCCAAGCCGATCTTGTGGCAGAACTCAACGGAAACAGGGTCGCCGCCGTGCTCACCACAGATACCGCAGTGGATCGAAGGACGGGTAACCTTACCCATCTTAACTGCCATATCCATCAGCTTACCAACACCGGTCTGGTCGAGCTTTGCGAACGGATCGTTCTCGTAGATCTTGGTGTCATAGTAAGCGGTAAGGAACTTACCTGCGTCATCTCTGGAGAAGCCGAAGGTCATCTGAGTAAGATCGTTGGTACCGAAGCAGAAGAACTCAGCTTCCTTTGCGATCTCGTCAGCGGTCAAGCAAGCTCTGGGGATCTCCATCATGGTACCTACCTCGTACTTGAGGTCAGAACCTGCGGCAGCGATCTCAGCGTCAGCAGTTGCAACAACAACATCCTTAACGTACTTGAGCTCCTTAACTTCGCCGGTAAGAGGGATCATGATCTCGGGAACGATATTCCAATCGGGATGAGCCTTCTTAACATTCAAAGCTGCACGGATAACAGCGGTGGTCTGCATCTTTGCAATTTCAGGATAGGTAACTGCAAGACGGCAGCCACGGTGACCCATCATGGGGTTGAACTCATGGAGACCGGTAATGATGTTCTTGATATCCTGAACGGTCTTGCCCTGTGCCTCTGCCAAAGCCTTGATGTCAGCCTCTTCGGTGGGTACGAACTCATGAAGCGGAGGATCAAGGAAGCGGATGCAAACGGGGTTGCCCTCGAGAGCCTCATAAAGCTTCTCGAAGTCGCCCTGCTGATAGGGCAGGATCTTAGCCAATGCTGCCTCACGACCCTCAACGGTGTCAGAGCAGATCATCTCACGGAATGCTGCAATACGCTCTGCCTCAAAGAACATATGCTCGGTACGGCAAAGACCGATACCCTCAGCACCAAGCTCACGAGCCTTCTTAGCGTCTGCAGGAGTGTCAGCGTTGGTACGAACCTTAAGGGTTCTGTACTTGTCGGCCCATGCCATGATGCGGCCGAACTCGCCTGCGATCTCGGCATCAACGGTGGGGATGATGCCATCATAAATATTACCGGTAGAACCGTCGATGGAGATGTAGTCTCCCTCGTTGTATACCTTACCGGCCAAAGTGAACTTCTTGTTCTCTTCGTCCATAATAATGTCGCCGCAACCGGAAACACAGCAGGTACCCATACCACGGGCAACAACGGCTGCGTGAGAGGTCATACCGCCACGGACGGTGAGGATACCCTGAGAAGCCTTCATACCGGTGATGTCCTCGGGAGAGGTCTCAAGACGGACAAGAACGACCTTTTCGCCACGGGCGTTCCAGACTTCAGCATCTTCAGCAGTAAATACAACCTTACCGCAAGCAGCACCGGGAGATGCGCCGAGACCCTTACCTGCAGGAACAGCAGCCTTCAAAGCCTTGGTATCGAACTGAGGATGGAGAAGGGTGTCGAGGTTTCTGGGGTCGATCATAGCAACAGCCTGCTTCTCGTCGATCATTCCCTCGTCAACGAGGTCACAAGCGATCTTCAATGCAGCCTTAGCGGTTCTCTTACCGTTACGGGTCTGGAGCATGAAGAGCTTACCGTGCTCAACGGTGAACTCCATGTCCTGCATATCTCTGTAGTGATCCTCGAGGGTTGCGCAGACCTTCTGGAACTCTGCAAAAGCCTCGGGGAACTTGTTGGCCATCTCGGCAATAGGCATCGGAGTACGAACACCTGCAACAACGTCTTCACCCTGTGCGTTGGTGAGGAACTCACCCATAAGACCCTTCTCGCCGGTAGCGGGGTCACGGGTAAAGGCAACACCGGTACCGCAATCGTCACCCATGTTACCGAAAGCCATCATCTGTACGTTAACAGCGGTACCCCAAGAATAAGGAATATCGTTGTCACGACGGTAAACGTTTGCTCTGGGGTTGTCCCAAGAACGGAAAACAGCCTCAACAGCACCCATCAACTGCTCCTTAGGATCAGAGGGGAAATCCTTGCCGATCTTAGCCTTGTACTCGGCCTTGAACTGGTTAGCAAGCTCCTTAAGATCGTCAGCAGTAAGCTCAACGTCCTGCTTAACGCCCTTTTCTTCCTTCATCTTGTCGATGAGCTCCTCGAAGTACTTCTTACCGACCTCCATAACAACGTCGGAGTACATCTGGATGAAACGACGGTAGCAGTCGTATGCCCAACGTGCGTTGCCGGACATCGCTGCCATGGTCTCTACAACTTCCTCGTTAAGACCGAGGTTAAGAATGGTATCCATCATACCGGGCATGGATGCACGGGCACCGGAACGAACCGAAACGAGCAAAGGATTGGTCTTATCGCCGAACTTCTTGCCGGTGATGCCTTCCATCTTGTCGATGTACTCCATGATCTCTGCCTTGATATCATCGTTGATCTTGCGGCCGTCCTCATAGTACTGGGTACAAGCCTCGGTAGAAACGGTGAAGCCCTGGGGAACAGGAAGACCGATCTTGGTCATTTCTGCCAGGTTAGCACCCTTACCGCCGAGAAGCTCACGCATGGAAGCGTCACCCTCAGAGAACAGGTAAACAAACTTGTGACTCATATTGAATCATCCTCCTAAAAAATATTAAACATCTTAATGCGGCACCTTCAAAGTGCCATTTCCGTCCGAAATTTGGACAGACTGCTCCAACTGTCTTGAAGCATCCGATTGATTATAACACTATTTCACAAAAAAATAAAGAGGAAATTGTCAACTTTTTTAAATTTTATAACATTTTTTAATTTTTTATACGTTTTTACACGTTATTTTATGTATTTATTGCATAACTGCCGCAAAACTTTACACCGATTTAACATAAAAACACAAAAAGCTTGGAGTTTTTACACTCCAAGCCCTTTGTTTTTGTGGTTTAGTATGCGTTGCCGTTAAAGATCTTTAGGGTGATAGGCACGGTCAGAGCACCCAAAGTGCCGCTGTACTTCATCTGCCCCACCGTGATGTCGGTGACCGAATACTCGGCAACAAAGGTGGCCAAAGCAGACAGTATGCCATCAACTGCGCTGTGGCAAACGGCACCCGTTGCCGACTTTGGCACGCACAGCGTAAGCCCTACGGTGTAATTGACAGGAGATGCGTCGGCGGCTATCTGCAGAGCATCACCCACACCCGTGATGTCTACCCCCTCAAGCCCCACGCTGACCACCGCATTTTCAAGCGGAAGATCCTGCCTTTTCGAAGGGAACTCCGTGATGACCGTCATATCGGTCAGCGCCTCGTTGGCCGAAAGTGTTGCCACGAGATAATCTATCAGTTTTTTACAGACCATAAAAAGCACCGTCCTTATACTTTGGAGTAAGCACCGCCCAGATATACTGCGTGATGCCTTTGAGCGCAATTCGGTCGGCACGGGAGACCGAATACACACGGTGCTTGGTGGTGACGGTCGTACTTGTTTCCACCCCTGCAAAATCGGGCTCTGCAGGGCCGAGATACAAAAAGCACTCGCCGTTTTTAAAGCCAAGCTCGGTGCGATCATCCTCAAGATACATCTTGTTTTTGTATCGCATAGGCTGGATGAGCGCCTTTATCGGGTAGCTGTCCTCCCCCACCGTGACCGTAGCCTCCTCACCGAGGCAATCAAGAAATTTAAGTGTCTCTGCCTTAAAATCCATTTATACCACCTCGGTCTTCATAAAAGCAAACCGTTTGGGCTTAAACAGATGCTCAACCGCCTTTAATGCGTCCTGCATAAGGCTTTTGGCAAATTCCACCGAGCGGTCGGAAAGATCGGTGACCGTGATGTCGCCTGCCTTGACCGACTGAGCGTTGCTCGAATTTTTGAGCGTAAATCGGTAAAATGCCACGGTTGCGGCGGCATAGTCAAGCCCTTCGCCGTAAGCCTCGGTAAGCCGTGAGCGGTCGACCCAGCTTTCAACCGTTTCAGCGGCGGTACGGCAAAATATCCTGCCCTCGGCCGCCGAAGCTTCGCCTGCAAGCGCCAGAAAACGGTCTACCACACGGTCAATGCTGATAATATGCTCCATAGCATCAGACAGAGAGCACTGCCGAAGCATCCTTGAAGATCTTGGCAAAGCCTGCGGTGGTGGTGATGACGGCACGCTCGAGCTGACGGTCGATAAGCTTGTCGTAATCGACGTTTACATCAGAGGCGACCACCATTTCAAGTGCACAGCCTGCATCAAGGCCGATGATCTTGCCGTCGGCCACAGCGTTGGAGCGAAGCAGCTTGGCGCCCAGAGGATTACCGGGGTTGCCTGTGCCCTGGAAGTTGATGCCGGTAAGAGGATTCTTGAACTCATCAAGGCTCATTACCTTAAGCATGGTTGAGGGGCTCATGATAAGGCGGTTGAGGGTATACGGATCGAGCTGATCGTAAAGGCTCAAAAGATCCTGATAGGAAAGCTCACCCGAGGCTGCGGCATTGATAACCGCGGCGGCGTTGTCGTTGCCGTCACCGTTCATAAGAACGTTGACCGCATCGGCAAACTGACTGCGTGCGATGTGTGCACCGATCTGGCGGAGGGTTACCGAGAAGAGGTCGATCTTCTGGAACTTCAAAGCCTCATAGGATGCAACCAGCATTCTGCCTCGCTTGTGAAGCTTGACAAGGTTTTCCTGGGTGCGGACTACGGTCTCGGGGATCTCGGCGCCCTCATCAACATCGACCAGCGACTTTTCCTCATCGGTGGGGACCGATGCGATGGTGCGGTAGTCAAGGCTGTTGATGTGGGTGGTGGAAGCCACGATGGAGGGCAGCATATCAGCCTCCTCGATGCCCTGCTTTACGGCACGGGAAACATACTCGGGGAACAAGGCCGCCGACTGGGTGGTGGCAAAGAATTTGCGGACGGCATCGGAGCCTGCGCCTGCTACCTTGATGTCGAATCTTTTAAGCTGACGGCCGAATGCATCAAGGCCCTCATACTCGGTGCCAACATAGTTCTGCGAGGGGTCAAGCTCCTCCAAAATATCGGAAAAGCTCTTTTCGGGGTGGGAATACATTCCCTTTTCAAGTGTAATGTTATCAAAACTCATTTGTTTTTCCTCCAAAAAATTAAACTATAAAATAACTGTTTTTACTGCTTTTGTCGGCGGTGCTTCGCTTGACGGCAAGCTGTGAAGCGATCGGTTCATTCTGCTTTTCGCACTCTGCGTAAAGTCCGAAAAGCTCCTCGGGCTCAAGTCGGTCAAGCAGCTTCATAAACACATCGACCGCCGTATCTGTTGCCGAAGGCATGACCTGTTTTACGATGAACGCCTTTTTTGAACGCAAAAATCCACCTGCCGCAGCCGCTACAGAGCGAAGCTGCTCAAATTGCTTCTCAAGGTTTGTTGCCTCCTCCTCAGAAAAGGTAACGACACCGTTTTTGAGCGTTTTTGTAACGCCCAGCACCGATATCTCCTTTTCCTTGTCAAATGCCTTGACCACACCTGCCTTAGGCTGTGCGGGAACGGCCACAAACGACCATTCATAGGCATCGGTCGGCTCTGACAGTTCAAAATAGCACATGGTCTTAACACCGTCCTTACGGTAGACCCTGCCCTTTCGGTGCTGGCAGGCTCCCAAGGGCTGACCGCAGACCGAGCAACGTGATGTTGCCATTGAGCAACCCACGCTGACCTCTTTTTTGATGCCCGATTCGATGGAAAGTATCAGCTCCTCACCCGCCTCGGATTTAGGCATATAAGCACGTGCAAAAAGCTGCTTATACTGCTCACCTATGCGGTTTTTTCTGCCCTCAATCTCTCTGACCTCGGCAAAAAATATCCTTGCACATTGGTTTTCGGCCTTGGGAGAATGGTCAAAAATACCGGTCTTGCCGATATAAAGCTCGGCCAGCTTTTCCAAAGCCTCATCGGTGAAGCGCTCGTGGTCACGGTCGATGTCGTTATCGCAAAGCACAACCGAAAAGGCGTACAGCTCGTCGGCCGCAAACTTTCGGCGTGTGTGTCGGTTGATAAGCTCAAGCTCATTTTCCGTAGGAATGCCGAAATCTCCTATATTTCCGTTTTTCATAAAATTTCACCTCACTTGTTTTCAACCTCTGCCGCCTGAGCACGCAAAAGCCTTGCTCTTGCCTGCTCCACCTCGTCGTGCAGGGTGATGTCGTCCCAGTTGACCTCAAAGTTGCAGGTATAGCCCTTTGATCTCAGCCACGCACGGCAGATGCGGTTTATAATACTGCCAAGCAAGCCTCTGTAGTACTCAAGCTCGGAGGTCAGAACATCGATCTGCTGAACCGACATACGCTCGGTGCTCGACCACGAAAGTCCCAGCAAAAAAGGAGGAATGCCGGTCTTGGCAACTATCTGCTCCATCATCTGACGGACGGGTACCTCGCATTCGAGGGTCTGGTTGTCGGCACCGATGACCTTGATGTCAACATCGCCCACAGCCACAAAGTCACGCACGCCGTCCTTGTCGCTCATGGCCTCGGACCATTCACGTGCTATTTCGGCGGCACGGTCGGCTCCGAAGGTCGCATCGGCCTCGTTTGAAGGACGGTAGGTCACGGCATAGCGGAGATTTCCCACCCTCTCAAAATTGGTGCCCACGCTGTCAAAAATTTTGAGCAGTATACCCGTCACAAACGGCAGACCGTGCAAAAGCGACCTGCCCTCGGGTCGATCGGAGGTAGGGTTGGCGGCACACATCAGTATCCTTTCGGGATAGCGGACAGGCCTTAGCTTGCCGTTAGGCTCACGCACCGATATCTCACACCCGAACGGGTCATCGGTCAGCCTTATCTCAAGCCCCTTTAACGGTGCATTGTAAAGTCCTGCGATGTTTCCGCTTCGGTCGGTCACCATCTCGCCCACGGCGGTGCCGTACATAAGAAGGCTGTCGAGATAGCTTCCTATAAAGCCGTCGATGCCAACTGTTGCAACACCGCTCGGGACATTTTTCAAAAACACAGCCAGCTCACGCTCGGCCGTTTTGTTGTCACATTCGACCGAAAAGCTTCCCACCAAGCGGATTATCTTATCCACCGCCGCACCGACTATCGGCACGGCTTCACGAATGGCATCAAACACCTCAAATTCGGGCAGGCTTAACGGACGGTGGCGGTCAAGCACCGAAAACGGATGTCGGTTCTGACGTGCGGTCTGCACCGAAGCAGAATGGCTTCGGTCTTCTTTTTTAGTTTTAGTGCCCATTTTATTCCTTTCCGAAGCCTAACGGCTTCTTTTGGCAGCAACGGCAACGCTTGTGCGTTCGGGTCGGTACAGCACGGTGGAAACAAAATATCTTATGTCGTCCATTGCGTGGTCGTTTTCCTTTTTGGGACAGTCACGCACAGAGCCTTCATCCCAGCGGTAAAGTGAAAACTCACGCACCGTGTCATCACAGCCGCGGCAGATCTTGATCTTACCGTTTTTAAGTGCATCGGACACACGGCGGATGCCGTCCAGCACATCGTTTTTGGCAGGTATCACCGAAAACTCACCCTTGCGCCTGATAAGCGTTATGAAGGATGCCGCCGACGGGTCGCAGATGACCGCCGTAACATTACAGCCGTTGCACAAACTTTTAAGCTCGGCGTAATATTCCTCATCGGTCTTTTGTGCACCCTCACGTCGGGATGACCAGTAATACTCCCTTAAACGGTACCACACGCCGTGATACTCGCCCCAAAGTCCAAACGATGCAGGATTGACCGTGCCGTAATCACACGAAACATAGTAGCGTGTACACTGTTTTGGACAGTCGGCCATGCACGCATCCGAAAACATCGGGTAGACTGCTCCGTCGGCCGCCACCCACCTGCCCTTTACGAAACGCTCGTAGAACGCACCCGAATACATATTTTCATATCTTTCGAGCACCGCCTTGGACAGCGACGGGTTTTCGTTCATCGTGAAGTGGAGATAAAGTGCGTTTTTCTGCCTGCACTTTTTTATCCACTCGGTATAAAACCAATGAGACGGGTTGGACGGATTGCAGTTAAACCAGAACTTTGAGCCTTCCATTGAGCAACGTGCCAGCGCCTGCTCGACAAAGGATCTTGGCATCAGCGCCACCTCGTCAAACATAACGCCCGACAGCGTCATTCCCTGTATCAGCGAAGCCGATGATTCGTCCTTACCTCCGAATATCCAGAAGGTGTTTTCCCTGCCGTTCATTTCAACCGTTATCTTGCCCTTTGACACCTCGTCACGGCACCTAAGACCAAGGTCTTTAAGCACCGGCAGGTAAGGCTGTAAAAGGTTGCGCCTTACCGATGACGCTGTGCGTCCGCAAATGGCAAAGGAAGCGTTTCGGAAGCTGCATCCTGCCCAAGTAATAAACGAAACAAACATACAGAGTGACTTTCCGCTTCGCACGGCTCCGTCGCATATTATGGCATCCTTGTCACGGTAAGGGCTGTTGCTTCCCCACCAGCAAAGCGTTGCCAGCTGCTTTTTTGAAAAGGGTTCAAACCTCATCGCTCACACTCCGTCCCAGACCTTCGATCGCCGAAGCACCCTTGAAAATAGCCTCGACAAATCTTGATGTTTCGTTGCTTTCTGCGCTGTCGGTGACCTGAAGCAAAGCCGTAAGTGCCTTTATGCGATCAAAAAACTTGACCTCAACACCCTTATCGGTACATTTCAGCTCCGACACCATAAAAAGGTCGAGCGCTTCAGGCTCAACGGTGTCGGGATGCAGCACCAGCTTCACGGCATCGGCAACCGAGCCGAACGCAATACGCTTCAAGCCGTCCACCGCCGAAACAGCCGTCCTGACCTGCTCGGACAGACGGTCGATCTCGTCAATGACGGCCTGCTTGTCCAAAAGCCGTATCCCCGAACGCTCGGGAAAGGCAAAGCCGGCTTTGGCGGCCGCCTCACGGCTGTTGCGGCAAGCAACAAAAAATCTGCAAAAATCGGTCTCACGTTTGTTGAGTGACATTTTTCAAAACCCCTTTCACCTACCCTGCCAAATCCAAGGCTTGTTGCATTGTTTTGGGCAACAGCCATACAACTTTCAATAAAAAAATATTTTTTTGCAAATTTTCGGCCGTTTTCACATATAAATAGATAAACAAAAAGCAGACCTCTTTCGGATCACTCCGAAAGGTCTGCCAAAAGAAAGGTAAGAATAAAATGCAAAGAATTTTTATGCCCGAAGGCCGTGCTTTGACAAGCATAAAAAACCGAAAAGCGTTATCAAGTCTCCGTTCGCTCGAGGAGGCCGCCGCAGTCGGCACCGTTTTGGAGGGACTTGCCACCAACTGCGACCCTGCACACAATCTGTACGTTGACCTGGGAGTGTGCCGTGGAATTATCCCCCGATGCGAGGGTGCCATCGGCATTGCCGAGGGTCTTGTGCGTGATATTGCGCTCATTTCCCGTGTGGGCAAGCCGGTGTCCTTTGTGGTGGACGGCTTTTCCACCGACAGCGAAGGCCGCCGCATTGCCCTGCTTTCCCGACGCAAGGCACAGCAATACTGCACCGATGAGTTTATCAAAAACCTTCGTCCGGGTGATATTATCCCTGCCACCGTGACCCACCTTGAAAGCTTCGGTGCCTTTTGCGACATCGGTTGCGGCTGTGTTGCGCTGTTGCCCATAGATGCCATTTCGGTCTCACGTATCTCCCACCCCGGCGACCGTTTTTCGGCAGGCGATGAGATAAGGGCTGTTATAAAAAGCATTGCCGACGGCAAGATAACACTCACCATGAAGGAGCTTCTCGGCACGTGGCAGCAAAACGCCGACCGATTCATCACGGGCGAAACGGTCACGGGGCTTGTACGGTCGGTAGAGCCTTACGGAATATTTGTTGAGCTTTCACCCAACCTTGCAGGCCTTGCCGAGCTGAAGGACGGTGTTAAAGCAGGACAAAAGACATGCGTTTACATCAAAAGCATCCTGCCCGACAAAATGAAGGTCAAGCTGATAATAATCGACTCGTTTGAAGCCGACCGCACTAAAGCTCCCTTGACCTATTTCATAAAGGACGGGCACATCGACCGCTGGAGCTATTCCCCCGAAAATTGCGTCAAGAGCATCGTTTCAACCTTTTAAAAACCCCTGTATTATCCATAAACTGTCAAATAATCCATTTACTTTTTATCTTCTACATATTAGAATGGGATGAGTAAATGCCGTTTTCGGCGGATGGAGAATAAAGATGCTTGTAAATTTTAAAGACATATTGGCTGATGCCAAGAAAAACAAATACGGTGTAGGCCTTTTTAACACCGTCAACCTTGAAATGGCCAAGGGTGTCCTTGCCGCCGCAGAGGAGCTTCGTGCACCCGTTATCATCGGCAGCGCAGAGGTCCTGCTCAACTGCTCCGAGCTTCAGGAGCTTGCCGATATGCTAAAGCCCATGGCCGAGCGTGCCACCGTCCCCGTTGTTTTGCACCTTGACCACGGTCTTACCGAGGAGCGTGTAAAGGAGGCCATAAGCTTAGGCTTTACCTCGGTCATGTACGATTGCTCATCCAAGCCTTACGAGGAAAACAAGAAATGCCTTGCCGACATCGTAAAGCTGGCACACGCAAACAATATTACGGTTGAGGGTGAGCTGGGACACGTTGGCTCCAACGCCAACGCCGCCGACCACAATATCTACACCGATCCCATGCAGGCCAAAGAGTTTGCCGAGGAGACCGGCGTTGATGCTCTGGCCGTTGCCATCGGCACCGCACACGGCGTTTATAAGGAAAAACCTGTGCTGGATATCGGCCGACTCAAGGAAATTGCCGACGTTGTTGATGTTCCGCTGGTGCTTCACGGCGGCTCGGGACTTACCGACGACGATTTCAGAAACGTCATCAAAAACGGTATCTCCAAGGTCAACATCTTCACCGACATCAACACAGCCCTTTGCAAATACATCCACGATAACTGGACCGAAAATCTCGGCTACACCAAGCTTATGCCCGGTGCCGTTGAGGCTGTAAAGCAGGTCGTTATGAATAAAATAAAGCTCTTCGGCTCAGACGGAAGATATTAATACCGCTAAACAAAAAAATAAACCGTCCCCGAAATTCAAAACAACACTTGAAAATCGGGGACGGTTGTTGTATAATATCCTTCGCAGAAGCAACGGAAGCATAGCTCAGTTGGTCAGAGTGCCTGCTTCACACGCAGGAGGTCGACAGTTCGAGCCTGTCTGTTTCCACCAAAAAAGCGTATCCGAATTTGATCGGATACGCTTTTTCTTTTATCATCAATCTACCGTTTCGTCGGTCTCATGCACATAAAGTGCGGTTAAAAATGCCGTGAAATCGGGAGCCACGGTGCTCATTTTGTCATTCTCACGGTCGTAATGGGTCACCGAACCATCAGCCTTATTAAAGCAGACCGCATTGCCGTCAACATCATCGGCAAAGGCGATATGATCGTTCAGCTCGCCGCCGTACTGCTCCTTGAACCACTTGCGGTCCTCCTCGGGAAAATCGTAAAAATCCCAGATACTTATAACGCTACCCTTGTTAAGATTATAAAAATGATTCAGCTCGACCTCGCTACCGTCGACCGAAAAACAGGTGCGCTTTTCGGGCTGGCAGGAGTTGTTTTCCTTTACAAATGCCTTATAGCTTTCAGGGAGGACCCAGCCTATCTCCTGCTCAAATTCCGCGATGAGCCTTTCATCATGAAGCTTTTCGATGCAATCCCATTTTATCATTAGACCTATCTCCTTCCGGATTCCTTTTTTATATTATACACCCGATCGGCGGCAATTTCAACAGTTTATAAAAAAACGGTGCCGCAACACAGTTACAGCACCGCAAATTTTCAGTTATCGTCGCAACCGCAGCCGCAGTTGTTGTCCGTGTCACACGGTCTGGGCGGGAAGAAATCGTCGGTCGGGAATTTTATCCTGCGGAAGACCTCGCAAGGGCTGTCGCACGAGTCATCGCATTGCTTTTCGGGCACACAGAAATCATATACTGGAATGAGCATCTGCACATTGCGAACAAGCTGGATGACCGTAAACAGACCCAGAGTGACCAATATAGACTTGTTGTCGGGGTCGGAGCAGGGGTCTATGCAGCCGCCGACCACCGAGGCGATACCTGCAGGGATATAGCCGGGCAGGTCGCAGGCACAGCGGCATTCGGACACTCTTGCCGAAAGCGGAATGGGGTCGACCGCCTGCACAACGCATCTGGGTGCATTGCCGCCCGATACGGTGCGTCGGTTACAGCCGTCATCGGCAACATACTCGTTGGTAAAGGTCTTGACATTACCCTCGCTGCCGTAAAGGATAGCCTTTTTGTTGTAGAAGCAAACACCCTTGATGCAAACGGGGCAGGTGTGCGGAGCGGTGAACACATCCAGCGCCACAACAAAGAAGAAGGTCAGGTCGCACGAGTAAAAACCACGGTTAAAGGTGACCTGCTCGACATCTATGTTCACGTCGATGACCTCTGCCGATTTTAGCCTTACGCTGCAGGCCGCATTGACAAGCTGTTGGTCGTTGGGCGAAAAATACACCCTCATATCGGTAACACAGTCACGGTCACAGCAGGAGTCGTAAACTCTGCCTGCATCAACACAGACCGCTTCTTTAAAGGCGGTGCTGTCGGTCGGACAGTTTTGTTTTATATCTGCCATAATATTCCTCCAAAATGTATTTGTCAGGCTATACCCTGACTTCTCTACATTTTATTCCCGTTTTGCGGTTGTGTGACAGCCGATATCAGCATATTAATTACCGAAAGAAAAGCAAAAATTGACAAACCGACAGTTTTGGTATACAATAGTCAGTTGAGAGGGTGTTTTTATGACAGAATTTATTGAGATACTCAAATCTATATTATACGGTATCGTCGAAGGTATCACCGAATGGCTTCCCGTCTCCAGCACCGGACATCTCATTTTATTTGAGGAGCTGTGGTGGAAGGAATCCGACCCTAACTTTATGGAAATGTTCCGTGTTGTCATCCAGTTGGGCGCTATATTGGCCGTTATCGTGATGTTTTTCCGAAAACTCAACCCGTTTTCACCCAAGAAGGACGCTCTTGCCAAAAGATCGACTTGGGAAATGTGGTTCAAGGTCATCATCGCCTGCGTACCGGCCGCCGTTGTGGGTCTGCCGTTTGAGGATACGCTTGACAGGTATTTCTACAACTTCCCCACCGTTGCCGCAACGCTGATAATCTACGGTATTGCGTTTATTGCGCTTGAATCGACCAAGCGTCCGCTTCCAAAAATCAACGATGTTTCCGAAATGTCCTACAAGACCGCACTTTTCATCGGTCTTATTCAGCTTTTGTCGCTCATCCCCGGCACATCACGCTCGGGCGTTACCATTTTGGGTGCAATGCTGCTTGGCTGCTCCAGAGCCGTTGCCGCGGAGTTTTCGTTCTTCTTGGCCATCCCCGTTATGTTCGGTGCCAGCCTTTTGAAATGTGCCGCCTACGCCAAGGATATCATTGACGGTGAGGCTTTGATGATAGACTCGCTTGAGATAACCGTACTGTTGGTCGGCCTTGTTGTTGCATTTGTTGTATCGTTGTTGGCCATCCGCTTCCTTACCGAGTATGTAAAGCGCAAAAATTTCAAGCCCTTCGGATATTACCGTGTCATACTTGGCATCATACTTTTGGGATACTTTTTCCTGTTTGCAAAATAAAGGAGTAATAAAATGCTGATCTGTATTGATATAGGCAACTCGAATATAACCATAGGCGTATTTGACAAAGACACCTTGAAATTCACGGCACGTCTTGCAACCGACAGCCGCCGCACCTCTGACCAATACGCCATCGAGATACGTGATATCCTGCACATTTACGAGATAGAGCGCAACGAGATAACCTCGGCGGCCATTGCCTCGGTCGTACCCACGGTCGGAAGTGCCGTTGAAAGAGCCGTTCAGCGCTTGTTCGGCATAAAGCCTATCGTGTTGGGTCCCGGGATTAAAACGGGTCTTAATATCAAGATCGACAACCCTGCACAGCTGGGTGCCGACCTTGCCGCAGGTGCCGTTGGAGCATTGGCAAAATACCCCTGCCCTTGCATCGTTATTGATATGGGCACAGCAACCACCATCAGCGTTATCGGCAAAAACGGTGAGTTTTTGGGCGGTTCGATCGCCGCAGGCATCAAGCTTACGATGGAGGCGCTGACCTCGGGCACCGCGCAGCTTCCGTCGGTAGGCCTTGAGGCACCCAAAAAGGTCATCGGCACCAACACCATCGACTGTATCAAATCGGGTCTTATAATCGGTCAGGCTTCGTTGCTGGACGGTATGATAACCCGAATCGAGCGTGAACTCGGCACCAAAGCCACGGTTGTCGCCACGGGCGGCCTTGCCCCCGAGGTGGTCGCCAATTGCGACCATGAGATACTGCTCGACGATAACCTTTTACTCGACGGCCTCAAGATCATCCACGATAAAAACGTGTAATCCATAAGATGCAAAAAGCGTTGGTAACAAACAGTTACCAACGCTTTTGTTTTTGCGGTATTGAAGTGTATTGTAGGGATGGATTTATCAATTCAGTTCAAACATAATTTTGCGAAAAATATAAGGCCACGGAGAGCATAAATGCCTCCCCTACAGCAAAACTCAAAGACACGATGTAGGGACCGACGTCCTCGGCGGTCCGCCGCAAACCGGCTTACGGAATCCCTCCGTCTTTTTGCTTCGCAAAAATCCACCCGCTTACTGCGGCCGTCCCCTCTGTCCTGCGGACATCTCCCCATTTTATGGGGAGTTACCCTTTAGGCAAGGGGGCCATTACGGGAGGTTCTGTAGGGGCTTTCCTGTTCGCCCGCCGTGAGCCGACTTTCGGGACGTCGAGGGCGCCGTCCCCTACGAAATTTTATTGTCCGTACCGTAGGGGCGAACCTATGTGTTCGCCCGCCATGAGCAAACTGTATTGCATCATTTACGGACTTATGTGACGGTGTTCTCCTCATCCGTCATTGCTTCGCAATGCCACCTTCCCCGCTGGGGAAGGCAAAAATCGGAAGGCAAACCGTAGGGGCGAACCTATGTGTTCGCCCGCCGTGAGACGGCTTTCAAGAGGGTGCAGAGGCCCTCCCCTACAACCAAACTCAAGCGCACAATGTAGGGACCGACCTCCCGGGCGGTCCGCCGTGAGCCGACTTTCGGGACGTCGAGGGCGCCGTCCCCTACATTAAAACAAAGCCTCATATTTTTTCCTCAACCAGCATCAGCCGCAGCAAAGTTGAAAGATTAAATGCAAACCTTTTATTTCTTTTCCTCGGCCTCGACCTTGATCTCGCCGTGCTCCTTTTCAAACTTGCGGATGCACTCGTTGACCAGATACAATATCTGTCCGTTGCCCGATCTGCCCTCATATTTTGCGATATAATGCAATTTATAGTGCATTTCCTTGTTGATTTCAATGCCTAAATGCTTATTTTCTTTATTTCTCATAAAAAATTTCTCCAAAAAATCTTATTTTAAGTACATTTTAAGATTTTTTGTGTTATAATGGTGGAAGTATACCCGTTTTAAGTATACTTAATCATTATACAGAAAGGTGATTTTTATGAAAAATGAGTTCTTTGAGAGCAGAAATGAAGTCGAATGCTGGTGCTGTAAATACTATTGGCCTTATGATGAGGACAACGACAAGCACTGTGTTTTGAAAGACATTGAGGTGTCCCCTTATGCCGCTGTCTGCGAGGATTTTGAACTGCGTGACGGTCTGCACACCGAACGCACCATCCCCGATTACTGTAAAAAATGCAAATCATAACCACCGGCTAAGCCGGTGGTTTGCTCTGCGGCTGTAAGCCGCTGTTACTGGCTGGACTGAAAGTCCACCGAAATATTTGACACTTGCAAACTCGCCCTACCGCCAAAGATTTGGCTACCATTTTCAGCCTCCCTTGTGTAAAGGGAGGTGGCACGGCTGGGCCGTGACGGAGGGATTGTAAAAAATTCTCTCAAACAACCCCTCAGTCAGCTTCGCTGACAGCTCCCCTTACACAGGGGAGCCTTCCGCTGCGGCGGGATTACTCATCGGCAAAAGCCTCTCTGGAACCACACGCTTAGCGTGTGGTTTTCGTTATACAAAAATGAAGCGTTGGCGAAACTGTGAACCGCCAACGCTTTTGTTGATTATAAATTCTTATTAAAGGATATGACCCTTAAAATCACAGGTGCCAAAACGATGTTGACCACAAGCTCAAAAATAAAGTTTCCGCCTGCAAGGCCGATAAACATATATTCCATAGTGCTTGCAAAGCCGTTGGCCACGCCCCACTCGGTTATAGTGCTCATAAAGAACAGCTTGCATCCCAAAAGGAACACACCGGTATTTACCACGGGACACACGATGGCCGAAAGCATAACGGCAAGATACTTGTTTTTGTCGGCCAACAGCTTATAAACAAGTCCTGCACACAGACCGCACAGCGTTCCTTTTAAAAGAACGGTGATGATCGTACCCGGCACATCAATGGCATAAAAGGCGGCCGCATCACCGCTCAGCAATACCACTACACCGAACACAAGACCGAGCCAGGCTCCGATCTTGTACTCACAGATCGCGGCACCGACAACGATCGGCACAAGCACAAGTGACACAGAAAAGGGCCCGAGCTTTATAAACTGACCCAGCAACTGCAACACTATGACGAGTGCTGTCATAATGGCACCAAGCACTAACCTTTGCGTTTGTTTTTTGTCTTTCATACAAATTCCTCCGATACTGTTCCCAAAAGGGATACAGTTCATAATATTTGCACACCGTAAAAAACGGTAATTGCCAAAAGTTAATATAAAATTTTTTGAGCTTTCAAGTTTTTAATAACTATTGCTTTCACTTAAAACTATCGTTATTCAACAGCCTTCCCTTGTAAGGGAAGGTGGCAGGCGCAGCCTGACGGATGAGTAGTCATAGCTATAAATTTAAATCCGCTTCCGTTAAACCGATATTGTTTAATATATCCAAAACAACACTATTAAAATTACTGTTAATTTCCTTGTTTGAATATCTTAAAACCTTTATACCCCACTTTTTCAAATTCAAATCACGGTTTTGATCCTTCTCATAATGATCATCGGCTGTATGCTGTATCCCATCAATTTCTATTACAGTTTTAACCTGTGGAATATAAAAATCAACAATATAATTTTCTATATTCTTTTGGCGTTTTACAGGCATTGGTAGCATCTTTAAAAAGTCGTACCACAAATGCTTTTCCTCATGCGTCATATTTTTCCTTAATGCTTGTGAATTTGCAACAAGTTTTTTATTGTAGGGATACATAAAACGCCTCATCCACCAACCTTACGGTTGGTCCCCCTTCCCCCACTGGGGAAGGCTTTTTACGGAAATTGCCAAAAATAAAACAACGTAGAAATATTATTTTTTCATATATTTTTCAAGGTTTGAAAGATATAACTCAAGCCCTGCTTCCTCTGCTCTTTCGGCACCGTTGTAGGAATCTATGAGCAACTGACCGAACAGACGGTAAAATCCCACCATATCCTCGGCCAACGACATATCCTGCTTTTCCTTGCCGTAGCTCACCGCAGCCTTAAGGCTTTTAGGCGTACGCACGCCCGACTTTACCGAATTGAGCTTGTGCTCCTTGATGAGCGTAGCCAGCACCTTGGGGTCGGTGTTGTGCCCAGTAACGGCGTCCAACAACTCGACCTCCGACCTCGAAAGACTGCCGTCGGTCGAGGACAGAAACATCATAAACAGCACCGTGTCGATACGGAAGGTATCCTTTAAAGGTATTGTCTTTCCGTCACGGTTTTGTGGCAGATGCTCCGCACCCACGTCTGCGCAACGCAAAGCAATGTTTTTGTAAAGCTTGCCTGCTTCGGAAATCACCTTGAAATCCATTTTATCAACTCCGAAAACACAATATCTCTGCGCACATTATATATTATTACGGGTCACAAGTCAAGAGCAAATGCGTCTCACTTGCCGTCCCACAGCACGACCTCACCCTTTTTGAGGGTAGTTTTGAGGTCAATGATCCGCTGATTTGCCGAGCCGCGGAAACGCAATGAAATATCCTTCAGTTCTTCAATAAATTCTCCGTCGACCAGAATGTCGATAAGCGACAGCATTTGGTCGGTGACCTCGCAACGTGCCCTTGAGTTGATCGTCAGCTCCTCCAAGGTATAACCCGAATAGCACCATATTGTCTTTTGAGGAAATCTCTCCTTCAATTCCTTCAAAAACGGCAACAAAGCACGCTGGTTCTGCGGCTCCATAGGCTCACCGCCAAGCAAGGTCAGACCGCTTATATGGCTCGGCTCCAAAGCCTTAAGCAATTCATTTTGGGTGGCTTCGGTGAACGGCTCACCAAAGTCAAAATCCCAAGCCTCCCGGTTGAAGCATCCCTTGCAAAAATGGGTGCATCCCGACACAAACAGCGTCACTCTGATACCAATTCCGTTGGCAATATCATTTTTATTTATCTTCGCGTAATTCATATTTTGCCTTTCTTATACTCACTCGGTGTCTGTCCCGTCACGGCCTTGAACACCCTTGAAAAATAACTTATATTCTGGAAACCGCAGTCGGTCGCCGTTTGTGTGACCGATTGTTTTTTAAGCATTTCTTTCGCCTTTGACACACGATAACCACTCAAAAAATTGCTGAAATTGGCCGAAAACAAGGTTTTGAATTTTCGACAGAAATAACTATGGTCATAAGAAAAACTGTCGGCTATTTCCTTCGAGGTTATACTCTCGGAAAAATGCTGTTCAATAAAATCGAGCACCGCCTTTGAAAAATCCTGCTCCTTGGTTGGCGCTGATGATACAACCTTGTCGGTCAAAGCGGAAAACATCATCAAAAGATTACCCTTGGCACGCATTTCCCAACCGTCAAAACGGTTTTTCACCGTTTCGTAGCAGGCTGAAAAATATGGACGTATAAGGCTTGTATCATAAATGATGTTGATATATCCCATTTCACCCGAAAGCATTTGTGCGGTGTTTGGCAACCCCAACTGCTCCATATCAAAGCATATACAACGGTGGGCATATTTCCCCGTGTGAGCTTCACCCGAATGAACCTCATAAGGGTTTATAATTATTAAACTCCCTTTGTCTGCCGTAAACTCCCTGCCTGCAATCTGTATTGTTGTCTTTCCCTCATCAATAAAAAGCAACTCCATGTCACGGTGGTAGTGCAAAATTGTATGTTGACAAGGTGAAGCGGCGGTTATTTGTTTTTCGGCAACTGCAAAGTGTGAGCCTTGTTGTAGTTTATAACTGTCATCATATTTAATCATAGTGATTATATTATACCAAATCTCTCAAAAATGTCAATATAATGAAAATAATTGGTCAATATAGAGTTTGTTTCGGCGGTTAAAAGTATATATAATGAAATTAAAGGAGTTGATGTTTTGTGAAAAAATGGATGATAAATCATAACGGATACCTTAAGGCCTGCAACAAGGTGGTCTCTGCGATGCAACCTTATATCGACTATGTGATGCTGTGCAACAACAAGCCGAACGATAAGTATAATTGCATCACTTTAGCGGTAGACAGCACCGTCAAAGGCGTGAAAATAACCGTAAGCCCGGCAGACGGTGAGAGCCAATCTATCGAGATCAAGGGACAAGACGAGGCACACCTTTTCTATGCCGCCTGCGATTTTAAAACCAAATATGTGCCAATTGCCAAAACAAAGTATGAATTCCGCCGTTGGAACACACCGAAAATTTTTGATGTTGCTTTGCCTGAACACAATTATGAAAGCTGTCCTAAAATCGGTCAACGCGGTATCTGGACGTGGGGTCACACCATTTACGACTACCGCCGTTTTATCGACAATATGGCCGAGCTAAAAATGAACACCCTCATCATTTGGAACGACTTTGTCCCCACTAATATCGACGATGTTATCGCTTATGCCCACGAGAATTATATAAAGGTATACCTTGGTTATGCCTGGGGTTGGGACACCGTTATGCCCAAGGAGTTGGATGATAATTATATCAACAGTATCATCGAAAGCTCTTTGAAAACCCACCGTGAGCAGTACAGAAATGTAAAATGCGACGGCATTTATTTCCAAACCATCACCGAGCACAAGAATGAACATTTGAGCGGTCGTTCGGTTGCCGAGGTCGTGGTCGATATGGTCAACAAGATAAGCTCTGAAATCTTAAAAGAACAACCTGATTTGAAAATACTTTTCGGATTACACGCAATGCCGGTATTGAACAACCTTCCCGATATTGCCAAGGTCAATGAACGCGTTTCAATTATTTGGGAGGATGTCGGTACCTTCCCTTGGCATTACTTCCCCGGGAATATGCACGAATTTGACAAGACCCTTCAAATTACAAAGGATATCCGCGACCTTCGTGAAAGCGGCGGCTTCGGCGGAGTTTTAAAGGGCTACATCAACCTCTATTGGCCGACCTTCAAGCACCACGAGGGTCCCTCGCCCATTGGTGTCAGCACCCACAACTATATAAACAGCCTTGAAAAAGAGCGCCATGAGTTTCAGCGTTATTTTCAGGCTGTGTGGTTGAAATACGCACCCAAAGCCCAAACGCTTATCAAAGAGTTAAATTTTGACTCGATGATGACCGTGCTGGTTGAGGATGCCTGCTTTGAAGAAAAGCTCAATTTCCCCACGGCACTTTATGCCGAGCTACTTTGGGATGCAGACCGTGATATAAACGATATTATTTATGATGTAGCAATAAACCCCGATGTGGATTTTGCGTGATGATCATACGCTGCCATATCTGAGAGCCTCCCTCTGACGAGGGTGACTCCCCATAAAATGGGGAGATGTCACGAAGTGACAGAGGGGACCGCCTCAGTAAGTGGGTGGATTTCACAAGGTGAAAGACGGAGAAAGAGATAAAGGGCAGGGAAATCTGTCCTATAAAGGAGTAATTTATGAACTACATAAAACATTTAACCGAGGATATTCTGCCGTTTTGGTTGGACAACGCCATTGATGAGAAGCAAGGCGGTATTTTCACCCAGCTTGACGAAAAAGGAAACATCTACGGAACGGAGAAAAGCGTTTGGTTTCAAGGCAGGGCCCTTTATATTTTCAGTTTTGCTTACAACTGCGGTATAAAGGATGAGCGTTTACTTTGCGCCGCCAAGAAGATTTTTGAATTTTTACCAAAATGCGGTGACGAAAATCATAGAATGGCCTTCACCGTAACCCGTGAGGGAGAGGAAATTCAAAAGCGACGCTATTGGTTTTCGGAAACCTTTGCCGCCATCGGCTGTTGCGAATATTATCTTGCAACGGGCGACGAAAACGCCAAGACATTGGCCGAAAAGTATTTTGGCGTGGCCTTTAGTATCTACTCCGACCCGTCCAAAACGACACCGAAATTCAACCCCGACACGGTGAAGCTTCACGCTTTGTCACCGTGTATGATATTGCTTTCAACCTCACATGTTTTGAGAAAGATCGATCCCGAAAAATATGACCCCATTGCGAAGGATATGACCAAAGACATTTTGCTTCACCTGACCGACAAAGGCTTACTCGAAAATGTATCTTTTGACGGAAAGGCAGTCGACACCCCGGTAGGTCGCACCGTGAATCCCGGTCACAGCCTTGAAGCAGCTTGGTTTTTGATGGTACAGAGTGAACTGACCGACGACCCGGTTCTTTTCGAAAAAGCCAAGAAAATCATTGACATTTCAATGAAGCTCGGTCTTTATGACGGCGGTATTATCGCATTCTGCGACTGTGACTCAAAGCCTGCCAACGCATTGGAATGGGATATGAAGCTGTGGTGGCCGCAATGCGAGGCCATGATTGCCAACAAAATGTGCTACCTTAAAACGGGCGAAAAGAAATATCTGGACTGGTACAACGAAATCGAAAAATATGTTGAAGAGCATTTTGTCGACCGTGAAAACGGTGAGTGGTACGGATATCTGCACTATGACGGCACGGTTGCCAACACTCTAAAAGGCAATATTTTCAAAGGTCCGTTCCACATTCCGAGAATGCTGCTGTTGCTTGACAGAATGGAAAAACAAGCCTATAATAAACAAAAACTTTTGATAATGTAAGGTGATTTCATGAAGCTTCAATTCTTGGGCACCTCTGCCGCAGAGGGCTTCCCTGCCGTTTTTTGCAACTGCGAGTTTTGCCAAAAAACACGTTCACTTGGCGGCAAAAATATCCGCACACGGTCGCAAAGTATAATAAACGATGAATTGTTGATTGACCTTCCTGCCGACACCTACCACCACTTTCTGCAAAACGGCATTGTGGGGCACAAAATAAAATACTTATTTGTCACCCATTCACACGAGGATCACTTTTATCCCGATGAGCTGAATATGCACCACGGTGCCTTTGCGCACGACATGGACGTGCCGCTATTAAAGGTATACTTGAACGAGGGTGCATATCAAAAAGCATATAACAAGCTTCAAAACATGGTTGGTATTGAGGTCAACGTCGTAAAGCATTTTGAAACGGTCGAGCTTAACGACTACAAGGTCACCGCCCTACCCGCGCGGCATTTTAATGGTGACAATGCCAATTTTTACATCATCGAGTCTGACGGCAATACCCTGCTTTACGCCCACGATACGGGATATTTCTTCCCCGATGTCTTTGATTTTATCAAAGAAAAGGCATATAGGTTTGACCTTGTGACGATGGATTGCACTAACATAGACATCCCCATCTCCGACGAGAGCAGCCATATGGGTCTGCCTAATATCCGCCGTTGCATTGAGAAATTAACCGAAATCGGGAGTGTGAAAGAAAACACAGTGAAGGTAATCAACCACTTTTCCCACAACGGTAATCCGTTACAGGATGTATTGGAGGAAAAGGTCAAGGATGACGGATATCTCGTAGCCTTTGACGGTAGGGTAATCGAATTTTAAACAAAAAAACTTCCGAAGCAATCGCTTCGGAAGTTTTTCCTTTTTACAGATGCAGTACTCTTTCCCGGATCTCCTGGGTTCTGCCCTGGTTCCAATACTGCGTGCCGATGTAGCCGCAGGTTCTTCTTGCAACGTTCATCTTGGACTGATCACGGTTGCCGCACTTGGGGCACTCCCAGACCAGCTTGCCGTCATCCTTGGCAATGCGGATCTCACCGTCAAAGCCGCAGACCTGGCAGTAGTCCGACTTGGTGTTAAGCTCGGCATACATAATGTTGTCGTAGATAAACTTCATAACCTCCAACACGGCAGGAATATTGTCCTGCATATTGGGAACCTCAACGTAACTGATGGCACCGCCGGGCGACAAAGCCTGGAACTTGGCCTCAAGGGTCAATTTAGCAAAAGCGTCGATCTCCTCGGTCACGTGAACGTGGTATGAATTGGTGATGTAGTTCTTGTCGGTAACACCCTGAATGATGCCAAAACGCTTCTGTAAAGCCTTGGCAAACTTATAGGTGGTCGACTCCAGCGGAGTGCCGTACAGAGAATAGTGGATGTTCTCGGCATTTCTCCACTTCAGGCAAGCATCGTTCAGCTTTTCGAGCACCTTGATGCCGAATGCTTCGCCCTGCGGCTCGGTCAGCTTGCGACCGGTAACGTGGTAAACACACTCCCAAAGTCCTGCATAGCCCAACGAAATGGTGGAATAACCGCCGTGAAGCAGCTTGTCGATAGGCTCGCCTTTATTAAGTCTTGCCAAAGCACCGTACTGCCAAAGAATGGGTGCGGCATCGGACAAAGTACCCTCCAAACGCTCGTGGCGGCACTGCAAGGCTCTGTGGCAAAGCTCAAGACGCTCGTCCAAGACCCTCCAAAACTTGTCCTCATCCTTGCCCTCAACACAAGCGGAGCAGGCAACATCGACAAGGTTGATGGTGACAACGCCCTGGTTAAAGCGGCCGTAGTACTTCGGCTTGCCGTTTTCATCGACCCACGGAGTCAAAAAGCTGCGGCAACCCATACAGGTATAGCAGTTACCGTTGCCGTTCTGATCTATCTTGAGTTTAAGCATTATCTTTTCCGAAATATAGTCGGGTACCATACGCTTTGCGGTACATTTTGCCGACAGCTCGGTCAGATACCAATAAGGCGAATTTTCGGTGATGTTGTCATCCTCAAGAACATAAATAAGCTTGGGGAATGCAGGTGTTACATAAACGCCTGCCTCATTTTTTACACCCTCGATACGCTGATTGAGAACCTCCTCGATAATCAAGGCAAGGTCCTTTTTCTCCTGCTCGGACCGAGCTTCACCAAGGTACATAAACACGGTAATAAACGGTGCCTGACCGTTGGTTGTAAGCAGTGTTACGACCTGATACTGCAGGGTCTGAACACCCTTGTTGATCTCGGAGCGAAGGCGCTTTTCAACAATGGCGCTTATCTTGTCATCAGCCATCTCGACCTCGGCCGATTCAAGCTCGGCCAAAACCTCTTTACGGATCTTCTCACGGGAGATCTGCACAAAGGGTGCAAGGTGGGTCAAGCTGATGCTCTGACCGCCGTACTGGTTAGAGGCGACCTGTGCGATGATCTGGGTTGCAATGTTGCAGGCGGTGGAAAAGCTGTGCGGCTTTTCGATCATAGTTCCGCTGATAACGGTGCCATTCTGCAGCATATCCTCAAGGTTTACAAGGTCGCAGTTGTGCATATGCTGTGCGTAATAATCGCTGTCGTGGAAGTGGATTATACCGTCACGGTGAGCCTTGACGATCTCCTCGGGCAGCAAGATACGCTCGGTGATATCACGGCTGACCTCACCTGCCATATAGTCACGCTGAACGCTGTTGACGGTGGGGTTTTTGTTGGAGTTTTCCTGCTTGGCTTCCTCGTTGTTGCACTCGATAAGCGACAAGATCTTGTCATCGGTGGTGTTGGAGGCACGCACCATATTACGGGTGTAACGGTAGCGGATGTAACGCTTGGCAGTCTCGTAAGCGCCGTGCTTCATAAGCTGGGTCTCGACCAACTCCTGGATCTCCTCAACCGACAAAGCTCTGCCTATGCCTGCACAGTAGTTTTCGATAATGGCGGCAATGGCGTGTATCTGCTCGGGGATAAGCTCAGGCCTGCCCTCGGCGGCAAGATTGGCCTTGGCAATAGCGTTTTCGATCTTGATGGGCTCAAAAATGGCCTCCGATCCGTTTCTTTTGATAATTTTCATAACTCACACCTCATTTTTGGGGGCTAATTTCTCATTTTATTATTGTGTATGAGTATTGTACCAAACCGCCACTGCTTTGTCAATAGCAAAATTGCATATTTTGTAATTATTTTTCACGCTCAACACAATATATTGTGGTTTTAGTCGCAACGGCAACTATGCAAATAATACCATAATGTAGGGGACGTTCTCCCCAACAGCCTGCCGTAAGACAGCTAAAGCAACAATATAGGGCAAGGTTCTATCCCTGCCCTACAAAAATCAACTATATTGTATTTTGACTTACCTTTTCCCCACGGTAAAACACATTTAAGCGGTCAACATCAACCGTTTCGGAGGAAAGCGCAAGTTCGGTCAGACGGCCGTTTTTGAAAGCTGCCTCCACCGTCACGCCGCCTTTTGTCCGAAGCTTGAACGACAGATCCTTCACCTCGCCGCCGAAGGCAGGCAAAAGTGTGATGTTTTTGCCGTCACTTTTTATCAGCATATCGTTGACGGCGCACATAAACACACCTGCCGCCGTTGTGAACCACGGACGGTACATCACACGGCCGGATTCATTTATCTCAAACATCTCATAAAAAGCGCCGACCGACAAGCAGGCCTGCTTTAAGTATCTGTAAGCCTTATCACCAAAGCCTGCACGGGCGTTGGCCGCCGCCTTCCACGCAGCATACCACGACGAAACACCGCCGCCCATCGAATACATATTGCCAAACTGTTCTTCGTTTTTGACGTAATCCTCCCAGGCGTTGAGCATCAGTCTGTCACCGTTTTCCAGTACGTCAAACGGATACTTGCCCGAAAAAACGCCAATGCTTCTTTGCTCGCACCCCAAAAACGGTACATATTTTTCACCGTCATTGGGCAAGGTTTTGCGAAGTCCTGCGGCCTTTTGCTCGCATTCATCACGGAAGCCTTTGTCAACACCCAGAATATCGGCCGCTTTCACAAGGCACTCCAGCGTTTTTATAACACCGCACGACGTCATAAACGGATTCTCCCTTGAAGGCCCCAGCCGTTCCAGATCGGTGCACTTCCCCACCGTCACGCTGCCGTCGGGATGGGTGTAGACCGATTGGTTTACATAAAATGCTGCACAGCTTAATATCAACGGATAATACCGCTTTAAAAGCTCAACATCTCCGCTGTATTCAAAGCACTCAAACGCTCCGAGCGCTATCACCGCCATATGGAAAATGTGATCGTTCCAAAATCCGTGTGAAGCCATTTCGGCACCGTGCTCCTCGGTTATCCACATAAATCTTGCGGCCTTTGGTTCATTTTTAAAGGTGTGATGCTGAAATGCTATCGCCCTTTTGAGACAACTGTTCAGACGAAATTCGGGCACACGTCTCGCAAGGTCAAGCTGACCTGCCCCAAGCAACCCCAACAAGCTGTAATACTCGTCAAACGCAAAGAAGCCAGCGTGCCAGCAGGACATATTAAGCCCCACGGGGATGGACCATTTGGTGGTGTAGCATTTCAAATGATACAACGCTGTTTCATACACGCTGTCGATGCGCTCATCACCCGTTTTGACATACCCGTTGGAGTAATATTTCTCCCATTCAGCGGCGGTATCCTCGGCAATACCGTCAAATCCGACCGTGCTTATGTACTTGATATTCTCATCAAGTATTGCCTCAAAATCACCGTCAAGGCAGTCCTCAAGACACAGATAAAGGCAGACACTCTCCCCTGCCGACATTTTGGCGGATATTACCGCCCCGTTGCCGTTGCACCGAACCTCGGCCGTACGGTCGAGAAACAGCCGAAGCGAGCCTCTTATCTCCTCGCTGCCGACCATAAAATAGTCGACCTTTATGCCGTTTTTTGCGGCGGTCACATCGACACGTCGAATGGCATTTTCAACAAATCGGTCATAGCCTTTAAGCTCATATCGGAATTTAATACAGGTGTCAGCCGAGACCGTCTTTTTAAGCGCATAGATATTGCGGCTTGGGTGAATGATACCGACCGTTTGAGTCTTTAGTTCGTCGGGATACTCGCCTTTTGATCTGACCTGCGCTTTTCTGACATCCAGCTCCTGCGAAAAGCACAAGGGCTTTTGTTTCTTTTCAAAAAACAGCCGACCGAACGGCAACAGCTTGGCCTCGGTATCAAAGGCACGGTTTATCCTGCGGCCGGCACGTATGATCCAACCGCCGCTGAGTGCGGTTTTTATTTCTCCTCCGCCAAAATCGGCCGCATTATACCCAAGGCAGCCCTCCGCATCCACCGAAAACGCAATATCGCCGTTACCAAGAATCGGCGGATAATAGTCCTTGCGGTTGGTTTTTGATTCATAAAGCATTGTAATCACCCTTATATAAAATCACTTTATATTTCGAATTGTAACCGATTTTAGTCAGTTATTATATATTAAAATCACGTTTTTGTTATTGACGATCACGCATTTTTAAGGTATATTGAAATAAAGAGGGTGAAAAAATGGAAGTTGTATATTTTTTTAATACAGAAGGCTCTGTGTACATCACCGAATTTGCCCACAGCCTGCTTGACCGTCCGAAATCGGTCGGGCCATATGTCAGAAGCACTTATATTTTGCACTATGTTTTAAACGGCACCTGCCATTTTGACGGCTTTGAAGCCAACGCAGGAGAGGCTTTTCTGATATCAAAGGGCAAACTGCATTCCTTTAAGGTGGAGCCCGGCTACCGACACGTTTGGGCGGCGTTTGACGGCAAAAAGGCCGCAGAGCTTTTGCAAAGCTTAGGTCTTGACCCCTACCAACACGCAAAGCTTACGGTATCCGACCGCAGGTTTGCTGACTCGCTTTGCGAAGCCGCAATCGCCTCCGTTAAAACACACGAAGACGTCAAGGTTGCCGAAAGCTGGCTTTATGCCATGCTATCGCTTTTGTCCGAGCCGAAAATCGCAATAGCAACGGTCGACAGTTCAATGATAACAGCGGCAAAATTTTTGGAACAGCACTATCATCGCCGCATCACGATGCAGCAGGTAGCCGACCTTATGCACATTTCGGAAAAGCATTTTTGTAAGCAGTTCAAAAGGCAGTTCGGCGTGCCTCCGCAGGAATTTTTAATGAACATCCGCCTTGAAAAAGCCAAGCAACTGTTAAAAAGCACCGACCTGAGGATAAAAGAGATCGCAGGCTCGGTAGGATTTTCGTCACAGCTAAATTTCGCCGCCGCCTTCAAAAAGCGCTTCGGCCAAAGCCCCACCGCCTACCGCACAAAATAAGCAAAACTCAGAACGGTCAAAGACAAAAAAGCACCCTGAACTCAACGTTCAAGGTGCTTTGGTTTGGTTTACATCAAATCATCATCATAAACCGCACGGTAGCCGCCACTCAGCCTCCCTTGCCTAAAGGGTAACTCCCCATAAAATGGGGAGATGTCCGCAGGACAGAGGGGACCGCCGCAGTAAGCGGGTGGATTTTTGCGAAGCAAAAAGACGGAGGGATTCCTTCTTACGATCACATCAACTCTTCATCATAAACAGCCCTTTGGCCGCCGATGAATTTTGCTCGGGTCCTTGCGGCGGTGAGTATGGCATCGCCTATTGCTTTGACCGAAAGGCGGACGGGCACCGCAACGGGCTTTAAATGCATACCGATGAGGGTCTGACCGATGTCAAGACCTGCGTCGGCACGGATATTCTCGACCGCAACGGGATCACTGAAAAGCTTGTACGCCGCCGTTGCGAACGAACCGCCTGCCTTGGGCTGGGGTACAACGTTCACGGTGTCAATACCCAGACGGTCGGCCAGCTCACGCTCAATAATAATTGCACGGTTGAGGTGCTCACAGCACTGTGCGGCGAGGTATATTCCCTTGTCGTCCAGCACATCTTTTATCGCCTTACAGACCGATTCGGCCACCTCGGGCACCGACTGTGTACCGATCCGGTTTCCGGTGATCTCACTTGTCGAGCAACCGACCACCAATATCTGTCCCTTTTTAAGTTTTCCGATCTCTACGATCTCGCTTGCGGCAATTTTTGCCGCCGAAATATAATCATTCATCAAAAATCACTCTTAAAACTTGTATTTTCCTGCGTCACACAAAGCCTTGATGGCCGAAACGACCGCCTCAAGATCCTCTTTATATGTAACGCCGTACCACTTATCCTCGGCAACCAGCACCTTGGCCTTTTTCTCACCCGATTTGATAAGGCTGTCGACCACGCTGGGCAGGAAGAACTCGGACTTCAGTTCGGTTCCCTTTTCCTTCATAAAGTCAACGAAAAATTCTCCGAGATACTTGAAAATATCGGGTGTGAAGCCCCACATATTCATCGAAACGACGGTGTCGGGTGACAAGCTTCCGACCGAGCCGTCCTCACGGACAAATTTGCACTCGCTGTCGATCTTGGTATGCTCGTCAACATCAACCAAAAAACCGTTTTCGACCGAGCAAACACCGCGGGAAACGTAGCCGTTTTCGGTAACGGTGTTGGAAAGCTTAAAGCCGACCATACAGAAATTATCGGTGTCCTCAAGACCCTCGGAGATCTTCTGATAGGCCGAAGCGCCGTAGAAATCGTCGGCATTGATAACGGCAAACGGATTTTTCACAGCATCCTTACAGCAAAGGATTGCGTGACCCGTACCCCACGGCTTTTCACGGCCTTCGGGAACGGCGAAGCCTTCGGGGAGCTTATCCAGCTCCTGGAAAACATATTTTACGGGCAGAACCTTTTCAACACGTGCACCGACGGTTGCCTTAAATTCCTGCTCGATCGCATGCTTGATAACAAAAACGACCTCGGTAAAGCCTGCTCTTTTGGCATCGTAGACCGAAAAGTCAAGAATAGCCTGACCGTCGGGACCTACTGCCGCAACCTGCTTGAGTCCGCCGAAACGGCTTCCCATACCTGCCGCCATAACGACCAATGTTTTTTCCATAAATATACGCCTCCAAAAAATTCTTGGGTATAATATATCACATTTTTAAAGTTTTGCTACGGTAAAATCGGTTTATCTTTAGTAAAATAGTACGATTTAATCCTTTTTCGTGTCGCTTTTCAGTTTACTGTCGGCCTCGCTGAAGCCTTCGGTGCTTTCACGCACAAACAATATCTTAAAGGTCATCGCACAAAGCTTTATATCCTCCAAAAAAGAATAATGCTCGATATAATGAATGTCCATATTAAGCTTATTCTGCGGAGTTGTATTGTACTTTCCGTAGATCTGTGCATAGCCGGTAAGTCCTGCCTTGACCTTGTGACGAAGGTTGAACTCGGGCAGCTGCTGGGTATAATCCTTGACCAGCTCGACCATTTCGGGTCTGGGACCTACCACCGACATATCGCCGAACAGAATATTGAAAAGCTGGGGCAGTTCGTCAAGTCTTAACGGTCTGATTATCTTACCCACAGCGGTAATGCGGTCGTCACCGACGGTGGTCTTTTTGACCTCGTCGTCCTCGGCCACCTTCATCGAACGGAATTTATAGATGTTGAAGACCTTGTTTCCACGGGTGATGCGCTGTTGCTTGAAGATGATAGGGCCCTTGCTCGTCAGCTTGATGGCAATGGCAATGGCCAGCATAAACGGGCTGGAAATGATAATGCCGAGTCCCGAAACTATAATGTCAAAGGTGCGCTTGATGATGCGCTGCTCCATCGAAAGGCCGCCGTTGTGCAAAAACAGCACGGGAGTATCAAACACCTGAACCTGGTAGCTGCCGTTCAGAATGGTATCACCCGAAGACGGCAACAGATAGATACGCTTGTTTTCGGCATAGCAGTATTTCAGCACCTCGTCCTTCAACGCAGGGTCAAAATCGCATATCAGCACGGTCTCATAGCGGTCGATCTCGGCCTTGATCTCGTCAAACGGGTGGTCGGTGGTGATGCCCTTGGCCAGTGTAAAGCGCTCCTTTATAAGTGATATTTTTTTGATGACATCGTTGCGGCTGCCCTGTTCAAATATCGCAAGCACACGTCTTGCCTTATATAAAGCAAAGTAAACACGGCTCAAGGAATACATCAAAATGATTATCATGAAGGCCTGGATAACGGTCAGCAAAATAAGCCACAGAGGGTTAAGGAACCTTCGGGCAATAAGGCTCAAAACAAGGTATATGATAAGGTTGGAAAAGCCGACCGACAGCGACAGACTGTAGGACAGCTCGTGCACACGCATAATGCCGACCTTAAAACCGTCATAGATATTGCCGAAAACAACAAACACGGCAATATATACCAGCACGACGACATAGTTGCCGTAGCCCGTAAACAAAGCGGCGGGATAAAAGTTCTGCCACACGCCGATAAAGGCCGTTGTGACCGTTATGATGACCAATATTTTAAGAAAGAACAAAATGGTGTTACGGAATTTCACCAGCAAACTCATACCGTCACCGCCTTTCACAAATCAAAGAATTATGCGTACTGAATTATTGTACCACGAAAAGTATCAAAAGTCAATAAAACCGCCTTAAACCAAAGCAAAAAGCGGTGCAAGACCGTGTGAAGGCGTATTTGAAACGGTAAAGGGTATGAAAAGTGGAGCGATCAGCTTTCACCAACCGCCCTTTTTAGAAAGGATGAAATTATTTTGTGTTAGGGGACAGGAGAACCGTCCCCTTTTTGTAAGATTCTTCGTCGTTTCACTCTTCAGAATGACAGAGTGGCTTTTTGTTTGTCATTCTGAGCGAAGCGTCAGCGGAGTCGAAGAATCTTAGTAGGGGCGAACCTGCGTGTTCGCCCGCGGACCGTCGGGGACGCCGGTCCCTACAAAATATCAATTCACCGTATTGTGAGGGCGATTCGTGAATCGCCCGACAAAACCAATTTATCCCTTTTTAAGATTATAATTTATCCAACCATAATTTCCCCGTCGGGGAGGACGGTGTGGTCTTCCCTTTCGTGCTCCTTTAAGGTCAGCGCCATTATCAGCGACAGGGTTCCCACACGACCTATAAACATGGTTATTATCAAGGTTATTTTTGACACGGTGCCAAGCACGAGGGTCGCTCCCGCAGTAACACCGACCGTAGCAAACGCCGATGTTGCCTCCACAAGTCCGTCAATGACACCGATACTGTCACTTTCGGCAACTATAACGGCCGTGACAGCGGCCACAACGGTTATACCTGCCGCTATAAGCGACATCGACTTGTAAACTATTCCGTGGTCGACCTTGCGGCGCATAATGACCGTCTCGCGGCGGTTCATATAGGTACCGATGACCGTCATGACCAGCACAACGAAGGTCGTGACCTTAACACCGCCGCCCGTAGAGCCGGGAGCCGCACCTATAAACATAAATATACAACTCAAAAGCTTGGTCGGGTCACGCAAGGCGGCAATATCTATTGTATTAAAGCCTGCCGTTCTCAAGGTGACCGACTGGAAAAACGATGCCAGCACCTTGTCACCAAAGCTTAAACCGCCGAGTGTTTTGGGATTGGAATATTCTATCGCAAAAAACATTAACGCACCAAGGGTTATCAGCACGGCGGTTGTCAGCAGAACCACCTTGGTGTGAAGCATCAGACGGCGGTTTTTGCGGTAGAACAAAAAGTCCTGAAATACCAAAAAGCCCATACCGCCAAGCACGATGAGTGCCATTATGACCACGTTGACCAGAACATCACCCGAATAGGCGGTAAGTGAAGTGAAATCACCGGGGAAAAGGTCAAGTCCTGCGTTGCAGTAGGCCGAAACCGCCGTAAAAATGCTCACCCATATACCTTTTGCAACGCCAAATTGCGGAATAAACCGAATACTTAGCAGTATGGCACCCACAGTCTCTATCATGAGTGTGGACACAACGATGACCTTGACCAGAGAATACAGATTTTGCAACGAGCTTGACCCCGTGGACGACTGAGCCAGCACCATTCCGCCAAGACCCAGCTTTCGTCTGAAAAGCACAAGGAAGAAGGCCGAAAACGTTACAAGTCCGATGCCTCCCACCTGCAACAGCAGCAGTATTATAAACTGGCCTGCAAACGACCAATAGCTTCCCGTGTCCTCAAGGACAAGTCCCGTAACGCAGGTCGAGGTGGTGGCGGTGAACATGGCCGTCAACGGATCGGTGAACCTGCCCTCGGCCGACGAAAAAGGCATACACAGCAAAAATGTTCCGACCAGCACGATTATGAGAAAACTGCTGACGATTATTCTTGCAGGTGCACTCGAATGCTCCATTCCGCTCGGTTTATAGTGCGGATTGTTTTTCAAAAACGCCTGCTGTTTGTTCACTTCTTCTTTAAGCTTCTGCTTCTTTGTTTTAAATCCAAACATAAACTTCCCCTTAAATCTTCATCAATGACGGCATTATTCCTGCCGAAGTAATATCAATTATCGCATAACCGTTAGGGCCGTTGCGTGATCCGTTCAATGCACCGGGATTTACCATATACACCCCGTCACGGTATTCAACATCGGCTATATGCGTGTGTCCGTAAAGGACAAGCGCTGCCCCCATAGCCCTCGCCATTTCAAAAAGCCGCTCACGGCTGCCCTTCACGCCGAATCGGTGACCGTGGGTGAAAAGTATCTTGACACCCTCGACCACGGCGTTGGAAAACGACGGATACACGGGGTCCCAATCGCAGTTACCGCTGACTATCTTAAAATCGCGGTCGGGGAAAAAGTGCATGACCTCCTCAACCTGTGTCACTCCGTCACCCAGGAAAAACACCTTTTTGATGTCGCCGTGCTTTTGAAGCACCTTTTCCATAGTGCCCTGCGCTCCGTGGCAATCGGACATTACAAGTATCCTCATAAACATCTCCTTAAAAACAGTAAAGAGGTTATCGAAAAACGGTTTCTGACATATAATGAAATGCAGAACAGTTACTATAAATTACATTATACACAAAACGGAGTTGAATTTCAATGGATGAAAAGCAAATTGAAAAAATGATCGCTCTTGCGGCAAAAAAACTCGGTATGACACCCGAACAGCTCAAGGAGACCGCAAGATCGGGCAACGTTGACGGCATACTTTCCAAAATGGACGGTGCCTCGGCCGAAAAGGTGCGTCAGGTGATGGCCGACAAGAATCTGACCGAAGAGCTTAAAAGAAAATTTGATAAATAAGGTGGGGTGACGGGAGATGGACGGCATCGCCGACAAGCTTTCACAGCTGCTTTCCGACCCCGACGGGATGGAAAGGATAAGATCCCTTGCTGAGGGTCTTTTGGGCGGCAAAGAGGACGAACCTCCCAAAGCCAACGGCAACGGCTCGGACGGTGATGTCGGACTTTCCCTGCCCGACGGCTTTGACATTGGCAAAATGATGGGTCTGCTTTCGGCCTTTAACAACCAAAAGACCGACCGCAGATCGGAGCTTTTACTGGCGTTAAAGCCGCATTTGTCGCAAGAGCGGCGTGAAAAGGTGGATAAAGCGGTGAAATTTTTGAAAATTGCGGCACTTTTGCCGATCTTAAAGGATCAAGGCATACTTGATCTGTTCTGAATGGCGGTGAAAAAATGCCAAACAGCATACCGGATTATGAAAAAATGCAGCGTGATGCCGAGCGTAGACTACGGGAGATGAACCGCAGGGCCGAACGTGCCGTGCAGGGCGGCGATATTCCGCCGGTTCCCAATTTTTCGGGCAACGGACAGCGGTCGGGTCGGCAAAACACACCGCCGCAGAACCGTCCCCGACCCGAAGAACGTCCCCAGAACACCGATCGCCGCCCCACGACCGAGCCGCAACCTATAAAATCGCCCGAAAAAGGCGGATTTTTAAGCAAGCTCAAGGGCTTTGACCTTTTAAAAATGCTGAATTTCAAAAACATCCGCATGGATTCCGACGTCATTGTGATAATTGCGCTGATATTTCTGCTTTCAACCGAGGACACCGACGAGTTGCTTTTGCTGGCTTTGGTTTACATAATGTTATAAAATCTAACGAATAACCCCACATATCACAAACGGCAGGTCTCCCCTGCCGTTTATCATTTTATACGATTCAATTATTGAAGACCGTTGAAGACCTCGGCCAACTGCTCCATTGTGAGCGCCTCGGCACGCACGGTCTCCGAAAGACCTGCATCTTCCAAAGCAGCGCGGATGCCGTCCTTGGTCCATTTTCCTGCGGACGATACCGAATTTATGAGCGTTTTTCTGCGCTGACCGAAGGCCGAGCGCACAAAATTGAAAAATCCCTTTTCATCATCCACCTTGACCGAAGGCTCGGGACGGACAGCGAGGCGTATTACCGAGCTGTCAACATTGGGCGGCGGCATAAACGAGCCGCGCGACACATTAAAAAGCACCTCGGGACTACTGTAATAATTGACCGCAACCGTAACGGCACCGGCCTCCCTGCTTGAGACCTTGGCGCAAATGCGGTCGGCGGCCTCCTTTTGCACCATAACGGTAAGCGAGGTTATGGGCAGGCGGCTTTCAAGCAGCATCATAATGATGGGCGAGGTTATGTAATAAGGCAGATTTGCACAGACCGAAACCTTTTTACCTTTGAAACGCTCCTCAATAATTTTGGCAATATCCAACTTCATACAGTCCCCGAAAATAACCTCGACATTATTAAATTCAGCCAAGGTCTCGGGCAAAACGGGGCGAAGCCGCTCGTCAATTTCGATACAAACAACGTTTTTGGCTCTTTTTGCCAGCTCGGCGGTAAGCACGCCGATGCCGGGGCCTATTTCTATGACCGCCTCTTCCCCGTTACAGACGGCACTTTCGGCCATTTTGGGGCAAACGGACGGATTGATAAGAAAGTTTTGTCCCAAGCTTTTTTTAAACGAGAATCCGTTTTTGGACAAGACCTCTTTTATAACTTTCGGATCGGTCAGTTGCATAAAAACTCCTTACTGCAGATCGTTTTCAGAAATCTATCTTATCGGGGTCGTGGCGGGGTGCGTGCTGAGGTATACTGTCCATCGCAGCCATATCCTCGGACGACAGTTCAAAATCGTACACCTGAATATTGCTTAAAATACGCTCGGGTGTGACCGACTTGGGCAACGGCACGACCTTTTTCTGCAAAAACCAGCGCAAAATGATCTGCGCAGGGGTCTTTTGGTGCTTTTCGGCCAATGCGCAAACCGTTACGTCGTTCAGCACCTCACCTATCTGAAACGGTGCCCACGCCTCGGTCAGAATACCGTATTTTTCGTTGCATTCACGCTCTTTATCACGGTTTAGACCGGGCTGCATCTCGATCTGGTTGACCATCGGTGCTATCTCGGCCGTTTTCATCAGCTCCTCGAGGTGGTGCGGCATAAAGTTGCTGACACCTATTGCCCTCACCCTGCCGTCACGGTAAAGCTTTTCAAACGCACGCCAGGTCTCGGCGTTGGCTCTCGCCCAATCATCACGGTATTTTAAGGGATTCGGCCAATGAATAAGGTAAAGATCAAGATGGTCGGTGCCCAAAGCCTTTACGGATTCCTCAAAGGCGGCAAGCGTGGACTCGTAGCCGTGAAAATCGTTCCAGAGCTTGCTGGTGATAAAAATATCGTCACGGTGGATGCCGCTCTGATGAACAGCCTCACCTATGCTTTTTTCATTTTTGTAAAAGTAAGCGGTATCGATATGACGGTAGCCGCAGTCCAGCGCACACAGAACGCTGTCCACGCATTGCTGACTTTCGGGGACACGCCACGTACCGAAGCCGATATTGGGTATCAAAACCTTGTTTGAAAGCTCAAAATATTTTTCCATTATCTCACCCTCCGAGGATCTATATTTATTATTAAACCATAAATACGGCATTATTTCAACTGCTTATTGTAACAATATTCCTATTTATATATCAACCTTGCACATATTTTTTACTTTTTGGGGTACAGTTTTTGACTTTTAATGTTGACAAAACGCTCTTGAGATTATATAATTATAACAGTTATATTCGCTTATTGTCGGTTGTTGTGTTTTCAAGTGACATAAGCATATAGGAAGGGATACATAATAATGAAAAAGGTACACATTACGTTATTGTTGATCGTGGCACTTGCCGTTGCTGTGCTGGCCTGCGGATGCTCGGGTGACTACTCGGCATTTGACTACAGCGAGCCTGCCGCAACCGAAAATGCCTACACCGTTCTTGAGGACGGCGACTTTACCTATAAGGTATACGCCGACCACGCAGAGCTGGTAGACTACAAGGGCAAGGCAAAGTCTGTCACAGTTAAGGATAAGGCCGACGGTAAGGCTGTTACCGTTATCGGCTCGGGTGCTTTTGATGGCACCTCGATCACTTCGGTCACCATCCCTAACTCGGTAACCGAGATCGGTGCTTACGCCTTCTATAACACCAAGATCGCCTCGATCACCATTCCGGACAGCGTTAAGGTTCTCGGCTATGCCGCTTTCAGCAAGACCGCTTTGACCGAGGTCACCGTTCCTGCTTCGGTAACCAAGCTCGACTTCTATGTTTTCGCCAACTGTAATGCGCTCGAGAAGGTCACCCTCCCCGAGACCTTGACCTATATCGGCGAACACGCTTTTGAAAAGTGTAAGGCTTTGACCTCCATCAACATTCCCGCAAAGGTGACCGAGATCGACAAGTTCGCTTTCTTTGATTGCGAGGCTCTGACCGATATAGTATTTGCGGAAAATGCTGAGCTGACCGTCATCGGCCAGGAGGCATTCAGCAAGTGTGATGCTTTGGCAACCGTCAACCTTCCCGCTTCGCTTCTCACCGTCGGCGAAAGAGCTTTCTATGATAACGAGGCTCTCAAAACCGTCAACATTCCCGAAAACGCCAAGCTCGTCACTATCGACAGCGCCGCATTCGGTAAGTGTGATGTGCTCGAAACCATCACCCTCCCTGCAAGCCTAAAGACTGTAGGTCAGTACGCATTCATCAACTGCCCTGCTCTTACTTCGGTTTATTTCCTCGGCGATGTTGAGACCATCGGCAGCTTTGCTTTCAGCAAGTGCGCCGCTCTCACTACCCTTGGTAAAAAGGATGCCGCCGTTGCTAACGCTATAGTCATTCCCGACTCGGTAACCACCCTCGGACAGTACGCTTTCAACGAGTGTGTTGCCATCACCTCGGTAACCTTCAACGATAAGCTCACCGCCATCGAGGAAGGCGCATTTAAGCGTTGCACCGCACTCACTACCGTTAACACCGGAAAGGTTACCTCTATCGGTTCCAACGCATTCGCTGAGTGTACCGCACTCAACAATGTTGTTTATTCCGAAAAGCTTACCAACATCGGTGAAAAGGCATTCTACTATTGCTCCGCTTTGACCGAGGCCGTAATTCCCGACAGTGTTATCACCATCGGCAAGGAAGCCTACAGCACCTGCGATAAGATCACCAACCTTGTTCTTCCCAAGAACATCACCACCATCGGTGACAGCGCATTTGCAGGCTGTACCGGCATCACCACCCTTGACCTTGACCGCAAGCTTCTCATCACCATCAAGTCGGGTGCTTTCAGCGGCTGTACCGGTATCACCACCGTTACTATCCCCGAGACCGTAAAGGTCGTTTCCAACTCGCTCTTCAACGGATGTACCGCTCTTGCCGACGTCAAGCTTCACGATGCCATCTATGAGATCGGCACCAATGCTTTCGAAGGCTGTGTAGCTTTGAAGTCGATCACCATCCCCAAGGCAGTCACCCAGTTCTTTGATATGACCTTCAAGGGCTGTACCGCACTTGAGACCATCACCATTCAGAGCGATCTTACTAAGTTTGGAATCTCTGTTTTTGAAGGCTGTACCTCTCTTGCAGAGTTCAAGGTTCCCGAATCGGTCAAGGAGATCGGCGTTTCCTGCTTCAAGGGCTGCTCACTCCTTAAAGAGTTCACCTTCCCTGCCAGCATTATCGCTGTTTCGGATACCGTTTTGGCCGATTGTACCGGTCTTACCAAGGTGACCCTTCCCGAAAGTGCAAGTTCTATCGGCTCCGGAGCATTCCTTAACTGTACCGGTCTGACCGAGATCGTGCTTCCTTCCAAGGTTTCGACCATTGCATCCTCTGCATTTGAAGGCTGTACCGCTTTGAAATCTATGACCCTTCCCAACTATGTTGCTACCGTTGAGACCAAAATGTTCAAGGGTTGTACCTCGCTTACCAGCGTCAAGTTTGTCGGAAGACCCCGTTCCATCAACGACAGCGCATTCGAAGGCTGTTCCGCACTTGTTGACCTGCGTCTCCCCTCCAGCTTTGAAAACCTTGGTGCCAACGCATTCAAGGGCTGCGATAAGCTCACCGTTAAGTGTGTTGAAGGCTCTATCATCGCTCAGAAGCTGACCGATGCAAAGGTCAAGATCGAGCTTGTTGAAGAGGACTATGTCGAGCCGCCTGAAGAGTCTGCCAACATCATTCTGTTCGTCATCATCTTCATCATCATCGCCGCTATCGTTGCCGGTATCGTTGTATTGAGAATCTATCTCAAGAAAAAGAAGATCAGAGAAACCACTCTTACTCATGATGACGAAGAATAATTAGAAAGCCCAAACAAACAGCCGCCGCAGTCAAATGACTGCGGCGGCATTGTTTTTTGTTGTGCTGTTTTTTAATCAGATCAGCCTGCGCTGAAGTTTATCTCTTCGTCATTCAGCTTTGAATATATAAGCTTTTGTGCCGTGTAAAGACTTGCGTTGCCCGAAAGCAGGAAGCTTGTTATGCAGGCCAGCGCACACATTATCATGGCCTTGCCGCCAAACAGCTCGATGCACAATACGATGGTTGCCAGAGGACAGTTTGTAACTCCGCAGAACAGCGATGCCATACCGACCGCCGCCGCAAGGCTTGGGTCAAGCCCGATAAGACTGCCAACAGCAGCTCCCAGAGTTGCACCGATGAACAAAGTGGGGACGATCTCGCCGCCCTTGAAGCCTACGCCGATGGTGATGGCCGTGAACAGCATTTTAAGAGCAAAAGCCTCATACCTCACTTCCCCGCCGCTGAACACTCGGTTTATAACATCAATACCTCCGCCATTGTAGTCCCGACTTCCCACAATGTAGGTCAACGCCACTATCACAAGACCGCCGACCGCAATTCGCAGGTAATCGTTTTTAAACCACTTTTTGAACAGCTTTTCCGATAAATGCATCAGATGGCAGAAAGCAAAGCTCACAATGGCACCTGCCACCGATATCACCATCACGCGCCATAAAACGCCGAATCCAAGCTCGGGATCGACCGCAACGGCAAAGCGCTCGGGGTGCACATTGAAAAACAGCGACACACCGTATGCCGTAACGCTTGAAACGATCGCCGGGAAGAAAGCCGCCGAGCAAAAATGTCCGACACTCACGACCTCAAGAGCAAACACGCAGGCTCCGAGCGGTGTTCCGAAAAGTGCCGAGAAAAATGCACCCATTCCGCACATCGTCAGTATGTGGCGTGTTTTTTCATCGAGCTTCAGTATACCGCCTAAAAGCGAAGCCACACTTCCTCCGAGCTGAAGCGCCGCACCCTCCCTTCCGGCCGAACCGCCGAACAGATGCGACAGACAGGTTCCGATAAAAACGGCAGGAGCCAGCAAATACGGCACCTTTGATTCACTTTCCACGCTTTTAAAAACCTGGTTGGTACCAATGCCCGTGACCCTGCAAAGTTTGTATATCCCAACCGAAACAAGACCGCCCAGCGGCAGCAAAAGCACCAGCCAGCCATGCTCGCTCCGAACGCCCGAAACGAATAGTATGGCCTTTGAGAAGCCCGAGCCGACGGTGCCGCTGACAACTCCTACGGTCAATCCTAACACAGACCACCGCAAAAATGCCAGCAAGTAGCTCACGGCTTTTTTTGAATAAAGCTTTACAGTTTCTTTCATTTAACTACCTTGTCCTTAAATTTTCAAGTTATGAGTATTTTACCACAAAATTTCAACAACGTTTTTTACAGTCTTTTCGCCAACCCAAACCCAACCACACACATTCAGATGATTGTTTCCTTTTCACCGCCTATTAAAAATATAACCTTTTTCTATGTTTGAATAGAAAAATACCATTTACTAATAAAGTTTTCGTTTGTATAATTAAATCACAAATTATCAGTAAAAAATCACAAAGGAGTTGCTCGCAATGGAAAATTTCAAAGAAATTGCATTAGCTGAATATAATAGCGACACAAAAACCGTTCGTCGTGCCGGCACTAACGGAAAACCTTTTTGGAACATCAATTCTTCGCAATTTATGTTTGTACCACAGTTTCAGTTTCCAAATATTCCGGGTGCAAAATCTTATATTTATACTGCAACCGACAGTAACGGCAACACCCACAAGTTTGAGGATAACTCACCTATTGCCGCTTTGACACCTATCTGGGGTGATATTGCAGTAGGTTACGTAACCTTAGAGGTTGCGGCGGTTCACAAGCGTGGTGGTGAACCAATCCTTGCAGGTACACGAACCTTTTACAAGTCGGCTCCATTCCCCGGTCGAAATAACCTTCCCGTTCGAGCACGTTCTTACAAAGAAAGTGCTCTGATGGCTCTCCACTATATCTTCAAAGACCCTTCGACTAATTGTTGGTTAACCGACAACGCACCCGACCCCGAATATTACCACAACGTTTTCCCTTCGAAAATGATCAGCAGTATCATCGGTGCAATGGTGTATTTGGCCAAACTTGAGCCCAATATGAAAGACGAAGCCCTGCAATTGGCAAAAAACGCAGCCGACTATCTGCTTTCAATAACATATACCGAAGGCTCTCCGCTTAAGGGATTGCCTCCCACATACACTATGAAGGGATTGGATCGTGACGCAATTTTTAAAATTTCACGTGCAAACATCCATGTTTATGATAGCCGCAAAGACACCTGTATGATGATCTATCCGGCAATGGTTGGAAGCGCTTATATAAAGTTAGCCGATGCAACGGGCAATGAAAAATACCTAACAGCAACGAAAGAAATTGCCGAATATTACGCAGCTAACGTTCTGCCTTGCGGAAGTTGGTATCTTCTTGTAAACGAACCTACGGGCACACCCACATCCGAAAATATATGTGTCAATTTCTCGATTCTCAACTTCCTTAACGAGTATTACAATCACACGGGTGACGAGCGATTTGCCGTTTTGGAAAAGAATTATTACGAATATATCGAAAAGACATGCCTTGACCAATATAATTGGGAGGGTCAGTTTGAGGACACAAGGCTTGCGGGAAATTACGACAATCTAACCCATTTCAATGCTAACAATATGATAAACTACATCACCGAGCATTTTGTCGACGACCAAAACAAAATAAGCGAAGCCGAAACGCTGATGCGCTTTGTTGAGGATCAGTTTGTGGTTTGGGGCGAGCACGCATCTTGGAATCCGTTTTTGAATTCTGGCGATTATTGGTATTCACCCGCCGCTTTGGAACAGTACGCTTGGTACGTGCCGATTGACGGAAGCACAGGTGCCGTTATGAAGGCTTTTGTAAACCTTTACAAAGCCACCAAAAACCCACTTTTGCTTGAAAAGGCCTGCGCGTTGGGTGATTCTATCACACGCTTGCAGAATGCCGATTCGGGCGTTTATCCCACTCATTGGATGACCCGAGATTGTATGACCAATCTGCAAAATTTCTGGATCAACTGCCATATTGGCACAGCATTCAGTATGCTCACATTAGCCGAAGCAATAGGAGAAATATGATACTAAAAAACACCGCAGTAAGGGAGTTGCGGTGTTTTTTTAGCACAAAATTAAATAAAGCACCGCAAAAGCGGAGCTTTATTTAATGGCGGAGTAGAAGAGATTTGAACTCTTGCGCCGGTTACCCGACCTACGCCCTTAGCAGGGGCGCCTCTTCACCAACTTGAGTACTACTCCATGTTGCCAAATTCTGATATTTATTTAATTTTCCGTTTTGGAAATTTAAACCGTTAATGGCGGAGAGGAAGGGATTCGAACCCTTGTGGGGTTGCCCCCAAACGGTTTTCAAGACCGCCTCGTTATGACCACTTCGATACCTCTCCGTATAAATCGTCATGATCCTACCGAAATTCTTGTGCGGACTTATCCAACGCCTAAAGATTTTAACACAAATCAAAGGCGTTGTCAACACATTTTTGGAATTTTATATTTTTCTTTTTAACTTTTAAGAAAAAAATTTGATTTTCAGCCGCTCAACAGAACTCCGACATTTCAAATCATCCCCATGTATGATTTAAGTAATCCGTTTACAAAAAAACCTTTTCAAAACCCAAAAACTATGGTAAACTTAACCTAAAGAGTACTGCGCAACGTTAAACGTCGGAAGGCTCAGAGGCATACTGACTCTGCCTAAAAAGATTCCCGACCTCACATCTTGTTTATCGCAGTATTTATGATATAATAAATAATATCATATATTTTTAAGGAGTCAAGCTATGAGCGCTAACGTATATTTCACAAAAGACATAACACCTGAAAAGGTTTTGGAGCTTTTTAAGGCCGTCAAAAAGCCTTTGGACGGTAAGATCGCCATCAAGGTGCATTCGGGAGAAAAAGGCAATCAGAACTTTTTAAAGCCCGATTTTTGGAGACCCGTTGTTGACTTTGTGGGCGGCACGGTTGTAGAGTGCAACACCGCTTATGAGGGCGCACGAAACACGACCGAGCGTCATTTAAAGCTTTTTGCCGACCACGGCTGGAGCAGGTATTTTGACGTTGACCTGCTTGACGCAAGCGGTCCCGATCTTTGCCTTAAGATCCCCAACGGCAAGGTCATAAAGGAAAACTTCGTCGGTAAAAGCATTGCGAATTATGATTCCATGCTTGTTTTGTCGCACTTCAAGGGTCATCCGATGGGTGGCTTCGGCGGTGCAATAAAGCAGCTATCCATCGGATGTGCATCGTCCTTCGGCAAGGCCTATATCCACGGTGCAGGCAGTACCGTCGACTTCTGGAACACCGAGCAAAACCTTTTCCTTGAAGCCATGGCCGACGCCGCTTCGAGCGTTGTTGAGCTTTTTAAAGGCAAGATAGTATATATTAATGTATTGAAGAATATGAGCGTTGACTGCGACTGCTGTGAGATTGCCGAAGACCCATGTATTGCCGACATCGGAATTTTGGCCTCCGATGATCCCATTGCCATCGACCAGGCATCGGTCGACCTTGTTTATGCCTCCTCCGACCCCGGCCGTCCGCACCTTATAGAACGCATCGAAAGCCGCAACGGGATCCATACCGTTGAAGCCGCCGCCGAGCTCGGCTTCGGTTCAAGAGAATACACCCTTATCGAGCTTTGATCCGTCGGCACAATACAATAATCAAGCCCAACCGTTTTTTGCGGTTGGGCTGTTTTCATTTATTTGAAAATCAAACCTGATCACGGTATTCGGACGGTGTAACTCCGATCAGCTTTCGGAAAACACGGCTGAAATACAACGGATCACGGAATCCGCATCTTTGCGCAACCTCGGCAATCGTCAGCTCGGAGAAGCGCAGAAGCTCACTCGAAAGCTCGATCCTCAAATTCTGCCGATACTGTGTGGGCGGCACACCGAAAACATCCGAAAAAACATGGGTAAATCTGCTGCGGCTCAAGTTACACCTTGCGGCCATAGCATCGAAATCGATCTCCTCTGTGTAATGCTTGTTGATATAATCGGCCTCACGGCGCACCTTTTTCTCGGTTTCGGTGGGCAAAGAACTCACTTTGTCGGAAAGGGCTGATACTATCCTCAACAAATTGCCGATCGCTGCCAATCTGCGACCCGTTCTGTTGCTGTAAAACAGTGACTCAAACAGTCGGGCAACGTCACTCGAAACGTTGCGGAGGACGGTTATTTTATTAGCGTCAAAGCTCTCCATCATTTCTTTTGCGGCGGTACCTATGAAATGGACATAGTATCCCAGACTTTGTCTTTTTCTGTTATTTATTCTGTAAATGTAATCGCTTGGGACATTCGGCGGGATTATAAAGCAATCACCCGGCCTTAGCGCATAATGTACTCCGCCGTCAAAAAGGTCGATGAGCCCCTCGGTAACCAATTGGATCAGCCAATCGTAACGACCCTCTGCACGGCAGATCCTGCAATCACCTTTAAAGCGCTGATATGAGGCTATCTCCACACCTGCACAGTTGATCTGTAAAAATTTATCAGATTGAAAATCGGATTTATCGTATCCTTTTTTTACATTGAAAACAAGCATCGTTCCATAGCCTCCTGATTTTATTTTCATCCTTATTATACAACAACACCCCGCCGTAGTCAACAGCAGGTTTATCCATAAAATCAGCAGAACGGTCCCGCTTTTTATTCTCCACGGTGGCCATTTCCACAGCTAAAGACCAAAAACAAGCCCAATCGCATTTAGTACGGTTGGGCTTGATTTTTATTTAAAAGTTATCCGTCTCACGGAATTCGGTAGGTGAAACTCCCGTCACCTTTTTGAAAACACGGCTGAAATACAACTGATTTTTAAAGCCGCATCTTTGTGCGATCTCGACAATCAGCAGCTCGGAGAAGCGCAGAAGTTCACTTGCCTGCTCGATCCTCAGATTCTGCTGATACTGTGTGGGCGGCATACCGAAAATATCGGAAAACACGTGGGTGAATCGGCTGCGGCTGAGGTTGCACCGCTTGGCCATGACATCAAAGTCTATATCCTCGGTATAATGCTTGTTGATATAATCGGCCTCACGGCGCACTATTTTCTCGGTTTCGGTGGGCAAGAATTTCGCCTCGTCGGAAAGCACCGACACGATCCTCAACAAAGTTCCGAGTGAGGCAATTTTGCGCCCTGTTCTTCTACTGTAAAATAACGACTCGAACATTCGGATAGCATCACCGGGAACATTGCGGAAAACTGCTACCCCCCGAACACCGAGACTGTCCATCAGCTCTTTTGCGGCGGTGCCGCTGAAATGAACATAATACCCCACAGTTTGTCTTTTCTTGCCATTTATTCTGTAAATATAATCGTTTGTAACATGCGGCGGGATTATAAAGCAATCGCCCGACTTCAGGGCGTAATGTACGTCACCGTCATAAAGGTCGATAACACCTTCCGTGACCAGTTGTATCTGCCAATCGTTGCGACCTTCGGGTCTGAAGATCCTGCAATCCCCACGAAAACGCTCGTAAGAGCCTACCGCTACACCTGCACAGTTGATCTTTAAAAAGTTTTTGGACTCAATATCGCTTTTTTCGTCACCTTTTGTTTTGTTGATAACATACATTATCCTCACCGCCTTCAATTTTTGCTTTCATCTTTATTATATATTGAAAACCCATCTCCGTCAACAGCAGATTTATGTATACAGACAGCAGATTTGTGTATATGGATAGCTGATTTGTGTATTTCAATATTTTTGCCGTTATGCTATACTTTATTTGTAAAAATATTCATTTTGAAAGGATGGACACTATGAAACGCAAGCTTTTAAGTCTGATGCTTTGCATCTGTATGTTGGTTTCGGTCGTTTCCGTGGGACTGGTCGGCAGTACCTCGGCCAAAACCGTGACCACATACCTTGACAAGGTATCACTCACCTTTGACGGTGATGCCCCTTACGGCATACCGTTGCACCGTGGATTGACCACTATAGGCTATGAAAACGGTTACGCATTGTTGCACAATAATGGCAGCAACGGCGGTACAGCCTATATAGGCAAGGACGGCACCGTTGGTGCTACACCCATTAACCGCAAAGACAAAAATACGGACCTTGTTGCCGAGGCAAAAAGCAATCTGTTTATGTGCGAGGCCGGTAAGACCTACCGTTTGAAGTTTGACTTCAAATACCTTGCAGGTACAGGCGGTATAACAAAAACTGTAGATATCTGGACGGTTCCCGACCCCAGCGCATCATCCATCTCCGATTATAAAATGGGCAAGCGCGCAACACTTGTTGAATCGCAGGCCGCAACGATGAAGATCGCTGAGACCGAAACCGTTTTGACCGAGGATACCGAGTGGGCTACCGCTTACTATATCTTTACGGTCAATGACGACCAGACCGACGGTGTTGCTATAGGTATGCATCCCGGTTACAGCGCTACCTATCACTCGTATCTCGCTGTCGATAACCTCACTATCAGCGAGGTTGCCGAAGGCTTTGAGTATAACGAAAGCCGCCTGCACACTATGGACGATGCAACCAATGATGCCTATATAGTTGCTTCGGGTTGTAATGATGGCACTGCCTTGATTGATAATTATGACGAGGAACACGGAAGTGTTCTGAAGCTGGTCGGCGGCAACTACGCACGTCTCGGCTTTGATGATTTCGACATCATGCAAAACCGTAAATATTACGTATATTTTGATGCCAAGGCCGAAACCGATAACGCACAGCCTGTGACGGTGTTGGGCGTCAACGGTTCGGGTACAGGAAGCTGCCGTTTCTTCTTCACGGGCTTCCAGACCCCTTACGACAAAGGTGCTTCATTCTTTATTGACGGCAAGCAGGTTACAGCCGCAAACCTCAAATTCTCGACCGAATGGCAGCGCTATGGTATTGTTATTGATACATCCAATGAGGAACTGCTTGCAAAAATAACAGCATACAAAGCAACCTTCTGGAACAGTGCTATACATTTTCTCTTCGGTGTAAGCGGTGCAACAGCTTACTTTGATAATGTTCAGGTGATTGAGGTTGAGAGCATTCCCGATGCAGTTCCCGCTGAGAACGATGCTTCGGCCGCCGCTTCTATCCGTACCGAAAAGAAGGCGGCCGATAACAACGGCGTTTATCTCTCTGCGGGTCTGCGCTTCAGAGCTATAATTGACAATTCGGTCAAGGATGCGGCTGACGAGATCGGCTTCCTTGTTGCCCCCTCCTCTGCTGTCAGAGCCGACAGTGATTGGTATAAGCTTGAAAACGGACTTAACACTATCGTTAAGCAGGGTGTTTGCTATAAAAAGGATGTTACCGACATCGTTTATGAGCAGGGCACCAATCAGACCGCATAT
>JAFQCR010000036.1 GCA_017416345.1 Clostridia bacterium | reverse complement strand
TGAAGCTTATATTCATTACTGTCTTCACAAACGTAGTAAGGAACGAGAAATTAAGTTTGCAAAATCATCTATTGATTTTTCAAACGAACTTACCCATAACAGAACCGCTACACAAATGGATGCCGAACTATGCTATAACGCCGTTCTATCGACCGTGCATATTATCAAGGTGCTTAACAAATTTAATGACTAACAAAAAAGAGCTAACAGACTTTGTAACAAAAATCTGTTAGCTCTTTATTTATGAATAATCTGAAATTGTTGTCAAAACGTTGTCACGAGACTTTTTGAAACCTCGAAAACCCAGTGTTTATGCGGGTTTTCAGCGTTTTTGGTATTATTCCCACTCTATGGTTCCGACCGGCTTGGGGGTGAGGTCCATCAATACTCGGTTGATGCCTTCTACCTCTTTGGTGATACGGTCGGTTATCTTATGGAGCACTGCATAGGGGATCTCCTCGATAGTTGCGCTCATTGCATCGGTGGTGTTGACGGCACGGATGATGGCAGGCCAGCCCTCATAACGGCTCTCGTCCTTTACGCCGACACTCTTGATATCGGGGATAACAACGAAGTACTGCCATACCTTTTCGGCAAGGCCGCACTTATCAAACTCGTCACGCAAGATCGCATCGGCCTCACGGAGTGCTGCCAAGCGGTCACGGGTGATTGCGCCGAGGCATCTTACTCCAAGACCGGGACCCGGGAACGGCTGACGGTATACCATTGCATGGGGCAGTCCCAATGCTTCACCGACAACACGAACCTCGTCCTTAAAGAGAAGCTTGATGGGCTCGACCAGCGAGAACTTCAGATCCTCGGGCAGACCGCCGACGTTGTGGTGGCTCTTTACGGCCTTTTTGCCCTCGGCCTGCTTGATGCTCTCCAGAATATCAGGGTAAATGGTACCCTGTGCCAAGAACTCAACGCCCTCTAACTTTCTTGCCTCGTCGGCAAAGACCTCGATAAACTCCTTACCGATGATCTTTCTCTTGGATTCGGGGTCGCTGACACCTTTGAGCAGATCTAAAAATCTGTCGGTAGCGTCAACATATATAAGGTTGGCATCCATCTCCTGACCGAACACCTTGATAACGTTTTCGGACTCGTCCTTACGCATAAGGCCGTGGTTTACGTGAACACAGACAAGCTGTTTTCCGATAGCCTTTATAAGCAATGCGGCAACGACCGACGAATCTACACCGCCGGACAGAGCAAGCAGTACCTTCTTATCACCGACCTGCTGACGGACGGCCTCTACCTGTTCGTCGATAAAGGCGTTGGCAAGGTCGAAATTTGTAATACGAGCCATACTTGCGGGACGTACATTGTTTTCCATAAATATTCCTCCAATATATATAAGTGCATCAAGCAAAGCCGAGCTGGCTCGGCTTTGCTTGAAAATTATCAGTTAGTATAGTTATCGAAATATCCCTGAACAAGGACCACGGGAGTTCCCTTATCGCCCGAGCCCGAGGTCAGGTCGCAGAGCGAACCGATAAGGTCGGTCAACTGTCTGGGGGTGGTTCCCTGGGCGGCCATATTGCCGACAAGGCTGCTGCCGTCCTTCTTCTTGATGGAATCGGAGATGGCCTTTTTCAGCTCCTCACCCGAAAGATCCTTGAAATCGTTATCGGCAAGGTACTTCAGCTTCAGCTCGTTGGGGGTGCCGATAAGTCCGTCGGTAAAGGCGGGAGAAACGACCGGGTCGGCCAGCTCCCATATCTTGCCCTGCGGATCCTTGAATGCGCCGTCACCGTAGACCATGACCTCAACGTGCTTGCCGGTGGCCTCGAATATTCTCTTCTGAACATCAAGCACAAGATCCTTGCACTCACGGGGGAAGAGCTTGATCTTATCCTCGGTCGACTTGTTAGAACCCAAAAGACCGTATTTTTCGTTGCAACCGCTGCCCGATACGGAAGCGTTCAAGATCTCGTCAAGTCCCAATACAAGCTTGGCACCTGCGGCTTTGAGCAAGCGCTTGGTTCTGGCACGGGTATGGATATCACAGGTCAATACCTTATCGGTGTAGTCAAGGATAGCCTTGGCCTGGTTTGCAAATATGACCTCGACCTCACAGCCGCACTCACGGATGAGATCCTGGTAGTACTGAACATAATCAACACCGGTGAACTCCAGCTTCTGAATGCCGAAGACCTCACGGTATCTTTCGAGCGACAGAACATCGGAATACGGGTTGATGCCGTTGGCATCAATAAGATCGTAGGTTGCGAGCGAGTTGCCGACCTCATCGGACGGATAGCTCAGCATAAGAACGATCTTTTTGCAGCCCTTTGCGATGCCCTTAAGGCAGATAGAAAAACGGTTACGGGACAAAATCGGGAAAATGACACCGACGGTCTCACCGCCGAATTTTGCCTTAACGTCGGCCGCAATGTCGTCCACAGATGCATAGTTGCCCTGCGAACGTGCCACGATCGACTCGGTCATGGCGATAACGTCACGGTCACGCAGCTCGAAGCCTTCACACTCGGCAGCCTCAAGCACGCTTGTTGCAACGATGGCGGCAAGGTCATCTCCCTCACGGATAATAGGACAGCGGATACCGCGCGAAACAGTACCGACTCTACGTTCTTTCTTGTCCATTAAAAAACACATTCCTTCCATATTTAGAAAGCTTTTTACACTTTCGGGATAGCAAATATCTATAGCAGGTACAGTCAGCCAAAGCACCAATGCTGGACAACTCGACTGACACGAACCATTATTACTGATATATTTTACCCCAACTGCAGCCATATTTCAAGAAAAATTTGAATGACTGACGATAATTTTTGAAAAAACGGAAACATTGTCTGTTTTTGGGGTTTTCTGACTTTAAATTATACTGTGCGCACAAAAGATTATCAAGTGCACGACAGCAGAAAAACACTTCACAATAAAAATTGTATGGATCGTTCCAATTATCAAGACCCTGCGTAAAGTTTCACGCAGGGTCGGGTGTTTAATCATATACTGTATTTTTGGCTTTTAGGTTGCTTATTCATCCAGCGTTTTGATAAGGTCGCCCAAGCCTCGCTCGAAATCCACTCCGTAGCGGTGGTCGGTGCCGCCCTCGGCGGTGCGGCGGATGCTGTCGACCGTGAAATCGACGGCTATTTCGGACGCCTTTTCAAGCGTCTTGCCACGGAGCAACGCCGCCGTCAGCGCACTTGCAAAAACATCGCCCGTGCCGTGGAACATTCCCTCAACACGCTCACGGAAATAATAGGTCACCGTGTCGCTTTCGGCGTCATAACTTGCCGCACCGATGGTGTTCTCCTCAAAGCATACGCCCGTCAGAACTATTTTTTTAGGGCCGAGCCGAGACAGTTCACGCACGGTGGACTCGATATACTCTTTTGTATACGGGCCGTGGAAATACTCACGGTCGAGCAAAAACGCCGCCTCGGTCATATTGGGGACGATGATATCGGCCTTTTGGCACAGCCGCTTCATGGCCTTGGCAAATTTCATATCAAGCAGGGCGTACATTTTACCGTTATCGGCCATTGCGGGGTCGACTATGGCAAAGCTGCCGTTTTGACAAAAGGTATCGATAAAATCACTCACAATATCTATCTGCCGTTCCGAGCCGAGATAACCGCTGTAAACAGCATCAAAGGTCAGCCCAAGTGTTTTCCAATGGTGGGCAATCTTGGGCATTTCGTCGGTGAGATCAAGACAGGTATAGCCCTTAAGCCCTCCCGTGTGGGTGGACAAAACGGCGGTAGGAATTGCCGAGACCTCTATCCCTGCCGCAGAAATGACCGGCAGAGCTACGGTAAGCGCACACTTGCCGAAGCCCGAAATATCATGTATTGCGGCTATCCTTTTCTGTCTTTCCATAGTTTCACCCAATCGTACAAAATCACGGCCAAGGTCGCCCTTGGCCGACTGAAAATCTGATGCTTAATATGCCGACTTGTAAGCCTCGCAAACGGTGTCACAATCGCCCACCATCTTAAGGTTGCCGTGCTCCAGCCAGGCGCAATGCTTACAAAGTCTTTCGATCTGTCCCATTGAATGGCTGACCACTATAACGGTGGTCCTGCCGTTGTTCATCATTTCGTTGATACGTGCCTCGCACTTTTCCTGGAACTTAAAGTCGCCGACCGCCAATATCTCATCAACAATGAGGATGTCGGGCACCGTCATTGTAGCGATGGCGAAGCCGATACGGGCGATCATACCCGAGGAATAGTTCTTCATCGGGGTATCAAGAAAGCCCTCCATTTCGGAAAAATCGACTATTTCCTGAAAATGCTCATCCATATATTTTTTGGAAAAGCCCAGCACCGAGCCGTTCAAGTAAATATTTTCCCTTGCGGTCAGCTCAAGGTCAAAGCCTGCACCAAGCTCGATAAGCGGAGCGATAACGCCACGGGTCACGACCTCGCCGTGAGTTGGCGTGAGTATGCCCGAAATTATCTTCAAAAGGGTGGATTTCCCCGAGCCGTTAAGTCCCACAATGCCGAAAACGTCACCCTTTTCGATGGTGAGCGAAACATTGTTGAGCGCCACGAAATTTTCGTACTTTAAGTCACGCTTGACAAACTTTAAGAAGAGCTCTTTTAAGCTTTGCAATCTTTCCTTGCTCATTTTGAAGTGCATATCAACATTTTTCACTTCAACTGCCGGTAATTCAGCCATTTTGCTCCTCCTTATCAGATATTGAGAATAAAGTTTTTCTGCAGCTTTTTGAAGGTAAATACTCCGATAAGCATTGCCAGAATACCGTAGCCGAAGCACCACAAATGCTGCTCCAATGAAGGCCACGTGTTGTTCATGACCACATCACGGAACATTGTGAGATACATCGACATCGGATTATACTTGATGACCGTCACGACCACCGTCATAATAACGCTTGTGCCCTTCCAGGTCTCGACAAGGCTTAAAGGATAGATCAGCGTGGTGAGGTACATCCAAAGGGTCAGCACAACGCTGTAAAGGTGGATGACGTCATTAAAATAAACGGTAACGGCCGATAAAAACAGACTGATGCCCGTTGCAAAAAGCAGACAGTATATAACGGGTACGGGCAGCATCACCAGCGTGACACCGGGGAACTGCGACCTTGCTATCATAACTATGGCGACCGCTATCAGCGAAAATGCAAAATTTATCAGCGCAAAAAGGCACTTTTCCAACGGGAAAATGTATTTCGGGATATATACCTTTTTGATAAGCGAAGCGGCGGCCGTGACCGAGGTCATAGAGCCCGTAGTCGCCTCCGAAAAAAAGTTCCACATGGAAGCGCCGACGATATAGAAGACCGCAAAATCGGGCACATCGGCGTAAGTGCCCCTGCCGATGCCGAAAAGGTATCCGAAAACAACCGTCAGCACCAGCATGGTGAGCAACGGGTTAAGGATACTCCACGCAATACCCAATATACTGCGACGGTATTTTAGCTTGAAATCCTTGCCTGCCAGATTTTGCAAAAGCGGCAGATATTTTTTAAAGTCACCGAAAAATGACCTGCTGTTGTTGGATTCCACCTTCTGACCTCCTTATTATAAAGCTTCAGACATTCTATCATTATATTACTTATCCTGCAAATTGTCAAATCGCACTACTTGAGCGTAACGACGGTAACGCCGTCCTCGCCCTCGCCGTAAACACCGAAGCGGAATTCCTTAACGCTTGGGTTGGTGCGCAAATAGGCGTGAACCGCTTTTTTGAGTGCGCCCGTGCCCTTGCCGTGGATTATCCACACGGTACCGAGTCCGCCAAGCACCGAGCTGTCGATAAATCGGTCAAGCTCCAAAGCAGCCTCGTCACCCGTCATACCTCTTATGTCGATCTCGCTTTGTGCGGTGCGGATATTGTTGTCAATAGTTGCCGAGCGCTTAACTGTGCGTGTTTTGGCGACAGTTCCTTTGGATTTGTCCACAGGAGCAAGACTTGAAACCTTGACCTTGGCCTTCATCGAGCCTGCGAGGATAAGCACCTCGTCACCCTTCTGATCCTCCAAAACAGTGGCCTCCTTGCGGATGTCGACAAACATCACTCGGTCACCCTTTTTGAGCGGTGCCGTAAAGCCTCCGCCCTTGTTTTCCTGACTTTCAATGGGATCGGCGGCATCCTGCATACGCTTTAAACCGCCCTTCATTTCGGCACGGGCTCGGCGGATGCGCTCCTCAACGCTGTCGTTGCCTTTTTTAAGCGCTTCAAGCTCGGACAACAGCTTTTCGGCTTCGGCACGGGCTCGGTCAACCAAGGCCTGAGCCTGCTCACGTGCCTTTTGCATGGTTTTTTCTTTATTTATCTGAAGCTCATCGGCCTGCGCCTTGCGGGTGGCCTTTAAAGCCTCCATTTCGCCCTTCATCCGCTGTGCCTCGGCACGGTCACGCTCGGCCTCACGGACGGCGGTCTCAAGTGCCGCAACAACACGCTCAAAGCGTGCGTCCTCGTCTTTTACAAGACCTTGCGCAAGTCCGACCGTTTCAAGGTCAAGCCCCAAGCGCTCCGAAATGGCGAATGCATTCGACCGACCGGGTAACCCTACGTGCAGACGGTAGGTCGGCTTCAAGGATTGCACGTCAAACTCACAGCTTGCGTTGCAGACACCTGCCGTTTCAAGGGCATACGACTTCAGCTCGGCATAGTGGGTGGTTGCGGCAATTTTGGCACCCTTGCGGTGCAGCTGCATCAAAATTGCCTGCGCTAAAGCCGCACCCTCAACAGGGTCGGTACCTGCTCCAAGCTCGTCTATAAGCACCAACGAATGTTCGTCGGCTATATTCATAATTTCAATTATCCTCTTCATGTGTGAAGAGAAGGTCGACAGCGATTGCTCGATACTCTGCTCGTCACCGATGTCGGCCAAAACATTGTGGAAAACGGCGATCTCGCTACCCTCGGACACGGGCAAAAGCAGTCCGCACATGGCCATAAGGGTCAAAAGGCCGACCGTTTTGATGGAAACCGTCTTACCGCCCGTATTGGGACCCGTGATGATAAGGGTATCAAACTCATCCCCCAACGGAATGGTCACGGGGACAACGGTTTTCTTGTCCAGCAACGGATGACGTGCGTTTTTGAGGTATATCCTGCCCTCGTCGTTAAGATTTGGCTTGCAGGCACGCATTTCAAAGGCCAACGACGACTTGGCAAATATCAGACAAAGGCTGACGGTGGCATCGTACGATTGCATAATGTTGGGCGCAAAGGTCGCGACCTCGCCTGACAGCTCGGCCAGAATGCGGTCGATCTCCTCCTGCTCCTTGATGGTCAGCTCACGGATCTCGTTGTTGATCTCGACAATGGCCATCGGCTCGATAAACAGCGTTGCGCCCGACGAGGAGGTGTCGTGCAAGAGACCGGGCACCTCCGAGCGGCTGTCGGCCCTTACGGGGATAACGTATCGGCCGTCACGCTGGGTGATGATGGCATCCTGCAGGAATTTTGAAACAGAGCTCGAGCGTATCATCTTTTCCAAGCGGTCACGGACGTTAAGCTCGGACGAGTGTATCCTGCGGCGGATGTCACGAAGTCTGGGCGAAGCATTGTCGTCCATTTCATCCTCGGAACGGATTGCGGTAGTTATCTTGTCCTCAAAATAGCGGTTGGGCAACAGCACCTCAAACAACGGCGCTATGTATGGCGAGTCAACGTTTTCGCAATGCGCACGCCACTCTTTAAGCGATCGGATAATGCGCAGTACCTCGGCAATGTCCAACAGCTCACGCATGGACAAAATGCCGCCGTTTTGAGCACGTGCTACGGGATTGGCAATATTTTTTGCATTTCCGAACGACGGCGAGCCGTAGCCCGACGAAAGTCGGAAAGCATCGTCGGTCTCGGAAAGCAGGGTGCTGACTTTTTTAAGGTCGGTCTCGGGGCGCAGGGATAATGCTCGTTCTTTGGCATCCTCCATGGGTGCACGGGATGCCAGCATTCTGAGTATCTTATCAAGCTCCAAGGCCTCGGTGTGTTGTATAAAATTCATTGTATCTCCTACTCACAGCGCTGTTTGAAGGCTGTGGAAAAATTCAAGTGTCTTAAACTTTCGGTCGGTCTGCGCCATTAAATACCGCTCGGTCACAAAGCTCAAATACCGAGCATTCTGCGGCGGCAAAGAAAAGGAATACAGCCGCTTTATATCGGAATAAACGATGTGGCGCATTGCGGCAAAGGTGGTCTTGTCCAGCTCGGCAAACTGACCGCTTTGAGGGTTTGCGGCCTTGCAACCGTCACACAACATATCGCCGCCCGAAAGGTCAAGCCACATCGGAAAGCTGCGGTCGGTGCCGCATTCTCTGCAACCCACAAGGTCGGGCATAAAGCCGGAGATGACCATCATCCTAAGCTCGGTCAAGGCCTTCAAAGCGTAAATATCAAGCCTGCCCTCGGTGATAAAATGCAGGGAATTGAGCGCAAGGCGCAGATATTCCTCACCCTCAACACCGTAAGGCACCAGCACCTGACAAAGCTCACATATGTACTGCGCAAGGCTCAACCGCTCGATGTCGGCACGCAGGTCAAAAAACACGTTAATGGCCTCCGACTCGGTTATGCGGTAGGTGTCCTTGGTTTGTGTAAAGGTAAGGTGCGAATAGCAAAGCAGAGCCGTTGCGGCGGCGTTTTTGGACTTGGGCTTGCGTGCGCCCGAAACAAAGGCACTTAATAACCCCTTGTCCCTCGTCAGCACCTGCACCACACGGTCACTCTCACCGACATTATTCTCTTTTATCACAAGTCCGTCGGTCGTGAACTTCACTATTTGTCTGCTCCTTTTGGTTATTTCTTTGGCGGCAGTATTCGATGTAATCGAACACACTGCCCGAGTTTAAAAATTTATTCCAGGCGGTCATATCGGCCATAAAATTACCCCCACAAAATAATCACAGAATTATTTTGTGAGAAACCGCCCCACCTAAACGTGAGAAAATTTGGTGATTTTTGAGGTATATAATTAAAGGATGCCGTAGGGGCTTTCCTATTCGCCCGACGTGAGCCGACTTAATTGTATCATTTACAGCCTTTTGTGACGGCGGACACCTCATCCGTCATTGCTTCGCAATGCCACCTTCTCCCACTGGAGAAGGCTAAAACAAACAAAATCCAATCGTAGGGGCGCACCTGTGTGTGCGCCCGCGGACCGCCCGGGAGGTCGGTCCCTACAAGAGATCAATTCACCAAATCGTAGGGGCGATTCACGAATCGCCCGCCGTAAGTTGGCTTACGGAATCCCTCCGTCTTCGCTACGCTCAGCCACCTCCCTTTAGGCAAGGGAGGCTGTCGTAGGGGCGGACTGCGTTCGCCCGTCGTGAGCCGGCTTTGCGGGACGTCGTAGGCGCCGTCCCCTGCAAAATGACAAATTGCCATGTCGTAGGGGAGGCCATCGGCCTCCCGCCGTGAGTTGGCTTATCTCTCCCTCTCACCCGACATTCGTCGGGAGCTATACTCAAGGGAGAGCCTTTCGGAGCCTCTCCTTTTGGGAGAGGTGGCACACGAAGTGTGACGGAGAGGGTCAGTCCATCAACGGCGAATTTAGCTTATTTATTATCCAACCCAAAACTTCTTATGAGGCCGTCGCGGTTGCGCCAGTCCTCCTTGACCTTGACCCACAGCTTAAGGTTGCACTTACAGCCGAAAAATTCCTCGATATCGGCACGTGCCAAGGAGCCTATTCTTTTAAGCATTGCGCCACCCTTGCCGATGATGATTCCCTTATGCGAATCACGCTCGCAATAAATTATCGCCTCGGCCTCGATTATCGGCTCACCCTTGGCGGTGTCACGTTCAAAGAAGCGCTCAAGCCCCACCGCAATTCCGTGGGGTATCTCTTTATCCAGCAAATGGAGCATCTTTTCTCGTATCATTTCGGTCACCATAACGCTGTCGGCCTGGTCGGTGACCTCGTCGTCGGCAAAAAAGTGCGGCGATTCCTTTGCATACTTCAAATGCTCTGCCACAAGGCTGTCCACACCGTCACCCGTCTTGGCCGAAATGGGCAAGACCGCCTCAAAATCATAAAGTGACGTGTAGGCGGAAATGACCTCCAAAAGGTCGCTCTTGTCCTCCAAAAGGTCTATTTTATTTATGCAAAGAATGGCCTTAAGTCGGCGGGTTTTGAACTCCTCGATAAGCGCAAGCTCGGCCTTGGGCATATCCTCGGAATCGAGCTTGAATTTGGGTTTTGCCTCGACGACCAGCGTCACGGCATCGACGTCCGACAACCCCTGCGAGACCGAGTCCATCATCCTTTCACCAAGCTTGTTTTTAGGCTTGTGAAAGCCGGGGGTATCGATATAAACTATCTGCGTTTCATTAAGAGTTTTAACGCCCATTATGCGTGTACGGGTGGTCTGCGGCTTGTCCGACACGATGGCGACCTTCTGACCCAAAATGCAGTTCATCAGCGATGATTTTCCGACATTGGCACGTCCGACAATGGCTATAAAAGCCGATTTTTGTTCACTCATTTTATGTTCCTTAACCTTATTCTAAAAATGTAACCTCACGGGTGAGACCCATCTGCAGCAGCACGGCCTCCTCCTTTTCACGCATCGTCTCGGCCTCAATACCGCCGTTTACGTGGTCATAGCCAAGCAAATGCAACATCGAATGCACCGTCAAAAATGCCATTTCACGCTGGAAGGTGTGTCCGTATTCCTCGGCCTGTGCCTTGGCGTGCTCGACCGAGATGACGATATCGCCAAGCATTTTGGCACCGCTGGCAGGGTTTATATCGTAAACACCGTCCTCACCCAAGGGGAAGGACAAAACATCGGTCGGGCGGTCAATATTTCTGAACTGCAGGTTCATTTCGTGGATCTGCTTGTCGTCAACAAACGAGACCTCGACCTCGGCCGAATCGTGAAACTCCTCCATTTTCAAAACAGCAATGCAGGCACGGCGAATCAGCATTCTGATGCCGGTTGGGATCTTTTCTGCTTTTTGCTTGTTCACAATATTAACTTTAACCTTATCTTTCTCCACTGTGTCTGCTCCTTTGCTTTTTCTCCTCATACTTTTCGTATGCCTTGATTATCTCCTGCACAAGTCGGTGACGGACAACGTCACGCTCCGAAAATTTGGATATCGAAATGTCGTCAACACCGTCTAAAATGTGCAAGACCTCTTTCAATCCCGACTTTTTACCGTCGGGCAGGTCGATCTGTGTGATGTCGCCCGTGACGACCGCCTTTGAGTTAAAACCCAGACGGGTCAGAAACATTTTCATCTGCTCGGAGGTGGTGTTCTGCGCCTCGTCAAGGATGATAAAGCTGTCGTCCAGTGTGCGGCCTCGCATATAGGCAAGCGGTGCTACCTCAATATCTCCGCGCTCCTGACATTTCTGGAAGTTTTCGGCTCCCAGCATATCAAAAAGCGCATCGTATAAGGGGCGCAAATACGGGTCGACCTTTTGCTGAAGGTCACCCGGCAAAAAGCCCAGCTTTTCGCCTGCTTCAACGGCAGGTCGGGTCAGGATTATGCGGTTGACCGCCTTGGCTCTGAAGGCCGCCACCGCCATTGCCACTGCCAGGTAGGTCTTACCCGTTCCCGCAGGGCCGACACCGATGGTCACGGTATTGTCCCTTATTGCCTCAACATACCGCTTCTGACCTATTGTTTTGGGCTTTATGGGCTTGCCCTTTGAGGTGATGCAGATGCAATCGGTATCCGAAAGCTTTTTTATGCCGTTGTCGTCACCGTCGGTGGCAAGCGACATAATGTAGCGGATATTCTGCTCGGTAAGAGTCTCGCCACGGCTTATGAGCGACAAAAGTCCGTTAATGGTGCGGACGGCCTTGTCAACATCCTCGGGTTCGCCCGAAACCTTTATCTCACCCGAGCGCAACGCCACCTTGACCGAAAACTCCTTTTCGATAAGGCGCACGTTTTCGTCCAAGTTTCCGAAAAGTCCGTACACAAACTCAACACGCTCGATATTTATGGTCTGTTCCGTCAAATTCATCACACAGCCTTAAAAGAGTGACAAGTAAAAGTATATACTCATCCAAATACTATTTTACATTATTTTTCCTCTAAAATCAATAATAAATCCTGCTTTCCGATGTTTTGTCGGCATTTATATTTTGAAATTATCCTGACACCTGCGGCGGTTACCTCAAAATCGACCTTTTTTTCTAAAATTTCGGCGTTATTTAGCTCCGATTCCTCCAATTTCAAAAGCTCGGCCTCGGCTTTTTGCTTAGCCTCGTCCTCTGACAGCGTGATGTTGACCGTTTCATATTTTAAAAACTCGGTTTCGGTCAGCTTCACGGGCAGGTACATCTCATATTTTTCAAAGCGGCGGCAGACCGTTTCGGTCTCGTAAGGCCCTTCGACCGTACCCAGATACAAGGGTATATTAAGTCCGAAAAACGTTAAAACGCGGCGTTTTATCGGCCGTCCCACATACCTTTTCTCGGTTTGCTCAAACGGCACAAAGCACTCCAGCTCACGCTCGGTCTGGGCAATGACCTCACCCTCGGACGCCCCGAAGCTGTAGGTACCGTCCTTGTACTCGGTTATGCCCGACACCAGCAGGTCGCCCTTTCTCACGGTCTGCCCGACGGCTGTTTTGATGGTGCCCTCGGTGACCTCGATAGCCGTAATAACGCCGTCAAAGCCTGCCACAAGATTTGACGGTGCCTTTGGCGGCAGACGGTCGGGCTCGGACTCCGAAATGTTGACGGTTGCCCTTACTCCCTCAATGTTGACCGAGGCCCACGCAATGTTGTCAAATTCCAGCGCCAGCCGTGTTCTGAAAAGTCCCTGGTCGATATCGGAGCGTCGGACACCCTCATAAAGCCCCAACCGCTCACAGGCCGCAAGAATATCCTTTTCGGGGATGGTCTCGTTGCCTACCACCCTCACGTTCCAGACAAACGATGACAAAAAGAAAAGCGCCGCAAAATAAAGCACGAGCCCTGCGGCAAAACCGACACGCAAACGGTGCTTTTTTATGAAAAACGGCAGACCGAAACGGGCTAAAACACGTGTTTTGACCCGATTTTTAGCCTTGACCGAATGGAATTTTAGATAATCCTTCACCAGCACCTTGGCTTCGAGCCCCGATCTTGTGCGGCGTATGTCCCACGCCGAAATGTTGCTTTGCGCAAGCTGGGTCAAAAAGCGCTCGGGAAACTCGCCCTTGACCGAAAACCGCACGTATCCCAGAAAATATCTCAAAAATTTTATCAGCATATCAGTTCACCGAAAGCTCAACGTTCTGAAGTCTACCCGTAATGACTGCCGCCGACTCGTTAAACGAGGTTATGGTAAGTCCCTCGCCCGAAAAGGTGACCGAGCCGCCATCGATACGCAGCTTTATGCGGTCGTCGTAATAATCAATGACCCCCTTGCAGCCGTCGACCGATACCTCACGGTTGCCGCAGATCTGTATAATGGGCCCCGACAGCTCGGGGATGCCCGAAAACAACCGCCATTTGGGTTTTCGGGATTCTACGTCAGGCTTGAGCTTTTTTGCCATAAAACCATACCTTTCCACAAAGTAGAGCAAATGACCCGTACTCCGTTAAAAAAGCGGATCATTCGCTCTGCCCTGATCAACATTCAATATAATGGTTATGTCAAAAAACGCTCATTCATTCGAAACCGTCAGCATATATTTTTGTGATAACATAAGCTGCGCCATGCGCAATTTAGCTTTTGCGAAAGCAAAAATTTAGCTATGCGAAGCATAATTTATCTCTATTGTAGGGGACGGCGCCCTCGTCGTTCCGCAAGCCAACTTACGGTGGGCGACCAATGGCCTCTCCTACAATTAGCCTTCCCCTCGAGGGGAAGGTGGCAGGCGAAGCCTGACGGATGAGGTGTCCACCGTTACAATGGACTAAAAATGATACAACATAGCCGTCTTACGGCGGGCGAACACAGTTCGCCCCTACGGTTAGGCTCTCCCCTCGGGAGAGCTCCCGTCTAATGTCGGGTGAGAGGGTTCATAAGCCATCTTGTAGCGGGCGAACAGGAAAGCCCCTACGGTTGGGCGGATTGGTTTTGTAGGGTCGCATCACGATGCGACCGAGGGCGATTCGTGAATCGCCCCTACGATGACGTGAATGGATCTCTTGTAGGGGACGGCGCCCACGACGTCCCGCAAAGCCGTCTTACGGTGGGCGGCCGATGGCCTCCCCTACAATTAGCCTTCCCCTCGAGGGGAAGGTGGCAGGCGAAGCCTGACGGATGAGGTGTCCACCGTTACAATGGACTAAAAATGATACAATATAGTCGGCTTGCGAAATCCTCCCGTCATTGCTTCGCAATGCCACCCTCCTTTAGGCAAGGAGGGCTCGGCGGGCGAACACAGTTCGCCCCTACGGTAAGACATCTGTGTCGATATGTGCTTTTCGCTCGATATGTTTCAGTCCGCAAACTCGATATGCGCTGTTGCGCCCGATATGTGCCTTCGGCACGAAAATATGTAGAAAGGAACGGTGTGGGAATGGTATTACGCTTGAAAAAGAGCATTTTGGCGGCGGTGGGAGTCTTGGTTGCCGTGGGTATCACGGTCGGATCGCAGGCGGTGCGTGAGGGCGTGAAAAAGGGACTTGTGCTTTGTGCCGACAAGGTCTTGCCCTCGCTGTTTTTGTTCACGGCGGTGGCACTTTTTATTGCGTATTCGGGCATCGCAGACACCGTTGGCAGGGTGGTATCCCCCGCCACAAAAGCGCTTTTCGGGCTCGACGGCCAATGCGCCACGGTATGGCTTTTGGCCGCCGTTTCGGGCTACCCCGTGGGCGCAAGGCTTATTAACACTCTTTACGAAAACGGCACCGTGACCCGTGCCAAGGCCTTAAAAATGCTGACCTTTTCGGTCAACGCAGGCCCTGCTTTTATCGTCACGGCGGTCGGTTCGGCGATGCTGGAAAGCACCTCGGACGGCGTGCGCTTACTTATAGTGCATCTTTTAGCGACCGTTATCTTGACCGCTACGGTGCGTTTTTTGCCCGACCGACGGTTTTCACCGCCGCACAGGCAACCGCAAGCCTTAAAAAAAGACCTCTGCCCTGCCGTTTCGGATGCATTTGTGAGGGCGGTGGGCGATGCGGCCTCCACCATGCTGACGGTTTCGGCCTTTGTAGTGGTGTTTTCGGGTCTTGGCGGATTGCTTTCTTACCTGCCGCAGTCGGTGTCACGGGTGGTAACAATGCTATCCGAGGTCACGGTTGGGTTGACCCATTGTACCCGACAAGATCTGCCCTTGGCGGCATTTTTGCTTGGGTTCGGAGGAATCTCGGTTATCTTTCAGGTCACGGCCGCCGCACATGCCCTGCAGCCGCCGTTGCGATCGATCTTTTTGTCAAGACTTGCCCACGGTGCGCTTTCGGCAGGTCTTATCGCCGTAGCCGAGGTCGTTTTCCCTCGCTCAATCAGCACAGGAACGTTCGGGACAACGGCCGCCGTGCACACAAGCCCCTTGGCAGCGGCATCGTTGGTGGTGCTGTGCCTTGTGCTGTTAAGCTTTATCCACAATTCCTCAAGTACGGAGGCTGACCTCAAAAAATATTGACAGCGCAATAAAACGGGAGTATAATGGTAAAAAAGCTTTTGGGAGGCGATACCGTGGGAAACAGTAAGTTTTTTGACAAGTCGATAAGCCCTGCCTGTGCGTATTGCCTTGAGGGTCGTCCGCTTTCGGGCGGAGAGGAGATATTTTGCATGAAGCACGGCGTGACCAAGCCTCTGGACAGCTGTCGCTCCTACCGTTACGACCCCTTAAAGCGTGTACCGAGGGTCAAGGATATCGGCCGTGACTACGACCCGAAGGATTTTAAACTGTAATTTTTGCGAATTTTGAAAATTTACTATTGACAAATGGCCTTTCGGTGGATATAATAGTCCGTGTGCTTAAGGCACGTTTGTTTAAAAATGTGGTGGGTATAGCTCAGTTGGTTAGAGCGCCAGATTGTGGCTCTGGAGGCCATCGGTTCGACTCCGATTATCCACCCCACTTTTATTTTTTTTACCTTTTTTCAAAAAGCGCCCGATTTTAATGCCAAAAAGCCTCAAAAACCGAGCCAAAAAAGGTAAGCCTTCAATTTTATATGTTGGGGTGTCGTCAAGCGGTAAGACACAGCACTTTGACTGCTGCATTCGTAGGTTCGAATCCTGCCACCCCAGCCATCTAAAGACACCATTGAAATCTGAACCCTCAAGTTCAGACTCAATGGTGTTTTTATTATAAAACCCAGTATTTATGCGGCTTTTCGAGGTCGCATTTTCTTTTTGTCAGCTGGACTAAAAACAGAAAAACGCAAATTTTAAAATCCGAAGATTTAAAAGCAAACCTTTTCGAACCCATTAGTCCGACTGCACGTGTCTTATAAACCCGCGTCCTTCAAGGCATATTCCTCTTCCTTCTGTTCGGGAGTCTTGTATTGCAATTTCCTGTGTGGACGTTTGGTGTTGTAGAATACAATGTACTTGTCCACCGCACTTCGGAAGTCTGCTTCCGAACGGTATTTCGTGCGATACAATTCCTCACGCTTCAAAGAAGCGAAGAACGATTCCATTACAGAATTGTCATACGGCACGTGCGCACGTGAAAAGGAATGCGTGATGTGTAGTGAACGCATATAGTCGTTCATTGTTTTGGAACGATAGTTGCCGCCGCGGTCAGTATGGAAGATCAAACTTGAATCCGGCTGACGTGCTTTATAGGCAATTTGAAAAGTAGATTTTACAAGCTGCGTGCTGTTGGTCTTTCCAATTTTATAACCCACGACCATACGTGAGAACAGGTCAATAATCACGCAAATGTAATAAGCATTTTCGCCGTACTTGAAATAGGTAACATCACTAACCCACACTTCGTTCGGCTTGTTCGTGTCAAACTCTTGGTTAAGGTGATTTTTATACTTGCGCCCTTCGTCTTCGTATAATTTCTTCGCCGACTGACGAATGCTGACTAACCCCATATCACGCATAAGCGTGCGTACCATTTCATTACTGACTTTGAAGCCTTCACTTTTCATGACTGCCGCAATTTTAGCGGCACCGAAGATCTGATTGCTTTCGTCGTAAATCTCCTGTATGCGAAGCCGTAGTTCTTCCCGACGTATCGCATACCACGTGTTGTCTTTCTTGTTGCGGAGAACGTGGTTATAAAATGTTCCTCGGGAAATGTCAAACGCATCACAGATTATGTGCACGTTATATTTACCGTAAAGCTGTTCAGCAGCATATAACCGTTGTCTTAATGGCGACTTCGGCGTGCAGGTTGCAGATTTGAGAATTTCAACGATACTTTCCAAGCGTGTGACTTTGTTTTCAAGCAAGTGAAAATTGCGGATGTCCACCGTTCTCTTATTGGCAGCGTTTTGTTCCTCTCGATAAATGCGTAACCAACTGTAAAAGGTGCTCTTGGGTATATCGGTGTCGGCGAGGATATGCGCAGACGGCTCACCGGATATAACACGGTCAATGACCGCTTGTTTTTCTTTTTGCGTGTAAGTTCTCATTTTATCAACTCCTTTGCGGATGATTATAGCACAAGAAACTTACATTTCTCCACAAATCGAGACTGATATATTGACGTTTTTGGACTGATATGGTATAATTTTAAGACCGAAGTATTTTTTGGGGGGGTATTTGCAATGTCTGGATTCTTTGTAAATGATAAATACAGAGTTTTAGAATGTATGGCAAATCGGCAGATTTCCGTTAATAATGAGCAAATTGTCAAGTTATCACAACAAGAAATTGCTGATATATTGCATTTTACAAAAACTAAAGTAAATACAATTATTGGTGAATTGAAAACGAATGGTTATATTGTTCAACTCAGCAGCCGAGGAAAATATTCACTCACAGGTAAAGCAAATACCGAACTTAGAAAAATGGGCAACAAGGAGGGTGCGTAATGAATACAAATACAATGCCATTAGAAGCAGAAACCCGTGTGCTCATCGACCGTAGCCTTGAAAACCTCGGTTGGAAATTAAGCGGTAAAGAGCAGAATGTTTATTACGAACAACCTCGTTCTGAAGCAGAAAAAAAGAAGCTCGGCGGAAAGCGTCCGGACTATGTTTTGTACTCGAAAGATAGCGACAAGCCTTTGATCGTTATCGAAGCTAAAAAGAAAGGTGTTCGGCTTGATGCCGCATTGGAGCAAGGTATCCAGTACGCAAAAGCTATTGAAGCACCTCTCGTATTCGCTACTGACGGTGTTTTCTGCAAAGCATTTCATACTGTAGCAAATAGACCTCCGATTCTTAACGGTGAGGAAGTAGATGAATTTATCCGCGAAGCTCTTGCTTTGCGTTATTTGACGTCCTTCGAAGTAAATACCGTTAGCCCTAAAGTTCAGTATGACCGAAAAGAGCTTATTCGCATTTTTGATGAAGCAAACAATATGCTTCGTGGAGAAGGTCTGCGTGCCGGCATTGAACGCTTCGGAGAATTTGCAAACATTCTGTTCTTGAAGCTTATCAGCGAAAGCGAGCAGATTAAGCGTGAAGCTGGCATTCCAACTAAATTTGATATTGCTTGCAGTTGGGACAGCATTAAGCAAATTCCCATTTCTACACGCATTGAGTATATAAACAAAACTGTATATGACAAGCTGAACGCACTCTATGATACGGATATTTTTACGCCCTTGCAGATTAGGGATGCAAGCATCTTAAAGGAGATCATGGATAAGCTTGATCCCCTTATGCTTACCGATGTGGACAGCGATGTTAAGGGTGATGCTTTTGAATATTTCTTGAAAGCATCTACCTCCACCAAGAATGATTTGGGCGAATACTTCACGCCTCGTCATATTGTCAAAACAATGGTGCGCTTGGTGAATCCGCAGATTGGCGAAAAAATTTATGACCCGTTCTGCGGCACTGGCGGTTTCCTTATTGAGAGTTTCCGGTATATCCATAACAATATGGCTCGAACCGAAGCGAATATAAAAACCTTGCGGGAGTCTACAGTATACGGCAACGAAATTACAAACACTGCCCGAATCACCAAAATGAATATGATTTTGGCTGGTGATGGACACAGCAACATCCAAATGCTCGACAGTTTGGCCAATCCCATTGATGGAACCGAAACCTATACGGATGAGAACGGTGTTTTGCACCACAGAGGATTTGACATTGTCCTCGCAAATATGCCGTATTCGCAGAAAACGAAACACGGAAATCTTTATGATCTTCCAAGCACAAATGGCGATAGCATCTGTGTGCAGCATTGTATGAAGGCAATCAATAGTGTTGCCGAAAATGGACGTATGGCACTTGTTGTTCCGGAAGGCTTCCTGTTCCGCAAGGATCTTGCGAAAACTCGTGAGTATTTGCTGGATCACTGCCAGCTCCAGAGCATAATTTCTTTGCCGCAAGGTGTTTTTCTGCCATATACTGGTGTAAAAACCGATATTATTTATGCGACCAAGGTAAACAAAAAGATTAAGGCATCGGAAAAGAAGAAAGATTTTTGGTATTTTGATGTCAAGAGCGATGGATACACACTCGACAATCATCGCCGCAAGCTTGATACTCCCAGCGATTTAACAAGATATGAAGAATATCGAAAGTTAGATAAGGATCAGGCTGCAGATATGCTGAAGGTGGGTTTTGAGGTTATCTCGCTTGATAAAGTGCGAAGAAATTCTTATATCCTTGTCGGTAGCCGGTATCGTTCTAATGAAACAATTGCATCTAAAAATAATTGGCCGTTAGTCAAGGTTGGAGATCTATTTGAACTTGTTTCGGACACAATAAACCCTGTTGAGGAAACTGGCTGGACGGTATACATTGGTTTAGAGAACATAGAGCCGTCAACCGGAAGACTCTTAGGTGAACTTGAATGTGAGATTGATTCTATCAGAAGTGCTAAACGAGTATTTAAGAAGTCTGATATTCTATATGGTAGGTTGAGACCTGCATTAAACAAGGTCGCTTATCCGAACACAGACGGCATTTGTTCAACAGACATTATTGTTCTCAGAGCCAAAGATAAAGACAGCATACTGCCAGAATTGTATAGCCGTATTTTTAGAAGCGCTCGTTTTAACGAGATGGTTCTAAATGGAGTTAGTGGTGGCCAGCTCCCTCGTGTAGATGCCAAATATTTGTTAGATCTCCCGATACACCAAATTCCTGTAGCAATTCAACAGAAGATGGTTGAAGAGCTTGAGGGATACCAGCACATAATCACAGGTGCCAGGGCTGTTGTGTCAAACTATACTCCTCAGATTATTTGCCAGGCTGATACTTACAAAACATTAGCAGAAATAGCGATGTTCAAGCCTTCTAAAGATGAGGCCAAGGCGTTGCCGGAGGATACCGAGGTTTCGTTTGTTCCCATGGCTGATATCAATACTTTCGATGTTACATTTGCACCAAAAGAGAAGCGAAAGCTCTCCGAAGTGCTTTCTGGCTTTACCTATTTCAGAGATAATGATATTCTTCTTGCGAAGATTACACCTTGCTTTGAAAACGGGAAAGCTGCCATTGCTCGAAATCTGACAAATGGTATCGGCTTCGGGTCTACTGAGTATATCGTAATACGAGCAAACACCTCGCTCGTATATCCGGAGTGGATTTTCTATCACATCAATACCCCCGAGTTTATTGATGGTGGGAAATCGTTTATGACTGGTACTGCTGGTCAGCAGCGAATTGACATTAACTATGTCAAACAGTATCGTATTCCGGTTCCATCTCTTGAGGAACAGAAGAAAATCCTTGACCAGATTAGTTATGAACAATCTCTAATTGAGCCATCCAAGCAACTCATAAAAGTTTTCACCGAAAAAATTGAAACCCGTATAAAGGAAGTTTGGGGTGAGTAAAAGTGTCTGATGTAGTTGATTATACAGAGGTACCATACCTGCAGGAAATACTAAATTATCTTCCCATTGATCCCGCCGATGAAGAGGACGTAATCAATTACATCCAGAACATTACCAATCTCATTGCGGTAAACTACAAATATGGGCAATATCAGTTTGCGTATTTTGGTCTACATCTTCTTTATATGACCTATATCTATTGTACGGCGTGGAAAATCGGGCAAATTGAGCCGAAACGCTACAAAGATGCCATCGTATTTGCACGCCCGTACAATGGACGGGAAAGAGACTTGAAAATCGAAGATGCGGACTCGATATTTGCGTATAGTTTGATTCCTGAAAAAGATATTGCAAGGCTGTTCAAAATTATAGAATTAGACCGCTCTCAGATTTCTGCTGTTAGCGATCTGGTTGATACAAGAAACGAAATGGCACACGCATCCGGAAAGTTTGAAATATTGACGGAAGATGGCTTTGATGCTAAGGCTAATAGTGTTCTCACTTCTATGTCGTGCATTCACAGGTGCATGGACAAGCCTATCCGCAAGTGGTTTTCGGAGGTGTTGCTGAGCTTTTGCCAGGGTGAATATGACGGATACGACAACCCCAAAGATGTCATTTCTGAGCAAATGATTCAGTCATTTAAGCTATCCGTGAACGAGTTGCTCGTATGCAACGAAATGAGTGTCAGCGGCTTGATTACTGCGCACAGAGGGTATCAGGCAAAATTGAAAGACTTTAAGAAAGCGGTATCAGACCACTGCCAAGAAATGGGCTACATATGATTTGTGGGAAATGCCCACAAATCAGTAAGCCATTTTTGAATACGATAAATAAAAGAAGAGGAAATAACCTATGAACTCAAATTTTAAAAATATGGTCTCAAAACTCGGAGTTGAACTATTACAAACCGTGCGTGATGCGGGAAATCAAGTAATTGATGATGCTGTGTTTGAAGAAAGAGTTTGGGGATTTAGTAGAGCAGTAGATGCAATGCTTGAATGCGGGATTCCCTCTGATAAAATCATAGCTATGCTACAAAAGTATTGGGATCTTAGGCTTAGCGAAGCATCAGCAATAGTAGAAGCAGCGAAAAAAGATAAGATTACAGATTAAGTATTTGTGAGAGTTCGAATTCATACGCAAAAACGGCAAAAATATCTTTTTTGTAGCCCATAGCCAACAAAAAGACCTCTTTTGTCTACTGGACAAAAGAGGTCTTTTTGAATGATGTTTGCCTTCGGCAAATGATGTTGGGCAACACCCAATGATGACGGCTACGCCTAATGATGTGTGGCTTCGCCACATTTTGGGACAAACATCGCATCATTGCGAGTGAAACGAGCAACATCATTATGCGGAGCATAACATCATATCGCCGTAGGCAATACATCATTTGACAAACAAGCGATTTGTGATATAATAACGGAGAAGGAGGTGCAATTATGAAAGAAAACAAACTCGTCGAACTTTCGATGGACTTTTCGGTTGACATTATAAACCTCGTTAAATATCTGAAAGCGAATCACGAAACGATTATATCCAACCAAATCTGCAGAAGTGGTACAAGCATCGGTGCCAATATTCACGAAGCACAATATGCACAAGATACAAAGGATTTTATATCTAAATTTGAAATTGCTCTCAAAGAAGCAAGTGAAACGGGATATTGGCTTGGATTGTTATACCGAACAAAGTATATTGATGAGCAAACTTTCAAAGCATTATCATCCAAATGTACTTCTTTACACGTAATGTTAATTGCTTCTTGCAAAACCGCAATGGAGAACACAAAATGAAAAACAAAGTTTTGATTTGGACAGTTACTGTCATACAGGCGTTGCCCGTTCCAATTTCTCTGATTACAATTCTTGGGTCTATAATATCTCTCGCAAATATCGGAATGCTTTCAGAGCAATCTTTTCTGCTCGCTTTTGCTGCTGTGTTTTCTATGTTATTAGCAGGAACGTACCCCATAACATATATCGCTTCAACCATAAATACATTTCATAAGAAAAAATTAAGTCTTATAAGCTTTTTGCCCATTGTTCACATAATCATAACGCTTGTATTATTTACTATATGGAGTTTTTTGGAAAAAATTTATTCATAAAGTCTTCGGTAGGAGAACAGACACCTTTTGTTCGTTTTCACCTGTGTTCAGACACCTTTTATCACATTTAAGCCATCACACCGCAAGGAGGGAAACTCTTTGAAAAGCATCAACGGGAAGAAGCTTCGCCGTCAGTATTTCAATATTCCTCTTATAGCTCTGTTTGCAACAGTATTTTTGGTTGTTTATTCTATTTTTGCCAACTCGCTGTTCAACAAGGGTCACATAACTTCTGACTATTTGTCGGATCTCGCGGTCGGCGTTTGGGTCGGCTTTTGCTTTGCATTGCCGTTTATGGTTCTTAAAGTTCTCAACGTATATTGCTTTGGGCGTATCATCTGCGTGCTTGCAAAAGACGGCATTCACTATCCAAAAGGTATGGTGCGTTGGGAAACGGTTGAAAAAATCGAATACGCCCTGGATTCAAAGCAACGGTTTAAGACCGACAGTAAAAAAGGCTTCCGAGCCATCATCTACACCAAAGGCGGAAAGCATATCGTTCTTGATAAAGCGCCTCTTTGCATAATATCCATCGCCAAGAAATACTGCAAAGAGCTTGATGCAAAGATCAGGGGCGTGGCAACCTTGGTTTTTGACGTGGTTATATTTGCGGCAATCATTTTGCTGTGCCCGTTTTATGTGATACTGTTGATAAACTCCCCCGGCGCTTCGACAGAGCAGTTCATTGCATTTATTGCAATTGCCGCCGTTTCGGCGCTGATATCCGTTCCTTTGTTCACTTTGTTCAACGCATTGGCAATACCTTACCGCTTTTGGCGAAGGATCTTGCCGCACAAATGGCTGTCCTACATCATACTCGGCGGCTATTATTCGTCTTCTTTCATAATAATGCTTGTGCTGTGCTATTTCCCGAATTGGGTAACGGTTTCGGTGCTTGGGGTGTTTCTTGGCGTGGTTGGTCCTCCCGTCCCCTCCCGCCGAGGGCATTTTTACAGAATACCTACCTATTCCCAACTTTTTGAAATTTATATCGACAATGCCGATATGTGGGAAAAGAATATCGAAAAAAGCAAAAAAAGATCCAAGCTGTAATTACTTACAGCTTGGATCTTTTCCTTTTTATCACGCCGAGTGTGACGGCGACGGTCGACAGCAGGGTTATTGAGGACAGTATGAGCACGGCGCAGTTGCGGAAAAACCGCCACGGGAGAATGAGTATGACCTCATCGGTGCGCCAGTCGAACACCCAGTTTTGGTTTGTGAAGAAAGACTTGTGGAAAAACTCAAAGGCGGCGTCAAAATCGATTGCGACCGCCGTCCCCACGATCAGCACCGCAGCCAAAGCCGCCGCACCTGCCCAGAATCCACAGGGAAACCTGCCGAATCCTAACAATTTGACCCTGCCCTTTTTGCTTAACACCTTCAAAACGGCCGCACCGACCGCCGCGACGGTCAGCAGGATAGAATTTATAACAATCAGCACTCTGCAATCGGCAAAATGCGCTTGCCCCTCGGCCGAAAATGCCATCTTGCCGACCGAAAATTCCTCCCACGGCATCGTGAGATAGTCCATAAGGCCGTTGTAGGCCGTGAAAACCTCGGCTTTGGAGTAGCCGCTCGAAAAGTCGAGCTCCAACGCATCGACATGCAGGTAATAAAACGGGCGGAAATATATCGGCAAAGCCACCGAAACCGTTAATATCAGCACAAAAAGCGCAACCGTGTACATCACGGATGCTACACGGTCAGCAGTGCGTTTATTGGTTTTTGAGCAGTTCTTCATACTCTTTTTTGGTGATCTCCTTAACGGTGGCCATATCGGTCTTGGCCATGGCCAGGATCTGCGAAAAGTTTTCCTCGCCCAAATGCTTTTGGAGGCAACCGTCACAAACGTAATAATACTTTTTCATATAAGGGATCGAGGTTATCCTTCTTAAAAACGGGATGTACATACGGTTGGTCAGCTTGACCAGCTTGATCTTACCCTCAACCCCGCACTTATCACACGAAGCAGTCTTTGAAGTCTCGGTCCATTCATCCGAGGAATACTCGCCCCAGAAGAAAAACGGTATGCACAATAATCCGCCCAAAGCCATAAGCGGCGGGAAAACACCGCTGACCGCCAGCACTACAAGGCCCCAAAGTATCCTTCTCAACGGACCCTTGAATATCTCGACATACCACGGCTGCTTGACCGTGGGGAACGACTTATGGATCGCCTTGTTGTGCTTGCGGTTGGCCTTCATTTTTTGGGGGTCGAGATAGGTCTTGAGCATTTCCTCAAGCTCGGGGTCGATAAAGCTCTCCTTTTGGCCGCTCTGAACCTCGTCACGGAGCTTTGTGAGATCCTCAACACCGCCGTCAGCACGGATGAACAGATCGGCATCGTCCTTGTTGGTATTGCTGATCAAGGTGGTGAGAAACGACAGATTATTGTTGATGATCTTTTCGGCAAATTCCCTGTCGATATGCCAGGCGGCGTAGCCTCTTACACCGTTTACCTCAATACAGCTTGTCGAGACCGCCATCAGCGACCAATCGGCAACACGGCCGATAACAAAATGCTGCGCCGAATAATACTCCGTCCAAAGTCGGTTGGCTGTGAGCGCCGGGAACGGCGCACAAAAAGAAAGCATACTTTTAGCCATTTGTTTTATCCCCTTTTGGTTCAATTTTCATTTGTAATAAGGCTTTTTTGCAAAAATGCATTGCATACATTCTACCATACAATGCTACCGAATGTAAACCCCGAAAAGACAAAATCCAACAAAAAAGCGCTCTTTCTATGAAGAGCGCTTTAAGGTTTACCGAATTATTTGAAAATATCGTCGCCGGTGACGGTGATCTGTTTGCCGTCCTGAAGCTGATAGAGATGGACATAATCAACGACCATGGCGTTTCTGGTCTGCCATCTGGGGTCGTCATCGGGGATGATCTCGCCCATGGGGTTGCCTGCAAAGCCGATGGCGGCACTCAAGCGGATGTAGCACAGAGCGTGGAAGCCGTCAAGATCCTCAATAGTGGTGTTGATGGCATACGAGAAGTAGGGCTCACCGTCGCAGGTGAAGGTCATCTGGGTCTCGTCCCACAAAAGTCCGAAGGTGTGCAGTCCGTCGCCAAAGTTTACGCCTTCGTCGATAAAGGTGCGCCTCTTTTGCTTGTATTCGGGATGGTCAAGCGAGGTATGCTCGTAGCCATCCTGCTCTCCGAGGGCGGTAGGCCACTTGTGGCAGTTGGCTGCAACGGCCGAAGCGTTACCGAAGCACTCGTTGATATCTATCTCAAAGTCGTAGTAAACGCCGACCTCGGGCTGCTTGCCGTTCTGTGCGTGCCAGCGTGAGTCGAGCCACAGCGAGGTCCAAAGACCGGGTGCATCGGGCAGAAGCGCACTCATCTCAAGATAGCCGTACTTATAAAGCATAGTGCGGTCGGTCATAAGCATACCGCCGTAGTAATAATCATCGTCATAGCCCGCAAGGATGTTGAACTTTCCGTCGGACACGAACACACGGCCGGGATCCTTGGAGCGGACAGCGGTTCGGCCATTAAAGCCGCCGCTCGAGTATGCATTTTCGCCAACGTGTACCCATTTTGTAAGGTCGACCTCGGTGCCGTCAAAATCGTCGCCCCACACACGGGTGTAATACTTCGACTTGCCATACTTTTCAACGGTGGCGCTGTAGTTGCCGTCAACGCTGTCGGCATCGGTCAGCTTGCCCTTGGCCATCAGCTTCAAAAACTCCGAAACGGCTATAGCGGTAGCCTGCACCGAGCCGCCGTTTATGTATACCTTCTTGCCGCTGACGGTTATCTTATACTCGTCAGCATTGGCAATAGCGGTAACACCGGGACGCTTTGCGTTGCCGACGATTATCTCGTAATCGCTTTCGGCCTCATACTCGTCCTCATAATAATCAATGGCATAAGCATAGGTATCGAGAGCGGTCTTGATAAGGTTATCGATCTGCGCCTGGGTCATATAAGACTCATTGTAGTGCTTGCGGATGATCTTATAGTTGGCAAGCGATACGTTATTGATATAAACATCGTTTTGGGTATCAGCAGGCTCGTAAACATACTTGATACCGCCTTTGACGCCCTCTTTTTTGGCGAAGTTCTCAATGAAGTACTCACAAGCCTTCATCAAGGTCTCCTCACCCGAAGAATAAATAACGATTTTTTTGCCAACGGAGCCGATTATATAGTCGGTGGTGTGGCCGCCGGTGGTGGCAAAGAGATACTGCTTGACCTTTTGGGTCTCGGGGCGGTTGGTGTCACCGATAAGTATCTCGTAAATGTCGGTACCGTCTTTAACGTCGGTCTCGTTACGGATATTTACACCCACCTTGCTTCTGATCTCTTTGAAAACATATGTGGCACATTTTGTTTCAATTGTGGTTTCGCCCCATGCCAAAGATTCAGAATCAAACTCGGGGCGGACTACACGGTAGACCGATTCGTTGTTGGCGTCGGCGTACTTTACGTCCTCGGTCGAAAAAATGCTGTCATCACCCTGCGGTGCGTCGGTCGAACCGTTAGAGGCGTTGGAGCCGGTCGATCCGCTGTCAGAGCTGTCTTTGCCGCAAGCGGCAAGCAGACCGACAGCCAGAAAAACTACCAAAATAAGCGATAAAAATCTTTTCATTGGTTTCTCTCCTTAAATATTTTATACAACGGTTATAGTATACCATTACATCCCACGAAAGTCAACAGGAATATCAACGATTCAACGTCACTTTTTCACGCAGATCTTGTGTACTGCCATATTATACCTTCGCCGACGGCAAACTGCAATGTAACAAACCGTAAAAAGAATGTAAATTAACGACTTTAGGCAAAAAATGAGCGCTCCTTTCGGAGCGCTCACGCTTAAATTTTAACCGAATTTGTAACGGCTTTCGTCGCCGAAGGAGTTTTCAAACGAATACTTGGTGGCGGTAGCCTTGGGGCCGGGGTAATCGCTGCCCTCGGTGGAGTGGTGCATCTCCTCCATTTCGGCCGTTGTGCGGTTGAAATAGTAGAAGTAGGCATCGTTTTCACCGCCGCCGATGGGATCGTCGAAGGTGATGTCGCAGATGTACCATTCGCCGTCAAGCTGCACGGCGTTCCACTTGTGCCCGCCGCCTGCGGTGCCCACGACCGAGGTGGAATTGATGCCCACCTTCAGGCACAGAAGCTGGAAGGCTTCGGAATAGGCTTCGCACACACCGTACTTGTTGACGATGATACCGTAGGCGTTCCAGTTAGGCTCGCACACACCGTTCCATTGAGCACCGAGGTTATAATGGCTGTCAAGCAGGATGCGCTGATAGATGAGGCGCTCCTTCCATACGTCGGGTGCATCGGCAGGGATGGTGCTGATAATACGGTTGACCTCGGACTCAAACTCGGCCTTTTGCTCAATAATTCTCTCATGAAGCTCGGGCGTGAGCTCACCTTTAGAGGAGGTCTCGCCGTCGGAGTAGCAGATCTTTATCTCGCTCGTACCGTTACCGTGGCTGTACAGCGTTAACGTGTTGCCGAGATAAAAATGCTCGGGATGGTCGAACATATAGATAAAGAAGATATAGTAATTGCGGTTTTCCGACATCCTGCCGTCAAATTCTGCGCTGCCCTCAAGGTTTTCGACCGCCTCATGGATGGTGCGGTACCAGCCCTTTTGAGTGTCGTTGAGCAGACCGTAAAGGTAGTAGTCCTCTAAAGCCACCTCGGTGTGCCTCTGACCAGTTGTGTAGGTATAGGTCGGCTTGACCTCGGGCTTGGGTTGAGGTTGAGGTTGAGGCTGGGGTTCGGGTTCGGGTTCCGGTTCGGGCTGCGGTTCGGGTTCGGGTTCAGGCTGCGGCTCGGGCTCCGGTTTAGGTTGAGGCTCCGGCTCCGGTTCCGGCTCGGGTTCGGGTTCAGGTTCAGGTTCAGGTTCCGGCTCGGGTTGAGGCTGCGGCTTGGGATCGGGACGAACCGTGTCAATATCGGGTATTGCAGGGCCGTTGTCGTCGTCATCATCGGGATCGGGGACCTTGATCTCAATGTTTATACCGCCGTCCTCGTCCTCGGTCTCCTCGATATCGTAATTGTCATCAATACGGTCAAGCAGATCCTCGTAGCTGCTCACTCCGTCAAACACCGAGCTGTCGGAGTCGGAAGCGTTGTCGGAGCTTGTATCGGAGCTCAGATCGGTCTCGCTTTGCGAGGTATTACCGATGGTATCTACCTTGGCGGTATCGTTCCCTCCAAGGCCGCCGCAGGCAGCAAGCTGAAGCACCGCCGCAACTGCTAATATGACCGAAAGAAATCTTTTCATTCGTTCTCTCCCTTTCTTTGATGTTATCATTATACACCTTCTGCCGCCTCGGTTTCAAGGGGGCTTGAAAAAACAAAAAATTGTTAAGAAAATTAAATATTTAACATTGACATATTTTGTCGAATATTATATACTGAAAATGTAAACTTTATTAAGTTAAAGCATAGCGGATTCACACATACGCAATTTAAATTTGGGGAGGATTTTATTATGAAACAGTACAAAGCAGTTCCCGGTCCTATGGACATAAGCGTTTCCAAGGGAAACACCCAGGCAGCATTTGACCTTTTCGCAAACATCATCAACCGTGAGGCAGCTCAGGGTTGGGAGTATCACTCCATGGAGGTTGTAACAGTTACCGAGAAGCCCGGTTGCTTCCAGCAGCCCACTCCTGTTAACTACTACATGCTCATTTTCTGCAGAGAGGCCTAATAGCCCTTTGCTTTCGGCGTGTGTGTGAACGCCGCTGTTCTTAGGAGGACATTTTGAAGGAATTTATTTTCTCGGCCGAGGGTGAGCCCGACATCGAAGCCTTAAAACGGCAGATGCAGGGCGATGAGTCCGACCCGCGCAGCGTGAACTATGTTCGCAAGCTGATTCGGCCGCACATCAATTGGTTTTCGATAATACTTAACCTTTCTTTGCCGCTGTTATTTGCCGCGGCATTGATTTTTGTTGCAGTCTATTTTAAATTAAATGTGCTTTTGTCGGTGCTTGCGGTATGTGCCTTGTTGCTCATCTACATCCTCCTGCGTGCACGGTCGTGGATGGTGGCTCTGGTGTTGATATATCAGCGTTACGCACCGTCGACGGTGCGTAACAAATGCCGTTTTGAGCCGTCCTGCTCGCAGTATATGATAATCTCCATCCAAAAGCACGGCGCTTTTAAAGGCCTTATAAAAGGCATCAAGCGTCTACGGCGCTGTAACGTAAACGGCGGCGGCTTTGATTATCCTTAACAGCCAAAGCAAGACCCCACACTCCCGTTCAAAAGGGAGTTGCGATTAGGGAGAAATCGGTTTTTCGGTGAAATTTGAGAAGCCGCTTGTTGAAAAGCCTTGAAATACGGCAGTATTACTGCATTTTTCAACTTCGCAGCTACTTCAAATTTCATCCTACAAAACTGCATAGCACCCAAAACAAATGAATTTTTGTTGGTATAAAAGGAAAAAGCCCACGGTAACGCTGACGCGTACCGTGGGCTTTTGACGCATTAGACCGCAAAAAGGCACTGTTTTGGGCGAATTATCCCTAACCGCAACTCCCTAAGGGAATGTGGGGTTCTTTTTTATGCTTGGTTGAGCCATTTTGTGTAGTTGTCACGGCGCTTTTGGTAGCCCTCGTTGTCGGGGTACTCTGCGCACAGCGCCGTCATCAGCTCCAACGCCTTTGAAAGGTATTCCTTTTTGGCGTCCCCTGCCACGGTCGAATAGGTCTGGTACGATATGGCCAGATTCTCTCGGTTTTGGGGCGTAAACGACTTCTCTACCAGCTGCTTGCTGATCTCAAGGTCACGTGTATAAGCCTCACGTGCCTTAGGGTAATCGCCCAGCTTCTTATAAAGTCGGCCCAGCCTTGACAGGCTGAAGGATACCTTGCGGAGGCTGTCCTCGGATTCGATCTTGCCCAACGCCTTTTCTCTCCACTTCAAGGCCTCAAGATTCAGCTTGACAGCGCCCTCGATATCATCGAGCTCCTCACGGCAGGTGCCTGCATCACGGTAGTTTTCCGCAATTATCCAATAATCCTTAGTGCTGTTGAGGCGGTGGCTTACAGCCGCTCTTGTTTCGGCTCCCTTGATGTAGAAATCACAGGCCTCGGCATACTCCTTACTTTCCTTGCAAAGGTTGCCCAATGTGCGGTAGCTGATGGCAAGATTCCTGCGGTCGCTTATCTGCTCGCTTTCCTCGGCCAAAGCAATGCTGAGCTCAAGATCCAGCTCATAGTACTTACGGGCGGTCTCGCTACCGCCAAGCTGACTGTACACATTGCCGAGGTTGTTGTAGCTTATGGAAAGGTTGCGCCGTGCCGCCACGGTGCCGGTCTCCTTGGCCAGCGCCTCACGTAATTCGAGCGACTTCAGATAATAATCTCTCGCCTTTTCGTACTCCTTCTTGCTCTTGTAAATAGCACCGATCTTGTTGTAGTCGACCGAAAGGTCGGTTCTGGCCTCAACCGTGCCGATCTCATCCACAAGCTGAAGGTCGATGGCAAGCTCTTTTTCATAGTACTCCAAAGCCTCTGCAATCTTGCCCTGTGCCTTCATTACATCACCGATATTTTCGTAGCTTATGGCAAGCTTTCTTCTGGCATCAACGGTATTGGTCTCCTTCACCAGCGCAAGACGGATATCGTACGCCTTTCGGTAATACTCCAGAGCCTCCTCCAGCTCACCCTGAGATTCGACCAGGGCGCCCAGCTTGTTAAGGCTTACCGAAAGGTCTCCGCGGCTTTTTACGGTGCCGGTCTCTTGGGCAAGCTTAAGGCTCAGCTCATAGTCCTTAACATAATAGTCCTTGGCTTTTCCCGTATCGCCGTTTTGCTTGAAGATATCACCGAGCTTCTGGCAGGATACCGAAAGGTTGCAACGGTCGGTGACCATGCCGGTCTCGTTGGCCAGAGCCTCGTCTATTTCGTAGCTCTTCATCAGCATTTCCAGCGCCTTGGTCAGTTTGCCTTCGTTCTTATAAACCGTTGCAAGCTTGGAATAGCTGACCGCAAGGCTCCTTCGTGCTGCGACCGTACCGGTCTCCTCGGCGATCTTTTTCGTTATCTCAAGATCCTTGCCGTAAAACTCCAGCGATCGTTCAAGATCACCCTTATTTTTATAAAGATTTCCCAATCGGCTGCAAATAAGACCCAATCTTTCACGCACGGCAAGGTTTTTGTATTTTTGGGCCTGCTCCCTGCGGATCTCAAGGGCGTTGTAGTAATACTTCTCCGCACCGTTAAGGTCGCCCATATCGGTGCAGATGTCACCGATGTTTATATAGCACATCGAAAGGCCTGCCCAGGCATTCATGGTGTCGGTCTTTTCGGCAGCCTCCATCCTCAGCTTGGCCGCCTCGATAAACTCTTCCTTGGCCTTGGCAAGATCGCCTCTGGCCTGATGTATCTTACCGAGCTTGTTGTGGCTGATGGCCAGCGACACCATTGCATCGTTTGTGTTGAGCTCGGCGGCAATGTCGCGGTCGATACAGAACGCCTTGTAATGGTACTCCCACGCAGTATCAAGGTCGCCCTTATCCTGCGCAACGTTTCCCAAGGCGGTATAGGCCGTTGAAACGCTTTCCCTGCGGAAGACGGTCGGCGACTTTTTGACCAGAGCCTCACGTATCTGAAGCGCTTTTTGGTACATTTCCTCCGCCTCGGCCAGCTTGCCCTCTTCCTTACTGATGTTACCGAGGTTCATATAGCAGATGGTGAGGTCGTTCATCGAATCGCTGTCATCCTCTGAGGTTATGGCCACACGGGCATCGAGCGACTTGCGGTAACAATCCTTGGCCAACGCCAACCTGCCCTCGTTTTTATATATATTGCCGAGACGGTTGTAGCTGACGGTGAGGTCACGCTTCAAGCGGCGTGAGCCCTCCAGAAAGCCCGACTTTTCGACCAGCTCACGGGCAATATTGTGATGCTTTACGGCCACCTCGGGCTGACCGAGATCACGGTAGGCATCGCCGCATTCCACGACCTGCCAGAAAAGGTCGTTCAACCCATTCTCGGAAGGCTCGGCTTCATATTCGGCACGCATAAGCTGTGCTTTTTTCTCACGCCATTTTGCGGCGGTCTCATAAGACCTTTTGACACCGATACCGTTGTCATACATTTCGATAAGCTTGGTAACGGCCGCTTGAAGTCCTGCCTCGGCGGCCGAGGTTATAAGCTCCAGAGCACGCTCGTGGTCGACCTCAACGTCAACACCGCCAAGGTATGCAAGGCCGATAAAGAAGTTGTGCTCGGGCGATTGGTCGTTTTCCTTGATAGCCATTTTCGTAATGGCATCAAGCAAAGCGCCCGTAAGCTCACCGTCGTTGTGAGCGTCGGTGCACTGCGGAATGCCGTCATATTTGGAGGTCAGCAGTCCCTTGTCGGTCGGCACCAGCTCGGCAGGCAGTATCGGCTTGCCCTCGGCCTTGGCCATAGGATACTCGGTGGTCATTATATAGTTGACCTCATTGACCAGGTTAGGTGTGACGGTCAGCACAAAAAGTCCGCTTTTTTGAAGCGCATCACGGATGGAATCGTTGAAATTTTCACCGGGAGTCAAAAACTCGTCGTACCAGATGGCAATATCACGGCAGAACGGCTTTTTATGGATGAGCTTCATAAGCTCCTGCGCATATTTTCGGTCCTTTTTGCGGTAGCTTAAGAAAACGTAGGCATCAAAGGCCGCACGTATCTTTTCGGCAAGCTCGTCACCGATAAGCACGGCCGCCAAAAACTTCTCCAGCTTTTCATCAAAGCTGATGGCGGTGGCATCCTTGATATTCTTATCCAAAAACTGAATGTCTCCGCACTTTTGGTTGAAGGCGTCCTCAAGACCGCTTTCCTGCATCAAGGGCAGCACGGGAATGCGGTTTTCCACCGCAAACTTAAACTCAACATCCAGCGCACGGTTACTGCTGTAAAGCAGCTTTTCGGTAACCGGCATAACAAACAGCTGCATCTGACGAAGGTCACCGAAAAGCTCCTCCTCGGTCATTTCGCCGCCGTCATCAAGGTACCATATCGCACAGTTCTGCTTTTCAAGCAGCATATCCGATATATCATCAAAATACCTTGCGTGATCCTCGGGATGACAGCAAAAATACACCCTGGGTTTTCCCTTGGGGTTGGTCATTCCTCTTGTTTTGTACTTTAACTGTGCCATATTTTCCTCCGTAAAGCGAAATTGTGCCTGTTACTTGAGTATATGATACCACCCTTCAAAGCAGGACTTTAAGGGGGTAGCGTTTTTTCAATTATATCACCGAAGGCTTAAAAAGTAAATCAAAACCGACAAAAAACACCGCAGGGGTAACTCCTTGCGGTGTTTGATCTTAATGTAAAGCTATTTAGTCCTGCATTTATACTTTTGCTCGAACTTTTCGTCGGTCTGGACCAGCATTATGATGCCCTCGATAAAGCCGATAGCGGCGGGAATGCCGGGCAGGATAAACATACCTATGATGAAAAGAACGCCCAAAAACGGCTTTTTGAGATAGAACTTGTGCGCTCCGAAAACGCCGAGGAAAATGGCCAGCAGCGCCGCAACGATCCTGCTCTTTACAGGGAGGGCGGATCTTGTGGTATCGTAAACGGGACCGTTCTGCGGAGTGTAAACGGGAGGCTGATATGTTCCGCCGTTGTATCCGCCGTTGTATCCGCCGTTATAACCGTTGTTACCGCCGTAGGGTTGACCGTTGTAGCCGTTACCTCGGTTGTAGCCGCCGTTATAGCCTTGGCCGTTGTTGCCCGGGTAGGGCTGACCGTTGTAGCCGTTGTTGCCTCGGTTGTAGCCGCCGTTGGCACCGGGGTAACCGTTGTTCCTGCCGTTATATCCACCGTTTGCACCGGGGTAGCCTGCGTTATTTGAGCCGTAGCCGCCTGCCGTACCGCCCGAAGCGGTGTTGGTGCCCGATGCGGCCGAAGCGCCTGCACCGGCACCTGCGGCCGTGGCAGTACCCGTGCCCGACGACTGTGCACCGGCCTTGCCGCCAAGACCCGACAAAAGGCAAGGATCAAAGAAATGCTCCTTGCAAAGAGCATGGAAAAACAGCTCGTTGGTGGCGAAACGGTTTCTGAAAAATGCCTGATATGTACCCAACTGCATCTCCATACCGGGAGAAAGCTCAACATCGTGAAGGTAGATCGAAAGTATCTCTTTCTTACGGGAGATGGCAAAGTTCAGCTCACGCTTACAGTTCTGCGACTTGAGATAATTGTCGCTCACAAACAAAATAAATCTTGTACACGAAATGACCTTTTCCGCAATATACTCCGGCCATTCGCTTCCGGCCTCAATTCCGCCGTCGTACCAGATGTTGATGCCGTTAGAGGTCATCGCATTGATGGTCGGCATAACTATCTCCTTGTCAGCATGGGCATAGCTGACAAAAACATACGGCTTTTCGTTGGTATTGGACACGGTATCCCTCCTGAAACTCATTTTTAAAATGAATTGAATATATCCATAATCAACAATATGATAACACAATAAAATCAGTTTGACAAGTCAAAAAATATTATTTGTAACGCTTTTTCAAATTTTTCTTCGGTTAAAATCAGCACAGCCGAAGCTGTGCTGATTTCCTTTCAAGCTTCACCGTCCCCCCTTCTTTTTGTCCTCAAGCTTGCCGCTTAAGGCTTTTATGAGAAGGGGGCGGTAGATGCCGACGTACTGCCTTTCGGCGGCGGCCAGCTGTTCGTCGGTCAAAAGACCTTGCCGATTCAGTTCCTGGATTCGGAGCGCCTGCTTTTTGAGCAGGCCGAGCTCACGGTCTACGGCACCGATAGCGGCGCCTGCGGTGGGGTCTGATCTGAAGTTTGACATATTTTTGTCCTCCTGAAAAATGTATTAGACGAACCAAACTTTCTCCGAAAACAAAAAACTGCTTTCGGAAAATGGGCAGACTTCACCCGTTGGTTCAGTCATGCTTTTTCCAAAAACAGATGTCAAACGTCAAACGTTCTGCTGACAGTTTATCACAAACCGCCGCTTTTGTCAACCGCCTTGCGGTATACATATAATACCCCGCCCCACAGCTTAAATTTAAGGGGGGTAAAAATTTTTCAAGGCTGTAATAAACCCCATCTTATCTTTACTTTTATTTTTGCATATGGTATCATTTGCTTAATATGAGGAGAGTCGACCCCGAATCGACTCGCATTAACACAGAGGGGATATTATGAAACCTTTTTTGGGAATCGACCGAACGACCGACAAAAACAACGAAACGCTGAACGGCGAGAAATTTTTGGTACAAAAGCCGTCACCTGCGTTATCCGAGGCGCTGGAGCGCTCTCAGGAAGCCTTTGAGGAGACCATCGACCAAAGCAAGCTTCCCTTGGGTCTTCGCATCGGAAAGGCGGCCTGTGGAGTTGTAGGCGCAGCGGTCGTGCTGGGTATTGCCAAGGCAATATTGGAGGATGAGGAGATAACTCTTTCAACGGTCTACCGAAATGCCTCGTGGCTTATATGGCTGGGCGTAGCCTGTCTGGTCGTTTACGTCATTCTTGAAATTTTGTCCAAACGCAAGGAAAAAGAGATGCTGTCAGCCGACGAGAGCCAACAAACGCTTGACGATATGGACCGCATTCACGACAGTATTTTTGCCGAGCTTGCCGTACCGCCCGATGCCAAAGAGGTCGATATCCTCAACTTTTTCTACAAGGTCAAAAACGGCGAGATCAAGGTGCAGGAAAATTCGGCGGTGATAGCACCGTATTTTAATCCCATCGTCCGCATCTTTGCCGATTCCGAAAATCTGTATCTGGCAAACATGGACGGCAAATATGCGTTTCCCTTATCCGGCCTTAAGGCCATCACCACAGTCAAAAAGAAAATAAGGGTGGAAAGCTGGAACAAGGACGACGACCTCGATTCCGAGAAATACAGGCAGTATAAGCTCACCACCGACGAGTATGACTGCTTTTACTGCAAGTCGTACCACATTCTGGAGCTTGACCTCAGTGGCGAGCAATGGGGCATCTGGTTCCCCTGCTACGAGCTCCCCGCCTTTGAACAGCTCACAGGGCTTACCGCCACCGAAAATACGTAACTAAAAGGCTTGACCGATTTGGTCAAGCCTTTTTTAGCCTCCCTTGTGTAAAGGGAGGTGTTGAGAGAAAGCGAAACGGAGGGATTGTTTTGTCAAGAAAAATTGCCGTTTTCTCGCAAGGTTACAATCCCCCACCGTCCTGCGGACGGAGCCCCCTTTACACAAGGGGGCCTTTTTATCAAAACAATGTCGTAATCCAATAAATAACCCCATAAATCACACTTGCCACCACGCCGTACACAATCACAGGTCCTGCGATGGTAAACATCTTCGTGCCAACACCCGGGATGAATCCCTCTGCTTGTGTGCAAGTAGGACTCATTCATTTGCAGTTTCATTAAGACACAATTAAGGAAAAACCTTTACATTAAGACGGTAATACTATATAATATTTGCGGAGATGTACTCGGTATGATATAATAAAATATTAAGACCGGAAAACATTTTTAACAGAGTCAAAATATATACGATGACGGTTACTCCAAGGAGGAACAATAATATGAAAATGGAAAAAATAGATATAAATTTCAAAAAAGAAGAGTTTAAAAAAGCCACCGACAAAGCATGTTATACCATTCCCTGCGATAAATTTGATCTTTACGGTGTTTTTTATGATGAAGACTTGCATCAATTCGTCAGAATGGATAATTGTGTTGCCAAGAAAGTAAGTGACAGCGTCGGCTATCTTTCAACCCATACATCAGGCGGCAGAATACGATTCTCTACAAATTCATCCACCATTGGTATTTCTGTTACATATCCTTCTCTGGTCCAAATGCCCCATATGCCGCTCACCGGCAGCTGTGGGTTTGCTTTGGTGGAAAAACTGGAAGATACCTACAAAACCGTTTCGGTTTTCCGTCCGAATCACGATGAGAAAAACGGATATACAGGTGAGGTGAAAATTGAGGGCGAGGGCGTACACGAATACATCCTGTTTTTTCCTTTGTATAACGGTGTCAGCGATTTAAAAATATATTTAGATTCCTCGGCTACTTTATATGAACCCGAAAAGTATCGCAACATTGCACCGATTCTGTATTATGGCGCATCAGTAGACCAAGGTGGCTGCGCCTCCCGTCCCGATTGCTCATATACTGCTATGCTGTCAAAATGGAATAATATTGATTTTATAAATTTAGGATTCTCGGGTAATTGCAAGGGCGAGCCTTTGATGGCGGAATATCTGACAGGAATTGATTGCAGCTTATTCTTTATGGCATATGACGGTAATGCTCCTGATGCAGAATATCTTGAAAAAACACATTTTCCTTTTTATCAAATTTATCGCAAGGCAAAAAAAGATGTGCCGATTGTTTTTATGTCTGTTCCTTGCTTTGATAATTTTCCCAATTCGGATAAACGTAGGGAAGTAATATATAAATCCTATTTAAAGGCGCGTGAAAACGGCGATAATAACGTTTATTTTATTGACGGTGAAACCTTGTTTGGCAAAAAAGACCGCGAGATCTGTACCGTTGAAGGAATTCATCCAAATGACCTTGGATTTTACCGTATTGCAAAAGTGATAGAAAAGCTTTACCACGAAATTGGTTTGTAATTTTTTTAAATCAAAACCCCCGGTTCAACCGGGGGTTTATTCTTTGCTGAAGAGACAACAATGTAGGGGCGGCATTCTGCCGCCCCTACACTATCGTACATATATAATAAATGATTCCGTAAATAACACTTGCTACGGTACCGTAAACAATAACCGGTCCTGCGATCTTGAACATATTTGCACCAACACCTAAGATAAATCCTTCTGCTGCTGTCAATATAAGACACAGTCATTTTAATAAACTTTTCCATTTTTCTACATCATCCTTGGATGGCTCAACAATGTTCCGGCAAAGATACTCTTTGCCTAACTGTTGGTACTTATATTCCCCTAATTTGTGATACGGCATAATCTCAATACCGCGGCAAAACACTAACCCTTCCGCAATTGCCTTCACTTTTAAAAAGTGCTCATTCCGGTCATTAATACCGGGGATAATTGGCAATCTGATTACAAACGGTATTTTCATATCATTGACAATTTTTAGATTCTGCAAAACAATATTTAGTGTAGCGCCTGTATATTCCAAAAGCTTTTTGGCATCCGTTTCTTTTATATCAAAAAGCACCAAATCACAGTATTTTAAGACTTTTCGAATGGTGCTTTCTATCGCAAAACCACTGGTTTCAATACAGGTATGTAGATTACTTTCTTTGCAAAGCCTTAAAATTTCTGTTGTAAATTCCGGCTGATACAACGGCTCTCCTCCGGAAATCGTTACTCCACCTCCAGAAGTTTCGTAGAAAACCTTGTCCTTCAAGATTTCATCAAATATCTCTTGCACAGAAATTGTTTTGCCGACTATTTCTCCGTTTACATATTGTTCTTCATCCGATTTTTGCGATTCGGGATTATGGCACCAAATACATCTGAGTGGACAGCCTTTTAGAAACACAGTAGTTCGTATCCCCGGTCCGTCATCGGTGCAAAAGCGTGTAATATTTATAATCTTTCCTTGCAAAATCACACCTCATTTTGAATCGTCCGCTCTATAACCATTCGCTTCAATTCATCGTTCAAACGATAGAAATACTCAGAATATCCGCCTACTCGCACAACAAGGTTTTTATGTTCTTCCGGATTCCTATAGGCCTCTTCCAACATTTCTCTTGAAATACAAGTGATTTGTATTTGAATTCCACCCTGCTTCATATAACCCAAAATCAAGGCCTTTAGTACCTCATCCTTAAAATCAGGATCGATGTTAAAATTCAGTACCGGCACGCCAAGCGCGCGATTTAAATTTAAGGAAGTGACGCTGTTCAGCAATGCGGTAGGGCCCTTGGTATCTTTTCCGAATATAGCAGCTAGGGAATCACAAAGCGGTGCACCTGCTTCTCTTCCGTCGGGTGTGGCACCAACCTTTTTTCCTGCTTTCACTTGTGACATAAACTGGATAGACGCCGGCAAGAAGCCTTCACCAAAAGGAGGCTTTTTATCATCAAGCATTGAAAAAATGTCGGTTGATATTTTATTTGAGAAGGAATTTGCATCAGAATTATCACTGCCAAAGCTAACACTGTGATTTCTCAACCGGACAAGAAAATCTTTATCATTTTTTTCAAGCTTTGCTATCAATTCTGTCGCACTAAAAATATTATTTTCAAAAATATAATCACGAATAACCAGCATTGCATCAATAACATTAATCATTCCCGCAAAATTTATAATGCTCCATTTATATCTTGCGCCACCGTTATTATAATCAAGGCCGTTATCAATGCAATCATCAATAAGCAAAGTGCGCATAGGCAACGGATTGTGCTTTGCTCTCTCTGTTTGAGAATTGCCGATTTCTGTTGTGACTGTGTCAACAACCTCTTTTACTGCGTTAATATACTTCATATAAAAGTCGTCAAAGTCCTTGGCTATTACAAGTTCGGTTTTTATACATTTTTCAAGAATCAGCAGCAGATTGATTCCTGCATCAAGAGAACCCACGTTGGAAAGCCCTGCCAGCATGGCTTCAGTGCATCCGCCACCGCAAAACTTCTTTATGTCCTCATCGCGAATATTTTTAAATTTCTTTTGTAATCCACCAAGTAACACCTGCGGATTATAAAATGCAGGTTGGCCGTTTGATGTTCGAATGCTCTCGAAAGCCTTCTCCCAGATTTCATTGGGAGTATTTTGGTCTACAAACAGTTCAATCATTGGTCGGCGTTTTCCCTTGACGGCCTCAAGGCATTGTAATGTCAAAGGATTGTAATCCATTCCCAAAGCCATAGTATAACCGTCGTTTACATCCAAATTATCAAATAGGTTTCGGAGCAGATTTATTATATCTTCCCCTTTATAGTAAGGATATAGCCCGCTCGCCACACAGCCCAAATTATCGCAGCCGTCAAGATATAAGACAAAATTCCAACAGACAACCGCTTCATATAGATCCCTTGCAGGATGCATCGGCACCTGTTTTAATGCCGAAATAAGGTTACCGTCAGCTCCGACCGACTCCAGATATGCAACACATCGTTTAATATAACATTCAATTCCGTTAATCAAATGCATCAAGCCCTCACGCATATCGCTATCTTTGATTTTCTCTATACGTGGAATATACGATAAGAAACCCTCTCTTAGAATACGTTCATAGTTTGGCATAGAGTGTGTATACATATTGCCAGCAACGGTATGTTCTTCAGGCACGCTTGACTGATAACAGCAAAAGTCTTTTTGTATGAGTTTTAATATTTCTTCGTCTTGGGCTTTAATCTTTTTATAATTAACCGGAAGACCGCTCATATAATTGGGAGATACTACTCTGCCCGACGGATATAACGAATTACCTGTATATTCCGGAAGTTGGCAATTCTCATAAAAGCGACGTAAACCCATAGCTTTTCTCAAAAAAAAGGCTGCCCTGCGGTTTTTCAAACAACCCTGCAGCCGCATGTTCACCAATATATAGCAACTTTTTCATAATCACAACACACACCCCTTTGTAATTTATAACGATTGTATCGTTTTGATTGGTATTTTGCTATTGCATTTTCATAATAGTGTATGGTAAAATCATAATAAAGAGGTGTTTAAAATGAGATATAGTGTTATTTCCGATTCAGAGTGTCCTCTTCTTAACATAACAAACATAGGCTATGCCTCCGACCCATCTGTCACAAGGTTTGGCGTTGGTGTGAGAAACCTATATATCATTCACTACGTCATATCGGGGAAAGGATATTTTAACGGAAACCCCGTTTGTGCAGGTCAAGGCTTTTTAATAACTCCAAATATGCGTGAGCATTATTATCCCGACAAGGAAAATCCGTGGGAGTTTTTGTGGGTAATTTCAGACGATAAAAAAATGTCGGAAATTTTTGGGCTTTTCGGTGCGGATAAAAACACAAACATTTTCAGTTATGATTATAAAGAGGTCGTAAAAGAACTGTCCACAGACCTGATAAAGAAAAATACTTATGTCGTGAACCCTTTTGAAATGCTCGAAACCTTTTTGCGGATTTTCAAACATCATCCAAAAATAGCTGTAAGCCTCTCTCAGAAAACAAATGCAGAGGTATATATAGAAGCCGCCGAGAAATACGTAAACGCTAACCTATATCTTCCGATAACGGTAAAAGAGCTCACCGAGTTTTTGGGTGTCAGTCAGCCATATCTTTTCACCATCTTCAAAAAACGGTTATTCACCTCACCCAAGCAATACATTTTGGATAAAAAGCTTCAATACGCAGAGAATCTTTTAAAAACAACAAATATGCCGGTCACGTGCATTGCAAATTCGGTAGGCTTTCAAGATGTGTTATCTTTTTCAAAGTTTTTCAAGTCAAAGACAGGGCTTTCCCCACAGAATTACAGAAATATGACTACAAGAAAGGCTTGCCCATAACGGTCAAGCCTTTTTTAGCCTCCCTTGCCTAAAGGGAAGTGGCAAAAATCTTTGATTTTTGACGGAGGGATTGAGAGAACACAAATCAATCCCCCAAGGGAGTTGCGATTAGGGAGAAATCGGTTTTTCGGTGAAATTTGAGCCGCCGCTCGTTGAAAAGCCTTGAAATACGGCAGTATTCCTGCATTTTTCAACTTCGCAGCAACTTCAAATTTCATCCTACAAAACTGCATAGCACCCAAAACAAATGAATTTTTGTTGGTATAAAAGGAAAAAGCCCACGGTAACGCTGACGCGTACCGTGGGCTTTTGACGCATTATACCGCAAAAAGACACTGTTTTGGGCGAATTATCCCTAATCGCAACTCCCTCAGTCTTTTTGCTTCGCAAAAATCCAGCCCCCTTTAGGCAAGGGGGCCTTTCTCTAAAGCAATATTGTTATCCAATAAATAACCCCGTAAACCACACTCGCAACCGTGCCGTAGACGATGACAGGGCCTGCGATCTTGAACATATTGGCACCAACCCCTAATATGAAGCCTTCGGTTTTGTATTCTATGGCAGGGGAAACCATCGAGTTGGCAAAGCCGGTGATGGGCACCAGCGTGCCTGCTCCCGAGAATTTGGCTATCTTGTCAAACACGCCGAAGCCGGTCAGCACCGCCGCCGCAAAGATCAGCGTGACCGATACAAGCGTTTTGGCACTTTGCTCGTCCTCAAAAAGCGGCAGATAGGCCGTCAGCAGCAGTTGTCCCAGCACGCATATCCCACCGCCGACCAAAAACGCACGGACGGTGTCCTTTACAATGGGCGACGGTTTGGATGCCGCCGCCACCATTTTTGAGTACCCTTGCGGATCGTTCATATTCATAAAACACCTCTTGAAATTACCTTCTTTGCCGACATAAGCTGCTTTTTGGGAGGGCGCAGAGGCCCTCCCATACAAACATCAATTGGCTTTCCGTAGGGGCGCACCTATGTGTGCGCACGATTCGGAAGGCATAAATGCCTTCCCTACAATATATCAAAACTCACAAGAAGGCTTGCGAGCCCTCTCGCCCGACATCCGTCGGGAGCTCTCCCAACGGGAGAGCCTCTGAAAGCCGGTGTTCGGGACGTCGTGGGCGCCGTCCCCTACAAATGTCAATTTACCTTGTCGTAGGGGCGGCCAATGGCCGTCCGTTTTTTGTCAGCAACACCGACACCGGAATTCTCATTATTCAATATTCACTATTCATCATTCATTTTTTGTTGGTCGGTCATTCTTCCATCTGCTTGCCCAAAAACGATGCGGCGACCTTGGACAGCGATATGTCGGTGTCGGTGGGGTTGGCGCCGTCGTCGGGGGTCAGCATTATGACGGCTCCCGTCAGATCGCCTGCGCTTAAGATCGGCACGATCACCGAGGCCGTGCGGTCAAAACCCTCCAGCACCTTGGGGGCTTCTCCCGAGGACACACCCTTAAAATACGATGCACGGGACTCGACCAGCTCCTCTAATTCGGGCGAAACACGGCGCTCAAGCACCTCACGGCGAGTGATGCCTGCAGCGGCGATGCAATGGTCACGGTCGCATATGATAACGGGGCACGAGGTATGCTTTATCATGGCCTCGGCATACTGCACGGCGATGGGCGCAAGCTCGCCGATGGGCGAATATTTTTTGAAGATGACCTCGCCGTCCCCCGCCGTATAGATCTCAAGCGGATCACCGTCCCTTATGCGGAGCACACGGCGTATCTCCTTCGGAATAACCACACGACCAAGGTCGTCGATTCTTCTAACTATACCTGTTGCTTTCATATATTAATCTCCTCTTTTTACAATTTTAATGTGATATTAGTATCACACTTTTTGTAGAAATTATGAGTAGAATTTCCAATTGTTTTTTTATTTCAAATTGAGATGTGAAAAGGGCGATGACGGATTCTGTCATCGCCCTTTAGGGTTAATCTCTATTTATCTATTGTTTGCCATTCTTCTCTTTCTGTCAACTACGGTCAGTGTGATAACTGCACCACCGCTGATGAAGAGAAGTGCGATCCACAATGCTATATTGCTGTTATCTCCGGTCTGAGGAATGTCGGTGTCAGCAGGCTTGTTAAGTTCTGCGAGAGCTACCTTGGCATCGTCCAGAGCCTTCTTTGCACCCTCGTCTACAAGAGATTTCTCATAGTCGGTGAGTGCATTGTAGGCATCGTCTGCTGCTTTGATGGCAGGCTCGTCGTCCTTCTTAATGGGGTCGGGGAGCTTGTCGATCAATTCCTCAACCGCTTCTACATTGCCGATCACTTCAAGAGCATCGTCGATATCGTCAATGGCATCTTGGATGTTCTTTTTATCTTCATCGGTGTAGGAGTGATCCTTCAGCATATCTTTAAGCTGCTTCTTGGTATCCTCAAGGTCGGTCTTATCCTCCGGTTTCACTTCATTGGGCTTTACAACAGGAATTTCCGTGTAAACCACCGTAATTGTTGTATCACCGGTGATGTTCTTGCCGTCGCTGTCCCACTTGCCAACGTATCCGTTCTTTGCAGGAACAGCGGGAAGGTTTGCGTCCTTGCCGTGTCCAACGGTTTCGGTAGAGATCGGCTCACCGTCAGCCTTGTAGGTTACGGTATAGTTCTTCATAACCGTCACAGTGTAGGTGGTCTTGTTGCCTGCGTGATCTTCAACCACAACAATATGCTCTGCATTATCGGCAGGAATAAGACCGTAAGTACCTTCGGCAAAGCCCATTGGTTCTCCGTCAAGTGTTACAACCTTAATGTCGTAGAACTGCTCATCAGATTTAATCACGGTAAGGTCGCCGTAATAGGTTTTACCATTCTCAATACCTTCAAGCGTAGGTGCAATGTTGTCTAAAACAATACCGTCAGAGTTTATATACAGGGTGTTGCCTGCATTGTCGGTAATCTTGGCGTAGACAACATAGTGGTTGTTGGGATCAATCTTAAATGTACCGTTATAGTCAACCCAATCAGTGATTGCTCTTACTTCATCAATTTCCAGTTCATCGTCTGCCAGATAATACTGAATCGTATTCACGCCGCTGCCCGCATCGGCTGCAGTGATGGTAACGTCTTGAGTTTCGTTAAAGAACAGGCCAAAGGTAATGTCGTTCCAGAAGTTCGTCCACTTATTGTTCTTAATGTCGATCTCTGCAACCGGTGCGGAAATATCTGCAACACCTGCAACAGTCAAATCAAAATCACTTGCAACAAAGGTTAACTCTAAAATGCCCGTCTGCTGGTTAAAGTGTTGCCAGATAGGTTCTGTTCCGTTGTAGATTTCAAAGTTCTCGGTCATAGAATAGCCGGGAAGCAATTTGAATTCCACACGGATAGAACCATAATAATCAAGTTCCGGTGTAGTCGTTATCAGTGTGTATCCAATCTGATTTTGCGGAACGGTAACAGTTAGCTTTCTGCCGGCACCAATAGTAATTTCCGCATCAGAAGATACATTGTGGTTGTTATCTGCGGCATAACGTACATAATACTTTCCTGCAACAAGATTTTCAAGCACAGTGCTGTTCACAGCTTCATAGGTAGCTTCGCCTTCCTTGCGGTATTCCATGTTGGAAGAAATTCCACTAATCGTACCGTCTGCTTTTTTGGAGATGGTTTCATCAGTTTTGGAAAGTCCGGTTGGTGCGGCTTGCTCTGCTTTATTAATAACAAATGCTTTTGCCAGAGTGCCGGTGAGCTTATAGTTGTCTGCGGCTGTACCGGTAAGACCGGATATCTCTGCGGTATATTCACCTGCATTTGTCTGTGCGCCTTCTTTGGTAACCTGGACATCATCTGCATTCCAGATGCCTTCTACGTTAAAGGCCGGGAACTTTTCTGCACCGTCATAGGTAAAGCTGCTGTTGCCCCAAACGATAGTAAGGGCCTGCTGCTCAATGGTAAACGTGGTGCTTCTGCCAGCGGGAAGCTTGTAGTTTTGCGCCGCTTCACCGTCAATACCCTGTACCATTGCGGTGTAGCTTCCGGCGTTGGTTTCGGGTGCGTTGAGCAGCAGAGCGATTTGCTCACCTGTCACAACTCCCGTGGCGGTTGCTGTGGGTCTCTGTGCCGCTCCGTTGTAGGTAAGCGCGGTATTGCTCCAGGAGATACCGATTTCCTTTTGCTCGATCTTAAAGGTGTACTCCAGCACCGCAGTTGTACCGTCTGCCCACTCGTAGTTGGCGGTGTCCTGCAGTGTAGCGGTAACGGTATAGCTGCCCGCATTCTTCTGCACGTTGTTATCAATGATGAACGCAGGATCTCCGTTCATTGCATAAGTCTGATAACTGCCGTTATAGGTAAAGGTGCTGTTGTCTGCCGCAGGCTTTGTGATCTGCTTCTTCGCAATGGTTACGGCAACACAGGCAGGAGCAACGTCGTTGTGATTCTCGTCGCCGACCACCTTATACCAGACGTAATAGGTGCCTGCATCCCTGCCCACAGGGACATAGGTGCTCCAGCCGCTTGCAGGGGCCGTTGTGCCGTCTGCGCCAAGGGCATACTGCATCGAACCGCCGGTAGCCGTTCCTTTATTTACAAGCTCTTTTTCGATTCCGCTGTATACC
>JAFQCR010000035.1 GCA_017416345.1 Clostridia bacterium | reverse complement strand
CTCGTCGCTCCGCATATAAAACAAATGGAGCGACGAGGGCGTCGCTCCCTACAAAGAATGCACTTCGGGGGAACCCGAAGTGCAGGTCAGTATGAACACAAGCGCTGAAAAATTCAACTGACAGTAATATTTTTTGAAAATTCCCCTTAAATACACAAGGAAATTTTTGTAACTGTTGACTTTTTTATAAGTTTGATATATCATATATAAACTGTTGAAAGTTATCCGAAAGGACTTGAAATAATGAAGAAAGAACTTGAAAAGGTTTATAACCCTGCGGCTGTTGAAGACAGAACCTATGATTTCTGGCTTAAGGGAAAGTATTTCCACGCAGAGGTCGATCAGAAGAAAAAGCCTTACACCATCGTAATTCCGCCACCCAATATCACGGGTCAGCTCCATATGGGTCACGCTTTGGATGAGACCTTGCAGGATATTCTCATCCGTTGGAAGAGAATGCAAGGCTATTCTGCTTTGTGGCTCCCCGGTACCGACCATGCTTCCATCGCAACCGAGGCAAAAATTGTCGAGGCTATGCGTAAAGAGGGCGTCACAAAGGACGACCTCGGCCGTGACGGCTTCTTGGAGCGTGCCTGGGCCTGGAAGGAAAAATTCGGCGGCAGAATTATCGAGCAGTTAAAGAAGCTCGGTACCTCCTGCGACTGGGACAGAGAAAGATTTACCCTTGACGAAGGCTGTTCAAAGGCCGTTCGTGAGGTCTTTGTACGCCTTTACGAAAAGGGACTTATCTACCGCGGTGAGCGTATCATCAACTGGTGTCCCCATTGCCTGACCTCTATCTCGGATGCCGAGGTCGAGTATGCCGAAAAGGACGGCAACTTCTGGCACCTGCGTTATCCCATTACCGACGGAAGCGGCTATATCGAGCTTGCAACCACCCGCCCCGAGACCTTACTCGGCGATACCGCCGTTGCAGTGCATCCCGATGATGAGCGTTATAAGGATCTTATCGGCAAGACCGTAACTCTGCCGCTTGTCGGACGTGAGATCCCCGTTGTTGCCGATACTTACGTTGAAATGGACTTCGGTACTGGCGTTGTTAAGATCACCCCTGCACACGACCCCAACGACTTTGAGGTAGGACTCCGTCATAATCTCGAGGTCATCAACGTTATGACCGACGATGCTCATATCAATGAGCTTGGCGGTAAATATTGCGGAATGGATCGCTATGAGGCAAGAAAGGCAATTGTAGCTGATCTTGAAGAGGGCGGCTTCCTTGTAAAGGTCGAGCCCATGAAGCACAACGTCGGCTCCTGCTACCGCTGCTCCACCGTTGTTGAGCCCCGTGTTTCCAAGCAGTGGTTTGTAAAAATGCAGCCTCTTGCCGAACCTGCTATTGATGTTGTAAAAAAAGGCGAGATCAAGCTTATTCCCGGCCGTTTTGAGAAGACCTATTACAACTGGATGGAGAACATCAAGGACTGGTGTATCTCCCGTCAGCTTTGGTGGGGTCACAGGATCCCTGCCTGGTATTGCGACGAGTGTGGCGAGATGATCGTCAGCCGCTCGGATGTTGATACCTGCCCCAAGTGCGGTGCCAAGGTAAGACAGGATGAGGACACCCTCGATACCTGGTTCTCGTCGGCTTTGTGGCCGTTCTCGACCCTCGGCTGGCCCGATAACACCCTTGACCTTAAATATTTCTATCCCACAAGCACCCTTGTTACGGGATATGATATCATCTTCTTCTGGGTTGCCCGTATGATCTTCTCGGGACTTGAGTATACCGGAAAAGCACCGTTCAACACAGTGCTGTTCCACGGAATCGTCCGTGATGCTCAAGGAAGAAAGATGTCCAAATCCCTGGGCAACGGTATCGATCCGCTTGAGGAGATCGAGAAGTACGGTGCCGACGCTTTGCGTTTCACTCTTGCCACCGGTAACACCCCCGGTAACGATATGAGATATTCGGCCGAGCGTGTTGAGGCAAGCCGTAACTTTGCCAACAAGCTGTGGAATGCCGCACGTTTCGTTTTGATGAACCTCGACGAAAACGAGCCCACACCTTATATCCCTGAAAATCTTGAGCTTGAGGACAAGTGGGTCCTTTCCAAGTTCAACAACGTTGTTAAAGAGGTTACCGAAAACCTTGATAAATACGAGATAGGTCTTGCAGTTTCCAAGCTGTACGACTTTATCTGGGACGTATACTGTGATTGGTATATTGAGCTTTGTAAGGTTCGTCTTAACGGTGACGACGAAAGTAAAGCCGCAACCGCACGTGGTGTTCTGGTATATATTTTGTCCAACACCTTGAAGCTGCTGCATCCCTTTATGCCGTTCATCACCGAGGAGATATGGCAGGCTCTGCCTCACGAGGGTGAGAGCATTATGGTATCGAGCTGGCCTTGTGCCTGCGATTGCCTGAGCTTTGCTAATGAGGAATCTGAGTTCGAGAAGGTAATGGATGTCATCAAGGCCGTCCGTAACCGCCGTGCCGAAATGAACGTGCCGCCTTCAAAGAAGGCAAAGCTCTTTATCAGCACCGAGGCCAAGGATACCTTTACAAAGTGCGGTGTGTTTATGACACGTCTTGCTTCGGCATCCGAGGTCGAGGTCGTTGACAATGTCGATGTTGAGGGCGCAGTCCGTGTCGTCACCACCGATGCAGTTGTCCAGATCCCGATGAACGAGCTTGTTGACTTCTCGAAGGAGCTTGAGCGCCTTAACAAAGAGCTTGCTGCCGCCGAGAAGGACAGAGATTTCTTCGGCTCAAAGCTTAATAACGAGGCCTTTGTTTCCAAGGCACCTGCCCACGTTGTCGATGCACAGCGTGAGTCGCACAAGAAGGCTTTGGATAAGATCGCTCTGCTTGAAGCAAGCATCGCCGATATCAAGTCTAAAATGTAAAATAAAGCGGACGGTCACCCGTCCGCTTTTCTTGAAGTTTTAAACCGTGGCTCCGCTTTGCCTCCCTTGCCTAAAGGGAGGTGGCTCGACGCAGTCGAGACGGAGGGATTCTGAGGGAGAGATAGTTTTTACATGAACTACACCGAAAGCTTAAACTATATACATTCGCTTATGCGCTTTGGGTCAAGACCGGGGTTGGAGCGTATAACCGAGCTGTTGCACCGCCTTGGCGACCCGCAGGAAAGATTGGAGATAATCCACGTTGCAGGCACCAACGGCAAGGGCTCGACCTGCACGTTTTTGAGTAATATCCTGCGTGCGGCAGGCAAAAAAACGGGACTTTATATCTCGCCTTACGTAACTGTTTTTAACGAGCGTATTCAGATCGACGGTCTTCCCATACCCGACGGTGACCTTGCCCGATACACCGAAAGGGTAAAGCAGGCGGTTGACGAAATGCCCGATGACGGTTGCCCCATAACCGAGTTTGAATTTATCACGGCGGTTGCTTTTCTCTATTTTTATGAGCAAAAATGCGATGCTGTGGTTTTGGAGGTCGGTCTTGGCGGTCGGCTCGATGCCACCAATACAATAACCCGTCCCAAGGCCTCGGTCATTGCACGTATTGCTCTTGATCACACGGCTATTTTGGGCAACACCGAAGCCGAGATCGCCTTTGAAAAGTGCGGTATTATTAAAAACGGTTGCCCCGTTATCACCACTGCTGACAACAGCGATGAGGCTTTGACCGTCATCAAAAAAATTGCCGCCCAGCGTGGATGTGACCTTTATATCAGCAACAAAAACGGAGTGCAGATACTGTCGGAGGATATTTTCGGCAGTAGTGTCTTATGGCAAGGTGAGAAGCTTGAGATCGGTCTTCCGGGTGAGCATCAGATAAGTAATGCTTTGAATGCTGTTACTGCAATACGTGCGGCTTACCCCGAGGTTACGGTGACCCAAATCAAACAAGGCTTGAAAAATGCCGCTTTTGCCGCAAGGTGTGAGGTTATTTCAAAAGAACCTCTCGTTATTCTTGACGGCTCACACAACCCCAACGGCACGGGTGCTTTGGCCGAGCTTCTGAAGAAGACCGACATCAAAAACGCCACCGCCATCGTCGGATTTATGGCCGATAAGGACGTTTCGGATGCTGTGCAGCTGCTCAAAGGTGCGTTCAAAAGGATGATAACCGTCAAGGTGCAGTCCAACGCACGCACCATGACCGCCGAAGAACTGAAATCGGTCTGCAAGAGCATTTGTGACAGCGTGATTGCGGCAGAATCCTACGAGCAGGCAATAAAGTTTGCCGAAACCGATGACAAGATAATAGTGTTCGGTTCACTTTATCTGGCAGGGGATATCCGTCCTTTATTACTCCAACATTTTCAGACAAAAAACAATTAAATAATCACACATATTGTGACATAATATTTAAAGCTTATCCGCTATAATGGTGGTTGAACGTGGAAATAACTCTGAAAGTGTTATTTCCACGCCAAATCTTCGATTTGGCAACAAATTTTCAAAGAAAATTTGACAACGACCATTGCAATGATGTAGAAAAACAATCAAATTTCAAGAAATTT
>JAFQCR010000034.1 GCA_017416345.1 Clostridia bacterium | reverse complement strand
GGAGTATTTTCACTTATCCCATCCAAAGACGGCAACTGCGATATTAAATAATATTCAGCCATAGTTATTACTTCGCCTCTTTCAAAAGCTCGGTAACCTTAGGGCTAAGATAATTTGAAAGCATATCCACAACTGCCTCTGCCGAATAATCGTAATATGCGCTGCCGCCATTTACTGCGATGCGGAATCCACCGTCAAAATTATCATTCGCCTTCAAAGTGATACCCTTTAACATTTTTTCTTTAAGTGCTGCCAGTAAGGTTTCTTCTAACTTATTAAGGTCTTGAGTATTCAAAATCACTGCGATATCTTCTGCATCCGGCCTGTTTGCCCAATTTTCAACAATGCTGATAATCAGCCCTTTGAATGCATCCGATGAATATACAGCAGTAACATTTTCACTGACGATAGCATTAAGCTCTCTCGTTACACTTTCTCTGAAAGAAATCAGCAGATTGCGCCCCGCCTGACGAATAGCATCCTCGCTTGATTTCGTCATTCGCTCGGTTTCAGTTCTTGCAAGGCTCAAGATTTTATCTGCCTGTGCCCCAGCATCGGCAATAATCTTTTCGGCATCTGACTTTGCCGCTTCAACGATAGCCTTAGCTTCTGCTTCAGCGGTTTCAACACCATCCTTCTTAATCTGCTCAATAAGCTCCTGAAGTTGAACTTCCATAATTCTATCTCCTTTTATATTTAGTCAATTTTGCTGCAAAAAAACAAAATGGGTCCAGCTTCCTCTGCAGACAGCTGGATCCATTAAATGTTATTATAATTATTTAGTTTTTTGTATTATAGCACGCTTTTCTTATTTCGTCAAGTCTTTAGAAGGATAAGTCCATAAAAAATCAACTTTGTAAATTTCACAGTGCAAATTGAAGTGGAATTCACCTCGCCTTTGCTATGTATAGGTCAAAATATGCTGTTTTTTGTCAAAAATTTTTCTTCAAAAACTGCTCTAAACCCCAGTATTTATAAGGCTTTGTCGCAATTTTGTGTTATTATTACGACCGCAGGGAGTAACAAGGTTCTCTCAGCCGCCGAAAACTTGTTTTCGCGTGCGGCGTGAGGTTATTATAACACGAGCCTCTATACGGCGTACAATACCAGTTGCTTTCATATATACATTTCTCCTTCTCAACAAAGGCCCCTTGCCTAAAGGGGGCTGGCGCCGCAAGGCGACTGGGGGATATAATATCCCTCCACCGCAAGCGGTCCCCCTCCCTCTAGGCGAGGGAGGCTTTATTTATTGATTTTTCAAATCGTGTTGTATATTACGAGCGAACGCGAGTAACAAGGTTCACTCAGGTTTCCAAAATTTCCAATTTTGGAAACACCGTGTGGTTCTTATTATCTGTATTTTGAGGAGATTTATACTGCAACAATTTACTTTTGGAACTAAATATGTTATAATAAGACAAAGGCGGTGAGTTTATGAAAAAGTTTTGGGGCTATGTATCCAATAACGAGTTTTCTGTTGGTTGTACAGGACAAACTGTTTTTTTATACGATAAGGATGGTAATGAGTTGGGTAAATTCAAAGATATAATTTACGGTTATACGCCTATGATTTCACCTGACGGAACATTATTTGTTGTTAAATCTACAGAAGGCAGACTTGCGGTATATTCTCTTGAAACCTTGTCTTTAATTAAAAAGTTTCGTTTTTCAAAGGTTGACGGAGCACAAGATGACGGATTTTGCTTTTCACCCGATGGAAAGTTTTTTATAAATATCGAACGCCAAAAAGATGATTTGCATTCTGCGATTTCGATTTATAACACCTTTGATTTTTCGCTTGCCAACCAAATTCTGTTAGGCGAAGATATGATGTTAGACCATATAGAATTTGATAAAGCTACAAATAAATACTATGTTTTGGGATTTATGCGAAATGCTGATCTTATTATTGAGCACGGTTTTGTTGCTGAGTTTGAAGATAATCAAATAAAAAATATTACCGCTATTTCTGAAAACGAGTATGATTTTTATCGTTCATATAAGCATTTGGAAATTATGGGCTTTTCGAAAAAAGCATACGAATGGTCATATATGGATTGTGAACTCGACCAATTGAAATCCATGAATCATACACTGGCAAATTTGTATAAGCATTACAATAAATAAATTTCAAAAGCGAGGTGAAAATTCACCTCGCTTTTGTTGTGTATATCAAAAATATTTTATAAATTTTTAAAACGCAAGAGATGCTTGGGGTTAGTATGTCAGGTTGGGATCGTCATCCTCCTGCGCGATCGGGACCTCGACCTTTTCACCAAGCAGATCGGCTCGTATCACGTCGTAAAGCCAGGCACGCAGGTGGCGGACCGGAGAGTTGAGCACGTGCTGTGCATAATAAAACGTAACGTTGTTCACGGGGTCTACCGAGGCATACGCACCTGCGGCACCGCCCCAGCCGAATTCGGTATGCGTGGGGTTGCCGCGCGGCGCACGCATTCCTAAGCCGTAACCGATCTTAGGAGAGTTTCTGGTATACATCACTCTCTGCTGCTCCGTAAGGTGGTCTGTTGCCATCAAGTCGATCGTTTCTTTCTTCAAGATCACATCACCGACACGCATCGCCTCAAGGAACTTGATATAATCCTCCACCGTGGAAACGCAACCGCCTCCACCGCCGGCAAACTCTTTTCCCAAATGGCACCAGAAACGCCATACGGGCACAAACTGACCTGTTTTTGAATCGTAACGGTGCTGACGGGCAAAGCCCTCCCAGTCCTCGATAGGATGCAAAAAGGTGGAGTTGTTCATTCCAAGAGGGTCGAATATATGCTTCTTTACGTAATTTTCAAACTTTTCTCCCGACAAGACCTCTACAAGTGCGCCCAGTACATCATGGCTCAAGCCGTATTTCCAGCCTTCTCCGGGCTCAAATTCAAGCGGAGTTTTGGCAAACATATTGACCGTTTCGACCGTAGGGGTGTTATTCCCCGGGATATTGTAGTATTCTTCCAACTCGGGTGTGTGCATACTGTAATTCATACCCGAAGTCATCATAAACAGATTCTTTATCTTAATGGGATTCTTTGCTTTTTTGATACCGTCGGCTGTTTTGACGGTCATTTCCTTAAACGCCGGCAGATAATCGGACAGGTTATCGTCCAACGAGAACATTCCCTTTTCCCAAAGCTGCATAGCCGCAGCGCAGGTGATCAGCTTGGAGCAGGAATAAATATGATACTTCTCGTTACCCTTTATCGGGATCTTCTTTTCGGGGTCGGCATAACCGCCCATGTGTCGCAGGACGCATTTTCCGTCTTTATAAACGATAAGGTCAAAGCAGGGTATACCCATCTTCAGAAAATGTGCGCACAGCGCTTTGGTTTGTTCAAACATGCTCTCGCCTCCGACTCCAATTATACTACTGCCCTTTTTGAAAAGCAACAATAAACTCCCACGTTTTGCATCGCAATTTAAATTTTCGATTTCTTTAGTATATTTTTATAAATTCGTCAAGATCCTTTGCCGCATCAAGCGATCCTTTACGCGCAAGACCGCAAAAAATTGCGGCGGCAATGGGCCTGGCAGTTGATGCCTTTTTGAGGGTTAAAAACAATGTCGGTGAATGCGTCATACTTTAACAGCTCCGATGCAACCCCCAACGGCTGCATTGATTTTGAGGATATCTCCAGCACCTTTTTTTCGGGACAAACGGCTTTAAACGCCGTATGCAACGCCAAGATGTTCTTTTGCTGCTGCGACACGGCAAAGCCGCCGTGCCACAAAAACTCTGCTTCAACCGTTTTTACAAACGGCTTTTGGCCGATCGAAACAAAGATCGGTCTTTTGGCCATTTTCCTACCTCCTTGCGCTCATTCCTCGAAGGCAACGGCGATGACCTCACCCTCCTCGCAAGCCTTTAGGCAGGCATTGCGAAGGAGCACCTAACGCAGATGCAGCAGGTTATTTCATCCGTTACTGGCTTGATCCTGCCAACTACGACCTCCAGAATACCTTCCTCACTCCCGAGGCAGGCCAGTGGTACTACACCCTGACCAACACCGTAGCCACCCAGAAGTACTTTAACTATGAACAGGCTTGTATGTCGCTCATCGGTGAGAGCAACACCGCTCTTTACACCGAGGTAAGAAAAGCAAGCTCCGCAGGTGTTAAGACCGCTATCGACTCGGTCAGCAACATTGTTGACAAGGCAGTTGCCGAAGCCAACAAGATCGTTCAGAACAAGCTCGCAGCCGACCGTGAGAGATACAAATAATCAATAAACCGCATAAAGAATCACCCGTCATCCTTCGATGACGGGTGATATTTTTTATATTTTGTTCAGCGGTATCTTGCGGATGCGTTGACGGTTGAGGGCGCATTCGTCACCCGTGCCGCCTGCCGAATAGCCGAGCAGTACACAGCCGTCGGACGTTTCCAGAATGGCCGTGTAGCAGTAGCCCGACTTGGGATCGTCCTCCAAGATCTGCATATTTTTGAAGGTCTCGCCGTTGTCGTCACTCACAGCGATCGCAAACGGGGTGCGGCAAAGGGTCAGAACGCCGTTGACCTTGTCGGGTCGTCCGTTATACTTCGGCACGGGGTTCCATACCGCCAAAAGTCGGCCGCCGGCAAGCCTTTTGACCGACATTGGAGCATCGGGACTTGTGAACCACGAGGGTGAAAACTCGGTCCAACTGTGACCGTTATCCCTTGAAAAGCACTCATACTGTCGGCCGCCGTTAGTGCGTGCGTAGCACCACAGCTTACCGTCACCCAAATGCACCAACCCCGGCTCGGCCATACCGCTTGTAAGCCCACGTGACATAGGGATGCCTATCCCCTCTTTGAGCGCCTGCCACGTTTTGCCGTCGTCATCCGAGGCAAAGACCGAAAGCGTACCTCTGTCGGTCTCAAGCACCCTGCTTTCACCGTCCACGATATGCCATTTTGTGACCTTATGGCGTGAGGCGGGTATCAGCAAGCGTCCGTTTGCGCCCTCGATGATGCGGTCATTGACCACGCAATAGTAGTCCTCCTCGGCATAGCATTTGACGGGCTCGGACCAGGTCTTGCCGTCATCGGCCGAGCGCACGAGCAACGGCAGACAAAGTCCGTTGCCGAACTTTGCAAGAAACATAAGTCCAAGGTCGCCATTTTTAAAGCGGTAAAGCGATGCCGCCATAATATTCTGCGCCTTGACGGTTTTGTGCGAGTACAGCAAAAACGGCTCCGAAAAGCTGTCACCGTTGTCTTTGGACAGCACGGCATAGATATCGGCATCGGCATCATCGGCCCAGCTTTTGCCCGCATAGTGCGAATAGGCGAACAGAATGTCGCCGTTTTTCAAATTGATAAAAGCGCCCTCCGAGTTGCGGCGGTTTTCCGCAGTCGGCGGCAGCTCGTAAACCACTTTTCCTATCATCAATAAATCTCCTTAAAGCTCCGAGATCGGGATCTTTCTTATCCTCAAACGGTTAAGGCAACAGCCATCCTCAACGCTTCCTGCACAGTAGCCGAGCAACACGGCACCGTCGGCCGTTTCGTGGATGGCGGTATAGCAATAGCCCGATTCGAGGTCGTTCTCGACCGTTTTGACCTCGGTAAATTTTGGGCCGTTCTCGTCCAAAATGCTCAAGACGAACGGTGTTCTGCCATCCATAAAAGCACCCTTTACCATATTGCTGAGGCCGTTATACATCGGAATAGGGTTCCACACAGCCAAAAGGCGGCCGTCGACAAGCCGTTTGACCGACATGGGTGACCGCGGACTTGTAAACCACGATGGCTGTGGCTCGGTCCAGGTAGCACCGCCGTCAGACGAAAAGCACTCAAAAATGCGACCCGAATTATTGCGGATGTAACACCAGAGTCGGCCGTCCGACAGCTCGACAACACCCGGCTCTTGAACACCCGTGGTGCAAAATCTCACGGGTGGGAGCCGGATATCCTTGGCCAACGTTTTCCAGGTAAAGCCGTCGTCGTCCGAGCCGAACACGTAAAGCTTGCCGGGAGCAACGCCCTTGGCCTGCGGTCTGCCGTTGACCACTTCAACGCTTGTGACACCGTGCATGGCTGCAACGCTTATAATGCGTCCCGATTTTGTGCGGATGACACGGTCGTTATTGACAACATAATATCCCAATTCATTAACACAATTCACGGGGTCGGACCAGCTCTTACCCTCATCGGCCGACCTTACGAGCATCGGCATACAATAAAGTCCTCCTATTTTTTTGAGAAAAAACATACCAAGGTCGCCGTTTTGCATTCGCATCAGCGACACCGACATAACGTTATCCGTGTCGACCGTATCCTTTGCATAAAGCAAAAACGGTTCCCCGAAGGTCTCGCCGTTGTCACTCGAAACGCAAGCGTAGATATCAGCACTGCAACCGTCTTGATATCCTTCCTCACCGTAGCGTGAATAGGCGAACAGAATGTCGCCGTTTTTCAAATTGATAAAAGCGCCCTCCGAGTTGCGGCAGTTTTGGGGTGTGGGGGCTAAGTCGGTTATTATCCTTCCAATCATAATGTCCTCTCCTTTAATCGGTTCTGTCGGCTCATATTTATAAACGAAATGACGGTGCATACAAGCGAATATCCCGTATATATTATCCAAACGATATTGCTGATGTCGTCGGCCGTGAGTTGTATGTAGGTTGCCATCGAAAAACAGCTTCCGACCAACTGAAGAATGGCATATTCGGAATAACGGAGCATACAAAGCACGGTGGTAACCAAACCCAATACCGAAGCCGTGTTGTCAAGCACCATGTAAGGCGAATCAAGTCCCGAAAAAATCAGATACAGCACCGCCCAAAGGCCAAGCATCATACCAACACCCGAAAGTCTTTTTTTGACCGACAGTCTTTTTGTTTCGGTCTGACCGTCCTTTGTGTTTTTTCTCCAATTGATAAAGGTGATGACCTGTAGCGGAAATGACACTGCAATACAGTTCAACGCACCTGCATACAACTGCATAGATACCGACGATGCGGCATAAATGATCGAGTTAAGTCCGCCGAGCAAAAAGGCATATCGGTTGACATTGGCCTGCAGAAGCATAACAAAGCAGGAAATACAAAGCGGTATGACCTTTATGGGGTGGGTCTTGAAAATGATGCCGCAGGTAATGATGCAGACAAGCATTGCCAGCGCTATCCACGTGAGCGGCAGTTTAAGCATTCTTTTAATCTTCATCGGGATTCCCCTTTATTCTCGATCGGCGAAGCTGTGATAACGACATTCCATAGGTCTTTTTGATAAGGCGGGTTATGTGGCGCTTGGAATAGTTGGTGGCGGCGGCTATTTCCTCAAGCGTTGTGCCGTCACGGTTGACAAGCGTGTCGATCAGCACGGCCGATGCCTTGCCCGAAACTATCTGCGGATTGTTGTTGCTGAGCAGCAAAGTGAAAAGCCGCTCAACAAAGCAGGCCGCCACCTGCTTGAGCTTCAAAACGCCCAAAACCGAACGGTAAAGCTCGGTATACTCAAAGGTCCTGATATCGGCAAAGGAAAAATCCACCGCTTTAAAGGCATTTTTGTTCAAGGCATCCACGAAGGCCTGATAAAATTTCTGATCACCGCCGATATGGTCCACCGACATTGAAATTACGGTAAGGCTTCCCTCGTTGTAAGTCGCTATGGGCTTGTGGTCGGTATCGGGCGGGATCATCAGCATCTGACCTGCCTTGACCTCGACCTCACCGTCGGGGAAACGGTAGGTCTCACAGCCCTTGCTCCAAACGTGCATTTCGTAATATTTGTGGCTGTGCCACCGCATTTTTATACCAACCTTGGAGGTTACTTTTATATTGTAAAAGGAGATCTCGGCATCTCCGTACTGCAACGATACCTTTTCTGCAAAGCTTTCCAAAGGGTCACCCTCTTTCAAACCAAGCATATCACCAAATTTTGGTTTGTCAATACAAAAGAAGGACATAATTTTAGAATTATGTCCTTCTTTGATACTCCATTATTTATGCTGACTTAATATCCACTCCAAAAGCTCGGGTGAGAACGCTTTGGTCCACGAGTTATGAGCCACACCCTCGTAAAGGGTGCATTTGAAATTGGGGTTTTTGCCCTCTAATTTAGAGGCCATTTCCTGCGTGTGGTAGGGCGAGACCGTTTTGTCGTCAAGACCGTGGAAGGCCCATATCGGCATTTTTAATGTGCCTGCATTCCAGGCCATACCGCCGCCGCAGCAGGGTGCCGCCGCAGCGAACAGATTGGGGTAGGCCATAGCAGTGTACCACGTGCCGTAGCCGCCCATGGAAAGTCCCGAAATATAAACACGGTCGGTGTCGATATTATACTGCTCGATTATTTTGTCGATAAACTCCTTCAAGGATTCGATCTTAGCCACCCAAAATGTGGTGGGAGGACATTGCGGCAAAACAAGGACGCAGTCCTTCAAATTTTCATCGGTAACAATGTTGGGGAAGCCGTGGACGAGCACCTTTTCAAGGTCGTTGCCGCCAAATGCTCTTTCCCCTGCTCCGTGAAGCTGGATAAGCAAGGCGGGTTTTTCGGAAAGACCTTGGGGCTCAAAGGCAATAAACGGGAACCCCAAATCATTTTCTCTGTGTTTTACTATGTTCATAAATCGACACCTCTTGCGGTTGGTTCTTTTCTCATTATATTATACCATCTAATATAAAAATTTCAATAAAAATAACGGCGCTCCCCGAAAGGAACGCCGCAAAATTTTTGAGTTACTTTGTGCCGAAGATACGGTCGCCTGCGTCACCCAGACCGGGGAGGATATATCCCTTGTCGTTAAGGCAACGGTCGAGCGTGGAAACAAAGACGTGAACATCGGGGTGCTGCTCGGCAACACGGCTGACACCCTCGGGTGCACCTATGATGGCCATGAACTTAATGTCCTTACAGCCGCGGCGCTTGAGCATCTCGATAGCATCGCAGGCAGAGCCGCCGGTAGCCAGCATGGGATCGACGATGAGCACAAGCTTGTCCTCGATACCGTCGGGGAACTTGGCGTAATACTCGACCGGCTCCAGGGTCTCCTCGTTGCGGCAAAGGCCGATGTGACCCACCTTGGCCGACGGGAACAGCACGTGAACGCCGTTGACCATACCGAGACCTGCTCTAAGGATGGGAACAATAACGATGGAGTTGTCCTTAATGACCCTTTGGGTGCAGGTCTCAAGCGGAGTTTTGACCTGAACCTCAACGGTGGGTACGCCCTCTTTAAGACACTCAAAGGTCATCAGCGTGGTTATCTCCTCGATAAGCTCACGAAATTCCTTCATACTCGTCTTTTCGTTACGCAAGATTGCGACCTTATGATTGACCAACGGATGGTCGAAAATTGTAACATTATCGTACTTTTTCATTTTAAAACCTCAAAGAATATTACTCAGCCTTGTCCTTCTTGAACTTGTTGAGAACAATGTTGACGATGATGCCGAGGATAAGTGCGCAAGCGATGGAGGTCAAAGTGACCTTGCCGATAGCCATTGCCATTCCGCCGATACCGCAGATAAGGATGACCGATACGGTGAAGAGGTTTGCGTTGTCCTCAAGATCGACCTTCTGGATCATCTTAAGACCGGAAACTGCGATGAAGCCGTAAAGGGTGATGCAAACGCCGCCCATTACGCAACCGGGGATGGAATCAAGGAATGCAACAAACGGTGAAACAAAGGCAATGAGAATTGCCATAATTGCGGTGGTGGTGATGGTTGCGACCGAAGCATTACGGGTGATGGCAACACAGCCAACCGACTCGCCGTAGGTGGTGTTGGGGCATCCGCCGAAGATAGCACCTGCAAAGGAGCCGACACCGTCACCAAGCAAGGTTCTGTGAAGACCGGGATTCTCCAAAAGATCCTGACCGACAATGGTAGAAAGGTTTTTGTGGTCGGCAATATGCTCGGCAAAAACAACGAATGCAACGGGGATATAAGCAACTGCAACGGTTGCAAGATAGCTCATATCAAAATCCTTAACGCCCTTAATGGCCGAAAGGAATGTAAACTCGGGAACCTCAATAAAGGTCGAAAGACCTACACCGTCGGCAACGAGTGCCTCAAAGGGTGCAAAATCGATAACGATCAACGAGGCGTTGTCGGTAGCACGGCCGATAAGGGTGAAGATAAGTGCTACTGCATAGCCTGCAAGGATACCGATGATAAAGGGAATGAGCTTGGTCATCTTCTTGCCGTAGGTGGAGCAAAGAACGACAACGAAAAGAGTTACAAGTGCGCAGATAAGGGAGACCCAGCTGAAGCCGCTCATAATGAACGAGCCGTTGCTGTCCTGGGGGCCGTAGGAGAAAACATCCTTAATAGCGGCACCTGCCAAAGAAAGACCGATGATTGCAACGGTGGGGCCGATAACTGCGGCGGGCATCAATTTGTTGATCCAATTAACGCCGACAAACTTAACAACGAGAGCGATAACAACATAAACAAGACCTGCAAACAGAGCACCGACGATCAGACCAAGGTAGCCTGCGCTTGCAGATACCGCACCTGCAAAAGCGGCAACCATTGAGCCGATGAAGGCGAAAGACGAGCCCAGGAATACAGGGCTGCGGAACTTTGTGAACAACTGATAAACAATTGTACCCACACCTGCTCCGAAAAGCGCCGCAGATGCGCTCATTCCGTTGCCAACGATGTTGGGGACGGCGATGGTTGCGGCCATAATAGCCAACAGCTGCTGGATAGCAAAAACTATCAGATTGCCGAACTTGGGTTTGTCGTGAATGCCATAGACAAGATTCTTTTCCATTTTAGACCCTCCAAAATATTAAACTGTTACAGAGCTTTTGCCCTTAACTATCATTTTAACACATATTAATTCGTTTTTCAAACATTTAACAACAAAATCTGTCAAAAAACTTTAATTTTTTTTCGACAAAAATAAAACCGCAACGGTTTTCGCCCACGCCGCACAAGGAAGTATTTGTTTCTCAATAAAAATTCCTTGTATTTTTGCCAAAAGCCTCGAAAGGCGTCAGCCTTTCTACGTTTTGTGGCTTCAATCCAAGAAATTTTCTGCCTTTACGAAACTGCGAAGCACCTTAAAAAGAAAAATTTTAGTAGCAGAAAAGAAAAAGCCACCCGATAACGCTGACGCGTATCGGGTGGCTTTGACGCTTTATGATGC
>JAFQCR010000033.1 GCA_017416345.1 Clostridia bacterium | reverse complement strand
GCGGATGGGGTATTTTGTCTTTTCATCCTTGAGATATTCCGCATCAATGTGAATAGTTACAATATACTGCTGATCTTCTCTGACCGTTGTGTGGGTCATAGAGCCCAGCGCATTGTTGCGTTCATCGGCCGTGAAGATTATAATATCGCCCAAGGTTGCCTTAACAGTACCCTCGGCATCGGTCAGATAATACGATTCATCTATCTTTGTAAGTGTCAGACCGCCTGTTTCAAGCAGGAAATGATATTCCGTCTGACCCGTGTATTCCGAAACAACGATGTCCTCTTTAAAGCCTGTGTAGGTCAAGGAATATTCAAGCGTTGTTCTGTTATCATAATAATATGAAACGGTCTCGCTGTCAAGTCTCGTGACGGTGCTCACCTCATCCGTCACCTGCGGTGACACCTTCCCCTCAAGGGGAAGGCTATCGTAGGGAACGACGCCCTCGTCGTTCCGCACTCCCTCCGACGGCTTCGCCGCCACCTCCCTCTCGGAGGGAGGCTGAACAGACGGCGTGAGCTTTACATTTACACCGTTACCCGAAAGGGTTATGCCGTCGGATATCTTTTTGGGAAACACCGTCTGGATATCGTTAGCCTTGGTCTTATACGAGCCGTCGGCGGCCGAAGCGATCTCCAGCGAAATATCCTGCACATCACCCTTTTCATCAACATATTTTACGGGGTGGTCGTACAAAGTCATCGTATATGTGCCGTCACCGTTGTCGGTAACTGTTGTATTTAGTGAATAATCGCCTTGCGGCTCTGTGCTTTCTTCGGCCGAGGTCAGATCGAACCACGGCATGGCTTCGCCAAGCTTTGGTGTTTCGTACTCATACGGCAGGTCGTCAATAGATGCCGCTCCTGCGATAACATCCTCTATAGTGACATCCCGTGTTTCTGCTTCGGGTGTCACCGCATTTGTGTCTGCGGCCGACACACCTAACGGCAGTACTGTCAGCAAAATCAATAGCGACAGTACTATACTGATGGTTTTAACGAATGATCTTTTGCGTGACATAGGATGTCATCTCTTTTTTTAATTTCACAGATTTTTATCTGTAGCTTTATTATATCGCATTATGCCATATTTTGATAACTGACATATTAGACGATAAGCGACAGTCGCTTTTGTGCAGTATGTAGAAATTTTAAAAACCGCTTAAATTCCACTCAAAAAATCTTGTCAGATTTGAAACGCTGTGGTACAATTAAGATATATTGATGGTACAAAAAATCTCCCGAGGGTCAAGCCTTCGGGAGATTTTTATTTTCTTTTACACTTTTACCGTAGGTCAATCGAACATCGGGGTGGAAAGGTAGCGCTCGCCTGTGTCGGGCAAAAGAGCAACTATTGTCTTGCCCTTATTTTCGGGACGCTTGGCTACGTCAAGGGCGGCGTGCAGAGCCGCTCCCGACGAAATTCCCACCAGCACACCCTCAAGCCGTGCCATAGCCTTACCTGCGGCATAAGCCTCCTCGGTGGTGATAGTGATTATCTCGTCAATAACACTGCGGTCAAGATTTTCGGGCACAAAATTTGCGCCTATACCCTGAATGCCGTGAGGGCCTGCCGTGCCTTTTGACAAAAGCGGTGAATCATTCGGCTCGACCGCTATGACCTTAATATCGGGGTTTTGTTCCTTTAAATATTTCCCCACGCCCGAAAGCGTTCCGCCCGTGCCGACACCTGCGACAAAAATATCCACCTTGCCGTCTGTATCACGCCATATCTCGGGCCCCGTGGTCTCATAATGCACCAAGGGATTCTGGGGGTTATAAAACTGACCTGCAATAAAGCTGTCGGGCAGCTCCTTGGCCAGCTCCTCTGCTTTTTGAACAGCACCCGACATACCAAGCTTGCCCTCGGTCAGCACTATCTCGGCACCGTAGGCCTTTAAAAGATTTCTGCGCTCGACGCTCATGGTATCGGGCATTGTGAGTATGACCTTATATCCCCTTGCGGCGGCCACCGATGCAAGACCGATGCCGGTATTTCCGCTGGTGGGCTCTATTACGGTCGAACCCTTTTTAAGGATGCCCTTATTCTCGGCATCAAGTATCATTTTAAGTCCCACACGGTCCTTGGCACTGCCCGCAGGGTTAAAGCACTCCAGCTTTACAAGCACGGTGGCCGAAAGCCCATGCTCACGCTCGATATTGGTGGGCTCCAATATGGGGGTGTTGCCCACGAGTTCGGTTATCTCACGGTATATTTTCATAAAACTACTCCTTGGTCGTTTTGGGCACAACTGCGCCCGGAAGCTTCATCAGCACTTTGGTAAGCGGCAAAACAAGTATTCCCGCAAAAATATTGCCTATGCAATGAGCAATATCAAACGGCAGACCTGCCAATATCCAAGGCAACATCTTGCTCCAATCACCGCCGAAGAACATCAGCACCTGCGCCGGCGCATAAAGCACCCCGAACAGTATGCCGTGCAGACCGCAGACCGCCATATAAACGGTTGCCGCAATGAGCGGATTTTTGAATTTCGGCAAAAACATCGCCACCGCCCAAAGCACCGTCCATACATAAACGTACGGCACCCACCACGGCGCAAAACCGCTGTAAAGTCCTGTCAAAAACACATAAACATACAAAGGTATAAGCGCCTTTATGCGGTAGACCGCCGTAAAGGTGACGGTAAACATTGCGATAAGATGTATGTTCGGTAAAACCTCCATCGCAAGGTCGGAAACGAACATCAGCGTTCCGAACGACGCAAACAAAACGATCTCAAAGAGAATTCGTCCTGTTTTACTCATCCTTTGTGTACTTTAAGTGATACTCTGCGTCGGCCTTGATCTCGGTCCGGTCAACACCGGTCATTGCGTACTCGTTATCTACATAAAATGCCCAATATGACTTATCGGTGTCATAATCGGCGGTAATACCGTTGACTATCTTGACATAAAGGCCGTAGTCACCCTCTTCACCTGCTATCAGTCCTACATTCATCAAAGCCTGACCGACATATTTTTCATCGGTATGGATCCTGAAAAGGCTGTCGTAGCCCTGGTCGTCGGTCACACGGAAGATGAACGAGACCTTACCCGTTCCTCTGTCCTCAGCCGAGCTTCCGTAGCCGTCACCCGGCTTGGTCGACACCGTCTGGGAGGGTGTGGGTGCAGGCGTTACATCCTTGTCGCTACTGCCGCAAGAGGTCAGCATAAGTCCCGTGGCCGCAATTAGGACAATGCAAACAGCGATCGACAGCAATCTTTTTAAAATACTTGTCTTTTTCATTTTTGTTTGCTCCTTAAATTTTAGTCAGCCCCATTCCTTGGCACTCGCAAGGCGGTTTCCCTTTAGGATCTGCGTTTCGGATCGGGTATTTCGACTTCTGCACAGCATCGGTCGCCTTCTCAAAGCAGGGCTTCAATGGCTTTTCTCTTTTTTGCGGCAAAAGATAGACCGATAAATTTTCACAGTTACGGCGGCGTGCCCGTACGGGATTTTCACCCGTTTCCCCGTGTCCAAGCAACATTTTACCACTTTTTTTGCCTCTTTGCAACAATAGTTTGAAATCTGCTCGGAATTTATAAATTTCGGCTCGAAATGTATAAACCGACCCTCTTTTTGAGAAGGTCGGTCGGTTGGGTCATTATTTGGTATGAAGCAGCTGCTTGCCGTCATCCAACTGATAGATGTGGACAAAATCGGCAATGAGCTTGTTGGAGGTCTGCCATGCGGGAGAATCGTCGGGCTCTATAACGCCCTGGGTCTCAAATCCGATGGCGGCACTTAAACGCAGGAAGCTCAACAGATGCAGGCCATCCTGATCCTCGTCGGTCTCGCTGTTTTTGTACGAGAAATAAACGTTACCGTCGCAGGTGAAGGTGTGCTCATCCTCGTCCCAAAGGAAGCCGAAGGTGTGGAAGGTATCGTTAAAGGTCTCACCCTCGTCCAAAGAGAACTTCTTCTCGTTACCGTACTTGCCGTCAAGCGAGGTGTGAACATAACCTGCCTCGGTTCCGAACTCGGTAGGCCACTTGTGAACATTGGCGGCAATGATGTTTGAGTTACCGAAGCACTCGTTGACATCGATCTCGGCATCGTAGGCAATACCCTTTTCATCGGCAATATCGAAATTGTGTCCGCGTGAGTCGACCCAAAGTGCCGTCCAGAAGCCGTCACCGTGAGGCAAAATGGCGCTCATTTCAAGGTAGCCGTAGCGGTAGACCATACTGTTGTAGGTCATAAGCATACCGCCGATGTAGTCGTTTCCGCTGACCGCTGCATCAATGTGGAAATTACCGTCCTTAACGTAAACGTACTGCGGATCGTCGGTACGGATGGAGCGGCGGCCGTTCATACCTTTGTTGTTGTAGGGGCCGTCAGGCACAACACGCCACTTGGTGGTGTCGATCGCGGTGCCCTCAAAGTCATCACCCCAGGCATGGGTGTAGAACTTCGACTTGTCATAGCTTGCAACGGTCTGGGCATAGCTGCCGTCGATGCTGTCGGCATCGGTGATGTTGCCCTTGGACAAAAGCTTTGTAAACTCGGCAACGGCAATAGCGGTAGCCTCGTGGCATCCGCCGTTGATGTAGACCTTCTTGCCCGAAACCGTTACCTTGTATTCATCCTTGTTGGTGAATGCAATAACGCCGTCACGCTTGGCATCGCCCACGATCAGCTCGTATTCGCCTGCGGTCGTCTTATCGTTAACGCACTCCAGCAGATAAGCATAGGTATCGTCGGCTGTCTTGACCAGCTCGTCGATCTGCATCTGAGCAAGGTAAGAGCCGTTGTACTGCTGTTTTACAACCTTGAATTCACTCAAATGTACGCCGTTGATCTTGACATCGGCAAATTTGCCCTCGGTAAGGCTGATATGCTTGATTCCGCCATCAATAGAAGCCTTGAGGAAATTCTGCTGAAAATGCTCGATAGCTTTGATCAGAGCCTTTTCGGAGAAAGCGTTGATGACGATCTTTTTGCCGACCGTTGCGATGATAAAATCGTTACTGCGGCCTTTGTTTTGTGCTCTTAAATAGTCCAGAGCCTGCTTGGATTCGGGACGGTTGGTGCCGCCTATAAGTATCTCATAGCTGTCGGTTCCGTCCGAGCCCGAATCGACCAGATTCTTTATGGTCTTTATGCCAAGATCCTTGCGGATGGCCGAATAAAGCTGCAAAGCCTTGGTATTGGCATCGGAGGCGAGGCTTTCGGCTCTGACAAGGGTATATACCGATTCGCCGTTTGGATCAACAAAGCTGACCGTCTCGGTGGAAAAAATGCCGTCATCCACAGCACCGCTTCCGCTGTTATCCTTGCCCGACTCAGAACCGCCGCAGCCTGCAAACAGACACAACACAAGTGTAAGAACGGCAATTATCGAAAACAACTTTCTCATAATGATCTTCCTTTCACCCGATCGGGGTACTCCCCGACCTGCACCTTGATTATACACCTGCAATACACGGTTTTGAATGTTTCGGTCTTATCAAAAAGATATCATTTTTTGATATTTCCAAAGCCTCGGTTCGCAACTGCATTTATCAGTTTTATATTACACTAATCACACCCCGCTTGTCAATACAAAACGGTCAAAAAATCGCAACAATGTCCACAATTCCACGTCTTTCCTCATGCAATTTGCTTGCAAACTTTTATTGATAACCGCCCGATACGCTTGTTTTGTTTGGCCAAAAATGAGAGCTACGGATGGCTCTAAGCAGGCCGACACAACAAAAGGACAAGTTTTTGCAACATTAAACTATGTAAAAAACAAAATTAAGACATTATACTAAAACTGTAACTACTTTTTTAAGGAGGACATGCTATGAATTTGAAAAAACTGTTGGCATCAATTTTGGTCATTCTTGCCGTGCTGACCGCTTTTTGCGGATGCGGAGGCAACGGTGACAGTGATACCAAAACCTCAAGCACAGCACCTAAAGAGGTCAATTTTGCCACCGAAGGCTATGCCATCGTCCGCAAGGCAGGTGACACCGTTGCCGCAGGCTACGGCTCCAAGGTCTTTAAGGCCATAAAGGACGCCACGGGGCTTCCCTTGTCCAACAACGACGATACGACCGAGGTCAACGCCGCAGGCGAGATCATCATCGGCGATACCTCACGCCCGCAGTCACAAAAGGCTTTGGATATGCTGCTCGAAAAGGGTACCGGCCGTGCCGCAGAGTACATAGTCTGCTATATCGACGGTGCGATAGTTATTCAGGGCATGACCCCCGATTCGTTGGCTGCTGCCGTTAAATATTTTGTTGACAATTACTGCAACACCTGCACCCTTATGACCGACCATTGCTACGTTTCGGTCGACAACGGCAAATATGACACCCTTAAAGTTGGCAACAACGACATCGGCAAGTACAAGATCGTTGTACCGCAGTATAATCTTTCGTATTATGTAATGTGCCGTGCCGAGGAGCTGCAGGAGACCGTTTATCAGAAAACGGGTTATCTGTTGCCCATCATCCGTGACAATGTTGCCGCCAAGAATGATTATGAGATCATCATCGACAACTGCAAGCGTGACGGCGTTGAGGCCTTGAGTGCCAACGATAGCTATGCCATCACCTTGAAGGGCAATACCGTTTACATCAACGGCGGACGTAACTATTCGACGGCTTATGCTATCCAGCTTTTCCTTGAGGAATTGAAAAATAAATCGGCTGTCACCGCCAATGCAACCGGTAGCTTTGACGGCAAAACACCGGTATACAGCAACGAATACAAGCTGGTTTGGACCGACGAGTTTGAGACCCTTGACACCACCTTCTGGAACACCAAGAACGCAGTTCAACCCTACTACGGCAACTGGTACGGAATGGGCACCGCACGTTCTACCGACCCCAAGAATTTGAGGGTTGAGGATGGCAAGCTTATATGCACCGCCACCTATGACGAAAACAATTTCTACGGCGTTTGGTTGGATTCCTCCAAATCCCTGCGCTTTACGCAGGGATATATGGAAATGAGCGCCATTATTGCCGACGGTGACGGTATCTGGCACGACTTTTGGGCATACGGTGACCTTCCCGGTCAGACCGATTATATGGAGCTTGATATTATGGAGTGTTGGTCGGGCGCCAACTATTATGCCGCAGTTGTACATAGCTTCTATAATGATGCCAACGGCAAAAGGATGGATGTCACCAACGAGGAAAACTATGTGTTCAAGGATTATATGGTCGATAAGTGGGCTGACTTTGACGCCAACCACCGCTATGTGACTATGGATTCGATGCACGATGAGTTCCACAACTTTGCCGCCGAATGGACCGACCACGACATCACCTACTACCGTGACGGTGTTGAGGTTTTGCATTACGATTTCTCGGATTATGACCATAAGCAAGGCTTTGAAAATCCTCACTACTTTGTCCTCAGTATGCTGGTTGGCTCTAATCAGCACGACTATACCATTGAGGAGGGCCGTGCCTCCATCATCAAGAACCCCATTCTTGATGCCGATTATTGGACCAACGGCGACGCCTCGTGGATACTTGAGTACGTTCAGCTTTATCAGAAGGACGGCCAGTATTTGGACATCAGATAATCTTAAACCTATACAAAACGGGTGGCAGGATTCATACCTGCCACCCGTTTTTGTCCAATATTCCCCTTTTGATTTACACCAATGCTTCTACGGCAAACTTCAAGCCAAGCTTAAAGCCTTCCGAAAATGAGGCTTTGGTGACTGCGGTTATGTATTCTTCAACACATCCTTCGTATATTTCAAAGCGATTGTATGCATCTTCTTTTGTAAGATACTTTTTCAGTAGCTCGTGGTTACGTTGGATAAGCGCCTCCAATTCCTTTGCCTGGGAATCGTTTTGCTCCAGAGCCTTTATGGGTTCTATGTTGCCAAACCACAACTCCTCAATACAAGATATCATGTTTTCCCTCCTTTCATCGCATTATCTTCATTTTAGCACCTTATAAGGTGCAAGTCAAGTGCATCTTATAAGGTTCATGGTATAATTTTTAAAAAGGAGTGGATAATATGAACCATTTTGAACGATTGCGTGACATAAGAGAGGATCACGACCTTACCCAAACCGATGTTGCCCGTTTGTTAGGCACAACAAGACAGCAGGTCAGTAAGTGGGAGACCGGTGTTCAGATGATGGGTGTGGATAAATATATTATTTTAGCCAAGCATTACAATATCTCAACCGACTATCTTTTGGGGCTTATTGATACCCCAAAAAAACTGTATTGATTAAACAAAAAATCGGAGTGAACGTTTTGTTCACTCCGATTTAATTTGCTATACTGCGCTATTACTTAATAGCTTCCTTGAGGGTCTCAAGCTGCTTTTTGAGCTCTGCGGGAAGCTTGTCGCCAAACTTCTTGTAGTGCTCCTCGATCTCAGCGCACTCTTTTGCCCAAACGTCCTTATCAACGGTAAGGATGCTCTTGAGAGTATCCATATCCATATCAAGGTCGGTAAGGTCGATATCCTCCGGCTTGGGAACGTAACCGATAGCAGTCTCGGTAGCGTCTGCCTTGCCCTCGCAACGGTCGATGATCCAGTTGAGGACTCTCATATTGTCACCGAAGCCGGGCCACAGGAAGTTGCCGTCGTCATCGGTACGGAACCAGTTGACGTTGAAGATCTTGGGTGCCTTGTCGCCTAACTTCTCACCCATATCGAGCCAATGCTGGAAGTAGTCAGCCATGTGATATCCGCAGAAGGGAAGCATTGCCATAGGATCGCGACGGACTACGCCGACAGCGCCTGCAGCAGCAGCGGTGGTCTCGGAAGCCATTGCGGAACCGATGAATACACCGTTCTTCCAATCCTTCGACTGGTATACCAGCGGGGTGCACTTTGCACGGCGGCCGCCGAATACGATAGCGGAAATGGGAACACCGGCACCCTTGTCAAACTCCTCGGAAATGCAGGGGCAGTTCTCGGCAGGAGCGGTGAAACGGGAGTTGGGGTGAGCAGCACAGGTAGACTTGTCTGCCTTGTTGAATTTTGCGGGATCCCAGGGCTTGCCGGTCCAATCGTCGGCATTCTCGGGGAGATCCTTATTAAGACCCTCCCACCAAACGGTGTTGTCATTCTTGCAATGAGCAACGTTGGTGAAGATGGTGCCCTTCTTAGTAGAAGCAAGAGCGTTGAAGTTGGACTTCTCGTTGGTACCGGGAGCAACGCCGAAGAAGCCGTTCTCGGGGTTGATGGCGTAAAGTCTGCCATCGGGGCCTATGCGCATCCAGGAAATATCGTCACCGACAGTCCAGATCTTGTAGCCCTTCTTGCGCAAGTACTCGGGAGGAATGAGCATAGCGAGGTTGGTCTTACCGCAGGCAGACGGGAATGCTGCTGCGATGTACTTGACTTCACCCTTGGGATTCTCAAGGCCCAAAATGAGCATATGCTCTGCCATCCAGCCTTCCTTCCAACCCTGGTAGGAAGCGATACGGAGTGCGAAGCACTTCTTGCCGAGAAGAACGTTTCCGCCGTAACCGGAGTTGACCGAGATGATGGTGTTATCCTCGGGGAACTGGCAGATGTATCTCTTTTCGGGGTCGATGTCGCAGCGGGAGTGCAGGCAACGTACCCAGTCATCAGAATCACCGAGAACCTCCATAACCTTGGGGCTTACACGGGTCATGATGAGCATGTTGAGTACAACGTAAACCGAATCGGTTACCTCAATACCGATCTTGGCAAGAGGAGAGCCGATGGGGCCCATGGAATAAGGGATGATATACATGGTCTTGCCCTTGTAGGAACCACGTGCAATGTCGTACAGCTTCTTGTACATTTCCTTGGGATCGCACCAGTTGTTGGTAGGACCTGCATTCTCTTTCTCACGAGAGCAGATGAAGGTTCTGTCCTCAACACGTGCAACGTCGTTCTGCTTGGTTCTGTGCAGATAGCAGTCAGGGAGAAGCTCCTGGTTGAGCTTGATGAGCTCGCCGGTCTCGCAAGCGAGCTTGCGCAATTCCTCGGTCTGCTCGGCCGAACCGTCGATCCAAACTACCTTATCGGGAGTAAGGAGCTCTTCCATGTCTTTCAGCCACTTAAGAACTGTAGGATTCTTTGTCATGATAATTCTCCATTCATAATATATTGAGGGATTGACTTAAAATAAAGCCAAATTTCTACAACTGACATTATATATGAATTAAGGCAATCCGTCAAGCAAAAAAACCGAAATTTTGACCATAAGTTAAAAATTTAACAGTTTTAACATATTTTGCCCCAAAACACCCTTTTCAAACCGACAATATGCCCTTACCAAAACTTCTTTTGTGGTAAAACCTTACCCACAAAGGCATATTTGTGGGAAAAGCCGTTCTACCCTTCACAAACGTCAATAATAACCACCGACAAAGCCGCTGTTACCGGCAGGGCTGAAAGCCCACCGAAATATTTGACACTTGCAAACTCGCCCTACCGCCAAAGAGTTGGCTACCATTTCAGCCTCCCTTGTGTAAAGGGAGGTGGCACGGCTTGCCGTGACGGAGGGATTGTAAAAAAACATCTCAAACAACCCCTCAGTCAGCTTCGCTGACAGCTCCCCTTACACAGGGGAGCCTTCCGCTGCGGCGGGATTACTCAACGGCAAAAGCCATTACGGAACCGCCCGATCAGCGGGTAGTTTTCGGAAAACAAAAAGCACCCCCAAGGTTGCCCTTGAGGGTGCGCTTTTAAGTTGTTCGTAAGAAACGATTATTACTCGATAACGATGTCGCCTGAGCCAAAGGTGTAGGTAACGGTGTTAACGTTGTAGAACTCGTTCTCGTTCTCGGGGTTGGTGAGACGGAGCATAACAACAAATTCACAACCGTCAAGTGCGTCACCGGCCTTCTCGGTAAGACCAACGCCGCAAAGGAACTCACCAACATTGCAAACAACCATCCTGTAGGTCCAGGGGTTGTGGGTTACAGAACCAAGAAGCGGGATCTCAACGTTGGTGGCAACCTCGGGGTTGTCAAATCCAATCCATCCCCAATCTCCATAGTTACCGCCGAGAGTGATATAACCCTCGGGCAGTTCGGTAAAGTTGACATCGTCGGTCTTGAGCATTACGTAGTAGTCACAATACCAATCTGCATATTTGGTGTTATCAATGGTCTCGCTGGTATGAGGAGCAGTAAACTTGTAGGTTGCATCAAGTTTCTGGTCCATGCTAGAAGGATATATGTTATATTTGGTTTCCCAAGGAATATCAACATAAGGACCAAGATCCTCAACTTTAGCTACGGGAGCATCCTCGGGAAGGTCAGGCTTTACTTCGGGTTCAGCATCAAACACAACGGTGAAGGGGCTGAAGGAAGTGGTATACAAATGGATATCACCGGTGTTGGGGTCGTAGATAAAATCAACGTTTTTAACCAGCTTAACATCCTTGTGGTAGAGCTCGATGTTGGTAAGACCCTTACCTGCCTCGAAAATAATCTCGATAGTCTCGGTGTTGCCTTCCTTTATGTTGTTGACAACGATTTCAAAGGTTTTGGCGCCCTGGTCGCTTGTGATGGTAACATTCTCATCAAAAGAAACCTCCTGAACGGTGTAAGTAAGAGGCTTGTCGGTATCAGCAATAGCGCCGGTGGGAACTCTTGCCCAGCCTACCTTACCACCCTTGGGGTTGTAAGCGTTGAGCTCCTGATAAGGAGCGGTGTCGTCAACATCGGTGTAGCCCATTCCGATCACGGGATAGGTAGCATCCTTGTCGTAGGTGTTGTTGAAGAAGTCGCTCTCCTTGACCTCCTGGGTTGCAACAAGGTTTACACCCATTGTAACGGAAGGAGCAACGGTACCGGTCTTGTAGTTAGCCTCATTGCCGACAGAAGTGGGCATATAAACGATGAGTGCTACATAATCGGCATCGCCGGTGTTCTTAAGGGACTTCTCGCCGCTCTCATGAACGGTCTTGTTGCCGCCGAGACGGTCCTTGATGCCCTTAACATCGCCTGCTGCTGCAACAGCGGTGTCACGGGTGTAAAGGTCTGCAGCGGTCTCGATTTTCTTGTCAACGACCTTGAATACGAGATGGTCGGAGAGATAGAACTCCTCGCCGGCTACATTGGTGCCGGTAACCTCCTCGTAAACGTTTACGTTGAGCTGATACTTGAGTGCCAGAGTACCTGCGTTGCTGACCTTGAGGTAAGCGACCTCGGTATGACCGGGCTCCCAAAGGGCTGCATCGTTGAAGAGCTTGGTGTTCTCGTCAACAGTTACATACTTGGCGCCGTCCCAATATTCGAGAACAACATCCAAGTTTCCGGCTTTGATAGTATTACGGCCGGATGTTACGGAATCGGTAAACCATGCAAAGGTTGTACCGACCAGCATTGCCAAGCAAAGGAGCATCGAAAGAACGCTCAAAAGCAATGCCTTTTTGGTTGATCTGTTTGCCATTTTGGTTTTCCTCCCTTTAATTTTAGACAAGCAATTTATGTATTAACGGTAATGACCGCTCACACCAAAATACACTTAACAGGACGCTTTTGGACAATGACCCATTTAAATGATACAATTTCAACTTATTCTACCACTTAAAATTACAAATGTCAAGCAAAAAGATATTATTTTGAAAAAGTTAATTATTTAACAACCTTTGCGATCCTCCGTTCAATACAGCTGTTTTTCGGCAGACCGTTTTTTAAGGCGGTTTGGTACAGCTCATCGGCTGTATCAGGGCAGGAAATGTCGAGTAAGGCATTGATAATGGCCGTTATCCCCTGCTCAGACTGTGTTCTTTTGCACGGCGGAGCCGTAAAGCTTGACCACTCACCCACCAAAAACCTTTTCGGCTCTTTTTTATGCGACAGTCCGCCCAAAAGACCGTCAAAAAGGTCGGTAAGCTCCTGCTTTGACGAAAAACCGTGCTTGGCACCAAGCGATTTAAAGACCAATGTATAAAATATATGCTCAAGCATCCCTTCGGTGCGGCTTAAAAACTGCTCAAAGCGGTCGGCAGCGGATAATATATCAGCCTTTTCAAATGGCACGGCGGCGGTAGTATACATTGCGGCCTTGTGTGCCGAAAACTCGGCAAAAAGCTCACGGGATTCAAGAAGGTCACCGTTTGCTTCATTATATATGCTCCACCAAAGCCTGCCGTGACCGCCGACCTCCAAGGTCAGCCTTTGGGTGGCGTCCGACACCGCCCAAAACAAGTATTTCGGGTGGGCGGTCTTGAGCAACCCATAAAAGCATTTGTGGTTTACATAAAGTTTCTCCGTCTGCCGCAACAACGCAAGGCTGTCCGAGATATTCCACAGTGCAAAGCCTTTTTCTTCAAATGTATCAAGCTCACCATTTGACAGTGCGTTTTGCAAAAACGTAATAAGCTCGGCGTCGTATTTTTGCAGTTGTCTGCCGTTTGCGGCGACCCGTTGCCCAACCGTTTTCAGCTCTTTAAACCTTTGCTTGAAATTTTCGGTCAATTTTACCCCTCCATCATCCGTTTTACAAGATTATAACCCTTGATTTATGCCATTACAAGGCTTGTAAATGTGGTATGAATATGGTATAATATATGGCGAAATTTGTTGATCACACGGAGCGACGAGGGCGTCGCTCCCTACGGAGTTCTCTTTTGTAGGGCAGGGATTTATCCCTGCCGAAAATTGTTAGCTTTCGGAATGGATAGATCCATTCCCTACGCCGTGTATTTGCGATTATGGGGTGACGGTTACCTTATGAATAAAAAACTTACATTTTTAAACGGTTGTAAAATGGGTATACCCATAGGACTTGGGTATTTTGCCGTGGCATTTTCGCTTGGTATATCGGCCAAAAACGCAGGTCTGACGGCTTTGGAGGCCGGCTTTGCGAGCCTGCTCTTAAACGCCTCGGCGGGAGAGTATGCCCTTTTCACCCTTATCGCTTCGGGTGCAGGGTACATAGAGGTCGCCATAATGGAGCTTGTAGCCAACGCACGGTACCTGCTAATGTCGTGTGCCTTGAGCCAGAAGCTTTCCCCCGAAACCAAGCTGCCGCAACGCCTTATGATAGGCATTGCCGTCACCGATGAGATGTTCGGTGCATCCATCGCCCGACATGACAAGGTCAGCCATTGGTATTACTTCGGTATGATGGCCGTGGCTATGCCGTGCTGGTCGCTCGGCACTGCGATGGGCGTTGCCGTGGGCAGTATCTTGCCGGCGCTTGCCGTAAGTGCCCTGAGCGTCAGCCTTTACGGAATGTTTTTGGCCGTTATCGTGCCCGAGGCTCGCAGGAATCTTATCGTGCTGGGCGTTGTGCTGGTTTCGTTTGCGGCATCGTTTTTATCGACCGTCATACCTTTTATAAAGGACATCCCAAACGGCACTATGATAATAATTCTGACGGTGGTCATTTCGGCTGTGGCGGCTCTGCTGTTCCCCATTAAGGATGAGGAGGGCGAGTGCAATGACTAAAGCGATGATCTACATACTCGTGGCCTTCGTTGTGACCTATGCCATCCGAGTTTTGCCGTTGACCCTCATCCGAAAGCCCATCAAAAGCCGTTTTATACGCTCGTTTCTTTACTACGTGCCGTATGTCACCCTGGCGGTAATGACCTTCCCTGCCGTTATCGAGGCAACGGGAAGCGTGTGGTCGGGGCTGGCGGCATTTGCTATCGGCCTCATCACCGCCTGGATAAGCGGTAACCTGTTTGTGGTAGCTCTGTCCTCCTGCGCCGCCGTCGTGGTGGTTGAGCTTGCGATAAAGTATTTGTTGTGACATATCAATGTAGGGGCGTTCTGCGAACGCCCGCGGGCGAACACAGTTCGCCCCTACGATACGGAAAGGCGAAAAGTATGACAAAAATTATGTTCATCTGCCACGGCAATATCTGTCGGAGCCCGATGGCCGAGTTTATTTTTAAAGACCTCATCAAGAAGAAAGGTCTTGAGGACAAATACTTTGTCCGATCCTCTGCGACCAGCACCGAGGAGATATGGGGCGATGTTGGGAATCCCGTGTATCCGCCTGCCCGTGACGAGCTTAAAAAGCACGGGATCGACTGCTCGGGTAAAACTGCCGTTTTAGTAACACGTGCCGATTATGAAAAATACGACCTGCTTATTTGTATGGATTCCAACAATGTCCGCAATCTCATGCGGATAATACGCTCCGACCCCGACGGCAAGGTGCACAAGCTGTTGGAATTTGCGGGACGAAAGGATGACGTTTCCGACCCGTGGTACAGCCGTGATTTTACCACCTGCTACCATGATATTTTTGAGGGGTGCCAAGCCCTTTTGAACCAACTTGAAGGAGGAAATAAAAATGCTTAAAACAGCACCTGCGGTCTTTGCCGTGGAAAAGGATTATCAGATCATGGTCGAGGTCGAAAAGCCCTCGGTCTTCCGTGTCAAGGTGGGTGACGAATACTACTATGACGAGTCCAACGGTATTATGCGTTCTTCGAACGATCTGCACCGTTGCATCGTTCCGATGAAGGCACTCGATGCGGCCAAGGAGTACACCGTTTGCGTGCGTCCGCTTATTGAAAGAAAGCCGTACTTCACCACCACCGAGCCCGAGCAGGAGTTTACCTTTAAGTTTTATCCCGTGCCCGACAAAACTATACGTGCCTATCACATTTCGGATGCTCACAACCGTATCGAGACCCCCGTCAAGGCCTGCGAGAGCTTCGGTGACGTTGATTTCCTTATTTTGAACGGGGATATTCTCAACCACTCCGGTGACCCCTCACAGTTCAAAAATGTTTATGAGATATGTTCACAGATTACCAAGGGCGAAAAGCCGACGGTCTTCTCCAGAGGAAACCATGATATGCGTGGCAACTTTGCCGAAAAGTTTGCCGAGTACACCCCCAACTTCCGTGGCAACACCTATTACACCTTCCGTTTGGGCTCTGTTTGGGGCATTTTGCTTGACTGTGGCGAGGATAAGGACGATTTCGGCCCCGAGTACGGCTACACCGTTTACTGCAAGGCATTCCGCCGCCGTCAGACGGCACTTTTAAAAGAACTTATTGACAATGCCAACTCCACCTATAACGCAGAGGGGATCTCCACTAAGGTCGTTATTGCCCACAGTCCGTTTTCCGAAAAGTTTGAGCCTCCGTTTGACATTGAGGGTGACGTTTATGCCGAGTGGTGCTCTTTGCTTAAAGAACACGTAAAGCCCCACGTTATGATAACGGGGCACAAGCATGTGCTTGAGGTCTTGAAACCCGGCTGTGAGAAGGATTTTTACGGCCAGCCGTGTGACGTTGTTGTGGGAGCAAAGCCGGGCACCAACTACTTTGCAGGCTGCGGCTACGTTTTCGGTGAAAATGAGATCACGGTACAGTTCACCGACTCCGACGGCAAGATCTTGGAGACACATACGATATTAAAATAGTAAGTATTGGCGAAGTCCAAAGTGAATGTTCTCGTTTTCTTTGTACTGCAATAAATTTTTAGAACCTCCCTCTGATGAGGGAATGAAAAAGACTGCGATTTTTAAGAACCTCCCTCTGACCGGGGAACGAAAAATCACAACTTCTAAGAACCTCCCTCTGACGAGGGAGGTGGATTGCCGAAGGCAAGACGGAGGGAGAGAAAAGTGAAAGCTTACAATAAAGAAAATATCCCTCTTGCAAAAGCCTTGCGCAAAAATATGACACCTTGGGAGAAGAAGCTGTGGTATCAATTCCTGCGCAGTTATCCCGTGCGTTTCCAAAGGCAAAAGGCTATCGGAAATTATATTGCCGATTTTTACTGTGCCAAGGCACGGCTTGTGGTTGAGCTTGACGGAGGTGAACACTACACTCCCGAACAAATCAACAAAGACAAAATCCGCACCGCCGAATTAGAGAATATGAATTTAACCGTATTGAGGATCCTCAACCGTGACATAGACCGTAATTTCATCGGCGTATGCGAATACATAACTTTAGCTGTCAGAAAATCTCTCCCTCAGTCAGCTGCGCTGACAGCTCCCTCATCAGAGGGAGCTTCTAAGGGCTGATTTTGAAAAAATAAAAACGGGAATATAACTTATTGTTTTCAGAACCTCCCTCTGACGAGGGAGGGGAAGACTCTCCCATAAAATGGGAGAGATGTCTGCGAAGCAGACAGAGAGGGACGGGTCAGTAAGACCGCTTGCGGTGGAGGGAGAGAAAACGAAAGACTACAACAAAGCAAATTACAGCCAGGCAAAAATAATACTTGCATTTTTGAAATGCAGGGTGTATAATACTTCGGTAAGTAAAATATTTTGTCCCGAAACGCTATGATGAAGTAAAGTAGCTGTCTTTAAGGCTTACAGAGAGGCGCACCTTGGCTGGAAGTGTGCTGACCGAAATGACAGTGAAGTTCCCTTCGGAGCGGCGGTGTTGAATCTTCAGTAGGCACCGACGGAGAAGGCACCGTTATTAGCCTAAAGAGTGTTTGCTCTATAGCAAAAATGCGGGTGGTACCGCGGAGTTTTGTATTTTTACAGCTTCGTCCCTAATTCTGGGGACGAAGTTTTTTTATTTGCAATTCACCTTTATCCATATATGAAAGGAAGTCAGAAAATGAAAGAGAAACTGCAAAGCTTAAAGTCCGAAGCTTTGGCCGCCGTGGCCGCCGCCACCGACGAAAAGCTTTTGGACGAGGTGCGTGTCAAGTACCTTGGCAAAAAGGGTGAGCTGACCGCAATTCTCAAACAGATGGGAGGACTTTCTCCCGAGGAGCGCCCCATTATGGGTCAGTTGGTCAACAAGGCCAAGGCCGAATTGGAGGAAGCTATTGCCGTAGCCCTCGCCGATTTTAAGGCCAAGGCCGCAGATGCTAAATTAAAGGCCGAGACATTGGACATCACAATGCCTGCAAAGCCTGCCGTAAAGGGCGGCTTGCATCCCTTGTACGTTGTTCTCAACGATATGATCGACATTTTCCAGTCGATGGGCTTTGACGTTGTTGACGGTCCTGAGGTTGAGACCGATTATTACAACTTTGAGGCTTTGAATGTTCCGCAGGATCACCCGGCAAGAGATATGCAGGACACCTTCTATTTAGCTGAAAACCTGTTGCTGAGAACCCAAACCTCTGCCGCACAGATCAGGACCATGGAAAACCGCAACCCCCCCATAAAGATCATCTGCCCAGGCCGTGTTTACCGTGCCGACGAGGTCGATGCGACCCATTCTCCCGTTTTCCATCAGATCGAAGGTCTTGTTGTTGACAAAAACATTACCATGTGCGACCTTAAGGGTGTTCTTGAGCAGTTTGCTCACGAAATTTACGGCAAGGAGACCGAGGTCAAGTTCCGTCCTTCGTTCTTCCCGTTTACCGAGCCCTCGGTTGAGGTCGACGTAACCTGCTCCGAGTGCCGTGGCAAGGGCTGCCGTGTATGTAAGGGCAGTGGCTGGATCGAGATCTTGGGTGCCGGTATGGTTCATCCGAGAGTATTGAAGGCCTGCGGAATCGACCCCGAGGAGTATTCAGGTTTTGCGTTCGGCATCGGTCTTGACCGTCTTACCACCACCCGTTACAAGATCAGCGACATCCGCCTGCTGTTTGAAAACGATCTTCGTTTCCTCAAGCAGTTTTAAAGAAAGGCAAGGTGAGTAAAAATGAAAGTAAGTTTAAGCTGGCTTAAAAATTATGTTGATATAGACGTCCCCGTTGAGGAGCTTTGCGACAAAATGGTCATGGCAGGCTTTGAGGTCGAGGAAATGATCGACCTTTCAAAGTCGATGCGTAACGTCAAGGTCGGTAAGGTTGTGGAAATGGAGCGCCACCCCGATTCCGATCATATGTTTATCTGTCAGATCGACGTTGGCACAGGTGAAAATGTTCAGATAGTTACCGGTGCGCAGAACGTAAATGTTGGTGACCTTGTTCCTGCCGCTCTGCACGATTCCGACCTGCCGAACGGTATGCACATCAAAAAGGGTAAGCTCCGTGGAGTCCCCTCAAACGGTATGCTCTGCTCGGGCGAGGAGCTCTGCGTGACCGAGGACGATTACGAGGGTGCTTCGGTTTACGGAATTATGATCTTAAAGCCCGATGCAGGTGTTCCCGGCACCGATATGCGTGACGTTTTGGGACTTAACGATTATATTATCGACTTTAAGATCACCGCTAACCGTCCCGACTGTCAGTCTGTTTTGGGTATCGCACGTGAGGCCGCCGTTGTTCTTGGCAAGCCGTTCAACGAGCCCAAGCCCTCTTTCAAGACCGTCGGCGAAAGCATCAACGATTACATCAACGTTGAGGTCAAGAACTTTGATCTTTGCCCCAGATACTACGGCAGAGTTATCAAGAATGTAAAGATAGCCGAGTCCCCCGCTTGGATGAAAAAGTGCCTGCTTGCCGCAGGTATGCGCCCCATCAGCAATATCGTTGACATTACCAACTTCGTAATGCTTGAGACCGGTATGCCGATGCACGCATTTGACCTTCGTGACGTTAAGGACCACAAGATAATTGTCAGAAACGCTACCGAGGGCGAGCAGATCACCACCCTTGACGGCAAGGAGCATACGCTCACCTCCGATATGCTGGTCATTGCCGACGGTAAGGAGCCTTCCTGCATCGCAGGTATCATGGGCGGTATGGATTCCGAGATCAAGGACGATACCACCGAGATATTCTTTGAGTGTGCCAAGTTCCGCCGTGACAGCGTTCGTAAGACCGCACGTAAGCTCGGTATGCGTACCGAAGCCAGCGGCCGTTTTGAGCGTGGTGTTGACATCATTACCGTTGAATACGCAATGAACCGTTGCCTGCAGTTGGTCGATGAGCTGGGTGCAGGAGAGGTCGTTGACGGTAACGTCGACTGCAACGCAGGACTTCCCTCCGACCGTGAGCTGAATGTAAAGGTCAGCGACGTTGTAGCACTTCTCGGTATTGACATTCCTGCCGAGACCATGGTTGATATCCTTAATTCTTTACAGATAAAGACCACTCTTTCCGACGGCGTTTTGAACTGCCTTGTTCCGTCCTTCCGTGACGACGTTGAAGGCCGAGCCGACATTGCCGAAGAGGTCATGCGAATCTACGGCTACGACCACATCAAGGGAAGCACCATGACGGGTGCCATCGTCCGTGGCCGCAAACTGCCCGAGCGTATCAAGGCCGATAAGGTCAAGGACACCCTTATCGCCAACGCATTTAACGAGATCGCTACCTATTCGTTCATCGGTTCAAAGGCTATTGACGCCTTGAAGCTCCCGGAAAACGATGTGCGCAGAAATGCCGTTACCATCCTCAATCCCTTGGGCGATGAGTATTCCACCATGCGTACACAGCTTGTCACAAGCATGATGACCGTTTTGGCCACCAACTACAACCGTAAGGTTGCCGCCGCAAGACTTTTTGAGCTGAGCAAGATCTTCGTACCCAAGGCTCTGCCCATCACCGAGCAGCCCGCAGAAACACCTGCGCTTTGCTTGGGACTTTACGGCGAGGGTGAGGATTTCTTCACACTTAAAGGCATTGTTGAGGCCGTTGTGGCACTCTTTAGCGATTCTGTGCCGAGCTATGACCGTGCTTCTGAGCCCTATCTCCATCCCGGTCGCAGTGCCGTGATGAGCGTTGCAGGCAAGCAGATCGCCACCTTCGGTGAGGTTCATCCTGCCGTTGCCGCCGAGTACGGCATTGACGGCAAGGTATTCATTGCCGAGATCAAGGCAGATGTGCTTTACATGCAGGAAAAGGCCAAGGTCACCTACAAGCCGTTGCCCAAGTTCCCTGCAGTTGACCGTGACCTGGCACTCGTTTGCGATGCCGAGACCCCCGTCGGCGTGCTTGAAGCCGCCATCCGTGAGGGCGCAGGCAAGCTCTGCGAGGATATTAAGCTGTTCGACGTTTATCAGGGCGCACAGATCGCCGAGGGCAAGAAGAGCGTTGCCTACCGTGTAACGCTTCGCTCGGCCGAAAGCACACTGACCGATGAGGTCATCGACCGTGCCGTCAACAAGATGATAAAGAAACTTGACGCCGTCGGCGCAACCTTAAGAAGCTAAATTAAATCAACAAAAAATATCGGAGTGAACATCTGGTTCACTCCGATATTTTTATCCGTCAAATTCGTCATAAGCTGAAAGTATGTGCTTACCTACCGCATACATAAACCTTTCAAGCTCAAGCTGAAGCTCAAAGGTGGGCTCCGAAAGCCTTGTTTCGTCGGCAAAACCGTGACGGTTGCCGAGCCAGTATTTTGCAGGACGCATACTGCTTCCCGACTCAAAGGTGAACGGCCCCTTAAACTCAATCTTTTTCAAAGCGCACATTATCTCATCCATATTGACCGTGCCGAAATAAGGAATAGTATGCTCGTCCCTTTCACCACGGTTGTCGTTTATGTGTACCGCCCTCAGATCGTCACCGATAGCGAGTATCTCCGAATACTGCGAGCCCTCGATATTGGCGTGACCCGTGTCCCAACACGAATGGAACAGAGGATGACCGACATACTCCGAAAACTCACGCATTTCGGCACCGGTTTTGGGGTAAACACCGCCGATATTGACGCGGGTGCTGTTTTCGTGGCAGATGCACACGTTGTGCTTTTCGGCGGTGGGCAACAGTCTCATAAAAAATGCCTTGTTGCGGGCAAGCCACTCCTCCTTTGCGGCATTGCGATCCCATCCCGAGTGCACCACCATTGTGGGGATGCCCAGATATCCGCAGACCTCAATGGCACGGATATTCAAAGCAACGGCTCTTTCAGCTTGAGCCTCGTCCAACGGATTGGTATTGGGCGAGTGACATTGCACAAACTTCATATTATTTTCGGTCACATATTCCAAAAGCTCCTGAGCAGAGGCTTTCCAATCGTCACTCAACAGCAGCTCATCGTTTTCGTTTACGGAATAAAGGCTAAGGTCGATGTACTTAAACCCTGCTTCGTGAAGGCGCTTTACTCTTTCAAGATAGGTGCCGCAATATTTATCAAAATCTCCCGTTGTGGTTGCAAGCCTCATTCCACTCTCTCCTTAAAGTTTATTTATTTTGCGGTATTGTCCCGCAGTTTGGTTCATCATACCCTTAAATACCCGACAAAAGCTTTTTGAATCCAGAAAGCCTGTTTTTCGGGCGATTTCCTCAATTGTATCGTCCGATTCGCGGAGCAAAATACAAGCAATCTCAACTCGGCGAGAATTGAGAGCATTGTGAAAGGTATCACCCGTGACATTTTTGAAAATCTTACAAAAGTTGCTTTTGCTATACCCACAAAGGCTACTGATATTTTCAACATCCAAAGCCTCGGGATAGCGGTCGTAAATCGCCTCCAGAGCAAGATCGATTTTTTTGACCTCCTCGGTGCGTCTGCTTGGAATATTGATGATATTTCTCTCCTGAAACAATTGAAAAAGCAACGCGCAGATTTTATAAAGATTGCTCTTGATGTGCAGTTCTGCAAAATCCATTTCCTTGTCTTCCTTCATCAAGGCGGTTTGCCTGAGGCAATCGGATAATTCGCAAAACGTCCAATGCTTATCGAAATCGGACTTTTTGATAACCATACAATCCGAACCCTGCTCTAAAAACGAGTTGAAATATTCACCCAACAGAGCAAAGCCGAGCTCGAGCGTTAAGGCTTTTCGTTTTAAAGGCTCTTGCTCAGGGATGGAGTGCGCCGCCATTGACGGAATGACCGCAAAATCCCCCTCGGTCAACTCATAATCCTGACCCTCGCAGGTTATTTTGTAAGAACCCGAAAGGCAGAAGGAAAGCTCTATCTCGTGATGACGGTGAGATGCAAACGGCTTTACATCGTTGCAAAACAGATAATAAGGGGCTTTGCCCGTCAACATTTTTTGGTAAATCATTTCATCACCTCGGTTATGTTTAGTTTAATTCATTGGCTTTAAAAAGTCAACCGGTTGTGAATTTTTGCGAATTTTTTGTGAATTTTTAAGGTTTGAAAAGTGAAAACCTTTGTATATACTGAAAATGCAAAGGGGTGGTGTCACAATGCTGTTAGGCGCACAGCTTTATACGGTAAGGTCAAGACTTACAAGCACACAGGAAATTGAACAGACCTTAAAGAAAATAAAAAAGATCGGCTATGATTCGGTGCAGTTGTTCGGCTCGGTCGAATTAATGGAAGACTGTGCCAAATATTCGGAGGATGCAGGTCTTTCGACCGTCGGAGTTCTGGTCGATATGAATTTTTGCGAAAAGTATGAGCAAGAGCTGTTCGGAATTTGCAAAAAATACAACATTCCCGATATCGGCATAAGCTCAAGTCCTCACGAATACCAAGACCCCGATGCATACATCGAGAGGGTACACAGCTTTGCCAAAAAGGTCAAAGCCGAGAGCTTCACCTTTTCTTACCACAATCACGGACACGAATTTGTAAGACTTTCGGACGGCAGAACCGCAATGAGTCATTTTCTCAAAAAGTTCGCCCCGTCGCTCGTTGATTTTATGCCCGATACCTATTGGGTGCATGACGGCGGATATGACGTGCGGTACTTTTTGGCGGAAACCAAGGGTCGCGTGAAGATTCTTCATTTGAAGGATCTGAAACGTCTTGCCGAAGGCGGTCACACCTATGCCGAGATAGGCAACGGAAACCTTTGCTTTAAGGAGATCCTTAAAGTCGCAAAGCAAAACGGAATTGAGCAATTTGTTGTTGAGCAGGACGTTTGCCCTGCCGACCCTATCGATAGCCTCAGAACAAGCTATAATTACCTGAAATCATTGTGAGGAGAGCAATTATGGAAAGTTTGAAACTGGGCGTTGCAAGACGCATAATCACACCCAATATCGGCGGTCAGCTTTACGGCTACCGACCCGATGTTTTTTCCAAAAAGATCAACGACGACCTTACCGTCACCGCGTTTTATTTTAAGCAGGGTGAAACCGAGGCGCTTTTAATAAGCGCAACGGTCTGCCTTATCAGAACAAGTCTTGCCGAGGATATTCTTTTGAAGCTCGAGGAACGCTTCAAGATCCCCAAGCAAAGCATTATGCTTAATGCAACCCATACCCATTCGGGACCCAACACCGCAGGTGAAACGGGTTGGGGTGATATTGACACGGCATACTGCGACGGTATCTTTGTTCCGATGATCTTTGAAGCCGTTGCCGAGGCTGTTGACAACACACAGCCCGTCAAAATGGCTGTTTCAGAGGGTAAGAGCCTTGTGGGCATCAACCGCCGCGAGCTTTCGAAGATTTCGGGAAAAATCCTTTTGGGTCAGAACCCCGACGGACCGTTCGACCCCAAGATGACGGTTATATCCTTTGCCGATGAAAACGGTAAAACGGTTGCCAATATCATTCACTACGGTTGCCACGGTACCGCCGCAGGAACGAACACCGAGATAACCCGTGACTGGTCGGGACTTATGACCGATGCCGTTGAAGAAAAGACCGGTGCGATCACGGCCTTCTTTAACGGTCCCGAGGGTGACGTAGGCCCGAGAATCTCAAACGGCAGAACGGTCGGTGACCTGTCTTACGTTTACGAGCTTGGTGAAAAGGCGGCCGCCGATGCCGTAAAGCTTGCCGAAAAGCTTGCTGATTACGGTGACGTGCAGTTAAAAACCTCGTTCAAATTGCTGGAAATTCCCCTTAAAAAGAGGATGCCTAAGGATGAGGCTTTGGAAGCTTTGAAGAAATACGAAGGCCAGACCATCAACGTTGGGAAAATGGCCAAGGATAACCTTTTGGCGGTTGTTGAATCGTACAATACCGACTTTAAAGATGAGCCGAGCCGTAAGGTGGCACAGACCGTTATCGCACTTGGTGATGTTGTGCTTGCCTCTACTCCGTACGAGACCTTCTCTGAAATCGGTCTTGCAATCAACAATGCATTCCCTGACAAAAAGGTGCTTACACTGTCCAACACCAACGGCAGTGAGGGATATTTCATCACCGAGGATGCAAAACCTTCTGGCGGATACGAGGTTTCGATGTTCCTTTACGGACACATTCAGCAGTTCTGTGACAATGCGGATATAGCGCTTGCAAACGAAACGATAAACCATATCAAAGAAAAATTTTAAGGAGAGCTTGTTATGTATAGAATGGGTAAAGAAGAAGTTTTAGAGCTTGAAAAGCTGATTGAAACCAAAAAGCTTTTCAAAACCGAGTCGGTCTTGAAGGAATCCCGTCAGGTCGAGGAAAAGCTCGGTAAATTATTTGATACCAAATACCCCATTTTTATGACCAGCGGTCACGCAGGACTTGTTTCGGCGCTTGTCGGAATGGGCATAGGCCCCGGTGACGAGGTCATCGTCCCTGCGTACACCTACATTGCCACCGCAATGGCGGTCGTTGCCGTCGGTGCAATGCCGGTCATCGTTGAGGTCAACGAGACTCTCACCATCGACCCCGAGGATATCAGAAAGAACATAACACCGCACACCAAGGCTATCATCCCCGTGCATATTCAGGGCTTCCCCTGCGATATGAAGTCCATTATGGAGATTGCACGTGAGCATAACATCTTTGTTTTAGAGGATGCTTGCCAGGCCGACGGCGGCCACTTCCAAGGTAAGCGTCTCGGCACCATCGGTGATGCAGGCGCCTTGAGCTTTAACTATTACAAGATCGTTTCCTCGGGCGAGGGCGGTGCTTTGCTTACCGACAGCCGTGAGATATACGAGCGTGCGCTCATTTACCACGACAGCAGCGCAGTAGCCTTCTTCGGTGACCAGCTGAATGGCTTTTCCACCAAGGAATTCTGCGGTCACGAGTTCCGCTCAAACGAGCTTTGTGCCGCCGTTATGAACATTCAGCTCGACCGTCTGGACTCTATTTTAAAAAGTCTTCGTGACAGTAAGAAATACATAATGGACAGCCTTAAGGGCATTGCAAAATTCGCTCCGTCCAACGATATTGAAGGTGATTGCGGCACCACGCTTGCTTTCCGGTTTGACACCGCCGAGGAAGCCGAACAGTTCGCTCAAAACATCGGCGGCACCGTGCCCATCAACACCGGCAAGCACGTTTACCGCAATTGGACGGCCATTATGGAAAAGCGTGGCGCCTTTAACCCCTTGATGGACCCCTTTAAAATGGAGGCCAACCGTGATATAGTGCCCGATTATAGGCCTGATATGTGCCCCAAAACGCTGGACTATCTTTCCAAGGTAGTCTATGTCGGCACGGGCTGTGACCATACCCCCGAAAGCCTTGAAAGGAAGCTTGCCGACATCAAAAAGGCATTGGGCAAATAAGCAAAATAAATTTTAGCCAAATTCGAAAATTTTTCGTCGAATTTAAGATTGACATATTTCCTCCCTGCGGTAAAATAAAGGTGAGCAGTAAGGCTCACACCACCGCAAGGAGGATTTTTTATGGCAAACGTAAAGGTTGATTTTAATAAGACCGTCGGCCGCATCAAGCACATCAATGCGGTCAACAACGGACCCATTAAAAAGGGACGCAGTCAGCATCTTGATAATTTCGAAGCGTATAAGGAGCTCAACATCCCTTTTGCACGCAACCACGATGCGTCTTTGTGCTATGAGTACGGACTTCACCACTCGGTGGACGTCAACAAGATCTTCCGTGATTTTGATGCCGACCCCGAAAGCCCCGATAATTACGACTTTTTTCTGACCGATCAATATATTGCCACAACGCTTGAGGCAGGCACCGAAACCTATTACCGCCTTGGTGAAAGCATCGAGCATTGGGATAAAAAGTATGACACCCTACCGCCCAAGGATTTCAAAAAATGGGCGGTCATCTGCGAGCATATCATCGCCCATTATAACGAGGGTTGGGCCAACGGTTTTCACTATAATATAAAATATTGGGAGATATGGAACGAGCCCGAGACCGAGGAGGGTCAGGATCCCATAACCAAAAACACCTGGGGCGGTACCACCGAGCAGTTTTTTGAGTTTTTTGTCACGGCCGCAAAGCACCTCAAAAACCGTTTCCCCGATATAAAGATCGGCGGCCCTGCACTTTGCTGGCTGCACGAATGGGGTGCGAGCTTTTGCAAGTATATGAAGGCTCATAATGTTCCGTTGGATTTTTATTCGTGGCACATATACACCGACAAGGTTTGGAAGCTGAAAGCCGATGCCGAAAACGTCCGCCGCTATCTTGATGAGGCAGGCTACAAAAACACCGAAAGCCATTGTAACGAGTGGAACTACGTAAAAAGCTGGTGGGGTGGCTTTGCCGACACCTTGGTCGATATTGCCGACATTAAGGGTGCCGCATTTATCGCCGCCATGATGATAGAGGCACAGCATTGCCCCATTGATATGATGATGTACTACGATTTCAGAGTGCATTGCGTTTTCAACGGAGCGTTTGACTGTGTCACCCTGCGTCCAAGAAAGCCATATTACACCTTTTTAGCCATAGCCAAGCTTATTGCAACGGGTGACGAGTGCAAAAGTATCAGCGACGACGGAGACGTTTACAGCCTTACCGCATCGGGCAACGGAAAGACCGGTGTGCTGGTCTACTACACCCACGAGGACGACCCCAGGGACAAGGAGATAACCCTTACGCTCAACGGTTGCTCCGACAACGTTTCATTCACCCTGCTTACCGCCGACAAGACCTTTGAAAGGGTGGATAACATCAAGGTAGAGGATGGCAAGGCGACCTTCACCCTGCCACCGCAATCGTTGGTATACTACTGCGAGGAATAAAAGAAAATCCACATATAAACAAAAAACACAAGGCGTGGGCATTCGCCCACACCTTGTGTTTTTTCTATATCTTAATTCGGATTATTTGTTTGCTTTAGCGGCCTTTTTGAGGGCTGCGGCTTCCTTGGACTCGTCACGGACGAGCTTATTAAGAGCAAACAGAGCGATAACGTTGGGGATGACCATCAAATAGTTGAAGAAGTCGGTCAGCTCCCAAACAAGGTCGTTTTTAAGGCAAGAGCCGAGGAAGATGAATACAAGTGCCAATACCGAGTAAACAACTACAGCCTTTTTACCGAAGAGGTACTCGAAGTTGATCTTGCCGAACAGGTTCCAGCCAAGGATGGTGGAGAAGGCAAAGAAGAACAGACAGACGGCAACGAAAATGGCACCGACCTTGGCGGCAATGCCTGCACCCATAAGATTGGTGAACGCTATCTCAACAGCGCTCTGAACCATATTGGTCTTGCCCAGGCCACCTGCTACGGCGGCAGCGGTACCGTCAACCGATGAAAGAGGACCGTTGCCGGCATAGAGGCAGGAAATAACGATCAAAGCGGTCATTGTGAGAACCACAAAAGTGTCGATAAACACACCTGCCATAGCAACAACACCCTGGTCGTGAGGCTTGTCAACCTTGGCAAGAGCGTGTGCGTGAGGGGTTGAACCCATACCTGCTTCATTGGAGAAAAGACCTCTTTTTGCGCCCTGGCTGATGGCCGACTTCAAAGCGGCACCGATACCGCCGCCTATGATAGCGGCAGGGTTAAAGGCGTACTTGAAGATCATACCAATGGTCTCGGGGATATACTTGATGCGGACGCCGATGATGATAAGTCCGCCCAAAAGGTAGATAACAGCCATAATGGGAACCAGCTTTTCGGTGACCGATGCGATACGGTTTACACCGCCGAGGAAAATTGCACCGGCAACAACAACAATGACAATTCCGATGATCCAGGGAGCAATGCCGGTTGCGGTGTTGACCGATTCACCGATAGAGTTGGACTGAACCATTGTGCCCATAAAGCCGAGTGCCAGAACGATGGCAACTGCAAAGAAGCCTGCGAGGAACTTACCGAAGCCGCCCTTAAAGGCCTTGCGGATGTAGTAAACGGGACCGCCTGCTACATTGCCGTTTTCGTCGACCTGACGGGTCTTCTGGGCAAGAACTGCTTCAGCGTAGATGGTAGCCATACCGAAGAAGGCGATGACCCACATCCAGAAGATAGCACCGGGGCCGCCGACAAGAATGGCACCGCAGGCACCGACGATGTTACCGGTACCGACCTGTGCGGCAATGGCGGTAGCCAAGGCCTGGAACGAAGAAAGACCGCCGTGCTGCTTTCCGCCCTTGAGCGAAAGATTGCCGAAGACCCTTTTCATACCCTCGCCAAAGCAACGGATCTGAACGAATTTTGTCTTGAATGTGAAGAACACACCGGTTCCTACCAGCAGAATGACCAGAATGTAGTCAGCTGCGTAGCTGTTCGCCGTACACACCCAATTGTACAGCGTGTCTAAAAATTTGTCCATAATAATGAACCCTCCAAAAAAATAAAAAAATAAAAGCCGCCCGAAAAGCGACTTCTGAAGAAAATAAAAATCAGTATTTATACTTAATATATAAAGTATATCTGACTCTATCCTTTTGCCTGAGAGATTCGGAATTTTTTTATTCCTTGCACCTTCGGCACCCATCAATTGGGATTCTCCAGAGTCCCCTTCACTTATCGGTCGGGTCGCCCCTTCCGAAGCTTCATCGGGAATTGACCTTGGCATTATAGCACATAAAAAGCTTTAAATCAACAAAAAACTGCAAAAAATTCGTACAGAGCCAAAATTTTGTTATTTTGCACATATCGTCGGCGTTTTGCGGTTGACAACTGTGTTTTTCGTGATATAATGTAGTCGAATTAAACGATACTGCCGCCGGGTAGTGAAGCAGTCGCTTGCTTTTTGTTCGCATCGTTAGGCCTTTGAAGGTGCGGATAAGGGAGTTGCGATTAGGGAGAAATCGGTTTTTCGGTGAAATTTGAGCCGCCGCTCGCTGAAAAGCCTTGAAATACGGCAGTATTCCTGCATTTTTCATCTTCGCAACATCTTCAAATTTCATCCTACAAAACTGCCCGACACCCAAAACAGATGAATTTTTGTAGGTATAAAAGGAAAAAGTCTACGGTAACACTGACGTGTACCGTGGGCTTTTGACGCATTATACTGCAAAAAGTCGCTGTTTTGGGCGAATTATCCCTAACCGCAACTCCCTAAGGGCAGGTGTTTTTTGTTTTTAAGGAGTATTTATGAAGATTCGCAATCCTTTTTCGGGACTTAACCGCTTTGAATGGGCGCTTTATATCGTGTCGGCGCTGACCGTTGTCGCTTCGGGCGTTTTTGGAAGTAACGACGGCTGGCTTTCGACCGTGGCATCCTTTATCGGTGTTACTGCGCTGATATTTGTGGCCAAGGGCGACGTTTTCGGCCAGATCTTGACCCTTATCTTTGCCGTATTTTACGGTATCATATCCTGGTCGTTTGATTATTACGGCGAAATGGTGACCTATATGTGTATGACGGCACCCATCGCTTTAGCCTCGGTCATTTCGTGGCTCCGCCACCCTTTTAAGGACTCCGACGAGGTGGAGGTTGCTGTTTTAAGCCGCCGCAACACGTTTTTTATGTGGGTATCGGCGATCCTCGTGACGGTTGCGTTTTACTTTATTCTGGGCGCTTTAGGTAACGCAAACCTTATTGTGAGCACCGTTTCGGTCACCACAAGTTTTCTGGCATCGTATCTCACGCTGTTCCGCAGTCCCTATTATGCCGTGGCCTATGCGGCTAACGACATTGTGCTGATAGTGCTTTGGGTAATGGCCAGCATGACCGACATAAAATACCTTTCGATGGTGGTCTGCTTCGTGGCCTTTTTCGCCAACGATATGTACGGCTTCTTCAATTGGAAGCGTATGCAACGCCAACAAAAGGACAACTGAATCTGCAAAAAGAACACCCGTGTGGGTGTTCTTTTTTTTACATTATAGTGCTCTGACGGAATTTTAAGGGTGACAGCTTTTCGTGCTTTTTGAAAATGTTGCTGAAATAGTATACGTTGTCATATCCGCATGCCTCGGCAATGCGTGCTACCGACAGATCGGAGTTTATCAGAAGATCCTTTGCCTTATTAATGCGAAGCTGGGTTATGTATTCGACGGGGGTCTTTTTGTAGTCGGCCTTGAATTTGGCTATCAGCGTTTGCTTGGAGTAATTGGCGACCGAGGCCAATCCGTCAAGGGTCAGCTTTTCGCAAAAATGCTCCTTGATATATGCCACCACCGTATCGGTGTCCCTGCCGTTCTTGACCTTGCTCATGCCTGCCGTCAGCAGGATATCGTTTACAAAATGCTCAATAACGCTTACGTCTCGGCCATTGGTAATAGCCTCCTCGAGGTGGTCGACCGTGTTTTTAAGGCGCTGACGGTCGCTGTCCGAAAACTCAAGAAAGGTGTCGGTGCCCTCGTCAATATGGGAAAGTGAGACCAGTATATATCGAATAGGCTTGATAACATGCCGCTCAAAGGGCTTGCCTTTCCTGTAGACCACAGGGGAATATGGCAAAACCTTTTTTGTCGCACCGCTTTCGGTATACACATATTCTCCGCTCAATGTGATCATCAGACTGTTGGCAGAATGTATCGATCTTGTGATCTTGAACTCGTTTCTGCGTGAAATATATCTGTTTAAAACCATTATATCCTCTTTAATATTTTATAAATTTTTAATAATATACTGCATTTATCATACATCCTTATTATTATATAATGTATTTAATGCAATGTCAACAAGATCTGCAGTATAAAGTATTAAAAGGAGAATTACAATGAAAAAAGCATTCTTTTCCGTATTGGCTTTGGTACTTTGCCTTGTGCTTACGGTAGGTTGCGGCGGCACCGACACAAGCAGCACCGACTCAAGCAGTGCATCGAGCCCGACCGGCTCCGAAACAGCATCGACCGACACATCAAGCAACGCTTCGAGCAACACCTCGAGCAAATTGACAGAGGAGCAGATCAAAATGAGCGGATATCTCGGAGCTTATTCATACAAAATAGATGAGCTTAACCAAAAGACCGAGGGCAAGTTCACCTTCGGCCTGCAGAGTGACACCCATCACTACGACACCTCGAAGACCCAAGGCGGAAACAACATTGTGGCATTGAGCTATTTTGTCGAGATGGACTTTGTCGGTCACCTTGGCGATATTGTAAGAGGCTACTCGGTTGAGGATATTGACAGCCCCGAGAATATGCGTGCCTGCATGGATGATATGGTCAACCGCTTCGTCAACAATGCCAAAATACCCGTAATGATGACGGTCGGCAACCACGACACCAACTCAATGTGGTGCAATAAGTGGGGCGACCACACCACACAGATCACCCCCGAGGAACAGAAGACCAGAATTTTCGACCGTTTAAAAGAGCACAACGGTGACAAAATGGTGACCGATGATGACGGTTCGTATTATTACATAGATTTCCCCGAGGACGGCATCCGTGTTATAATGCTCAACACCTCCAACGATACCTACGACGGAACCAAGATGTGTGCTACTGCGTTTGTCAGCAAAAAGCAGATCGAGTGGTTTAAGACCGAGGCTCTGAACACACAGAACCAGGTCATCGTTATGTCGCACATTCCGTTCACTACCGCAGTTGAGGAGAATAAATTGCCAACGGGCGGTGCTGAAACAGCCGCCGCTGTTGAGGAGTTTGTTTCAGGCGGCGGAAAATTCATCGCATACTGCTGCGGACACAAGCACGGCAAGACCTCGGCTGTTGACGAAAACGGCAGACTGCATATCGTCGTTCCCAACGGCAGCTCAAAAGGCGCTGTTGTAGCGGTCAACACCGCCAACGGAACCATCGGCTTTACTGACCTTGGCGGCGGAGTGGATTTCGTTTACGATTACGTCAACGGACAGATGCAGTAATTCCTGCAATCGGCATTTATCTTGACAACGCCTTGCCGAAACAGTATAATAAATATGTACATACTATCTGTAATATTTGAAAGCATTTGTTGATTTAAATATTAAAGAAGGTTTTTGTCGTCCGTGCTGTTTTGGAGGGGTAATATGAGATCGGGTATATTTAAAAGCAATTGGAAAAGTTGGTTTGCCGTGGCCGTAACGGTGCTTTGTGCCATCGGCACGCTGGTGCCTTACATATGCGGCAGGGGCATAAGCCTTGACAGCACCTCGACCGTGCTGACCGTTGCCGCCCTGCTGTCGATTATCGCATACTTCTTTGTGCCCGACGGTAAGAATGAGATAAAGCGGTGGCTTTTTCCGGCCGGCTTCGGAATATTGTCGTTTCTGCAGTTGGGTTCGCCGCTGATATCGTTGTATAATATCATCACGTTGAATGTTTGGCTGCCGAGTATATCCGCAATGTTCCTTTTAAGCGCAGTCTACTTTGCAGGTATCCTGCTTTGCGCTCTGGGCTCACTTTTTGATTTCAAAAGAATGCATCTGTTCCGTCTCGGCGCATTTTTGAACGTCCTTGCGCTTTTGGCCATACTTGCCATCGACTTTATTGCGGTCGGCGGCTTTGAGTATTACGGCAAGGTCCCCGACGGCATACTTATTCTGTCGCTTGTTGCCGTTTCGAGGTATTTCTCGGTAATACTCTTGTACGTCGGAATGCTTTTGCTTTCAACCAACAAAAAACCGTGCTGATTTTGATGAAACACAAAAAGACCGATGTGAACGAAAGGTTCACATCGGTCTTTCTTTTGCTTAACATCAGTTGGTCAGATAGTACTTTACAAGATACTGCAACAACGTGTCCCTATCTATCTTGCGGATGAGGTTACGTGCGTTGTTGTGGGTGGTGATATAGGTCGGGTCCTCCGACAGAATGTATCCCACTATCTGATTGACGGGGTTGTAGCCCTTTTCTTTAAGAGCGTTATAGACCACGAGCATTATTCTTCTGACCTCCTGCTCGTTCTCGTTTCCGAGACTGAAGGTTATAGTGTTCTGGTTGCTTCCCATGCTCATAATTTACAGCTCCTTTGCTTCTTATATTTTAATTGTACAATATAGTTTCGGAATTTACAAGTAAAAAATGTGTTAATTTCCAAAAACTTTTAAAGCTTTTCCAATCGGGCAAAGTTTGCCATCAGCTTTTTGGTGCCTTTTTCGTCAAAGGCGATCTCCAAAAGCGTATCGTTGCCCATAGGTTTGCTTGACAGTATCATGCCCTCGCCAAACACTTTATGCCTGACCCTCTGACCGACCGAGTAGCAACCCTTTGAGGCCGAGGTCTGCGGCTTGGCCTTGGATCTTTGCCACAAAGTACCCTCGGTGTGCTGAGGCTTTTTGGGCGGGAAAAACTCGTCAAAGCCGGAGGACTCATCGGTCGAACGGCTTGAGCCGTACGAATTGCCGTAGCTGTAAGAGCTGCCCGAGCCGTAGCCGTTGTAGCCGCTTCGTCCGTCGGAATAACGGAACTCGGCACTACCCATTCCGAAGGCCGACATGCCGCTTCTGACGCTCTTTATATTGCAAAGCTCCTTGGGTATCTCCTCCAAAAAGCGAGAGGGCTCGTTGCGGCCGGTCTGACCGTAAAGCATACGGGTATAGGCATTGGAGATGTGCAGCTTTTTTCTTGCTCTCGTTATGGCAACATAGGCAAGTCTGCGTTCCTCCTCAATATCCTCCTCGGTGCCGTAGATCGACTGATTTCCGGGGAAGATTCCCTCCTCAAGACCCACAAGGTAAACATTATTAAACTCAAGACCCTTGGCCGAGTGGATGGTCATAAGCACCACGGCATCGGCTTCGGCGTCAAACTGGTCAATATCGCTGATAAGGGCGACCTCCTCCAAAAATCCCGAAAGGCTGGGGTCATCGTGCTCCTGCTCGTACTGTGCTATGCTGGAGGCCAATTCCTTAACGTTGTCAAGACGGTCGGCACCCTCCCGCCCCTCGGCGATAAGCGCTAACGTATAACCGGTTTTATCCAACATTTCCTCAAACAGCTCGACCAAAGACACCTGACCGACCATTTCGGTCAAGCGCTCTATCATAGCACAAAAATCCTTGAGTTTTTTTGCCATACGCTGCAAGGGCGGGAATTTATCGGCGGTATTGAACACCTCAAAAAGGGTCAGACCCGTCTGATCTGATATTTCGATCGCCTTGGCCACGGTGGAGTCACCGATGCCACGCTTGGGTTCATTTATGATACGGGTCAGACGCACACGGTCGCCGTGGTTGGCTATTACATTGAGGTATGCGATAACATCCCTTATTTCCTTGCGGTCGTAGAATCTGTGACCGCCGACCACACGGTACGGCACACCCGAACGTGCCAGCACGTTTTCGATGGCGTTGGACTGTGCGTTCATTCGGTACAAAACGGCATTGTCGGAGTATTTTCCGCCTGCCGCAACCGAATTGAGTATCTGATCGACAACGTGGGATGCCTCTTCCTTTTCGCCCGGTGCGGTATAGACCTCGATTTTCTCACCGCCGTCGGCCGAGGTCCAGAGGTTTTTACCCTTTCGTGCCTTGTTGTTGGCAATAACGGCATTGGCGGCATCAAGTATAATTGAGGTAGAACGGTAATTCTGCTCAAGACGGATGACGGTCGAATCGGAATAGGTGTCCTCAAAGCTTAAAATATTCTCAATGGTGGCACCTCTAAAGCGGTAGATGCTCTGGTCGTCATCACCCACAACACAGATGTTGCGGCTCTTTTGGGCAAGCAGGCTTACCAGCTCATACTGTGCGTGGTTGGTATCCTGATACTCGTCGACCATTATGTAGCGGAATCGGCGATGATAAAAATCCAGCGCCTCCTTTGACTCCTTAAAAAGTCTTACGGTGTTGACGATCATATCGTCAAAGTCCATCGCATCGGCATCCTTGAGCGCCTTTTGGTAGTACAAATAGGCCTTGCCGATCTTGGCAAGACGGATGTCGCCCGTGTTTTCGGCTATAAACTGCTCGGGAGTGATAAGCATATCCTTGGCGTTGGAAATGGCATTAAGGGTCGACTTTATGGGTATCATTTTTTCGTCAAGACCGATGTTTTTGTAAACATCCTTCATGACCCTTTTGGAATCGTCGGTATCATAAATGGTGAAGTGCGACGTGTAGCCGAGACGGTCACCGAAGCGACGTAGGATACGGCCGCAGACCGAGTGAAACGTGCCTGCACAGACATCGACCGCATCATCGCCCAGTATTCCCGCAATACGTTCTTTAAGCTCGCCTGCCGCCTTGTTGGTAAAGGTTATGGCCAAGATCTCCCAGGGACGTGCGGCATCGACCGAGAATATCCCGCCGTTTTCAAAGTCACCGCTTTCAGCGGCGGCTTGGATCTGAGGAAAGGTCTCCTCGTTTACAAAGGGCGGAACATAGTCGGAATTAAAGGCGTCACCGAACTTGACCAGCGAGGCAATACGGTTGACCAAAACGGTGGTCTTTCCGCTTCCTGCACCGGCTAAGATAAGCACGGGGCCCTTGGCGGTGACCACGCCCTTGAACTGCATATCATTCATACGGCTGAAGGTCTTTTTAATGACCTCACGCCGCAAAGTAATAAATCGGGTATTGATGTCAGACATTTCAAAGCTCCCTGTAGTTGATAGGTAAATTAATTATACTATAACCTTCGATTCTTTTCAACCGAAAAGACAAGATTTAAAGAATATTTGTTTGAGCGTGTCGCCGTCACGGCAAAAGACTTTCAGAGAACTGCTTGGGTGTTTGTCCGCTTTTCCTTTTGAACACACGGCAGAAGTAGGCAGGGTCTTGGAATCCGACCGCAAAGGCCACCTCCGAAACCGACATCGAGCCGTCACGCAGCAGCTTTTTGGCATATTCCATCTGCGCATTTATGCGAAACTCAACGGGGCTGACCCCTGCGTACTCTTTAAAAAGCCGTCGGAAGGTCGATTCACTCACGTGGCACATTTCGGCAATTTCGGCAATCGGACGGTCAGACCCTGTTTCGGTCTCAAGATAGGCAATGCCCTTGGCGATACTGCCGAACCGGCGCTGTCGAAGGTCTCTTCGGCGCTCACGGCGGCTGTATTCGGTAAGAAGGCGGAAAACGACGGCCTTCATCGCCGAGGGCGATACCACCGCCGCCGTAAAGACCGTCACTGCCTCGGAAAACAGCTCGGCTCTAAATGGGTCGTGCTCCTGCCCCAAAACGGTTATTCCGTCGGCCGCCGCAATATGCTCCCCTTGGGAGTCGAACAGCGAAAACTCTATCAGAATGCAGGCGCTAGTGTCAGCAACACGGTCAAAAAATCGGGTCTCATACACCGCACCCTCGGGGATATAGACCACCGAGCCCTTTTCGACCTCCAGAATACGTCCGTCGGGCAGAGTGTACTCGGCCGAGCAACCGCAAAAATACAAAAAACAGCTTGTGGGACGGGGCTTTGCCATTTTAAAAACGCTGTTTTCCTTCCACTTCTGCCGCATTGCAAAAAGGCTTGATATGTTGTAATCGGTTTCATAAAGCTCATAAAAAGGTATTGTTTTCATTTTTTCACCGCTATGTAATTATTTGATCGTGTCAAGCTGAACAAAAACTGCGAGCCGGGTCACAAAATGCGATATGGACTGTGTGCCAAAGAGCAAGTATAATAGAGTCAGAAGCTTCTGAATAAAACGAAAGGAACAAATTTATGAATACGGTATTATCCAACAATTTGAAAAGATTAAGACAACAGAAAAAGCTGACCCAGGAGCAGGTAGCGGAAGTTTTGAGGGTAAGCTCACACACGGTCTCAAGATGGGAGTGCAACACCACCCTGCCCGATGTCATACAGCTTCCCGAAATAGCAAGACTTTATTGTGTCACCATTGACGACCTATTCAAGGAATCTTCGGTTGCATACGAAAATTTGGCACAGCGCTTGGCTACAAGCTTTGAGTTTTCCCGAGACCCCGAGGATTTTATCCGTGCGGATCTTGAGTTCAAAAAGCTCATTAAAAACGGAGAGATGACACCCAACGATATGCGAACGTACGGTATAATACATCAGTTTATGATGAATTATTGCAAAGACAAAGCCTTTCTTTGGTATGATAAGGTTTTAAAGCAAGACAGTAAGCAGGACGAATTGGTGTATCAAAAAACACGTGCTCAAAAAATGACGTTGCTTGCTCAATTGGGAAGAGCCGATGAAAGCATCGCACAACAGCACACAATGGTCGAAAAAGATGAAACAAATCCCAACGAGTGGTGTTTGTTGGTTGCGGCCTATATGTATGCCGGACGTTACAAGGAGGCATACGATTGGTTTTTGAAGGCTGTCGCCAAGTTCCCCAACGAATGGGAACTATATATCCGAGGCGGAGATATCTGCAAACAGCTCAAAAGATATGACGAAGCCTTTGTGCTTTGGGATAAAGCCGAAGCCCTTGGTACGAAATACTTGGACGGGAAATATTCAAAAGCCTTCTATTATGAAGAAATGCACGAATACAAAAAAGCGTATGATGTCTGGTGCGAAATTGTTGAAGAACTCAAAAAAGGCGGATTTGAGATTGAGGCCGAAGCCGAAGAAAAAAGAGCCAAAGCCTGCTTTGAAAAAATGCATAAATGAATAATTTACCACGGACAGCCGAGGACGTCTGTCCCTACGAATTGCCTTCCCCAGCGGGGAAGGGGAAGACTCTCCCATAAGATGGGAGAGATGTCTGCGTAGCAGACAGAGAGGGACGGGTCGGTAGACCATCGAAGATGGTGGATGAGGAGAACACCGTCACAATAGATTGTAAATGATACAATTTAGCCGACTTGCGACGGGCAAACACGCAGGTTCGCCCCTACGGATCGTGCGTATTATAGATCAACTCTTTTTTCTTATCCATTATAATGATTATGGTTAGTCGAAACAATACTGTTTCGACACAAAATCGCAGATTTTGTAACAAATTTTCAACGAAAATTTGTCCATACCCATTGCAATGATTGTAGTGCAAAATCAAATATAAGATTTGATTTTGCTAAAGCTACTTTGTAAGTGGCTTGTCGAAACGCTAAAAGCGTTTCGACAAACTACAATCATTATACCGCATTTTGTTGGGGATTTCAACCGACAACGACCGAAAAGTACAATAATTTGAACGGAAACTGCATTGAAAACCGCACTTTTTAGTTGTATAGTACAATCAAGGAGGCGGTCGTATGGGAAAATTAAACGTAACCGTTTGGAATGAATTTTTGCACGAGAAAAAGGACAGCATCAAAAGGATATACCCCAACGGCATCCACGGTGCTATTGCCGAGATGTTGGGAAAATTCGGTGAGTACAACATCCGCACCGCAACGCTTGAAGAGCCCGAATGCGGTCTTTCTGACGAGGTGCTTGATACCACCGATGTGCTTATCTGGTGGGGTCATATCGCTCATGACAAGGTGCCTGATGAAATAGCAGATAAGGTTTGTCAGCGTGCTCTGGACGGAATGGGACTTATCGTTCTGCACTCGGGACATCTGTCCAAGCCGTTCAAAAAGCTGATGGGCACCGTCTGCCGTTCAAAGTGGCGTGAGAATGACGAAAAAGAGCGCATCTGGGTCATCGAGCCTGCGCACCCCATTGCACGCAACCTGCCCGAATACATCGAGCTTCCCCAAGAGGAGACCTACGGTGAGCGCTTTGAGATACCCACCCCCGACGAGCTTGTGTTTATAAGCTGGTTTTCGGGCGGCGAGGTCTTCAGAAGCGGTTGCTGTTACAAACGGGGCTTGGGTAAGGTATTCTATTTCCGTCCGGGTCATGAGGCCTACCCCACCTTTTACCGTGAGGACATAACGAGAGTTTTGAAAAATGCCGTTGATTGGGCTAAGCCCTCCTGCGGTCCGAAGCCCACTTTAGGTCACTATGAGGCGCTTGAAAATGTCGGTGATAAGTATGCAGGCAAGTCGGATGACGAGCGCACACACAAGAACTTATATAAATGAGGTGACAGTATGCAAAGAATTGGTATTATAGGACTTGGCAGCATTGCAATGGGCAAGCACGTGCCGCAGCTGCAAAAAATCAACGACTGCAAAATAACCGCCGTTTGCGACATTGACGAAAAGCGTCTGAAAACCGCAGGCGACAAGCTGAACATTCCCGAGGAATACCGTTTTACCGACTACAACGACCTAATCAGCTGTCCCGAGGTCGATGCAGTTGAGGTCTGCACACCGAACTATCTGCACGTGCCGATGGCGGTGGCGGCCGTCAAGGCAGGCAAGCCCGTAAACGTTGAAAAGCCGCTGTCTGTAGACCTTGCCTCAACCAAGCCATTGGCCGACGCATTGGCTGAAGCGGAAGTTCCCAATATGATGTGCTTTTCCTACCGCTTCTGCCCTGCCGTGCGGTATGCCAAGTGGATAATGGACAATGGACTTTTGGGTGATATTGTAAACATTGATGTTGCCTATCTTAAAAACTCTGCGTTTTTTGAGGGTCGCCGACTTGAATGGCGTTTTGTCAAGGAAAAGGCAGGCACGGGTGTTTTGGGCGACCTCGGAGTGCATCTTATCGACCTTGCCGAGCTGTTGGCAGGCGACATAAAGGCGGTCTCGGGCACGACCGACATCGTGGTAAAGCAACGTCAAAAAGAGGACAGCGACGAGTTAGCACCCGTCGAGACCGACGATTACGCCGCATTTTTGGCCGATATGGCAAGCGGTGCCAAGGCCAATTTCATGATTACCCGTTGCGCCATCGGACAGACTAACACCATTAAATTTGACGTTTACGGCACGAAAGGCGTTTTGTCGTTTGACCTTAACCACCCCGACGTGCTTGGCGTATGCATCGGCGAGGTCGACCGCATGAGTGAGAGCATCCACACCGTTAAAGTGCCTAAAAAGTTCTTTATCGAGCAGGAGCAGATGTTCATAAATATGCTGGAGGGCAAGGATTGTCCCCTGCTCCCCACTATAAAGGACGGTCTGCACAGTCAGCGAGTGCTTGACGCAATAGTAGAATCGGCCGAAAAGCGATGCTGGATGGAAATTTAATAAAAAACCATAAACCGCAGAAAAAACTGTTGTAATTTTCTGCGGTTTGTTGTATAATAACCGATAGGTACGCTTTTGGGCGTGCGAACGGTCGGGTCCTGTGCGACAGGGTGCCGTGAACCATGTCAGGCGGGGAACCGAGCAGCATTAAGCGGATTTCCTTGTGTGCCGCAGCCAACTCGGTCGTTCGTACGCCTAAGGGCGTACCTTTTTGAATTTTGAAAATTTAAGATCCTTCGGGACAATGTCCCTCAGAATGACATAACTTATTGAATGAGATGTCATTCTGAACAAGGTGAAGAATCTTTTTTTACGAAAAATCTTTTTTACAAAAGACTATTGCGCTGAAAGGAGTGTTACCGTGTATCAGGCTTTATACCGTAAATACCGCCCGAAAAACTTTACCGACGTTGTGGGTGAGGAGCATATCACCGACATTTTGAAAAATGAGCTTCGTTCGGGCAAGATCTTCCACGCTTATCTGTTCACGGGACCCCGTGGCACCGGTAAGACAAGCTGTGCCAAGATACTTGCCAAGGCCGTAAACTGTCTTAATTCCAAGGACGGTGACGCCTGCTGTGAGTGCGAATCCTGCAAGGCTATCGAGCAGGGCGACGTGCTTGACATTACCGAGATCGATGCCGCCTCCAACAACGGTGTTGAGAATATCCGTGATCTGAAAGAGCAGGTCTCCTACACTCCGACCACGGCAAAATACCGTGTTTATATCATCGATGAGGTGCACATGCTGTCGATAGGTGCCTTCAACGCATTGCTCAAGACCCTTGAAGAGCCGCCCCAACACATCATTTTCATACTTGCCACCACCGAGGTGCATAAATTACCCGCAACCATTCTTTCCCGTTGCCAGAGGTTTGACTTTCACCGAATTTCAAGCGAGGCTATCAGCCGCAGGATTCAATATATCGCCGAAAAGGAAGGCTTTACCATTGATGATTCTGCCGCCGACATGATCGCCGCTTTGTCGGACGGCGGTATGCGTGACGCTTTGTCGACCCTTGACCTTTGCGCCGCACGTTCGCACCATATAACCGATGAGGACGTTATGAGCGTTTGCTCGCTGGCCGGCAACAACTATTGCCTTGAATTGGCCGACAAAATACGCACCTCAAATGTTGGTGAGGCACTTAAAAAGGTGGACGAGCTTCATAAAAACGCTGTTGACCTGCAGAGGCTCTGCACCGAAATGATAAGCCACTACCGCAACCTTATGGTGGCACGCACCGTGAAGGATTGCGCATCACTTATAGTCTGCGCCCCGAAAGAGCTTGAGGACATAAAGGCGCAGGCCGCCGAATATCCGCTTGAGGGTATTGTAAATGCCATCAATGTGCTGTCGGTCTCACTTGACAGAATGTCGATGTGTGACCGCAGGACCGAGTTTGAGACCGCCGTGGTAAAGCTTTGCTCACCGCAGTTGGAATCGACCCCCGAGGCTCTGCTCGACCGTCTTGAACGGCTTGAACGCACTATGAAATACTCCGTTCCGAGAACGGCTCCCACCACCGTTTCGGCAACACCTGCCGAAGTTCCTGCTACAAGTGAGCCTGCTTCAGAGACCGCAGTCGATACCGCACCCGCGGTTGAGGCGGTTGAATCGGCACCGATGGATGACGGAATGCCGCCTATCCCCTCAGAGATCGAAGCACCTGCCGAAGCGGCACCCGTATCTGCACCGCAGGAGGAAAGGTCAGCACCCGAGCTGTTTGATGCCTGGGCCGACGTTCAGGCCGAGCTTTCCAAAGCAGCACCCCTGCTGGCCGCTGTTTTACGTGGCTCAAAGGCCTATGTTAACGGCGATATTTTGCTGATCGACTCCGAAAACGATCAGTTCTTCTCGCTGATGAGAAGCGATGACCCCATTTACCGTACACAGATCCGCAACGCCGTCAACGCCGTGGTGGGCAGGACCTTCCGCTTGGGCCCTTATAAAAAGCCGCAGGCCGCAGCCGCCGACCCGTTGCAGAACATTATAAACAAATTAAAATCACTTGAAGTACCCGGCTCGGAGGATTGAGCCGAAAGAAAGGAAAACAGTTATGAGAGCAAGAATACCCGGAGCAAACCAAGGACAGAGCCAGGCCGCAATGATGCGCCAGGTTCAGAAAATGCAGGAGGATATGCAGAACTTCCAGGCAGAGTTTGAAAACCGTGAGTTTACTGCCACCGCAGGCGGCGGAATGATCGAGGTCACCATGACCGGCAGTCATGAGATGAAGAAGATCACCATCGACCCCGAGGCAGTTGACCCCGAGGATGTCGAGATGCTTGAGGATTACCTCGTCATTGCCATCAACGACGTTGTCAAGAAGATCGCCGAGACTCAGGAAGCCGAGATGGGTGCCATCACCGGCGGACTTAACATTCCGGGATTGTTCTGATGGCTTATTCGGTAGCACCGCTCGACCGACTTTGCGAGCAGTTTGAACGTTTACCCGGCATTGGCAAAAAGACGGCACGCCGCTTGGCTTACTATGTCATAACCCGTCCCGACGATATGGCAGGCAAGTTTTCGGATGCTCTGCTTTCGGCCAAGGCCAAGATAAAATACTGCAGCGTTTGTCAGAACCTCACCGACGGTGAGGTCTGTTCGCTATGCTCTGCCGCCGACCGTGACCGCAGCGTTATCTGCGTGGTTGAGGATGCGCAGGACGTTATGGCATTTGAGCGCACACGTGAATTTAAAGGCCTTTACCACGTTTTGCACGGTGCGATAAGTCCGCTTGACGGCATCGGTCCCGACCAATTAAAGCTGCGTGAGCTTATGGCAAGGCTGTCTGACGGCACGGTGAAGGAGATAATCGTTGCCACCAACCCCACGGTCGAGGGTGAGGCCACCGCAAGCTATATTTCACGCCTTGTCAAGGCAATGGGCATAAAGGTCACCCGTCTTGCCTACGGTATCCCCGTTGGCGGCGATCTTGAATATGCCGATGAGGTCACCCTTTCCCGTGCGCTGGAAGGCCGAAAAGAACTTTAAATCAAGATTTCGGGTGGCGGTCATTCCGCTGCCCGATTTTCATTTTTTCTGAGCAACAAATTATGTAAATCTTGCAATTCTTTTGATGTTTTTTGCAAAGTTGCTGTTCTGCTGTTGCATAGTGTTTTGAAAACAGTTAAACTGTTTTCAAAGGAGTGACTGTTATGATTCTGACCGACCACCGTTTTTTCACAGAGTGTATTGATTATTCCAACCCTCAATTAAATAATGTAAAGCAAGCCGCCGAAAGCGGCGATTTTGCCGTCTGCCGTGACGAGTTTGCAAAGTATGTCCGCTCCACCTTTGACGCTGAAAAATACTTCCATATTTTCCCTTTCCCCGAAGAGATGTCGGACAAGACTTTTAAAACGGCCGAAGATGCCTGCCGCAATATCCTGACCTCGGTCGGGATCTCTTATGACTTCAAAGATAATATTGATTGGGAATTCAATCCCACCGAAAACAACTACGGCGAATGGACCTGGCAGTTAAACCGCCATGAGGAGTGGCTAGCCCTTGCCGAAGCCTTTCACGCAACGGGTGATAAAAAGTATCTTGATGCATTTTGCCTTCAGCTGGAAAGCTGGTTGAAGCAGGCCGATGTACCGCCCATAGGTACGCATCCGGGTGCCACCAAGTGCTGGCGAACCATTGAAGCAGGCATCCGTCAGATGAGATGGGCAACGGTGATCCACGCCTTTTACCGGGATATGCCCGATGACCTTTTGATTGATTGGTGCAAGTCGGTCTTTGAACATGGCGAGCGTCTTTACCACGACCATTCTCCCGGAAGTAACTGGCTGATGATGGAGATAAACGGACTTGCCACCCTGAGCATTCTTTACCCGTGGCTAAAATGCGCTGAAAAATGGCTTTTGCTTTGCGACGCTCAGTTTGTTTCGATGCTTGAACGACAGATCTATCCCGACGGCGCACAGTATGAGTTGAGCACCTCGTATCAGTCGGTCTGCACGCTTAACTATGCAAGACCGATGAAGCTTTATCGGGCCTACGGCAGACCTGTTCCGAAAAGTGTCATTGATACGCTTAAGGGGATTTACGATTTTTATGTAAAGCTGCGTATGCCCAATGGATTTATCCCTGCGCTCAATGATGCCGAATATTGCTCGATCGACGGTTATATCAAAACCTCCGAGGGACTTTTGTCCACCGACCTGCTTGACTGGGCAATGGGCAAAACCGACAAGGAGCCTCCCTTCAGATCGGTTGTGTTGGAATATGCAGGTATTGTTGCTTTGCGCACGGGCTGGGGTGAGGATGACACCTTTATTTGTGTCGATTGTGCTCCGCTTGGCGTGGCACACAGCCACGAGGATAAGCTGTCTTTAACGCTCTATGCCAACGGCCGTCCCCTGCTTTGCGAGGGTAACAACTATGCCTATGACACTTCGGATATGCGTAAATATGTCATCTCGACACGGTCGCACAACACCGTTATGGTTGACGGCGAGGGTCAATCCCGCCGAAGGATAAAAAAGCCACAGTTCGATCTTACACAAAAGGTCGAACTGCAGTATGATTTCACCGACGAGGTCGATTTTATTTCAGCAGAATACCGTGACGGTTACGGCACCGACCCCGTTTTGGATGTCACCCACCGCCGAGGTGTTTATTTCTTCAAACAGATCAAAGGGCTTGAGCCGTTTGCCGTTGTGGTTGACCGCCTGATCGCCGACAAGGAACATTCCTATGACTTTTTGTGGCACATTGACACAAAACACGCCGCATCGGATGGCTTAAAGGTCGAGGCCGACGGACTTGATATTATCGTCCCCGAAGATACGAACGCCGAGCTTAACATCGTCTGCGGTCAGACCGAACCGTCAGTTCAAGGATTTACCTGCAACAGTGCCGTTCAGGGTGATTACCGACCCGTGCCGACCGCAATTTACACCGTTAAAGGTGCTTCGCTCCGCCTTGTTACGGTGCTTTATCCCAACGGCAAAAACACCGGAAAAATTGCCGGGGTCGTAGCCGACGGCGACCCGAATGCGACCGAAATCTCGTTGCTTTTGTGTGACGGACGGGAAATCAAGTTTTCGGAAAGCCTTTAAAAAGGAGATAAAATTTGGACACCATAACCTTTGTAAGGACTGAACTTGCGGCATTGGCCGACCAAAATTATCGTGAATTTAACTCAAAGCTTATGCCGACGGTCGAGAAATCGACCGTTTTTGGCGTTCGTACACCCGTTTTGCGAAAATTTGCAAAAGAATTTTTCAAAGACCCCAGCTCGAAAGAATTTTTGACCGCTTTGCCGCACAAATATTTCGAAGAAAACCAGCTCCACGCATTTTTGGTGGAGCAGATAAAGGACTTTGACCGTTGCATTTTGGCGGTCGAAGCCTTTTTGCCGTTTGTGGACAATTGGGCGACCTGCGACTGCTTTTCGCCGGCCGCTTTCAAAAAAGAACCCGACCGACTGTTGCCGTATATCGAAAAATGGCTGACCTCCTCGCACGTTTACACCGCACGTTACGGCGTGGTGATGCTGATGCGTTACTTTTTGGACGGGCGCTTCGACGAAAAGCACCTCAAAACCGTAGCAGATCTTCCTACCGACGACTACTATCTGTCGATGGCGGTAGCGTGGTATTTTGCCACGGCCTTGGCCAAGCAGTATGACGTCGCTTTGCCCTATATCCAAGACCGCCTGCTCGACAAAGCGACCCACAACCGAGCCATCCAAAAGGCGATCGAAAGCCTTCGCATTAGCGAAAAACACAAAGCATATTTGAAAACATTGAGGATAAAATGACGGCCGTTATGTTTACATAATGTTGTTCGACCTCAAAATATGCTGTTTTTGTGTCGAAATTTGGATATATATTGATATTATATTTGACAAATGCCCCCTTTGTATGTATAATGTTATGTAGAGTTATTATAAATTGAGGAATTTGGTGCAGTCGGTGTTGACTGCTTTTTGCCGTTTGTTGTTTTTCCCACGTCTTTTACATTAAATATCGGCAATAATATTTTGGGTTTTAAAAGAATTTTAAGGGAGTGCATCCTGTTGGAAAAGATTATTGTGAACGGAGGAAACGCATTAAGCGGAGAGATCTGCATTAGTGGTGCTAAAAACGCCGCTGTTGCAATCATCCCTGCAGTGCTTTTGTGCGACGGTGTCTGCCGAATCGAAAACGTACCGTCCATTTCCGACGTCAATGTTATAATCCGCATCCTTTACGAGCTGGGCGCCAGCGTAAAGGTTATAAACAGCACCACAGTTGAAATAGATCCTACTCATATACATTCGCACGTTTTGTCGGCTTCAATGGCCTCCAAAATGCGTGCAAGCAGTTATTTTATCGGCGCAATGCTCGGCCGCTTCAAAAAGGCACGTGTTGCCCCTCCCGGCGGATGTGATTTCGGTGTCCGCCCCATCGACCAGCACATCAAAGGCTTTGAGGCCTTGGGTGCCACCGTCACCATCGACGGCGGTATGGTCAACGCTCACGCAGTTGAGCTTACGGGTAGTTCAATTTACCTTGACAAGGTCTCGGTCGGTGCCACCGTCAATATTATGTTGGCTGCCGTTAAGGCAAGAGGACTGACCGTTATTGAAAATGCCGCAAGAGAGCCACACATTGTTGACCTTGCCAACTTCCTGAACTCTATGGGTGCCAACATTATGGGTGCAGGTACCGACGTTATCAAGATCCGTGGCGTTTCCGAGCTCCACGGAACCACCTACAGCATTATTCCCGACCAGATCGAGGCCGGAACCTATATGATAGCCGCCGCCATCACGGGCGGTGACCTCACCATAACCAATGTCATCCCCAAGCATTTAGAGTCGATAAGTGCCAAGCTTATTGAGGCCGGTGCCGTTGTGCAGGAGTATGACGAGGCTGTGCGTGTCATTATGAGAAGGCGCCCCAAGTGCTGCAATGTTCTCACAATGCCGCACCCCGGTTTCCCCACCGATATGCAGCCGCAGATGACCACCCTGCTCGCACTTTGCGAGGGTGTCAGCGTTATGACCGAGGGTGTTTGGGACAACCGCTTCAAGTATGTTGACCAGCTCACCCTTATGGGTGCCAAGATAAAGGTCGACGGTAAGGTGGCCATTATCAACGGTGTTGAAGCCTTAAGTGCCGCACCCGTTAAGGCGACCGACTTAAGAGCAGGTGCCGCAATGGTTCTGGCAGGACTTGCCGCCGAGGGCACCACCGAGATCGAAAACGTTGAGTTTATCGACCGTGGTTACGACAACATTGTTGAAAAGCTGTCGGCCGTCGGAGCGGATATCCGCCGTGTGACCTATATCGACCCCAACCTCGGCCGCTCGGCTGTATAAATCTTTTTTGACACAAGTCTAAGGGGCGAACTGCGTTCGCCCCTACATCATTATATAAGTACATTAAATCTTTGAAAGGAGCATCTTTATGTCACGGCTTTTTCCCATTGCAAGCTCGAGCTCGGGCAACTGTACCTACATCGGCCACGGCAAGGACGGTATTCTTGTTGATGCCGGCATAAGCTGTAAGGGCATTGCGGATGCTCTGTCATTAGGTGCCGTTGATCCCAAGACCTTGGGCGGAATCTTCATCACCCACGAGCATACCGACCATATTCAGGGTCTGCGTGTGTTTGTAAAAAAATATCAAGTTCCCGTTTTTGCATCACGCCTGACCGCCAACGCTTTGACGGCCGAGATCCCCGAAATTGAGGACCATATACATATTGTAGAGGGCGATGTTGCGGTGGGCGATATGACGATTCACCGCTTTGCCACAAGCCACGACTGCGAGGGCTCGAGCGGGTATGTGATAAGTCTGCCCGACGGCAAGAAATGCGCCGTTTGCACCGACCTCGGTTTTGTTTCGGAGGAGGTACACGCGGCTCTGACGGGTTGCGCCGCCGTTTTGTTTGAGTCGAACCACGACGTAGCGATGCTGCAAAAAGGCTCCTACCCTCCCCACCTGAAGACCCGAATTTTGAGTGACAAGGGTCACCTTTCCAACACGGCCTGCGCCAAGGAGCTTCAACGGTTAGTGGAATCGGGCACCACAAGGATAGTTTTGGGACACTTGAGCCGTGAAAACAACCTGCCCGAGATTGCCAAAAGCTCAGCCACAGCCGCCTTGATGGATAAAGGGCTCATAGAGGACGAGGACTATACATTATATATAGCACCGCCGAAAAACGGTAAAGCTATCATATTTTAAAAATGTAGGGACAGGCGTCCTCGACTGTCCGAAAAATGATTGAGGCTAACAAATGTTAAAAATCACACTTATAACGGTTGGAAGACTTAAAGAGCAATACCTGCGTGATGCCGTGAAGGAATATGAAAAACGGCTGTCGACCCTTTGCACGCTTAAAAATATCGAGATCGATGCCGCAAAGCTGCCCGACTCACCTAACGAGTCACAAATTTCACAAGCTCTGGAAACTGAGGCTGAAAAGATACTTACCGCTATTCCTAACGGTGCGTACATTATGCCGATGTGCATCGAGGGTAAACAGATGGACAGCGAGGAGCTGTCCCGCAAACTGTCCGACATCGGCGTTTCGGGACAAAGCAATGTTGTGTTTATCATCGGCGGGTCGTACGGACTGTCCGACAGGGTCAAGCAAAAGGCCGATTACAAGCTCTCGATGTCCAAAATGACCTTTCCGCACCAATTAGCCCGAGTAATGCTGCTCGAACAGATCTACCGTGCGTTCAAAATAGCCCAGGGCGAAACGTATCATAAATAAGATCAACTTCGGAGAGTGATATTATGATAAAAGTAACATTGATAGGCGATTCTATAAGACAGCGCGGCTACGGCAAGGTGGTACCCAAGCTTTTGGGCGAGGGCTTTGAGGTGTTTCAGCCTGCGGACAACTGCCGTTTTGCAAAATACACCCTGCGTGGACTGTTTGACTGGGAAAAGCAGATGAGCGGCTCGAGGATCGTACATTTTAACTGCGGTCTTTGGGACATTTGCAACATTATGGGTGACGGTAAGCTGTTCACCGCCGAAGAGGAGTATATTGAAAATATGCTCCGCATTGCCGATGTTTTGCTCAAGCGTTACGAAAAGGTCATTTTTGCCACCACCACTCCCGTAAGTGATAAAAATATCTACAACAAAAATTCCGATATCAAACGGTATAACGATATTATCGTGCCGAAATTTTTGGAAAAGGGTATCATAATAAACGACCTTTATTCCACGGTAGCTGCCGACATCGACCGCTTTATCTGTGCCGACACGATACATCTGTCCGAGGACGGTATCGAGGTCTGCGCAAAGCAGGTGGCCGACATTATTCTGAAGACCGCCGAAGCCTTGGGCAGCGTTGCCAAGTCCAATACACTGACTGCCCACATTGACGGTGCTCCCGTGTGACCGTTTGAGCTTTAATAAAAAACTTGTCCGACACTTAAAAAAATACTTGACCTTTGCAGGGAGTTGTGCTATAATGCTAGTACCTCTGCGAGGGTCTTTTTTTAGGTTTAGACCCTTTTCGGACAACGGTTATACCGCACGTTGTTTGCGCTTTCAAAGGCACTACAATATATAGTGTTTTTGCGGCGTGTGGCGCTGTCTGATTCGAGGGAGGCTCGAGTCCTCTGAAAATATGGGGACAAAATTATTTCCGTAAAACGGGAGGTGCCGTCATGAGAGTAAAAATTACATTGGCTTGTTCTGAGTGCAAACAGCGCAACTACAACACCATGAAGAACAAGAAGAACGACCCGGATCGCCTTGAGATGAACAAGTACTGCAGATTCTGCAAGAAGCACACCGTTCACAAAGAGACGAAGTAAGGAGGTACACATGAAATTATTTAAAAACATTTCCGGTGTACTGTCCCTAATCTTCTCGGTTGCTGCTTTGGCTCTGTTCTTTGTCGTTCCCTACGCAAGCGTAGTGTATGGCGATGTCAACGAGGCCGGCCGTGTTGGTGCCGAGTTTGCTTTCGGTGTTGATTGGAGCAACGGATTTGAGGGAGCTAAGTCCTCTCACGTTCTGTTCAACATCATCCTCATTGTCCTTACGGTTATTTTTGCCGCCGTTTCCTTCTTCTGGAAAAAGGCCAAGAACATCCGCTGGGCAACCGTAGCTTTCTCGTTCATCACCACCATTTATATGCTGGTCATCGCTTGCAATCCTGCAGGCTTCCTTGATCTTCAGGGACTTATTCCCGAGGGTAAGGCTGCCGAGGCTTTGAAGGTCGGAATCACTCCGTTCCTCATCTTTGCAGGTTGCTTGCTTACCTTCGTTTGCTCCTCTGCTTATCTGCTTATCTGCGATAAGATCAGAGTTTTGGAGTCTAACGGAGAACTTCTCCCCATCCCGAAGAGAATCATCAGATTCCTCCGTGATTACAAGGGCGAGATCAAGAAGATCGTTTGGCCCGGTCCCAAGGCCGTCGTTAAGAACACTTTCATCGTTTTGATGATGTGTCTTTTGATCGGAATTGTTATTTGGGTCGTCGACTTCGGACTCAAAGCATTACTTGACCTTATCTACGTTAAGTAACGTAAAGCTTGGAGGTTAAGCCATGGCAGATTTAGGAGAAGCTAAGTGGTATGTAGTACACACATACTCGGGCTATGAAAACAAGGTCATGACCGACCTTGAAAAAATGGTCGAAAACCGCGGAATGCAGGATCTTATCCAGGACATCAAGATCCCTACCGAAATCGTCACCGAGATCGGTGCAGACGGTAAGGAACGCCAAGTAGAAAGAAAGATCTTCCCCGGTTATGTAATGATCAAAATGATCGTTACCGATGACTCGTGGTACGTCGTACGTAATACACGCGGCTGCACGGGCTTCGTTGGTCCGGCTTCCAAGCCGGTTCCGCTTACCGATAAAGAGGTTGAGTCCTTGGGCGTTGAAAAGCGCAGCGTCGAGGTCAAATACGCAATCGGAGATTCCGTCAACATTATCGACGGTCCTCTGGAAGGCTTTACCGGTATCGTTGACGAGATCGATGTTGAGAAGAACAGCGTTCGAGTCACCATTTCAATGTTCGGCAGAGAAACACCTGTTGAGCTTGAGCTTAATCAGATCGAACTGATTGAGGATTGATTGAAAAAATGCGGCAATGCCGCTTACAGACGCTAAGAAAGCGTCGCCCCGTGGGAGGAACGCCAAATAATATTTTTGAACGGGCGCTCCGTGTGCGTTTTTAAATAAAACGCCGCCACCACTATTTTTGGAGGTGCACAAAATGGCACAGAAAATTACTGGCTATATCAAACTTCAGATCCCTGCCGGAAAAGCAACTCCGGCTCCCCCTGTTGGTCCGGCTCTCGGTCAGCACGGTGTAAACATTATGGCATTCACTAAGGAATTCAACGAGCGTACCAAGAATGACGCAGGTCTTATCATCCCTGTTGTTATCACAGTTTACGCCGACCGTTCCTTCACTTTCATCACCAAGACTCCTCCTGCAGCCGTTCTTATCAAGAAGGCTTGCGGAATTGACAAGGCTTCCGGCGTTCCCAACAAGGAGAAGGTTGCCAAGATCACTTCGGAGCAGGTAAGAAAGATCGCAGAACAGAAAATGCCCGACCTTAACGCAGCTTCTATCGAGGCAGCCATGTCTATGGTTGCAGGTACTGCACGTTCAATGGGCATCACTGTCGAAGACTGATGCTCCCTTGTGGGAGGAAATATCCGATTTAACCACTAATTTGGGAGGAAATTAATAATGAAACACGGAAAGAAATATGTAGCAAGCGCTGGGCTTGTTGATACTACTAAGCAGTATGAAGTTGCCGAGGCAATGGATCTTACTGTAAAAACCAAAACCGCTAAATTTGACGAGACCGTTGAGGCTCACATCCGTCTGGGTGTTGACTCCCGTCACGCTGACCAGCAGGTCCGTGGCGCAGTCGTTCTCCCCAACGGAACCGGTAAGAACGTTCGCGTTCTCGTATTCTGCAAGGAAGACAAGGCCGAGGCTGCAAAGGCTGCAGGCGCAGATTATGTCGGAGCTGAGGACATGGTCGCAAAGATCCAGGGTGAAAACTGGATGGAGTTCGACGTTGTCATCGCTTCTCCCGATATGATGGGTCTTGTTGGCCGTCTTGGTAAGGTCCTCGGTCCCCGTGGACTTATGCCTAACCCCAAGGCAGGTACCGTTACCCCCGACGTAGCACGTGCTGTTACCGAGGCTAAGGCAGGTAAGATCGAGTACCGTCTTGACAAGCAGAACATCATCCACTGCCCCATCGGCAAGGTCTCCTTCGGTCCTGAAAAGCTCCGGGAGAACTTTGAGACTCTGCTCGGTGCTATTGCTAAGGCAAAGCCTGCAGCAGCAAAGGGTCAGTATATCAAGTCCTGTGTAGTTGCTACTACTATGGGCCCCGGAATTAAGGTCAACGCTTCTAAGTACGGCGCTTAATTTTAAACTTCACGGACAGTGCCGACGGCACTGTCCGTTATTTTTCGTTTTGCTTTTGTTCTTTCGCTTTTTTAAAAGGTGGGGATTTTGTGTCATTGAAAAATCAGAATAAAGACCTGCTTCAGGGCTCGCTCGTAAAAAATATGCTGCTGTTCACAATACCCGTTATTTTGTCGGGTGTTTTGCAGCTCGTTTTCAATGCCGCCGACCTTATCGTTGTCGGTAAGTTTGACACCGTCAACGGCACGTTGGCACAGGCCGCCATCGGCTCGACAGGTTCACTTATCAATCTGATCGTCGGTGTTTTCATCGGCATTTCGGTCGGCGTAAACGTTGTTGTCGCACGTATAATCGGTTCCAAAAATAACGAGCATCTGCGCTCGGCCATACAGACCGCAATGCTTATCGGCTTTATTGCAGGCGCTGTTATCGCCGTTTTGGGATTTATATTCGCCAAGCCGTTGCTTAAACTGATCGGCACAGAAATTAGTGTTATGCCGTTTGCTAAAGCATATCTGCAGATATATTTCATCGGCGCACCGTTTTCGATGATATATAACTTCGGCTCGGCCATAATGCGTGCCTACGGCGACACCAAGCGGCCTATGATCCACCTCGCCATCGGCGGTGTGGTAAACGTTATCCTTAACCTTATCACGGTAATCGGCTTTGATATGAGCGTTAAAGGCGTTGCGATCGCAACCTCGGCTTCTCACCTTGTTGCCTGCGCATTGACCGTTATAACGCTTATACGCACAAATGAGCCTATCAAGCTTCATTTAAAGAACATAAAGCTTAACTCGACCTGGGTCAAGCAGATCATCGCACTCGGAGTTCCTGCAGGTATCCAAGGCTCACTGTTCTCTTTATCCAACCTTGTCATCCAGTCGGCCATCAACTCCTTTAAGGATCCCAGCATCATTGCGGGAAACGGCAACGCCGCCAATGTTGAAGGCTTTTTGTACCTTGCAATGCACGCATTTTATCAGACCATAATCACATTTACCGGTCAATGCTGCGGTGCAAAGCGGTATGATATGCTCAAAAAGATATACTACACTGCACTTGTGCTGGTCGGTATAACGGGGCTCGCCTCGGGACTATTGGCCCTTGCCTTTGACCATCAGCTTATGTCGCTCTACGCCTCCAACGAGAACGATATCGTTGCCGGAATGGTACGTCTGGCCATCATCTGCCCCACCTATTTCATTTGCGGCTTTATGGATATAACCACGGGTGCTATAAGAGGTATGGGCAGATCGCTCGTTCCGATGATCATTTCACTTATCGGTGCCTGCGGATTGCGTGTTGTGTGGGTGTACACGGTATTCAAGGTCTGGAACACACAAAGAAGCCTTTATCTGTCCTACCCCATTTCCTGGGCGATTACCTTTGTCGCATTGTTCATTTATGCGATGATCGTGCGTAGGAACCTGACCCAAGGCGACCGCTTAAAGAGACTTGCAAAAGAAATTTGATACTTTTTAAAAATAATGCTTGACAAACCATGCAGTTTGTGGTAGTATACTGATGTTAATTCCAAAGACAGTAGGTGCATTGCGTAAAGACTTAGGTCTGCCTACCGAGGATGAACACTTAAATCGTCTTATATTATGACTTTTTTCGTGCCTGTCCGTCTTTGGAACAGGCACTTTTCATTTTTCGGAGGTGAATATTTTGCCCAGTCAGTCAGTTTTGGAAATGAAGCAGCAGCAGGTTGCTGAGATCAAGGCCAAGGTTGAAGGCGCAGTTGCAGGTGTTATCGTTGATTACAAGGGTATCTCTGTTGCAGACGACACCAAGCTCCGTAAAGAGCTCCGTGAAGCAGGCGTTCAGTACTCTGTTGTTAAGAACACCCTTCTCCACCTCGCAATCGACGGTACCGATCTTAGTGAAATGGATCCGTTCCTGAACGGTACCACCGCACTTGCTACCAGCGCAGACGACCACGTCGCTGCCGCAAGAATCCTCAGCAAGTACGCTGAGAAGAGTGATAGCTTCAAGATCAAGACCGGTTTCCTTGATGGAAAGGTCATCGATCTCGCTACTATCGACTCCCTTGCTAAACTGCCCCCGAGAGATATTCTTCTCGCAACAGTTTGCAACGCATTCAATGCACCTATTTCTGCATTCGCCCGTGTCATTCAGGCCATCGTTGATAAAGACGGTGAAGGCGCAGCAGAGCCCGCAGCAGAATAATCTTGTTGCGTAAAACAATTTTAAAACAAAAACAAAACAAATTTATTTATTGGAGGAAATTAAAATGGCATCTGAGAAGATTGCAGCAATGATCGAAGAGATCAAGGCTCTTACCGTTCTTGAGCTTTCTGAGCTCGTACACGCAGTAGAAGAGGAGTTTGGCGTTTCTGCAGCAGCAGCTGTAGCAGTAGCAGGCCCCGTAGCAGCAGCAGGCCCCGCTGAAGAGGAGAAGACCGAGTTTGACGTTGTTCTCGCAGAGGCAGGCGCAGAGAAGATCAAGGTTATCAAGGCTGTTCGTGAGATCACCGGTCTTGGCCTTGCAGACGCTAAGGCTGTTGTTGATGGCGCTCCCAAGACCCTCAAAGAGGCTGTCGCTAAGGAAGAGGCTGAAGAGATCAAGAAGAAGCTCGAAGAAGTCGGCGCTAAGGTTGAGCTTAAGTAATTTATTACTTATAAAACCGAAACACCCGTTGGGAAACCAACGGGTGTTTTTTATTATATGATCTTTTGTAAAATCGTATTTCTTATTTGCCGCAATCTATTGTCGGCTTTTTCTCGAGAAGTTTCTTTTACGGAATAGTATATCTTGATCTTAGGCTCTGTACCTGAAGGCCGTATGGCTATCCAAGAGCCATTTGAAAAGAAGAACTTCAGCAAATTTGTTTTTGGAAGATCATTAACTACGCGCTTAAAATCCAAAACACTGTCAGCCGACAGTAAGCTCAGTCCGTTTTTGCGGAAATTATTCATGATCTGCTCTATCCGATCTGCACCTTCTTTGCCTTCGAAAACAAAACTGTCAAGATGATCGAGGAAATATCCGTATTTGCCGTAGAGCATTTCCAACGCATCAATAAGCGTTCTGCCAAGTGATTTATGCCATGCCGCCATCTGAACGATAAGCATAGATGAAACAACACCGTCCTTGTCACGGACATGGGTGCCCACAAGATAACCGTAAGACTCTTCGTAACCAATGACAAATTCTTGTTTACCGCTCATTTCATATTGATTTATCTTATCACCGATAAACTTAAAGCCCGTAAGCGTTTCCTCAATATTTAGGCCGTAATCTCTGCCTATATCTGCGCCAAGCTCGGAGGTAACAACGGTTTTTATTAGCGTAGACTTTGTGTTAAGCTCGTTTTTTCGGTGACTGAGCACAAAATCGACCAGCAAAGCGCCTATCTGATTACCCGTGAGCAAGCGGTATTCGCCACCGTGCTTAACGGCAACACCCACACGGTCACAATCGGGGTCGGTGCCGAGTACAATATCGGCACCTAATTCCTGTGCTCTGCTTATGGCAAGCTCCAAAGCATCTTTTTCTTCGGGGTTGGGACTTCTGACGGTTGAAAAATCACCGTCGGGCAACTCCTGCTCGGCAACGACCGTAACGTCAAAGTTTTCTAAAACCGTTCTTACGGGTTTGTTGCCCGTTCCGTGAAGCGGTGTGTACACAACCTTGATGTCCGATTTTTGGGTGTATAAGGATTGCTTTTTGACCTGCTCTATAAACCTTTCAAGCACTTCCTGCCCTATTGTGACAATTTCTGCCTGCGGTTTCAGAAACGGGATCTCACGGTAATTGGTAATATCCTTTATATGTTCAAATACCGTGTCGGCCTCTTCAGTGCAAAGCTGACAGCCTTTTGAGTCGTAAACCTTATATCCGTTATACTCCTTGGGATTGTGTGAAGCGGTTATCATAACGCCTGCCGAACATCCGAGGTGTCTTGTTGTGAACGACAGAACCGGCACGGGAACCACCTCACCGTAAAGATAAACCTTAATACCCTCGGCCGAAAAAACCTTGGCGGCTGTTTTGGCGAAAATTCGGGAATTATTGCGTGTGTCAAAAGCAATTGCGACCGAAGGTTTCTTGCCAAAACAGGATTTAAGATACCGTGCAAGGCCTAAAGTCGCTTTGCCAACGGTGTATTTGTTCATACGGTTGGAGCCGGCACCCATTATCCCCCGCAGACCGCCCGTGCCAAATTCAAGGTCTTTATAAAACCTACCCTCTATTTCTTTTGGGTCAGAGATTTTTAGAAGTTCTTCTTTTGTTTCTTTATCAAAACCCAACCATTGCTCATATTTTTCCTTTACCGACATATCAAAGCTCCCTCTTGCAGGCATCGATAAGCGCGTTCAAAGAACCGGTAGCAAGGCAAATTCTCTCGTCGGCGGCACCGTAATAGATCTTTATCTCATCCTTTTCTTCATCAACAAGACATCCGCAAGCAAACACAACATTGCTGACATGACCCATCATTTCATAATCGGCCTGCGGCGTGAGTATCCAGCTTCTTGTGCAACCGATTATCTTGGACGGATCATCAAGATCAAGCAACATAGCTCCCAGAGAATAACGTACGTCGGCACAGGTATCCCATGTTCCGTGGAAGATTTCAAGCCAACCCTCCTTGGTTTTTACAGGAACGGTAGGGCCTATTTTGAAATCAAAATACGGTGCTATACCGGGCGACAACAGCGGTCGGTGCTCGCCCCAATGAATAAGATCGGGGGAATATGATATCCAAATATCGCCGCATCCTTTACCCGAACCGAACATGGGACGGTCAAGGCGAACATATTTGCCATTGATTTTTTTCGGGAAAAGACAAGGAACTCGGTTGGGCGGAAGCGCAATACAATCAATAAATTCAACCGATTTGAAATCGGTCGTCTTTTCGAGCAGCGCACACGGTCCGCAAGGGCCCTGCCCCGGACGGACTATGTAGTATTCATCACCGATCTGCGTAAGTCTGGGATCAATTACCCAACGGTCATAAAACGAGTCCTTACCGCACCAATTGCTCATTGTGCAAAGAGGCTTGGGATCGACCTCAAAGCTAAGACCGTCGGTACTCATTGCAACATGAATACCCGTTTTGCTTCCGTTCACTATTCCTCTGTAAACAACGGCCACAAGCAGAACCGTTTTGCCTTGATACATGGCCTGGCCGCAGTTCATTACAGAATCGGCAGGCACCGGGAAATCCTCGGGCCTGATAATGGGATTTTTGGGGTGTCTGTGCATAATAAATTCGTTCATAGATATTACCTCCCTGGTTTTAAGCTTATTATACAATCGAACAGACGTCCCTAACAAGAAAATCCAAGCCGAAAATATAGACATTTTTTGCAAAATATGATATACTGAAAATATGGATGTGATGATATGTTAGAAAAAAAGACGCAACCGCTCGAATATTTATGTGTGGATAGATTATCCCCAAAACCGCACCTGCATCCCGAAATTGAAATGGTGATCTGTAAAAGCGGCTCATGTAACGTCTATATTAACGGAAAATGCTACGTTCTGACTGAAAACACTGCGATCATCGCATTTCCGCATCAGGTGCATTTTTACGATACCACCGCAACAGGCGAATTTGCACTGTTTATCTTCTACCCCGAGATCACTCCGCTTATTTCGGATGTGTTTTCAACAAGTGTTCCTGATCATCCGTTAATAAAACTGCATCAAGAGCAGTTGCTCGAACTCGACAGATTCTGCTCAAAATATGATCGAAGCCGACAATATTCTGCAACATTGCTCACGGGGTATATAAACATCATAATGAACGGCATTTTACCCTCATTAAAGCTACTGCCAATATCGTCGGAAAGAAGTTTAGTCGATAACATAATACGTTTTTGTGCAAAAAATTTTACCGAACCTATATCACTCGATATGCTTTCCAGGCAGTTTAATGCCAGTGTATCCGGCATATCCCATGTTTGGAGCAAGGTGATGAAAATGAGCCTTCCGCAGTACATAAACTGGCTGAGAGTATCTTCGGCCTGCAGACTGTTGGCCTCAACCGACCGCACAATAATCCGAATAGCCTTGGACGTTGGCTTTACGACCCTACGAAATTTCAACCGTACCTTTGTTAAAATAATGCGTGTTACGCCGACCAAGTACCGTAAACAGCTTGAGCAGATGCCGACACGGTGATAAACCTCTCCAGGTGCGTTGCGGGTTGAGAATCGTTTGGGTGTTCTCGGTGTTCAAGGTTTGGAACACCACCATAAGCCTTTATTTGTCCTACCCCATTTGATGATTTTGATACACCTTCTAACCACGAAACAGGTATCGACCTTTCAAAGTGGAACTTTGGTACCGATAGTACAAGCGGCCACAACGGACGAGTGTCGGTTCGTTCGCAAAGGTTGAGCTTAAGTAATTTATTACTTATAAACCGAAACACCCGTTGGGAAACCAACGGGTGTTTTTATTTTTGCATATTTGGATTGTCGCTCAACTCCAAAATATAATCGGCCGAAACGTTATATATCTTGGATAGTTTTATGAGAATGTCGGTAGGGATGTCACGCTGTCCTAATTCGTAGTTGCTGTAGACCTGCTGCGAGCAGTTCAACTGCCGAGCTACCTGCTTTTGCGTCAGGTCATTGTCCTCACGCAGGTCTCGAATACGCCGAAACATCGCACCACCCTCTCCATCGTTCTATTAAAAATATTATACCCCACCGCAAAATGCAGTATTGACAAATACCGCAAATTGCGGTATACTTTTTTTGTCGAGTAATCTCGTTTTATCTACATTTTAGGAAAGGAGGATAAAAAGGTGGACAATAATAATGTTGTAAGATTTCTTTTGACTTTCTTTTTGGGTTGGATCGGCAGCTTGATTATCAACTGCACTTCGCTTAAGCCTGCAGGTTATTCCAGCAGAACTTTAGCTTACTTTTTCCTTTCCATGATTACTTTCGGTATTTATGGACTCGTTGCATCCATCTGCAACCTGACCTTTGACCCTGCAAAAGGAAAAAACATCGGTTATTCTAAAGATTGATCTTCCCCAAAAAAGCCGCCTTGCTTTGACCGTAACGGTCGACAAGGTGGCTTTCCCTTTTATATATTGCTTTTTTGAATGAAAAATGTTACAATGGAATCACAAAAAGTTTACTTGGAGTGATATTATGAAGCTTTCTGATATAAACATCCGTGACCCGTTTATTCTGACCGACGACGGCAAGTATTATATGTATGGCTCACGTGGCTCAAACCAGTTTGGCTTTGAGGTGTATGTGAGTGATGACCTCGAAAACTGGAGCGAGGGCAAAACGGTTTTTGAGTATTACGACGGATTCTGGGGCGTGTGTGATTTCTGGGCACCCGAGGTTCATAAGTTCAACGGCAAGTACTATATGTTTGCCACCTTTAAACCCGAGGAAGGCCCCCGTGGCACGGGAATTTTGATGTGTGACACGCCAGACGGCACCTTTACCGATTGGTCTAAAGGCAAGGTCACTCCCGAGGATTGGTCAAGCCTTGACGGCACATTTTACGTTGAGGACGGCGTACCTTATATGATATTCTGCCACGAATGGATACAGATCCACGACGGTGCGGTCTGCGGCATGAAGCTTTGCGATGACCTCAAAAAGGCCGACGGTGAACCGTTTGTGCTCTGGCACGCTTCGGATGCGTCCTGGGTAAGAAGCGTTACAGGCGAGGGCAACTTTGTTACCGACGGACCGTTTGTTGTAAAGCACGGTGAAAAGTTAGCCTGCGTTTGGGCAAGCTTTGTTAAGGACGGTGGCTACTGTGAGGGTATTGCCTACTCCGATAACGGTAAGATAGGCGGTCATTGGTCGGTATCCGACGATCTTGTTTTCAAGGATGACGGCGGCCACGGAATGCTGTTCAAGGCGCTTGACGGCAAGGAATACTTTATCTTCCATAAGCCCAACAGCCCTGCTCTTGCGGAGCGTCCCGTGCTTATCCCCTACACTTCCAAGGGAATAGCCGAAAAATGCTGAAAAAAGCCTCTCAAAGCGTTTGCTTTGAGAGGCTTTAGCTTTTATTGTTTGTTACTGAACGCTTTTGCCGCCGTCGACAAAGATGTTTTGTCCGGTGATGTAACGGCCCTCATCGGAGCAAAGAAGTGCAACCATGGGTGCGCAATCCTCGGGCTCGCCGTAAAAGCCCACGGGGATGGATGCCGTAACCTCGGCAGCATACTCGGGGTCGGACAGAGCCTCAACGTTGCGGTCGGTGTAGATAACGCCGGGTGCAAGGTTGTTGACCGTGATCCCGTCGGTGGCAAGCTGTAACGACAGCGACTGCACCATATTGGTCTGCGCCGATTTGGTGCCCGAATAGACCAACATATCGGGGTGTGGCTTTGCCTCCTGAACACTGCCCACGGTAACGATGCGTCCCCACTTTCTCTCACGCATATAGGGCACTGCGGCTTGTATCAGCAACAGCGATGCAAGCCAGTTACAACCAACCTGCGTGTTGAAGTCCTCGACCGTGATGGTCTCCCACTTTTTCTTGATCTGAACCGATGCGTTAAGCACCAGAATGTCGACATTTCCGATGTCGTTTATGATGTTTTTCACCTTTTCGGTGTCGCAGAGATTACAGATATAAGCCGATGCCTTGCCGCCGTTGGACTTAATAATATCGACCGTCTCCTGCGCTTTATTCATATTACCTGCACCGTGGACGACCACCTCGGCACCGCATTCGGCAAGCTTGATGGCAATAGCACGGCCGATGCCTCGACTTGAACCGGTAACAAGTGCGCGTTTTCCTTTTAAATCAAACATAATATACCTCAAATCTCAACTTCTGTACAGTTGTCTTCGTATTTATGTAAACCAAACTCGGCGACGGCACCGTCAATTTCGGCAGTGTACTCGCCGTAGAAGCCTCTGAACTCGACGTAACCGTTCTCATCGGTGGTAAGCTCAAGATCGGTGTGCCAACGCTTGTTGAAAAGCTCCCACAGTCTCTCGGCCGACTTCTTGGGTGTCAAATCATGACGCAAAAGACCGCCCTTGCAGTTATTTTCGTCACGGGATGCATCAGGCTCAACAAAGGCGTAGCCGTCGGGCACATTCCAGTAAATTATGGTCTCGACCGCAGGATGACCAAAGCAAACGGTGTAGAACATTTCAAGCAGGTCGGCCTGGAGTTCTTCGTCCTCCTCCGTAAATCCGAAGGTCGGGATGGTGATCTCGGTGATTTCCAAAGGCAAGCCCAAGGTTTCAAGCGTATCAAGACCCTTGAAAAGGTTCTTGGGGTTGAAAAGAAGGCTTCCCTTCATAACCATTTCTTCATACTGCTCATCCGTTTTAGCGCGTGAGCCTCTGAAATCGTGGTGCTGAACACCGATTTTATCAATGTCGGCACCCTTCAAAATGGAGTTTTCAAGCAGCATATAATACGGGTGACGAAAATCCTCGACACCGATTGCGGCAAGGTAGTTGGCATCGTTAAAAAGCAACGTATCATTGGGGAAATACTTGCGGGCAAGGTCAAAAGCCCACTCAACAACGTCGTGCTTATCGCAGATAACCGACTGTGTTGTCCATCGGCATTCCTGCGTAAGCTCGTTAATGACCTCAACCTCGTAAAGACGTCCTGCATATCGCTCGGAAATCTGTCTGAAACGCTCCTCGTAGGCCTTTTCCATTGCGGCCATATCTTTTTTCGGCAACCAATCGGGAGTGAATTTATCATAAACCAAGCAATGAAGCTTGGCCTCTATGCCGTTTTCCTCGCAGTACTCAAGACAAAGTTCGGGCGCAGGACGGCGATAAATCTTGGGTGAATTTTTGTCAAAACGGGGTTTGCCCTGTTCCGGCTCCAAATCGCCCCAGAAAAACGGCACGGTGGCAAGATTGAAGTATTTTTTGAAGTTCTCGCGGTACTTGGCGTTCATCTCGTCGTCATTGAACTCATCAAGCATAAAAATGTTGGCGCCGTATTTGAAATCGTGAGCCTGCTGATTAACCTTGACCTTTTTGCCCTTTATGGGGTTGCCAAGCTCATCAACAAAGCGCAATTTACACCAACCCTTGCGGTGCTTTTCGATCGAGTCCTTTGCCCTGCCCTCAAGCAGGTCACGGTGCTCTATGGTGTCCTTCATCCAGAGCTCTCTGGCAGCTTTTCTGTCAAGCATAATAAACCTCCTTAAATCTCAATTGCGCAAATGCACAACGGATGCTTCATTGAAAGTGCGGAGTCGTATTTTGTGGGTTTGCCGTCGGTCAGTCTTAATACGGTAACGCTGTCGGTGATCTCGTTGGCGCACAGCAAAAGACCGTCAACCACCCAAATATCTCTCGGTGAAATGCCGCCGACTGGGGTGTTTTCGAGCAGTTTCAAGTCGCCGTCGGGCAAAATTTCAAATCTTGCAACGGTGTCGGCACCACGGTGTGAAACGTACAAAAATCCGCCCATCTTTCTTATGGCGGCCGCCGTATTCTGACCGTCAAAACCGGGCAGAGCGTCAACCGTCCTGCGCAAAGTCAGCACACCGTCACAATAATCAAAAATGCTGACGGTGTTGCCCATTTCGTTCACGCACCAAACCGTTTTACCGTCATCGGAAAACTCAAGATGGCGGCATCCCATACCGTCGGGCACCCTTGCACGTGAGATCTCGTTAAGGTCGGCGCCATAGGTAAAAATGGTGTCAAGCCCCAAGTCACAGCAAAGGATACATCCGTCGGGCGTAACGCAAACGAAGTGGGTGTGCGGCGCCTCCTGACGGACGGGATTGACCCCGTGACCCTCGTGGGTGACCACCATGTCTGGTAACCTTGTAATATTGCCCGAAAGGTAGTTTGCGGTGTATATCTTGCCATTTTTGACACATAAATGGCACGGCACGATGCCGAGTGACGAGACAGGCTCGCTCAAATTCACGAGCGCTCCGTTTTCGTCAAGCTCGGCCGTTATAACGCCGCCAAAATGAGTCTCGGCATCGATTTCTCTCAGAGTTATGTAAACCTTTTTGCCCTCGATTATCATATAAGTGGGACGGTCAAGGTCATATTTTTCTTTGAAAACAAAACCGCCGTTTTCCAACGTATAATGATAAATACCGCCCGTTTTTTCACACGAGCAAAAATATAAATGCTTCATATTCTACCCTCTGTTTTTGTAACGGTCAAGCTTTTTTCACCGTTTTTGTGAATGCCAAACGACACTTTTTCACCGTCAACCGTCAGCTCATAGTCACCGTAAAAGCCTTTGAAATCTATCTCGCCGTTACAATCGGTGGTCAACTCAAGGTCGGTGTGCCACTCTTTTGAAAAAAGGTCTTTAACCACCTTTGCGGCAGGCTTTGGTGTGAAATCACGCTTGAAAATATAGCCGCCGCAACGGTTTTCGTCCCAACCGGGGATTGAATATGCACTACCCTCAATAATGTTCCAATAAACAATACTTTCCATCTTGGGTGTTGAAAACCAGATAGTGTAAAGATATTTGAACAATTCACCCTGCAGATCATCGGCCCATTGTCCCTGACCCAAGGTGGGGATAAGCGTTTCGGTTATTTCAAGCGGTAGTCCTAACTCCGACAAAACGTCAAGTCCTTTGATTATGCGTTCGGGGTTAAAATAATCCATATAGTGCGGCAAAGCCTCATTTGCGGGACTTTTGCAACCACAATATATATGGTTTTGCACTCCCACCTTGCCAATCGGCACACCTCGTTGCAGAGCCGATTGAATCATCATATAGTACGGATGGTGGTAACCCACGTGCGGCTTACCGATATGCGGCACAAAGTTGCCGTCATTTATGACCAACTTTTCATTGGGGAGATACTTTTTTGCAAGGCCAAAGGTCCAATCAAGAATGTCTTTTCGGTCACTCAAAACCGAAACCTCCTGATGATACGACAAAACCTCGTTTATGACCTCAAACTCATACATTTTGCCCGAATACCTTTCGGCAATCTCTTGAAAACGCTTTTCATAAAGCCGCATCATTTCGGCTTCGTCGTTTTTAGGTACCCAAGACGGCAAAAACTTATCATAAAACAGGCAATGCAGCTTGGGACTTATGCCCTTTTCCTCGCAATACTCAACACAAAGATCGGGACTTGGACGGCGATACACATTAGGACTATTTTTCTCGTACCTTGGCTTGCCCTGCTCGGGCTCAAGATCGCCCCAATAAAACGGAACGGTGGCAAGATTGAAATACTGATAAAAAGTGTCGCGAAATGCTTGGTTATCCTCGGCCGAATCGTACTGATCCAACATAAAAATATTGGCTCCGTACTTGAAATCGTGAGTCTTTTGAGTGATTCTGACCTTTTTATCACAGAACGGCTTACCGCTTTGGTCGGTCACCTTCAGCTTGAACACACCCTTACGGTATTTTTCGATGTTTTCATCGGCACGGGCCTTTATCATATCCCCGTGCTGCTTGAAAAGGCTGAGCGATAATGCCTGAATCTCTTTATCAGTCATTTGAATCCCCCCTAAAAAGGTTAAAACTTAAAGTGCGGTCTGGGTATCGTTGGGGTCGCCGTTGATGGCGAGGTCATACTCCTTCGACCAATCGAGGTCACGGTACTCCTCACCTCTCGGGTCGGTCTTGATCCACTCAAGAAGCATATCAAGCATCTCGACCGACCAGGTGTTACGGTCGATCTGTGCGGTGGTGAACTTGCCCTGACATATCATTTCAAAGCCGAAATCGTCCTTAACGTGGGTCTTGGCAGCACCCTCAACAACATCGGCAACAAGGTGGCTGGGGATGAACAGAACGCCGCCGCCTGCACCGAATACAACATCACCGGGGAGGCAAACTGCGCCGCCGAAGCTGGTGATATCGTTCCAGTCCTTCATAACAAACTCACGGATGGGGGTGGGGTCGATTCCACGGTAGTAGACCTGAACGTCGGGAACCTTTTTCATCTGCTCAACGTCACGGATGCCGCCCCAAACAACGGCACCGCCGGTCTTGGTACGGTTGTGCAAAGCGGTGGTAAGGTTACCGCCAAGGAAGGTACCCTTATAGATCTTATCATACATATCACAAACGACAACGTCACGCTCAACAAGCGAGTCGATGACCCACTGGTTGTAGTTGCCGGTCAACCCGTCGTCAGCACCACGGCCAAACTGAACGTCGTGAAGGTCGGGACGTGTGGGAGCATAGGTGCAGGTAACGGCACGGCCGACAAGCTTTCTGCCGTCATCGTGCAAGGTCTGCAACGGAGCAAGACCGCCGCCGACAAACTGATGCTCATAGCCAAGCACGAAGATGGGCTTCCAGACCTCTTCAAGGGTCATTCCGTAAAGTGCGTCAAGGTACTTATCGGGGACCTTGGGACGTCCGTCCTCAAATCTCTCGCCCTTCCAAAGGGGAGTCAACTGAATGATCTTTTCTCTGTCGTTGAAGTTTTTCATTTTAATTTCTCCTTAAATGTATTTGTAGGGGCGTTCTTTGAACGCCCGCGGACGAACACGGTTCGCCCCTACGGAATGTGGTTATATATTGCTTAAAACCGCATATCCAAATGGATTTAATGTGAATTTATCCCCCTCACGGGTGGATTTGCTTTCCAATATCACCGTGTTGCCTGCGTTCGGTACGGTGACGGTCACGGTCTCACGGCTTAAATTGGCGATAACGGTGATCTCCTCACCGTTCAACGCTCTTTTAAAGCAGACGACCTTATCCGAATGCTCGGTGTCAAGCCACTCGGTGGTGCCTCTTGCCAGGGTCTCCGACTCTCGGCGCAGGGTGTTGAGCTTTTTGATCACACCTTGACGGCGAAGCGAAGCCTCTGAAGCTTTGTCATCACGGTCGGTGACCTCAAAATCTCCCATAAAAAAGCGATTGGCAAACATACTGAGGCGCTTTTGGTCGGCAAGCTCATTGCCGCAGTAGACCATCGGTGCTCCGTCGATAAGATAGGTGACGGTCAAGGCCGCCTCCATACCGTCGTGACCTGCCGCAACCTCGGTTCGGCTCGGCCAGTCCGTGACGGTGTCGTGATTGTCGATATCACGCATAACAGCGCCGCCGTCCGGCATTTTTTGACTTAATACGCTCCACTTTTCACGAAGCAGAGCGACATCGCTTTGGCCGCTGACAACGCTATACATCGCCTCGTGCCAGCCGAAGGAGTACATTGCATCAAAGCAGACCCCCAAAAGCTCGGCCTTTGAGCCCTCGTTCAGCAAAATGGCATCGTGCTTTATGGTTCTCATTCTGCGGCGACCCTCGGTCCAAAAGTCGTGAGGAACGCTGTCACCAACGTCACAACGAAAGCCGTCAACACCGATAACGCCTATGTAATAGACCATATTGGCATAAAGGTATTCCCGAAGTCCCTCACATTCATAGTTAAGATACGGGAAATTCCACTCTGTACAACGAACCGTGCCGTCGGCGTTGTGCTGCACGAATTCCGGATGCTCTTTGATCATCGATGCGTTGGGGCCGATGTGCAGGAACACCAAGTCGAGCATCACCTTCATATTAAGGCGGTGACTTTCACGCACAAACTCACGCAGGTCGTCCATTGTGCCGTATTCGGAGTCGATCTCAAAATAATCAGAAATACGGTACGGGTTTTTGGGGTTGCCCGTGTTGCTTTTGGTCTGCCGTTCACTCCAATTGTCAAGTGAATCGTCCTCTTTGAAAATGGGGCAAAGGTACATTGTGCCAAAACCCAAATCCGCCAAAAACGGCAGCTCTTTTGTTACCGCCTTTATCGTGCCCTCGGCCGAAAAGGTTCGGGGATTTATCTGATAAATTGCACCGCTTTTAATGAACCAATCGGGTGCGGTGAATGCTTTTTGCATAATATCAGCCTTCTTTTATAACCTTTTTGAGTTCTTCGGTAGTGTCCGAAACGGCTTCGGTTGAATTTCTCTTTTGCTCGAACATCCACTCCCATATCTCGGGATTTGTGTAGGTCGGGGTCCAGGCATCGTGCTTGGCGTCGGCAAAAATTGTGATTTTTGCATTACCGCCGTTTTGGTTTACCTGCTTTACCATATGTATAGTTTCTTCAGGTAAAACGGTGGTATCAAGCGCACCGTGGGTCGCCCATATAGACAAATTTTTAAGTCCTGCGGCCGCCCAATACATTCCGCCGCCGCAGACCGGCACCGCCGCCGCAAACCAATCGGGATGCGACAGACACATCTGCCAGGTGGTATATCCGCCCATACTTGCACCGGTTATATAAACACGGTCTTTATCAATAAACGGGAGGTTACGCATTTCGTCGATAAACTCGGTCAAGACCTCAAAAAGGTCGAACCAATATTTTGCGTGGCACTGAGGGGCTACGATGACCGCTTTATCACCCACGCGCTTTATAGCCTCATTAACACTAAGTGAAGTCTCAATAAGCGAAATGTCATCGCCCCTACCGCCTGCACCGTGGACGCAAACGACCAACGGCAGCTTTTCAGCACTGTCGGGACAATGACAAACATAATTGAGATATTCGTTTGTATGTAGCCTTGACGTGAATTTCCGTCTTTCCATTTTTACCGACTCCTTAAAGTGAATATATATTCACTTTACCAAGTTTTAAGGTTGCTGTCAATTAAAAGATATATATGATATAAGATTCTTCGTCACTTCGTTCCTCAGAATGACATAACCAACGAAAATTCTGTCATTCCGAGTGAAACAAGGAATCTTACCTCCTTTTTCATGAGGTCTTTGTTCATATCATAATTTCTACGCAGTTTTCACCATCTTTTAAGAACTCTGCCGTAACAGTTGTGACAACGTCACCCACCGTGACGGTTATATCATAGGTGCCGTAAAAACCTCTGAAATCCGCCTCGCCGTTTTGAAGCCTTGCTTCGCCTTCGGTATGCCATTCGTGATTTATAAGACGGTCGATGACCTTATACGCCTCTTTTGGTGCACCGTTTCTCACAAGACCGCTGTTGGGCAAGTTCTCACCCAACGCGTCACGCGATTTGGCACTCAAAACGCCATTGTCGTCAAGGTTCCACCAGAAAATGCCCGACATCGCAGGGTGCGAGAAGCACACCTTATACAGTTGTTCTGTTGCCTCGGCCTGAATCTGCTCATCCTCGCACGAAATTCCGATTTCCGACATAACCAACGGACGACCGAGTTCGGCATATCCGTCAAGCACGCCGTAAAGCCTTTTGGCATTGTATATGTTTTTGAAGGTGTCAATATCGTAGCAATGGCATTGCAGACCGATTCGGTCGATCTTAACGCCTTGTTTAATTAGACGGTCAAGCATCTGATAATATGCACCGTAAGGGCCTCTGAACTCGCAAAGTGCCGCACCGACAGCCTCGTTCAAAATAAACTGGTTTTCAGGGAAATATTTTTTAGCAAGTTCAAAAACCTGCTCGATATAACCGAATGGAGGCTGAATACGTTTGAAATCCTCAGCCACGATCTCATAACGCTGGTCAAAGAGTCTCGACGGCTCGTTTACAACATCGAAAACGGGCACTCTTGTCTTAAAAATAGCCGATATCTCCTGAAAACGCTTCTCGATAAGCGGTAAAAGCTCATTCCAATCATCAGGCAACCAATTGGGGATAAACTCCTGCCAGAAAAGCGGATGACCCTTCGGCTTTACGCCGTTCTTTTCGCACCATTCGACCACCCTTTCGGCAGACGGACGGCGGTAAATATCATTAGGCACTTTACGGTCGTAACGAAGATAGCCTCGAGTCGGCTCAGTGCCCTCCCAATAAAGCGGAACAACACCTGTATTGAACACCTTCAGCCACAGCTCCTCATAGGTTTTCTGTGCCTCTGTGTCCTCATATTGTTCAAGCATAAACAGATTGCAACCAAACTCAAAATCGTGTTTTTTGAGTTTGTACGACACCTTTGCATCTTGAGGTTTGCCGTTCTTGGTTACCGAAATCTTGAAATTGCCCTTGCGATAATGCTCAATATCGCGGTCGCAACGCTCATCAAAATATTCCTTGCCGAAGGCCATAATTCTTTTTATATCCGACATAATCTCACCTTTTGTAATCACAACGTTTTCAAAAGTGCGCGAAGGCCCGCCCTGCTTATTACTCTTTATCGTAAGGGCGAACTGCGCTCGCCCGTGGGACGTCGTAGGCGCCGTCCACTACAAAAATTTATCAGCTCCAGATACGGTCGTTAGAGAACTCTCTGTCCCAAGCGGAGGTATCTTCCCACATACCGGGGATATCCTTGTTGATGTGCTCTTTAATAAGCTCCTCGTTCAGCTCATCAAAACCGAGACCCGGCTTATTGGGCACCTGAATGAAGCCGTCCTTGATAAGCGGATCGGGCAGACCCTTAACGATATCCTTCCACCAGGGTATATCGACCGAGTGGAACTCGAGTGCCAATACGTTATGCATAGCGGCGGCAGTCTGAACTGCGGCCATGCAGGCAACGGGGCTTTCTGCCATGTGGATGGCAACGGCAACACCGTGCTCGTCAGCGATATCGCCGATCTTCTTCAATTCCAAAGCACCGCCGCAGGTCAGAATGTCGGGGTGGATGACCGAAACACCGCCTGCCTTGATAATGTGCTCAAAGCCTTCTTTAAGGTAGATGTCCTCACCCGTGCAAACAGGGATGGTGGTGCTGTTCTTTAAGCGGACATACTGATCGGTGTACATCCAAGGGACCATATCCTCGATCCAGGCAAGGTTGTAGGGCTCCATTCTGCGTGCGAACTTAATGCAGTCCTCAACGCAAACGTGACCGAAGTGGTCGATTGCAAGAGGAACCTCGTAACCGATGACCTCACGAACCTCTTTGATGTAGTTCTCAAGGTAATCGAGACCCTTTTCGGTGAGGTGGATACCGGTGTGGGGGTGTGCCGTGGTGACGATGGAGTAGCTCTTCTGATGCTTGACCATGTCAGCGGTGACCGAGCCACCCTGAACGTTCAGGATGTGGCCGGCATACTTTTTCATATCGTCGATGAAGCCGAGAGGTGCATTAAGGCAGCCGGGCTCATCAAGCAAAAGGCCGATACCAAGATCCATTTTAAGGAAGGTAAAGCCCATGTCCATTCTCTTTTTGAGTGCAAGGCCCATGTCGTGACCGGTGTGCTTTCCGTCAACGTCGGTGTCGCAGTAAACGCGGATCTCGTCACGGAACTTGCCGCCGAGCATCTGATAAAGCGGTACGCCGTAGGCCTTACCTGCGAGATCCCAAAGTGCGATCTCAATACCACTGACACCGCCACCCTGACGGGAAGGGCCGCCGAACTGCTTGATCTTGCGGAAGATCTTATCAACGTTGCAGGGGTTTTCGCCCAAAATACGGCTCTTGAGCATCAAAGCATAGGTCTTGGACGAGGCATCACGAACCTCGCCGTAGCCGCTGATACCCTGATTGGTATCAATGCGGATAAGGGTACATCTTTTGGGTGCGCCGTCGATATCGACAAAGCGCATATCGGTAATACGAAGGTCCGAGGGGTTAGAGTAGGTATTTACGTTACTTAACATGTTTCTTCTGCCTTTCTTTTCTTTTCTTATTGACTAATTTTGAGTTTGGATTTATACTACGATTAAAGCATACAGCCTAATAGGTCTGTTTTCTATAACTATGTTTGGCAATTTGCAAACTTTCTTACGATAGGCGGTGAAAATCTTGGTCAGAGAGGCCTTTATTCCCGAAAATGTTAAGTCGGGTTTTATGTTTAAGCTGTGGAACAACACGGTTACCCCTTTCCACCGCAATGTTTTGGAGCACCGACACCTGCAGTTTGAAATTGTGCTTTTTAAAAGCGGAAACGGGCTTTATACCACCAAAAGCGGCTCGCACGACATTAAAAAAGGCGATATTTTTGTATTTGCATGCAATGAACAGCACTGTATAACCGATATTTATGACGGTGAAAGCTTTGAGTTTATGAACATCCATTTTGAGCCGAGATACGTTTGGGGCTCACGCAACAACGGCCTTTCAAACGATGCCATGAATATGTGCTTTTCTCACGCTAACGACTTTTGCAACCGCCTGCCGAGGAACAATGTTTACACCGAAAGGGTTCGCCAACTTATTTACGATATTGAAGCCGAGCTTGAGGCAAAAGAGCCCGAATATGAGCTTATGGTGCATAATAAAGTGTATGAAATACTGATAATTTTGGCAAGGCATCTGGGGTACGGCACGGGCAAGTCGGTCACGGCCGAGGAGTACCGCCACATCAGGGCGGTAAGGACGGCCATCGACCACATCAACCGCCATTTGACCGAGGATCTGACATTAAACGAGCTGGCCAAAAAGGCAGATTTAAGCCCCAATTATTTTTCACACATCTTCAAGAAAACGGCCGGGGTGCCGCTTTGGGACTATATTACGTCCAAGCGCATTGAGCTTGCAATGACTATGCTGCACGACCGCAACGATATGAATATGCTGGACATTGCGGTTGAATGCGGCTTTAACAACACGGCCAATTTCAATAAAATGTTCCGCAAGGTAACAGGCCTTACCCCCAGCCAATTCCGCCGCCACGGAGAATATATAGGATAGCCGGGCGATTCGTGAATCGCCCCTACATTGCAAACGAGACCAAGGAGGATAATATGAACGAAATAAAACCGGGAAAATACCGCCATTTTAAGGGCAATGAATACGAGGTGTTGGGCATTGCGCAGCACAGCGAAACGCTTGAGCCGATGGTGGTCTACAAGGCACTTTACGGCGACGGCGGACTTTGGGTGCGTCCTGCCGCTATGTGGGATGAGGAGATAACCCGAGACGGCAAGACCTTTAAAAGGTTTCAATATATAGGTGAATAACAAAATCGTTTGCAACGGCAGTTGCAAACGATTTTTTAGCGTATAGAATGCCTCCCTTGCCTAAAGGGTAACTCCCCATAAAATGGGGAGATGTCACGAAGTGACAGACGGGACCGCCACGGTAAGTGGGTGTCACCGCAGGTGACGGAGGGATCAATCCGATAATAATAATCCCCCAGTCAGCCTACTCGGCTGACAGCCCCCTTTACACAAGGGTGCCTTTGGCACATAGACTATTATTTTTATCGGCTTTAATTTACACCACAAGCGTAAAACTGTTTTCGCCGTTTTTGGACAAGGATACCGTTTTAGTCATAACGCCTCGGTCGGTTTCGACCGTGACCTCATAATCGCCGTAAAAGCCTCTGAAATCGGCACGGCCATCAGCATCCGATGTGACCTCTGCTTCAGTATGCCATTTTTCCTGCAAAAGCTCCTTTATTTTGTAATATGCAGGCTTGGGCGACATATCAAACCGCAAAAGTCCGCCGTGGTAGTAGTTTTCGCCGGCCGTCATATTGCCCTGCGATGCTGTTACCTTTGTGGGGTCGGGGCTCCAAACGTGGGCGTATCCGTCGACTAAATTCCAATAAATTATCTGCTCAACATTCGGATGCGAGAACCAAACAGAATACAGCTTTTCAATGGTTTCGGCCTGCAGCTCCTCGTCCTCAGCCTCCCAAGAATACGAAGGAACAGTTACCTCGGTTATCTGCAAGGGCTTGCCGAAATTCGAGTAGAGGTCTAAATGCTTATAAAGGCTCATCGGGTCAAGGGTCTGTCTCGTTGCATCATAGTGACCTTCACGTCGGTTGAACAAATGATACTGCATACCGATGGCATCTATGCGTGCGCCCTTTAACATATTGGCCTCTATGTAAGCGTAGTACTTATCGGTTGCACGGCATCTGTCTTTCCAAACCAGCCCCGTTCCCTCGTTGATACAAAGCTGATTGTTGGGGAAATATTTTTCTGCAAGCTTAAAGCAGTACTCAATATACTCAGGCTCGTCATAGAATTTGGTCACACCCTTTGGCCACTCCATCTCGTTGGTGACCTCGATGGTCGGAATACGATCGGCGTAGCGCTCCGAGATCTCGGCATAGCGCCGTTCAAGCTCTGCCTTTATCTCGTCGACATCAGCATCATACAGCCATTTCGGGAAAAAGTGCTCGTATGCCAGACCGTGCTCACGAGGCTCAATGCCGTGCTCCTCGCAAAATTCCATACATAGATCGGGCGCAGGGCGGCGGTACACCTTGGGGCTGTCCTTGGCGTAACGGGGCTTGCCTCTTTCGGGTTCAAGCGTGCTCCAATAAAACGGAAGTGTTGCCATATTGAACACGTCCGAAAAATATTTTTTGTATTTTTCGTTTTTCTCGGCCGACTCCATTTCGTCGAGCATAAACAGGTTGGCACCAAAACGGAATTCATGACTCTTTTGATTAAGCTTGAGTTTGGCATTCACGATAGGCTTACCGTCCTTGTCGATGACCTTTATCCTGCCGTCACCTTTTCGGTAGGTCTCGATACCCTCGGCAACTCTTTTTTCAACCATTTCCTTTTGTTCGTCAAACAAATCTAATATTTTTCTTCCGTCGTTCATTGTAAATCCCCCTTTACAATACCATTTTACCACTCAAATTCAAAAAGTACACTTGAAATTCGACACAAATGGTTTACTTTTCGAAACTGTTTTGATATAATTTATTTGGATTTAGAGGGTGGTATCGTGTTTTTCGAAAAAGAGATCCTTTCATTCAACATTTTGGGCGTTTATAAATTTTCTCAAAGGGAATGCCATTCAAACAACAAGGGCAGAAATTTCAGTGCTCTTTCTTTTCGCTTTTGTTCGGACGCAGTACTAGAGGACAGCAAGGGTAAATACCAAATGACTGACAACTGTGTCACTTATGTCCCTGCAAGATTGAATTACAAACGAAATGCAACCAAGGACGAATTTATTGTCGTGCATTTTGACACGACCGATTATCACGCCGACCGTATCGAATGCTTTGAAGCCAAATCCGCCGAACGCCTGGCACAACTGTTTAAAGATATACTCGACTGTTGGGATAATCAGAAGGTCGGTTATAAATACCGATGCTCGGGTCTGTTTTATGAAATTTTAGCCGAGTGTTACGCTCAAAACTACACACAGCCCAACCAAAATTCTAAAATCAAACGGTCGGTGGACTATATTTTAAAAAATTATAAAAACAGCAACCTCTCGATAAGAGAGATCGCTGACAGATCTTTTATGAGTGAGGTCTATTTCAGAAAAATATTTAAAAAAGAATTTGGAATTTCCCCGCAAAAATATATCATCGAGCTTCGCATACAATACGCCGCAGGACTGATTTCGACGGGGTGCTTTTCATTGACCGAAATTGCAGGTATGTCGGGCTATAACGACTATAAATACTTTTCGGTGGAATTCAAAAAGATAATGGGCGTTTCCCCGTCCGACTACCAATACAACTTTACGGCCGATTGGCTTCCCAAAAAAGACACATAAAATTTCACTTTTTCACCTCAACCACCGTCAGCGTTTCGCCGTTGACGGTGAATTTTATGGAATAGCCCGAAACGTAGAGGCCGTAAACACGGGTCGGGTCGTTTTGGTATGAAGGTCTCGGGTCGCAGGCCAGAAGGCCGGTTATAGGCTCGACAAGGTCGGTCGGCAGCTTTTCAAGTGTTCCCTCCCCATACTCCACCTTTAGCTTATACTCCTTGTACCCCTCCGAAAAGCCGCAGACGGCATCGGGGTGACTGTCACAAAATGTGATGTAAGGCTTTATGTCGAATATCGGTGTACCGTCCAGGATGTCGGCTCCCGTAACGTGTAAAACAGGGCCTCGGTCGTGCGTAAGCTCAACCCTTTCCAGCCTCAGCGACGACAAACCGATGGAATTGGGGCGAAACGGCGAACGTGTGGCAAACACGCCCATACGCTTGTTGCCGCCCAATCTCGGCGGTCGGACGGTGGGTTGCCAGCCGTCGCATTTTACCTTTGAAAACTGCCACAAGACCCAAATGTGCGAAAAACCGTCAAGTCCACGCACGGCGTTTGGGTCACGGTATTCGGGTTCGAAAACGATTTCGGCAGGCAAAGATACCATACCGCTTTGCCTCGGTATGCCGAATTTTTCCTTATGCGCCGTATAAATTTTTGCGATCATCTTTAAACTTTGTTCCATAAACCGCTCCATGAGTATTTAATAAATTCATTATATATTATCAGTGGGTAATTTACAAGCAACAATCTCTTTGAATTATCTCGTCTGCGCCGGACGCCGATTCGGCAATAATTCTTGAGCCCAAGCAAAAGCCCTCAAAAAATGCTTGCTCGCACATGATACTCACATACTCATCGACACAGTCCGAGTATTTCTCAAGGTTCTCTTTGTTACTATCGCCCAAAATTTTTAGCATTGTTTCACGGTGCCGCTCTTTTAAACGCTCCAGTTCGGCAATTTGCTTTACGCCGTCCCCAAACTTTGCTATAGGCTGTAAGTTTCCACGCCATATTTCTTTTATTATTTTCATTAAGATCACCTCATAAACATTATAGTGTAGTAATGAAGCGATTTCAAGATACCACGGTGGTACCATTTGCAATTTTTGTGCACTTTGGACAGTGATATGTTGTAATTTTAGTTACTTTTACGATTCTGTTGACTGAACATATAGCTCTAAAATGTTAGCTTTCAGACTTCCTCAGTCATTTTGCTCCCTTGCACTAATTATTTTGTGTGTGCTCCCGAAAAGCCGGCTTGCGGCGGACCGTCGGGGTAGCGAAGCGTGCGAGTCGGTAGTGAATGACAGTCCTGCGGACTGTCAGAGCCGACGAGGGACCGAGCACCGCAGTGCGAGACCGCCGGTCCCTACATTGTGTCTATAGGCTTAATCGTAGGGAACGGATTTATCCGTTCCGCAAAGCCAACTTAAGGCGGGCGAACGCAGTTCGCCCCTACAGAAGCTCCCTCTGACGAGGGTGACTCCCCATAAAATGGGGAGATGTCACGAAGTGACAGAGGGGACCGCCACGGTAAGTGGCTGTCACCGCAGGTGACTGAGGGAGAGATAAGCCGACTTACGGCGGGCTGTCGAAGGCGCCAGCCCCTACATGATATCCTTATACTTTTTGTAGGGACCGGCGTCCTCGACGGTCCGTAACATCGGCTTACGGTGGGCGATTCGTGAATCGCCCCTACGATAGCCTTCTCCAGTGGGAGAAGGTGGCAGGCGAAGCCTGACGGATGAGGTGTCCGCCGTCACGAAGGATTACGAATGATACAATATAGTCGGCTTGCGGCGGGAGGCCAATGGCCTCCCCTACGATGGGCGATTTGAGTTTTATAAGGAACGGATTTATCCGTTCCGAAAAGCCGGCTTGCGGCGGGCTGTCGAAGGCGCCAGCCCCTGCATTGTTTTATCCATTTTTGAAATCCTTTGTAAAACGCAACGACCCACCGTGTTGCCACGGTGGGTCGTTTTTTGCTTGTCCTTAACCTATTATTTCATAACGTTCTTGGAACGGTCTACATAGGTGGTGTGGAGGATCTTGTGAGCCTTATGGCTGCCGGGCTTCTCAAAATACTCATCGTAGAGAGCCTTGACAACGGGGCTTTCGTGAGATTTTCTCTTGGTGTTAGCTGCATCGTAATCATACAGAGCCTTTGCACGGAGAGCCTTGATATCAACAGTCTGGCGAACCGAGTTGGGCTGGATGGGCTGACCGCCGCCGTTTACACAACCGCCGGGACAGCACATGATCTCGATGAAGTGGTAATTCTTCTCGCCATTCTCAACAGCGGTGAGAACCTTGTGAGCAGCGTCAAGTCCGCTGACAACACAGATGTTGACATCCATACCTGCAACGTTGAGGGTTGCTTCCTTGATAGCGTCGGTACCACGAACTGCGGTGTACTCAACGTTCTCAATGGTCTTGCCCTCGAGAACCTCAGCAACGGTACGAAGAGCTGCTTCCATAACACCGCCGGTTGCGCCGAAGATAACGCCTGCGCCGGTTGCCTCGCCCAAGGGAGAGTCAAACTGCTCGTCGGGAAGCTTATTAAACTCGATTCTTGCCTTCTTGATCATTCTGGCAAGCTCACGGGTGGTGATGGTGATGTCAAGATCGGGAACGCCTGCGGCATTCTCGTCGTCACGCATGATCTCGTACTTCTTGGCGGTACAGGGCATAACCGAAACAGAAACGATGTTCTTGGGATCGATGCCGTGCTTCTCTGCATAGTAGGTCTTCAGCACTGCGCCGAACATCTGCTGGGGAGACTTGCAAGAAGAAAGGTTGGGGATCATGTTGGGATGATACATCTCGCAGAAGTTGATCCAACCGGGTGAGCAGGAGGTGATCATGGGGAGAACGCCGCCGTTCTTTACACGGTCGATGAACTCGGTTCCCTCTTCCATAATGGTGAGGTCGGCTGCAACGTCGGTATCGAATACCTTATCAAAGCCGAGACGACGGAGAGCGGCAACCATCTTGCCCTCAACGCCGGTGCCGATGGGAAGACCGAACTCTTCACCCAAAGCTGCACGGACTGCAGGAGCAGTCTGAACGATAACGACCTTCTCGGGATCGTTGATAGCGTCGATGACCTTATCGGTATCGTCCTTCTCGGTCAAAGCGCCGGTAGGACAGCTGATGATACACTGACCGCAGGATACACATCCGGTAGCGCCGAGGCCCTTCTCGAATGCGCAGGCAACATTGGTGTCGATACCGCGGTCGTTAGTGCCGATAACGCCAACGTGCTGTGCGTGGCAAGCGGCAACACAGCGGCGGCAGAGCACGCACTTGTTGTTGTCACGGATCATATGGGGAGAGGTCTTGTCAAGCTCGTAGTGGGGCTTGTCGCCGTCGAACTTGGCCTCGTCCTCGATGCCATAGTCGTTACAGAGCTTCTGGAATTCGCAGTTGCCCGAACGTACGCATGAGAGACACTTTCTGTCGTGAGTGGAGAGCAAAAGCTCAAGAGTCATTTTTCTGGACTCGATAACGGCCTTGGAGTTGGTTCTTACCTCCATACCCTCGGTTACGGGGTATACGCAGGAAGCAACGATTCTGAATCCACGGCCTTCGTTGGCCTCAACAACGCAGATACGGCAAGCGCCGATCTCGTTCATTTCCTTCATGAAGCAGAGGGTGGGGATCTCAATTCCGATCTCACGTGCTGCTTCAAGAATGGTAGTGCCGGCAGGTACGGAGACATCCATACCGTTGATTTTCAAATTTATCATTTTAGCCATTGTATGTATCCTCCTTAACCTTTAATGATTGCCTTGAACTTACAGGTGCCCATACATGCGCCGCACTTTACGCACTTATCGGGGTCGATTGCAAGAGCGGGAAGCTTCTTGCCGGGTGCGGTGTAGTCGGTCTTGTAGATCGCGCCTGCAGGACAAGCCTTTGCACACATTCCGCAGCCGAAGCACTTATCTGCGATAATAGAGTAGGTAAGGAGATCCTTACATACGCCTGCAGGACACTTCTTGTCAACGATGTGAGCAACATACTCGTCACGGAAGTAACGGAGAGTTGAAAGAACGGGGTTCGGAGCAGTCTGTCCGAGACCGCAAAGTGCGTTCTTCTTGATGTAGTAGCAGAGCTCTTCCATTCTGTCAAGATCCTCCAAGGTAGCCTTGCCCTTGGTGATGTTGTCAAGCATTTCGAGCAGTCTCTTGGTACCGACACGGCAGGGAGTACACTTACCGCAGGACTCATCAACAGTAAACTCGAGGAAGAATTTTGCAATATCGACCATACAGCTGTCCTCGTCCATAACGATAAGACCGCCGGAGCCCATCATGGAACCAATCTCGATAAGGTTATCGTAGTCGATGGGGGTGTCGATAAGATGTGCAGGGATACATCCGCCGGAAGGACCGCCGGTCTGTGCTGCCTTGAACTTCTTGCCGTTGGGGATGCCGCCGCCGATCTCTTCGATGATCTGACGGAGAGTGGTTCCCATAGGTACTTCAACAAGTCCGGTGTTCTTGATCTTACCGCCGAGAGCGAATACCTTGGTACCCTTAGAACGCTCGGTACCCATAGAAGAGAACCAATCAGCACCCTTTAAGATGATCTGAGGAATGTTGGCGTAGGTCTCAACGTTATTAAGAACGGTGGGCTTGCCGAACAGACCCTTTGCTGCAGGGAACGGAGGACGGGGACGGGGCTCACCGCGCTTACCCTCGATAGAGGTCATAAGAGCGGTCTCCTCACCGCAGACGAATGCGCCTGCGCCAAGACGGATCTCCATATCAAAGTCGAATCCGGTGCCGAAGATGTCCTTACCTAAAAGGCCGTACTCACGAGCCTGGTTGATAGCGATCTCAAGACGGCGAACAGCGATAGGATACTCTGCACGGACGTAAACGAAGCCCTTGTTTGCGCCGATAGCGTAACCGGCAATTGCCATAGCCTCGATCAAAGCATGGGGGTCACCTTCGAGAACCGAACGGTCCATAAATGCACCGGGGTCACCTTCGTCGGCGTTACAAGCAACATACTTCTGGTCTGCATCGGGAACGAGGTTACGGGCCAACTCCCACTTCTTACCGGTGGGGAATCCGCCGCCGCCACGACCGCGAAGGCCGGAAGCAAGGATCTCCTTGATAACATCATCGGGAGTCATCTCGGTCAAGACCTTACCGAGAGCCTGATAACCGTCCATAGCAATGTACTCATCGATATTTTCGGGGTTGATAACACCGCAGTTACGAAGAGCAACACGCTTCTGCGAACGGTAGAAAGCGGTGTCGTTCAAGGAAACGTTCTCGATGGTCTCCTCTGCGTCACCGGTATCGGTGTAAACGAGGCGCTCAACGGGACGACCTTTGAGAAGATGCTCGGAGACGATCTCCTTAACGTCCTCGGCGGTAACTCTGGAATAGAAGGTTCCGTCGGGGTAAACAATGACGACAGGGCCGAGAGCACAAAGACCGAAACAACCGGTCTGTACAATCTTGACTTCCTCGGAAAGACCGTTAAGCTTGATCTGCTCGTCGAATTCCTTCTGAATTGCAACGCTTCCCGAAGAGGTACATCCTGTACCGCCACAAATAAGAACTTGTGCACGAATCATAATTATACCTCCTAAAAATTACTTGATAATGTAATCAGCGATGACCTTGCCGCCCTTGAGATGCTTTTCTACGATCTCAACTGCCTTTTCGGGGGTCATCTTGACATAAGTAACCTTGTCCTTGCCGTCCTCGTAAATTTCAACGACGGGCTCGTACTGGCAAATGCCGATGCATCCGGTCTGGGTGACCGAAACCTTATCGGAAAGGTCAGCCTTAGCTACTTCCTCAACAAAGGTGTTGAGGACAGGACGTGCGCCTGCTGCGATACCGCAGGTAGCCATACCGACTACAACGCGGATGCCCTGAGAGCCTTCACGGATAACGACCTTGTCCTTCATTTTGTCTCTGATTGCTGCGAGTTCTGCCAATGATTTCATATTATCGTTTCCTTTCTGAAAATATTAACTGTTTTATTCCGCCCTGCCGTTGTACTGCTCGTTGAGGTTATCCTTGATCCACATTATAACGTCAACGGTGTTCAGCGGTACGTCACCCAAGACCTCACGAAGCTCTCTTGTGTCAAGACTTACGACCTTGTCCCCCATGTTATGGGTAAAGAGAAAATCGATGTGCGGATTGCACTGTATCAAGGTGACTACGGTGGCGGCGATATCTCCTAACGGAGTCATATCTATATGGTTTTTGTAGAACAGCGCCGTGGTGGTGGTTCCGTGGGAATCGGGGTACTGACTTTCGTGTCTTGACACGATGTCCACCCTGCCCCCTGTCTGCTCGGCTGCCAGCTTCAAAAGCGGAATGCCAAGACCCACCTTACGGGTCGTTCTGGTGGTGCAAAACGGGTCGGTCACGTTGCGAAGTATCTCCTCGGTCATACCGCAACCGTCGTCCGAAATGGCCACAGTTATGGTATCATCGGTTTCGTCGATGATGATTTTGGTTAAATTCGCTCCTGCTCTTACCGAATTTTCGGCAATATCAAGAATATTGAGCGATAATTCCTTCACTTTTCACACCTCAAGATCTCAAAAAGTCTTTTCCTCACAAGATCACTACTGTAAGGCTCATCGTCAATGTCGACGGTTGCATCGGCATCTCTGATGTCCCACAGATAGTGGGCATCCGACGATATAAGCAACAGCTTGTCACGCAGCTCACGGTATTTTTCCAAATTCTCCGAAATCTTTTCCTTGTCGTGAAACTCGGCGCATTTGAATTTCGGGTCGGGGGGAAAATCACCCAAGGTTGCGATGATGCCGTTGGAGGTTCGGTCAACGTGTGCGGGATAACACACACCGTTGAAGCTCTCAACCAGCTTAAGTACATTGTCGATCGAAATATCGGTCGCATTGGATAAAAGGTATTCATCGGTGCCGATGACGTTATCCTCTTCATCCATTATAAGCTGGTCACCGAAAATATCGGTGCGGTTTTTGATCAGTATCCTGTGCTTTTCGATCTCCTCACCGAACACAAGCGCCTCGTCCAACGTTTCAAACAGACACACCACGTGGATATCCTCGGCGGTGGTCAGCTCCATCCCCGCTATGGGAATGATGCCGTTAGCCTTGGCCGCCTTAAAAAAGGCAGGACAGTTTTTGACGGTGTTGTGGTCGGTCAGCGCCATTATCTGAATGCCTGCAAGCGTTGCCATTCCGGCAATATTTGAAGGAGTCATATCATTATCGGCGCAGGGAGAAAGGCAGGAGTGAATGTGAAAATCGTAGGTGTAGCGGCTCATTTTAACAATGAGGACAACTCTGAAGCGAGTTCGAAAATAGGCTTTTCAGACCGAACGACGTTGACACCCTTGGCCTCGGCTATCGATCTGACATTATCGTCAAGCTCGACCCCTTCGGCAAGCAGTATGCAAGCCGTGTCGGCAAGCGAAGCAACCGCAACGATATTGGCGTTTGACATAATGGTGATCCACACATCGTCAGCCTTGGCTCTGCCCATGACCCAGCTTAAAAGGTCACAGCAGTAGGCTCCGTGTATCTCACGGTCGCCGTCAGGCAGAGTGACCGTGGAAAGTGCCATTTTTTCGCAAAGCTCTTTAACCGTCATTCCTGTTGCTCCTTATCCTTCATTGTTATTTTTACAGCCTTCGCATTTTGACCTTGCAGTTTTTATGATGCAGGCATCCAAAGAAGCCTGACCCTTTACAACGTCCTCGGCAAAGGCACGGCAGGTGGGCGCACCGCAGGAGCCGCAGTCGGTTCCCGGAAGCTCCTCACGAAGCCTTTGGATATCGGCCATCATTCTCATTGATTCACCGATATTGTTGCTAAGCCTTGAGATGGGCTTGTAGTGGGGCACCTCACCGAAGAAGCAATCGGTGGGAACATACCGTTCATTCTCATCGAGGAAGTTTTGCGATACCGGAAGGTATCGGCGCAAGGTCTGAAGTCTTGCTTTGGCTATGAACGGATTTTCAACCGTCATAACGCCGCCGACGCAACCGCCGGTGCAGGCGTTGAGCTCAATAAACTCAAGCTGGGGGATCATACCGTTTTCGATCTGATCCAGCATCTTTATGACGTTTTCGATTCCGTCAGCCGCAAGATATTTGTCGTTGAAGATGGCGGTGGCTTCCCCTCCCGAGGTTGCCCAGCTGATGCCGATAACACCCGAACGGGAGAACGGCACCGGTGTTATCTCACGCTTCATCGAGTTGATGAGCTGGAAATAAATATCGCTGATGGATACCACCAGATCAACATTGCTTTTGTAATCTCCAAAGCCGTTTTTAACGTAGCTGGCTTTGGCGGGACACGGGGATATGAAGCAAACGCCTATATCCTCACGTTTAAGCTCGGGATGTTCCTTCAATGCTCGCTCAACTGCTTTTTTGGCGGCTATCTCCATCGGAGGCAGCAACGGCAAAAGATTATCCTTTAAATAAGGGAATCTTAAAGCAATAAGTCGTGCAATAACGGGACAGGCCGAACTGATGACCGGCTTTTTGATACCTTCGGTCTTGAGCAAAAGACGTGTATACTCCGAAACTATTTCGGCGGCCTGCGAGACCTCATACACCTCATCAAAGCCCATGTCAAGTAGACCCTGCAGGCAGTAGTCTATGTCATCAAGCTCCTCAAACTGACCGTAAAGTGTCGGTGCCGGCAAGGCAATGCGCCATTTGAACTTTTCCATATCGGAAAATTTACTGCAAACAACGTGCTTTGCCTTTTGCGGACAGACTCTGATACACTCACCGCAATCGATACATCTGTCAGGGTTGATGACAGCACATCCGTCCTTGACCCTGATAGCCTCGGTCGGACAATGCCTTAAGCAGGTCGTGCAGCCGGTGCATTTTTCTCTGTCAAGAGAGACTGAATGTAAATATGTATTCATAGCGTTCCTTATTGAAACCCTAAGATCAGAAATTGACCACCATGGTTATCTTGGTGCCCTTTCCAAGCTCGGTTTCGATATTCATACTGTCGGTGTAGCGTTTCATATTGGGAAGACCCATACCTGCACCGAAGCCCAACGACCTTATGTTGTCGGGTGCGGTGGAGAAGCCTTCCTTCATGGCAAGCTCAATGTTCGGGATTCCGGGACCCTTATCGTCAAGAACGATCTCGACCTTGTCCTCAAAAACCAGAACCTCGGCAACACCGCCGCCGGCGTGTATTACCATATTGATCTCGCCCTCATACATGGCTATTGAAACTCTGCGGATTATTTCGGGCGGAAGGCCTATCTGACGAAGGTTCTTTTTAACAAGCACCGACGCCTGACCGGCCGAGGTAAAGTTACCTCCCTGAACATCAAATCGGAACTTCAACGGCTCACTCATACTGTTGCTCCGTTTCCGTTGAGACCGTTCATATACAGCTTACCGCAAGCCTCATACATACGCTTGGGTGAACACAGCATCACAATGCCCATTTCCTTCGCAAGCTCCACCATTTCCTCGGTGGGTCGCTTGTTGCGGACGAACACTATGCAGACCATGTCCATCATTTCGGCGGTTCTGATGACCTGTGAATTAACAAGACCGGTGAGCAAAACTCCCTGATCCTTGACGTAAGCCAGAACGTCGCTCATCATATCGCTTCCGCAGGCGGAGTAGACCTCTCTTTCGAGATCCTCCTCACCGCAGATGACCTCTGCCTTAAGCAGCTCTTTGATCGCACTGATTTTCATACCTGTATGATCCTTAAATTAAAAAATTAGTCAGCGTACTTCTTGAGAATGTCGTCGATATCAGCTTTAACAAGACGTCCGTAAACATCCTCGTTAACGGTGAGAACGGGAGCAAGACCGCAAGCGCCGATGCAACGGCAAGCCTCAAGCGAGAACTTTCCGTCGGCGGTGCATTCGCCGGGGGCGATTCCGAGAACCTCGGTAAGACGGTCGATAAGATCCTGTGCACCCTTAACGTAGCAAGCAGTACCAAGGCAGACCGAGATGTTGTACTTACCCTTGGGAGAAAGTGCAAACTGTGCGTAGAAGGTTGCGATACCGTAGACGTCCTCTACAGATACGCCGACACCTTCAGCGATCATGGTCTGAACCTCAAGCGGCAGATAGCCGTAGATTCCCTGTGCGTCCTGCATGATGGACATCAAGGAACCGGGAATGTTCTTCTTGGCTTCGATGATAGCCTTCAGCTGGGCTTCCTGCTCGGGGGTACCGTTAAAAGGTATTGAGCTGGCATGTTTCTTCATAAGCTTTTTCCTCCTGAAATTAAAATGCAATTACGGCAAAATGTGCGGTCGCAAAGTTGCAGACTGCCTCACTCTGCATAACTTGTTAAAATTATAACAGATGTAAACAAAAAAGTCTACATTTTTATGTCAAATTTTCTTGGAATTTATGAAATTGTTATTTTTTTAACAATTTCAGCCCCGTATATTGCCTGATTTTTGCATTTTGCACTAAAAAATTCATTTTTTTCATAAAAAACACCGCCGCTACAGTAATGTAACGGCGGTGTTTATATAATGTAAGTCGGTTACTTATCGATATGCAAGGTCTCGATCTCTTCCTTGGCCTTGGCGATAAACTCGTCCAGAGTCATGGAGCCGAGGTCAACACCTCCGCGCTTTCTGACCGAAACGGTGTTGGTCTCTACCTCCTTATCGCCGACGATCAGCATATAAGGGATCTTTTCAAGCTGGGCCTCACGGATGCGGTAGCCCATCTTTTCGTTACGGTCGTCGCAGGTGACCTTGATACCTGCGGCCTTAAGGCTGTCGGTAACGGCCATAGCCTCGTCACGCAGTCTCTCCGAAATGGGGATGACTCTGACCTGCTCGGGAGCCAGCCACATAGGCATTGCGCCTGCAAACTTTTCAAGCAGCAGAGCAAGGGTTCTCTCGTAGCAGCCCAAAGAGGTTCTGTGGATAATGTAGGGGATCTTCTTTTCACCGTCAACATCGACATATTCCATACCAAACTTCTTGGCAAGCAGCATATCGATCTGAATGGTGATAAGAGTATCTTCTTTACCGTGGACGTTCTTGATCTGAATGTCAAGCTTAGGTCCGTAGAAGGCGGCCTCGTCGATACCGATGGAATACTTCAGACCGAGGTTATCAAGGATCTTGCCCATCAAAGTCTGTGCCTCATCCCACTGCTCGGGGGTACCCTCGTATTTGTCCTTACGCTCGGGATCCCACTGCGAGAAGCGGTAGGAAACATCCTCGTCAAGACCGACGGCCTTCAGCATATAGTTGGCAAGCTCCAAACAGCCTCTGAACTCGTCCTCAAGCTGCTCGGGGCGCAGGATAAGGTGACCCTCGGAAATGGTGAACTGACGGACACGGATAAGACCGTGCATCTCGCCCGAATCCTCGTTTCTGAAAAGGGTCGAGGTCTCACCGAGACGCATAGGCAGGTCACGGTAGGAGCGCATCTTGTTAAGGAATACCTGGTACTGGAACGGGCAGGTCATGGGACGAAGCGCAAAGCACTCCTTTTCCTCATCGTTGGGGTCGCCCAAAACAAACATACCGTCCAGGTAATGATCCCAGTGACCCGAAATTCTGTAAAGGTCACGCTTGGCCATAAGCGGAGTTTTGGTGAGCAGGTAGCCTCTTCTTTGCTCCTCATCCTCAACAAAACGCTGCAGAAGCTGAATGGTACGTGCACCCTTGGGGAGCATAATGGGCAGACCCTGACCGATCGACTCAACGGTGGTGAAATACTCAAGCTCACGGCCGATCTTGTTGTGGTCACGCATCTTGGCTTCCTCAACCGCCTTGAGATACTCGTCAAGCTCGGGCTGGGTGGCAAATGCGGTACCGTAGATACGGGTAAGCATCTTGTTGTTGGAATCGTTCTTCCAATATGCGCCCGAAATCGAGGTCAGCTTAAAGGCCTTGAGCGCCTTGGTGTAGGTGATGTGCGGTCCACGGCACATATCGATATACTCGCCCTGACGGTAGAAGCTGATAGGCTCATTATCGGCAAGATCGGCAATATGCTCTACCTTGTAGACCTCGCCCTCAGACTCCATCAGCTTGATGGCTTCGTCACGGGGCAGGATCTCAGGCTTGATGGGGAGATTTTCCTTTGTGATCTTCTTCATTTCGGCCTCGATCGCGGCAAGGTCACTATCGACCAGCTTTACGTCGCCAAGGTCAACGTCATAGTAAAAGCCCTTTTCGGTTGCAGGGCCGTAGGCAAACTTTGCCTGGGGGTACAGACGCTTTACAGCCTGTGCCATAATGTGTGCCGCCGAGTGGCGAAGAACCTCAAGTTCCTCTGCTTCGGGACACTGATCAACAGTTCCGTTATTGTAGATTACCTTCATTTTTATTACTCCTTTTTTCAAAAAATGAATTTATATGTTATAGATTTGCCTCCCTCATCAAAGGGAAATAAATCAACGCAAAGCGTTAGGATTGGCATAGCGCCCCTTGTTAAAGGGGAGAGGGCCGCGCGTAGCGTGGCGAGGGGATTCCTTGGCGGATAACTCTATTTGCGCTTATTTAGTGTCTCTTTCACATACAGATCTATATATTCACAAACACCGTTGAAATTCTTATCAACCTCGTTATTGGGTATCCGTAAAACCGTCAAGTTTCTTTTTTCTAACCGTTCGGTTCGAATTCTGTCTTTTAATGTACCCGACTCGCTATAATGTTGCGAGCCATCCAGTTCAATAACAAGTTCAGCTTGGCTACAGTAAAAATCCACAATGTAGTCATCTATGACTTTTTGCCTTAAAAAGCGAACCTGATAACCCTTCAAGAAATCATACCACAGATGTCTCTCTTGTTTTGTCATATTCTTTCGTAAGGCCTTGGCAATAGGTGTGAGTTTTGGATTATGTTGGTAATTCATTTTTGAATCCCTCCGTCACACTTCGCGTGCCACCTCCCTTTAACAAGGGAGGCTTTCAATCCTGAAAGCCCAAGTGTACAAACAAAAACGCCTTTGGTGTGCAAAACACACCAAGGGCGCTTGAATCTAAGCTCGGTTCCACCTTGATTTATCACTCTTTAGACCCATAACGCAGGTCAGACGTCAGTCTTTTTTACCGACTGCACTCAGGGGTGGTCTTCACCGAAGATCTTCTCCGCACGGCTTTCAGCCGGTGACCGTGCTCTCTTTAGGATACCCTTTTCGGTTACTCTTCCCATCAACGCTTTGTTACAATATATAATACTACCGTAACCTCAAAATGTCAAGATTAGATTTTGAATTTTAAACCTTTGGCAGATTTGAGTTTATACAATATTATAATTTCAGTACACCATTCTGCATTGACAATTGTGTTTATTTGCGATAAAATATCTGTGTATTTTTAATACGGAGGTTTTAGTATGAACTTTTTGAGATCTGTAAAAAGCATCTTTGCAGTAGTTCTTGCTCTGTGCCTTATTTTCGCCTGCGGATGCGGTGGCTCGTCTGACGATACCTCGTCCGATGCATCAACTACCGCAAGCAACGGTTCGACGGTTGCTTCGACCGAAAGCGATACATCCTCAAAGGATACCGTAAGCCGTCTGACCGACGACCAGATCGCTATGGCACAGCATCTCGGCAAATGGTCCGACAAGCTGACCGAGGTTCAGACCGCCGTGCACGGCAAGTTCTCCTTCCTTGTTGAGACCGACCCCCACCATTATGATCTCACCGCTGCCGAGGTTGGTAAAAATGCCGCCGCTTTGTCCAACTTTGTTGAGCTTGACTTCATCGCAAACCTCGGTGACCTTATCCGCGGTTATTCGCAGGATGAGATCGACAACGATGCCAATATGCGTGCCTGCATGAGCGACATTTTCAACCGCTTTACCACCCGTGCCAAGTGCCCCGTGTTTATGACGGTCGGTAACCACGACACAAACATTATGTGGTGCCAGAAATGGGCTGACCACACAATGCAGATCATGCCCGAAGATCATATAAACATGGTTTATGCACCCTTGAAGGAATATAACGGCGATAAAATGGTTACCGGCGGCAACGGCTCTTACTATTATATGGATTTCCCCGACGACAAGATCCGTGTCGTAATGCTCAACCAGGCCGACGACGTTTATGACGGAACCAAATACACAAGCTGCTTTAAGATCAGTGATGAGCAGGTCGAGTGGTTCAAAACCGAGGCTTTGAACACCGAGTATTCCGTGCTTGTTATGTCTCACGTGCCGCTTGATGCCAACTTCACTTTGGCCGCAACGGGTAAGACTACCAACGGTGTCAGCAATTCCGATGCCATCCGCAATGCCGTTGAGGAATTTATATCCGGTGGCGGCGATTTTATCGCCTATCTCAACGGTCACGAGCACGAACAGATCGAATATATTGACGAAAACGGCCGACTGTATATGTCCTTTAAAAACGGCGGCAAAAACGGCGAGATCGTAACCATCGACACCGAAACCCGCACCATCAGCACCATCGGTCTCGGCAATGCCAAAAGCCGTGAGTGCAGATACAATTGATTCAAACCATATAAAACATATATGTCATTCTGAGCCGACGCCACGGCGTCGCCCAAGGCGAATTTCGCCGAAGGGCCTGCGAAGGATCTTTTTCAAGATCCTTCACTTCGTTCAGGATGACATTTTTATTTTGGCGGATCTGGAATGTCTTTTCTGATTTTGATTGACGGCGGCAACATTTTAATATATAATGTATTGGATAAGGTGCTTTTTGGGAGGTGCTGATTTTGAACATAGAAATCGTTGAAGAATCCAATACTTTAAAGCCTTCGGGTGAATTTTTGCCTCCGGTGGTATCGACCGTCAGAGGCTTGGGTCGCAGTGCGCTCGGCATCATTACCGCTGTGGTATTTGTGCTGTTTTCTTTAGGAATACTGTACTTTGATCTTTTGGCAGGCATCATATTTTTGCCGATCGGCATTCTTTTGCTTATCTCACAAGCAGTAGGCTTAAAAAAATCAAAAGAGCTTTACGGCGGCTACGGCCTTGGCTTTAAAAAGGTAGCTTTTATCATTTCGGCTGTCATTTTTGCTGCGGTGGCTTTGTTGGACGAGTTTAAGCTGACCAACGAGCTTTTATGGAAGGCGCACGAGCTGCTTGACGGTGTGACCGATATCATCCCCAAACCGCTGAATGAATATGCCAACACCGTTTTTTCGGGCACCGATAGCGTTGCGGCCTGCCTTGCGGTGGGTTGCCTTTGCCTTGGGTTAAGCTTTGGTTCTTTGAACCGTTCAAAGCGCAAGAATCTGCCCTTCACCAAAACGGTTTTTCTGTCAAGCCTCGTCAACCTTTTGTTGTCTTTTGTTTTGGTGTTTAAAGGGCTCAGAGCACTCAACCTTGTTATCCCCTGCAGATGCCCAATTGACCCCAAGGTGGCCTACCCGACTGCAGGACTTTACTTTGCTTTTGCCGTGGTAATGCTTCTGTTTGCCGTGTATTTGTTTGTTGCTTATATCAGAATGAGGAAGGTTAAAAATGCTGTTCTCAAAGCCTAAATACGATTATATAATAGTAGGTCTCGGAAACCCCGGTGACAAATACTCCGAAACCCGCCACAACGCAGGCTTTCGCTGTGTTGACATCCTTATAAAGGAATTGGGCGCAGGCCCCGAAAAAAACAAATTCCAATCGCTTATATATGATGGCGAAATAAAGGGTCACAAGGTGCTTTTCGTGAAGCCTCTGACCTTTATGAATAACTCAGGGTCAGCGGTCTGCGAGGTTGCAAGGTTTTACAAAATTCCCTTTGAAAAGGTTATCGTTGTATCGGATGACGTTACGATGGATGCAGGCAGACTTCGCATCAGAAAATCGGGAAGCCACGGCGGCCACAACGGACTCAAAGACATAATTGAGCTGTCGGGCACCGATAATATACCAAGGGTCAAGATCGGAATGGGTCAGAAGCCCCACCCCGAATATGACCTTGCCGATTGGGTGCTTGGAAAGCCCAATAAGGACGACAAGGTCAAAATCGACGAGGCCGAGAAAAATGCCGCCGAGGCGGTAAAGACCATAGTGACGGCCGACATCGGGCAGGCAATGAATAAATTTAACAGGTAATTTTATGCAGTTAAGGTATAACATCTTCTCTGACGCATTGGGCAAGACCGACAGCTTTAAGGAGCTTTCGGCGGCGGTCAAAAACCGTCTGTACCCAATCGCTTTGACGGGTGTGTCGCATATTCACCGATGCGTGCTGTCGGCCGTGCTGGCGGCACAAAACGGTCAAAAAGCCCTTGTCCTCACGGCAGGAGATGCCGAAAACGAGCGTGTTTTGGAGGATCTTGAGGCTTTGGGGTTAAACGTTGCAGTTTTCCCTGCAAGGGACTATTGCTTCAGGCGCAACGTTTCACACTCGCACGAATACGAGCACAAAAGAATAGGTACCCTCTCCAAGGTGTTGGAGGGGGCTTTTGACGTGTGTGTAGCCTCCATCGAGGCGGCCGTCAGCACCACCGTTCCGCCCGAGGCTTTGCGTGACCGTTGCTTTACCCTTTCGGTGGGCGAGGAATGCTCGATGCTTGTGTTGGCCGAAAAGCTGATTGCGGGCGGATACGTGAAAAGTGCGCAGGTCGACGGCGCAGGTCAGTTTTCGATAAGAGGAAGCATTGTCGATATCTTCTCCCCCAACCTGCCGAACCCCTGCCGACTTGACTTTTTCGGTGACGAGATCGACAGTATCGCTTTGTTTGACGTTGACACCCAGCGCCGAACCGACACCCTTGACGAAATAAAGATAACCCCCGTTACCGAGGGTTCACCCGATGACCCCGAGCAGTTGGCCGAGAGCCTAGGTAAGCTTTTGAAAAAGAAAAGCATCAGCGAAGCACAACGCAAGCGTATCCAAGAGGACATTGACCGTCTTGAGGTCGGTGCCGTTATAAGCTACGACGCCTATCTGCGCCATATTTTTGACCGCAATGTGACACTTTTCGACTACTTTTGCGGCCGTGATTTTGACAGTATTACATTTATATATGACACCAATGCGTGTTTCGATAAGGTAGACAGTTGCCTTAAACTGCACTCGGAGGAGATCAAGACCCTGCTTTTAGAGGGTGAGCTTCCGCCCGATTTCAAGTCGGTATACCTTGACCGTGTGGGGCTGGCCGAGTGCTTGAAAAAGGCCGACACGGTGTATTGCGACAGCTTCCCTAAAACCTCCTACGATGTGCCGCCAAAGGCACTTGTCAATTTAAATTTCAAACAAAATTCCGGCTTTTCGGGTGCCGTGGCATCGCTTTGCGAGGACATTAAATCCTCGGCCGCCAAGCTGACCGTTGTTTTGGGCGGAAGTGAGCGTGCCGCAAGTAACCTTTGCGAGGAAATGTGTGAATTGGGGCTTAAAGCCAACTTCTGCCTTGAGCCCTCGCAGGTGGGAAAAAAAGGCATTTTCGTCACGGTGGGCGTGCTGTCCTCGGGCTTTGAGCTGCCCGACGGCACACTCTCGGTCATCGTTCACGGAAAGACCGCTGTCAAAAAACGCAAAAAACGTTTTTCGGGCGGCAGTGCGGTCGGCTCACTTGAGGAGCTTCAGCGTGGCGATTACGTTGTCCACGCCACCCACGGTATCGGTATTTTTGAGGGAGTTCAACAGCTCACCACCCGTGGAATGACCCGTGATTACATTAAAATAAGCTACGCAGGTAAGGATGCCTTGTACGTTCCCGTTACCAGCCTCGATATGGTTTCACGCTACATCGGTTCGGCCGAGGACACCGCAATAAAGCTTAATAAGCTCGGCTCATCCGATTGGAGCCGCACAAGGTCGAGGGTTAAAAAGGCCGTAAAGGATATGGCCAAGCAGTTGACCGTGCTTTATGCCAAGCGTATGCAGCAAAAGGGCTATCAGTTTAGTCCCGACGGCGACCTGCAATCCGATTTTGAGCGCAGGTTTGAGTTTGACGAGACCGACGACCAGCTTCGCTGTATTTCGGAAATCAAGCGTGATATGGAGCGTGGAGTGCCGATGGACCGCCTGCTTTGCGGTGATGTCGGCTTCGGCAAGACCGAGGTGGCCTTACGTGCCGCCTTCAAGTGCATTGCCGACGGCAAGCAGTGTGCCATTTTAGTACCGACCACCATTCTGTGCTGGCAGCATTACAACACCGCCTTACAGCGCTTTGGCAATATGGCGGTCGAGGTTGAGATGCTTTCACGCTTCCGCACCCCCAAGCAGCAGGAAAAGATCAGGAAAAACCTGCTCGCAGGCAACATTGACCTTATCGTCGGAACGCACGCTTTGATCTCCAAAGATGTAAAATTCAAGGACCTCGGACTTATAATAATAGACGAAGAACAGCGCTTCGGCGTTGCTCAAAAGGAAAGGCTAAAGGAGCTTTACCCCACGGTCGATGCGCTGACGCTTTCGGCAACGCCGATACCGAGGACCCTTAATATGGCTCTGTCGGGACTTCGGGATATGTCCTCTATTGAGGAGGCTCCCATGAACCGCCACCCCGTGCAGACCTATGTTATGGAGCAGGATAGATCCGTTGTGAATGAGGCTATCAGCCGTGAGCTTCGACGAGGCGGTCAGGTGTATTACCTGCACAACCGCACCGAGGATATTGATTCCTGCGCAATGAAGCTTCAGCAGGCACACCCCGAGGCACGTATCGGCACGGCACACGGCAAAATGAGCGAGGACACCCTTTCCCGTGTGTGGCAACAGCTACTCGAGCACGAGATAGACATCCTTGTCTGCACCACCATTATCGAAACGGGTGTTGACGTGCCCAATGCCAACACGCTTATCATTGAAAATTCCGACCGCTTCGGACTTGCGCAGCTGCATCAGCTTCGCGGCCGTGTGGGTCGAAGCCACCGCACCGCCTTTGCCTATCTTTTGTTTACGCCCGGCAAGGCGCTGTCGGACATTTCACAAAAGCGGCTTGATGCCATACGTCGGTTTACCGAGTTTGGCTCGGGCTTCCGCATTGCCATGCGTGACCTTGAGATAAGAGGCGCCGGCAGTGTTTTGGGCGGTGAACAGCACGGACACATGGAGGCTGTGGGCTACGATATGTATTTAAAGCTTTTGTCCGAAGCATTGGCCGAGGAGAAGGGCGAAGAACCCGAAAAGCAGCTGGAATGTGTGGTGGACATCAAGATGAGCGCACACATCCCCGAGCGGTATATCTCGTCGTTGCCGCAAAGACTTTCGGCCTACCGAAGGATCGCCGCCATCCGCACAAACGAGGACGTGCTGGATGTCACCGACGAACTGCTTGACCGCTACGGCGACCTGCCGCAGGTGGTAAACGACCTTATTCAGGTTTCCTTCCTCAAAAACAAGGCCGCCGAAATGGGCATAACCGAAATAAGCGACCAAAACGGACGGCTGCTGCTTTACTGCGGCGCTCTGACCGAAAGCATCAGCCGCCTTTTGACAAGTAACATCAAGCGCAGGGTCATGTTCAGCGCAGGCAGTAAGCCTTATGTTTCGGTGCGCTTGGAGGAAAAACAGCACATTCTCGATGCTCTCAAAGAGGCATTGGGATATATGGAACAGTAATTTCGAAAGGCAAAAGCTTCTTCGGTCGTCCCCTTTAGAATGACAGAGCACCTCGGATACTCCACCCTATTTCCACCCGATTTTGTCATCCTTCGCTTCGCTCAGGATCTTTTCCTGACAGACATTGATAAAATATTTACAAATATGTCATAAAGAATGTTAAAAAATGCTGGACTTTTCTCAAAAAGTAATATATACTGTTGAGTGTATCTGTAATTTTAGAAAACACTTTTGGTATCTTTTGATGCCAAAGGGCAAGAATAGGAGTATATTTATGAAAAAGATTTCAAGACTTTTGGCCGCTTTGCTGGCAGTTCTTATGCTGGTGACCGGCTTTGTCGGATGTCACAGCAAGGACGAGATCGCATTCACCATCGGTGAATCGAAGTTCACCTCGGCCATGTTCAGCTGTGTGCAGTTCTTCTCGGCACAGAGCGCTCGCTCGGCCATTTACAACCACCTGACCGACAACGAGCTCAGCACCGAAAACATCAAATATGAAAACTACAAGTTTGATGAAGAAGGCAAGGTTGCCGCAACCGGAACACCTTACGAAAAGTTTGTAAGACAGAGTGCTATCGATATGCTTCGTCAGAATGCCGCTATCGAGGCTTTGATGAAGGCCGAAAAGCTTGAGCTCGACGAGGATTCCCGCAACTCTGCTTCCTGGGAAGCCTGGGCTTACTGGAACTTCGGCTGTGATTACAGCACCTACGCACAGTATGCACAGATGGGTATGGAGAGCCAGCTTTACAGCTACTATGCTCCCTACGCATATATCCTTGCAGAAAACGGCGTGGCTTACGAGACCTATCTTGAGTATATGCTTTTCGATGCAAAGTACAGCTTCTACTTTGAGCACCTCTACGGCGAGGGCGGCGCAAAGGAGATCAAGAAGGACGATCTTAAGAAGTTTATGACCGAGCATTACGTTTTGGCCGATAACATCACCTTCTCGCAGATGGACTCTGATAACAAGAAGCTTTCGGATGAAAAGCTTAAGGAGCTCAAGGCCATTGCCGACGGCTATGCCGAGAGACTTAACGCAGGTGAGTCATTTGACGTGATCTATAAGGAAGAGACCAAGCGCCAAGAGGAGGCCTCCAAGAACACCTCCAGCACCACCTCCACTTCCTCTGACAAGAATTCAAGCACCGCTTCGGGCAATGCTTCGAGCAACACCTCTTCCATTGTTTCTTCCGAGGCTGCTTCCTCGAGCGAGACCTCTTCCACCGCTTCTACCACCACCTCGTCCTCTACCACCTCTTCGGGCAGCACCAAGTACAGCCCCGAAAGCTTTAAGGGACTTTACGGTGACGAAGAGACCGGCTCCGAGAACAAGATGATGGAGCAGTACAAGAAGCAGGAGCTTAATAAGGCTGTTGTTCTTGAGGATACCGAGAATTCCCAGTACATCCTGTTTGTAAAGCGTGACCTGCTTGACGAGGATTACGAGGACTACTGGTACGATTATCTTAAGCTCAACGTTTCCTACCTTTTGAAGCAGGACGAGTATGACGACGCTCTTGACGAGAAGGGCAACGCTATGAAGCTTTATGAGGACACCCACGCAACCTCTCCCTTCGACGTTGACGAGATCACCTTTACTCTGGACGAATAATATCGGAAATGATACCTGCCGTGCTTTTGTCCGGCAGGTATTTTTGATTTGAACTTTTATTTTTGGTGAACTGTTATGAAAGATGCTATTAAAAACAGCGGAGTGAGCTACTCCTATATCCCGAGCAACCGCTTTAAGACAACACTTATTTCGGTTGGCTTTTATCTGCCGTCAAGCCGCAACAACGCCGCTAATGCGCTGGCGCTTTATCTTATGAGAAGCGGCACTGAAGCCCTGCCCGATACCTATTCCTTCAACCGCAAGCTTGCCAATCTTTACGGCGCTTCGATCACCTCGTGGATAGCAAAGCTGGGCGACTGCCAGGAGCTAAGGCTTGGTATCACGGTCAATGACGACCGCTATTCCATCGGCAACGAGCATACCGTAGACGAGGCAGGCAAGCTGCTTTGCGATATGATCTTTGCACGCTTTCTTTCAAAAAGCGATTACCCTGCCGAGGCTGTGAGCCGTGAAAAGCGTCTGCTAAAAGAGGCCGTTGCATCTAAGTTAAATGACAAGCGCACCTACGCACGCAACCGTTGCGAGGCCATAATGTGTGCCAATGAGCCCTTCGGTCTGCCCGAAGAAGGCACCGAGGAGGAGATCTCGGCACTCGAAAACGGCGAAATCCGTAAAGCCTTTGAGCGTATATTGAAAGAATCCTTCATTTCGATACAGGTCGTCGGCGCTTCGGAGCCGGTCTGCTTTGCCGACAGCTTCTCCAAATGCCTTTCGGCTGTGGGACGTGACTATAAGGCTTTGCCCGACGATGTGATAACCGCCGCCAGGGACGGTGACACCGTGACCGAAACCATGCCCGTAAAGCAGGGCAAGCTGGTGCTGGGACTTCGCAGTGAAAATGGCGGAGCCGACCGTGACACCGTTGCCAACTGGATAATGGGCGATATTTTCGGCGGAGGACCTTATTCCAAGCTGTTCTGTAATGTACGTGAAAAAATGAGTCTTTGCTACTATTGCTCGGCACGTTCAAACCGCAGAAAAGGTATAATCCTGGTTGACAGCGGCGTTGAGGATCAGAATATCGAGGCCGCCAAAGCCGCAATACTCCAACAGCTTGACGATATGAGAAACGGACGCTTTTCCGACAAGGATATGGCCTCGTCCAAGCTTTCGATGTGCGATTCCATCCGCTCGGTGGAATCGGACCAGTCGGCACTTGCACGCTGGTACGCCGCACGAAGCCTGGAAAAAAGCCCTGCTTCCCCTGCCGAGATCTGTGAGCTTCTGAACGCCGTCACCCGTGAGGACATCATAAACGCCGCCAAGAGTTTCCGGCTTGACACGGTTTATGTTTTGCGACCCGACGGGACCCAAAAGGAGGCAGAATAATGAGCTTTGAAACAAGAAAGATAACCGACCCCAAAACCAACGAAGGCTGTACCGTTGCGGTGCACTCGTCGGGACTTAAGGTCTATATTTCCGAAAAGGCCGATTTCAGCGTGAACTATGCCGTTTTCGGCACACACTACGGCTCGGTCGACACCGAATTTTCGCTTGGAAACGACCCCATGATAACCGTGCCCGAGGGTATTGCCCACTTTTTGGAGCACAAGCTGTTTGAGGGTGAGGACGGAGACGCTTTTGAAAAGTACGCCGTGACCGGTGCTTCGGCCAACGCTTACACCTCGTTTGACCGCACCTGCTACCTTTTCAGCTGCTCCGAGCGGTTTTATGAAAATCTTGATATTCTGCTGGGCTTTGTCAGCTCGCCCTACTTCACCCCCGAAACGGTGCAGAAGGAGCAGGGCATCATCGGTCAGGAGATCAGAATGTATGAGGATGTGCCCGGCTGGCGTGTGCTGTTCAACCTTTTGAGGGCGATGTATCACAACCACCCTGTTAAGGTCGAGATCGCAGGCACGGTCGAGTCGATCGCCGAGATCACCGACAAGACCCTCTACGATTGCTACCGCACATTTTATAACCCCTCCAATATGTTCGTCTGCCTTTGCGGCAATTTTGACTCGGAAAAGGTGCTTTCTATGATCGACGACCGGATCAAGCCTTTAGAAACAGCCGAGATCCACCGTTCCGAGTTTTCGGAGCCCGACGGTCTTGTTAAGGCTTATACAGAGCAGAAAATGCCGGTCGCAATGCCGCTTTTCGTAGTCGGCGTGAAGGATAACAAGCTCAAGCTCAAGCGTTCCGAAAAGCAGATAATCGCCTCCTCTCTTTTACTGGAGACCGTTGCAGGCAGGATATCTCCGCTTTACAACCGCCTTTTGAACGAGGGACTTATCAATCCGCAGTTCGGCACCGAATTTTTCTACGGTCACGGCTACGCCGCCCTGCTTTTTGACGGCGAATCGTCTGACCCTGAAAAAGTGCGTGACGCCATTCTTGCGGAGCTTCGTTCGGTTGCCGAAAACGGCGTTGATCCCGACCTTTTTGAGGATGCACGCCGCAAGCTGTACGGCAAGGAGATACGTGCCTTTAACGATGTCGAGGAGACCGTTGACGGCTTTATCGACTGTGCGATGAACGGCTTCGAGCCCTTTAACTCGCTGAAGATCCTGGGCGAGATAACGGCCGATGACATAACCGCACGTGCCAATGAGCTCGACCTCACACTCTGCGCCTTGTCGGTCATAAAAGCATAAAATTTTTACAATTTTATAAATTTTTAAAAATACCCCTTTTCTTAAAGGGGTATTTGGTATATAATAGGTATGATATAGTTTTTATAAACTGAAAGGGTGTTTTCATTTGCAGGCTTTAACCGCTTATCATGTCGATATATTCGGCATTGATCTTGAATTTGATTCGGTCGCTTTTACCTTGCCGTTTGGTGACGGATGGGACATTTATTGGTACGGCATTTGCATTGCGCTGGCATTTTTGGGCGCCGTTACCTATGGCTTTGTCCGTGCCAAAAAGTTCGGTATCGACCCCGACCGTCTGACCGATGTTGTGCTGGTTACAGCACCTTTGGCCATTCTTTGCGCAAGGATCTACTACATAATCTTCTATCCGGGCGACCTTAAGATAAGCTCGATAGGCGATTTTCTTGGCATTTCGGGAAGCTCCGGCGTTTCGGGACTTGCCATCTACGGTGCCGTTATCGGTGCCGCCGTGGTGGGACTTACGATGTGCCTTATAAGAAAGGTCAAGATACTTGATGCCTTCGACCTTGCCTCCATCTGCTTCCTTATCGGACAGTCCATCGGCCGTTGGGGCAACTTCTTCAATCAGGAAGCCTTTGGCTCTCCCACCAACAGCAATTTCTGGGGAATGGTCAGCGAGGGAACCGAAAATGTCCGTGTTCACCCCTGCTTCCTTTATGAATCCATCTGGTGCGCTTTGGGCTTTGTTCTGCTCCACTTTTTGAGCAAACACCGCAAATTCAAGGGTCAGATCGCCCTTTCCTACGGAATCTGGTACGGCTTTGGACGTATGATCATCGAGGGCTTAAGAACCGACAGCCTTTACTTAGGCCCATTGAGAGTTTCGCAATGGCTTTCGGGCGCTTTGGTCATCGTTTGCACGGTGCTCCTTATCTACAACCTTGTGAAAATTAAAAACGCCAAGGTTGCCGAAACCTACGAGACCATGTTTGACGACATTGACGATACCACCGTTAAAACGGTTTATTACGAGGGTGACGGAGATGCCTCAGAGAGTGACGGTGAGACTCCCGTGACCGAGGCTGACGGTGAAGCCGCACCCACCGAAGCACCTACCGAAGCACCCACCGAAGCACCTACCGAAGCACCCACAGAGGCTGATACGGCCGACGGTGAGGCACCGACAGAAAACAACAACGATAACGCAAAAAAGGATGATAACTAATGGCAGAAATAATCAGCGGAAAGGTTATATCGGCGGCGGTCAAGGAACGCATTGCGGCCGAGGTAGCCGAGCTTAAAGCAAAGGGTGTGACCCCCGGTCTTGCAGTCATTATTGTAGGCACCGACCCCGCTTCGCAGGTCTACGTAGGCTCAAAGGAGCGCACCTGCATCGAGCTTGGAATGTACTCTGAAAAATATGAATTGCCCGAAAGCACCACAAATGAGGAGCTTTTGGCACTGGTTGAAAGACTTAACAAGGACGATAAGATCCACGGCATTCTGTGTCAGCTCCCGTTGCCCCGTCATCTTGACGAAAAGGCCGTTATCGATGCCATTGACCCCAAAAAGGACGTTGACGCATTCCATGTGCAGAACGTCGGCAAAATAATGATCGGCGATTATGACTTTTTGCCCTGCACTCCTGCAGGAATTATGGAGATGCTGAAATTCTCCAATATCGATCCTCAAGGCAAGCATTGCGTGGTCATCGGCCGAAGCAATATCGTCGGCAAGCCGATGGCAATGCTGATGCTCCACGCCAACGCCACCGTGACTATTTGCCATTCAAAGACGCAGAATCTCAAAGAGCTCTGCCGTGAGGCTGATATTCTTGTGGCTGCCGTGGGACGTGCCAAGTTTGTCACCGCCGATATGGTCAAGGAGGGTGCCGTGGTCATCGACGTCGGCATGAACCGTGACGAAAACGGCAAGCTGTGCGGCGATGTTGATTACCAAAACGTTGAGCCGCTGTGCTCGGCCATCACCCCCGTGCCGGGTGGCGTAGGTCCTATGACCATTGCTATGCTGATGCAGAACACCCTGACCTCGGCCAAGCGTTGCCTTAAGTAAGTATAAAATTACCGTTGAAAGGAAGTGACCGCTGTGAAAAGAATATTTGCCGTTTTGCTGACGCTTACCGTCTGCCTTTTTGCGGCGGCAGGCATTTCCGTTTCGGCGGCAACACACAGTATAGAAGGCGTAAAGTTCAGTCTGTCCGGTGATTACACCATTCTGACCGATGAAGATCTCACAGCCTCCAGCAAGGTGGAGGGGTTGATCTTCGCCGCCATTTCCAAGAACGAACAGCATCAGATCCAATGCCGCAGGACCGAGACCGAGTTTTCGACCCAGTTGGGTTCGTTTGCGGGACTTTCGGGCGAGGATCTTGCCCCCGTGGGACAAAAGCTGTTCCCAAATGGGTACGACACGGCCGAGATCGGTCGGCTGGTATACCTAAAAAGCACGACGGTGACCGACGGAAAATACAACATTATATATGTAACCGTGGCTGATAAGAAGCTGTACACCGTCACCTATTTCGGAAGCGACCCCTCAAAGATCGGTGAGTTTATCGGCACCGTTACTCTGCCCGATAACGTAGCAACCGGTGGCCCGAGTATCACCATCATAATCGTACTGAGTATCTGTATTCTGGGTGTTGTGGCGGTTGTGGTTTTGCTCGCTCTTTCGTTTGTCAAGGATTGGCAACGTCGCAGGATGGAGCAGAGCGAAAACATCGTCAGCAACTACATCAAGATCAAACGCCGAAGATACTGATTTGGAGGGTATTATGAAGAATATTTTAAAAATAACAGCGCTCCTTATGGCGCTTTGCCTTATGCTTTTTGCGGTTGTCGGATGCTCGGACGACGGCGACACCGATACGGCGGCTTCGTCAAACATTTCATCTGTGAACGATGAGACCCAAAGCGCTGTTTCGACCGACGACAGCAGTAATACTGCGTCAAGCAAGGATGAAGCTGTGACAAGCGGCGATACCGTTCCCGATTCTTCCAAGGATTCTCAAAGCAACGGCGACAGCAGTAAAAATGACACCACCGTTTCAAGCAACATTTCGAATACTTCGACCCCCGAGCCCGATAACAGCCCCACCGTTTTTCTGACCGCAACCAAAAACGGCGATACCGTAACCGTTAAGGCCGCCGTTAAAAACAACTCGGGGTTGGCAGGCTTCAGCTTTAAGATAACCTATGACAAGGCGGCCGTAACCCCCGACAAGCTTCAAAAAGGGCTTGTGAGCGTGGTCTCCAACCTTCAGCAGAGTACCGATTGCGGCGGCGAGGTCACCGCAGTTTATTCGGATGCATTGGGCTTTAAGGACAACGGCGACCTGTTTTCGGTCACCTTTAAGGTAAAGGACTCCAAAGCCACCGAAACGACCTTCGGCATCAAGGCCGAAAGCAACTCGTTTGTAGACCAAAACGTACAATACACCACCTTTAAGACCCAAGGCACAACAGTTAAATTCTGATAAAACCAGAACCGCTGATTCAATCAAAAAAGATCGAACCGGCGGTTCTTTTTTTAAAACCTCATTGGGGGCCTTTTGATAGTTTATCAACTATCCATATAATACCTTAATCTGTGATTCAGCCTCATATATGGTTTTGCCCCCGAATATAGGCGCTTTTTCAAACGCTTCAACGCATTTTTGTCTTGACGGATTCTTGATGACAAACACATTTTTAGAGTCTTTTTCTATTGTATCTACACTCAAAATGTAGTCATTATTTTCCATATAACCACTGACTAAATACCTTTTTTCAAGATACTCAAACTCCATTTCGGGATTATTGTAAAGAGAATCGATAAACAACGGTAATTCTTTTCCTATCAAATCAATCAACCCCATTTACAATACTTTTTATATTTCGCTTTCACCTATAAATCTTCTTCAAGCTTTAATATAACGGTACTCATTTTCACGTCTAAAGCCGTGCAAATCCTATAAAGCGTCTCAAGTGTAGGCTTCCTCTCGCCACGCTCAATAGCACTCAAATGACTTCGGCCGATATCCGCCAAACCACTTAATACCTCTTGCGAAACGCCTTTATGATTTCTGAAATAAGCAATCGTTTTTCCGACCTTTTGCGAATCTAAAGTAGCAACAAACATATTTTCACCTCAATAATATTCTATGTCACAATTTGTCGAATTTTGAACACATATGTTGACAAATGAATACTTATGTGTTATAATACTTTCAAATTAATTAAGGAGGAATTTCTTTGAATAAACTATTATCGTTGCTGTTTGTTTTTATTTTATCTTTATCAATGGTTGCCTGTGGTGGTACTGCTGCAGATTCCCGTACTGATGTGCCATCTTTAAACTCAGAGCCAAATACTGTTTCAGAAAACAGTTCATTGCAATCCGACGCCGAGTCTGATAACGAAATCAGTTCCACTGCCGACACCCCCGAGTGGAAGCAATTTATTCTGGAGTATAACAATTGGGTAGACAGTTACATAGAAGTTTTGAAAAAATACAAGTCCAATCCAACCGATATATCAATTATGGTTGATTATACTGAAATGATATCGGATATGGCGGAATGGTCGGAAAAAGCCGACGTCATTTCTGATGAACTGGCCGACTCTCCCGAGGCTGCTTTGGAATATGCTTCTGAACTCGCAAAAATAGCAGCCAGGATTGCAGAAGCCGCCTATTAATGAAAGGAGTATAACTATGAGAAGCAAATCACTTTTTGTCGCAAACGTTCTTTCAAGTATTTGGGCCGGATGGTCACTATTCCACTTTGGAAGTTTTCTCGCGGAAGGCGGATGGGATGCGTTGGTTACAGTTAACGACCTGGCCAAGATAGTAAGAGAACTCCTGGGTTCATCCGATAGTGTTGCGACCGTTATAAACGTCTTTATGGTACTTTTGATGGTGCATATTATTTTATTCTCTCTCGGCTCCATATTAGGGTGGCTGGGCTATGCATTAAAAAGGAGCGGATGCGCAAAATTTGCGGCTGTTCTCTACCTGCTCGCAACTATCCTGTTCCCGATTTTTATATTCATTGGATTGCCTATAACTATATTCGGGTTCGTAGGTCAAAAGAATCAGCGTAAGCTTTCGGTTCCGCAAACATCACAGCAGTAAAAACGGATACAATTAATTGATAATTTATCTTTCTTGACCTCTTTTTCTTAGATAAGCTCTTAAAACAACATGCTAACCTCCGTCCAATAATTTGGGCGGAGGCTTTTCTTGCCTTTTTTTGAACTGCTCTGTGTGTATTATTCATACCGCTTTTTCGATGACGGCGGCGAAGACCGTTATGTCGTCATCGTGGCCGTCGTGACGGCGGCGTCGGGCAGAGGTGGCTATGCGCTCGGCAAGCTGTTTTGCACCGTTACCCTCAAAGGCCTCGACCTCGGCGCACACCCAATCGGTACCGTCGGTACACACGCCGTCCGACATCATTATCAGCACGTCACCCTCGCTTAAGGTGACCACCGCACGGTCAAAGCCGACCTCGTTAAGTATACCCGCAGGCAGCGAGCGGCACTCGGCACGCCCCGTGCGACCGTTACGCCGCACGATGGTCGGTGCGGCACCGGCCTTGAGCATTTCGGTCTTGCCCGTAAAAAGGTCTATGCAGGAAATATCCAGCGTGGCCAGCGATTCATCGGTCGATTTATACAGCATGGCCGAGTTGACCAGCCTTAAGGTGCAATCGTAGCCGAAGCCGGCCTTTATGAGACGCTCGGCAAGACCTGCCGTCATTGCACTGTCGACTGCCGCTCGTCCGCCCGAGCCCATTCCGTCGCTGACCAACGCTACCAGCCTGCCACGGCCGTCAAAAAAGTAACGGCAGGTGTCTCCGCAATGGCGGTTTTGCCCCTGGCAAAACTGGGTGCAGGCGCAATCGACCGACAGCACCGCCTTTTCGGTGGCGGTTATATAATACGCCCTGCCCACACGGTTGATCTCGGGCGGTTCAAAGTCACGCTCGCATATCTGCTCAAGCCGTTCGAGGATCCTTGCTCGGTTTATGGGCATTTCGGGAGCCTCGGGGAGCCGTACCTCGACCGTCATGCGGCCGAAGCGGTCGACCACACAGCTGCATTCCCCTGCATTGAGGTCAAGCTCCTTTAAGGCCGCCGCCACCCTGCCTGCCATTGCAATATCGTATTTTTGCGCCGTTTTGAACTCCTCGGCAAGCTCGGCCAGCATATCGGCTATGCCGTTCATCTGATTTGACACCGCTTCACGCATTTCGGTCACACGGCGCTCGGCCGCAAGCTCGCTCAAAAAGTCGGTGTAATTGTGGCTTAAAGCATCTTCAAACCGCTCTATTCGCAGGCACCGCTCGGAAAATTCGGGAGGAATGTCGGCCATGCTGATGGGACGGCATTTGCGGACGGCATCGCTCATTCCTAAAATGGCATCGACGGTGGAGCTTCGCTGACGCTCCCAGCAATACTGATGTAAGGTGCACCCCTTGCACACATCGTTTTCAGTTTTGGACAAGACCTCGGCAAAGTTGGGTCTTTGCGATATCGCAAGGCACCGTGCAACGTCCTCCACCGTGTCGGATACGCCGTGCAACGCCGCCGAGGCAAAGCCCAACCGCAAGGTCAACGCCCTGCGGAGGCCTTTTGAATCGGGGGTCACGACCGAGGGCGATATCGCCGTGCCAAAGCCTGCCGTTACCGTTTTGGGTATGGCGGCGAATATAAGCCCTGCCGAGACCGTTTCTATAAGCATTTGAACCGAACCGCCCGTGGCACTTGTCACCAGCACCCACATCAGCGCTACCGCCGACGGTACTGCGGCAAACCACAGTTTTTTGACCGATGCAAAAGCGCCCGAGACCAACCCCACTACGCAGAAAACCAACGCCTGTGAAGCGCTGCCGCCGATTATGACGACCGCTAAAGCCGATGCTACTCCTGCGACCGCTCCGACCCCCACCCTGCCGTACCGTGCCGACAAAAGTATCAGCACAAAGGCCGCAATGCGTCCCAGAGAAACACCGTCAAACGAAACCGCATACAGCGCCGCCAGTATGAGGCTGACCGATATGAGCAAGGCTGCCGTTTGCTCGGGCGTGTTGCCCACGGCACGTGGCTTGGCTTCGGCCGCTTTGCGGAAAAAGTAGGCGGCACAACCGGCTATAAGCCCCTCGGCCACACCGACCGCCGTGCGTTGCATGACCTCGCTGCCGACCGCCACAAGGTTGACCCCCGTGACCACCGCTATGGCCGTTACTGCCGACCATATTGCACTTTTGGCGACCCCTTTCAGTCCCACGGTCAGCAGGCGGATGGCAACAACGGCCAACAGCACGGCCGAATATTTGAGCGCCGAAAAGCCTTCGGACGGGAAAAGGTAACCCAAAAGCGACCCTAAAGCTGCCGAAAATATGTATTTTTTTGATGCTCCTGCCGCAAACGCCGCACCAAGCGGCAATCCCCCGCCAACAAGGCTTGTCCTTGCCATGAAAAAACCCAAAACGGCTACCGACAGTTGCTTTGCCGCCGCCGTGACCCCCTCTGCCACACCCCAAGACCTCAACAGTTTGGCCCTTTTGACCGTTTCCTTTACCATTTTTATGTCCTTCCCTTTTTTGCGTTGTGCATACAGCCGCCGAAACACTCCCGCCCGACCGTATGCGATATTATGTAAACATTGTACACGAAAGCTTTAGGGCGATTTTGTCAAACGGCGGTGTAAATTTTTATATTGTTTTGGCAAACCGTGTCTTACATAATAAAACATACCAAATTTTGCATTTTGGGTAAAACGGTTCAAAAACGGATTTCGTTTTTGCAAAATGAAGCCACATTTTTGGACAAACGTTTACTCTCGGTAAATTATTTCTATATTTTTTGCAATAAATTTAACAATCACATCCCCTTTAGTTGCTTTTTAAAGAAATTTTATGTTAAATTATTGACAATTAGATACTCTTTGTATTAAAATATAGGGTACCTCACAAAAAAGGAGTCGTATAATTATGGAGAAGATCTTAGCTCTGAGTTCGTTTATCGGAGCTGCGGTAGCGTTGCTTTTTGCAGTTTTCACAGCAAAAAAGGTTATGAAGTTCTCTGAAGGAACCGACAGGATGAAAAAGATATCCCAGTCGATCCGCGAGGGCGCCAACGCTTACCTTAAAAGACAATATAAGGTAGTAGCCATTTTCTTTGCCGTTATGTTCGTTATCCTCGGCGTTATGGCAATTTTCAAGCTTTTAACACCTTATGTACCGTTTGCATTCCTCACCGGCGGTGTTTTCTCGGCTTTGTCGGGCTTCGTCGGTATGAAGATCGCAACTGCATCCAATGCACGTACTGCCAACGCTTGCCGTGAGGGTCTGAACAAAGGCCTTCGTGTTGCATTCTCGGCAGGCTCGGTCATGGGCTTCACCGTTGTCGGTCTCGGCCTTTTGGATATTGCGATCTGGTTCAGCCTTTTGAAGTTTGTTTTCAAGTGCTCGGCCTCCGAGATCACCAGCGCAATGCTGACCTTCGGAATGGGTGCTTCCTCCATGGCTTTGTTTGCCCGTGTCGGCGGCGGTATCTTCACCAAGGCTGCAGACGTCGGTGCCGACCTTGTCGGTAAGGTCGAGGCAGGCATCCCCGAGGATGACCCCAGAAACCCCGCAGTTATCGCCGATAACGTTGGCGACAACGTCGGTGACGTTGCAGGTATGGGTGCCGATCTTTATGAGTCTTACGTTGGCTCTATCATTTCGGCCTGCGCTCTGGGTGTTGCCGCTTTTAATGGAATGGGTATGGGCTTTAAGGCTATGGCTGTTCCGCTTCTCATTGCCGCTATCGGTATCATCTTCTCGGTCATCGGCACATTCCTGGTCCGCACCAAGGAAAACGCCACCCAGAAGAATCTGCTCGCATCCTTGAGCCGTGGCACCAACTTCTCGGCAATTCTTATTGCAATTGCCGCATTCCCCATCGTTTGGTTCTGCCTTGGCAAGGATCATATCAGTCTTTACGCTTCCATTTTCTCAGGACTTGTTGCAGGTGTTCTCATCGGTCAGTCGACCGAGCTTTTCACCTCGGATACATATAGACCCACCAAAAAGCTGGCTTCCAAGTCGGAGACCGGCTCGGCCACCATCATCATCGGCGGACTTGGACTTGGTATGATGTCCACCGCACTTCCCATTGCAATTATTGCAATTTGCATCCTTGTTGCTTTCTATGCCGCAGGCGACGGTTGCGGACTTTACGGTATCGCTCTGGCCGCTGTCGGTATGCTTTCCACCTTGGGTATCACCCTTGCAACCGATGCTTACGGCCCTGTTGCCGATAACGCAGGCGGTATTGCCGAGATGGCAGGACTCCCGAAGGAAGTCCGTGAGCGTACCGATGCTCTTGACGCATTGGGCAACACCACCGCCGCTACCGGTAAGGGCTTTGCAATCGGCTCGGCCGCTTTGACCGCACTTGCTTTGATGGCCTCTTATGTTGACAAGATCAAAGAGGTTGCCGCGAGTGCCGGCGAGGTCGTTGACACCGTATTCGATCTCACCAACCCCACCGTTCTGGTCGGTCTGTTTATCGGTGCCTGCCTGCCGTTCGTATTTGCCGCTTTGACTATGGACTCGGTCGGCAAGGCCGCACAGTCGGTCGTTAAAGAGGTTCGCCGTCAGTTCCACGAGATCACGGGTCTTATGGAAGGCAAGGCTGACCCCGACTATGCCAAGTGCGTAAGCCTTTGCACCAAGGCAAGCCTTAAAGAAATGATCCTTCCCACCATCGTTGCAGTTGTTGTTCCGGTTGTTACCGGTCTTATTCTCGGTTACAAGGGCGTTGTCGGTCTGTTGGCCGGCGCTACTGTCAGCGGCTTTTTGATGGCCATATTTATGTCCAACTCGGGCGGTGCCTGGGATAACGCCAAGAAGCACATCGAAGGCGGAAACTTTGGCGGCAAGGGCTCTGACCAGCACAAGGCCGCCGTTGTAGGCGACACCGTCGGTGACCCGTTCAAGGATACCTCCGGCCCTGCTATCAACATCCTTATCAAGCTTCTTTCGATGGTCTCCATCGTATTTGCCGCACTTGTTTTCAAGTTCAGCATTCTGTAATCAGCCTATAACAAAGCAGCCGCTCTGAATTTCAGAGCGGCTGTTTTATTATCCTTGGCCTTATGTTGACACCCATCACCCAATATGATAAAATAAAGTAAAATATGTAACATTTGGCGTCACGGCTTCGTATATATTTTGAAAGGACGGTCGTGTGATGAGAAGAACATTGTACTTACTGCTCTGTGCGGTTATGTTAGTTATATTTACAACTGCCTGCAATGAGCTTGATATTCCCGAAGAGAAAAACCCGGACACCGTCATCAAGGATGGCCGTATCTGGTTGGTATGTGAGCACAAGAGAAACGGCGAAGTGATCGACACATGGGAGTACGACAGCAACGGTCGGCTGCTTGACAGTAATGTCTCTGACGACGAGTATGATTCTCACGGCAACGTATTAAACAGCCGTTATTACGACCAGTGCTCTCACTACACCTATGAATACGATTCAAAAGACCGAATCATATTCAGAGAATTGATCACTTGCAAAAACAGGCGTGTTAATTGGATAACCCGTACTACAAACATTTATGACGGCGACATTTTGTCCGAAATGATCTCACATTCTTTCAAGGTCTACGAAGAACCTGCCTGCACTCATTCTTCACATACAGATGAAGCTACCGCTCATAACTCAAATAATTCATCCTCCGCACAAATTATTCAACTGTTAAGCATGCCCGATCCTGATAATTATTCACACCACAAATATGCCTACGATAGTTCCGGCAAAATGACTCAGGATATTATATATGAAAGAGACGGCTCTGAGGTTTTGGCAAAATATTATAAATACGATGAAAAGGGTAATAAAATCCAGGAATTGACCCATCGTTTCGGAAAATATAACAGGTGCCACACCTGGAGCTATGACGATGACGGTAACGTTGTGGAATTTCAGGATTTCCAAGAAAACGGAAAGCTGTGGCAACGCAATGTGTTTAAATACAATGAATCCGGTCTTGTAACCCATAAATACAAATATCTCGAAACCAATCCTCTCCCCGAAGTTGAGCTTCGCGAATACGACAGTATGGGCCGTGAGACTTTATATGAAAAGTATAACCGCGGCGAGAGCGAGCCAACTGAACGCGAGACCCGAAAATTCGACAGCAACGGCCGCCTCACAGAGTATACCATAACCGGTGAAGACATCAAGGTCGTGCTTAAATACAAGGGAGATCTAATCGTAAAGAAAACCGAATACAGACATAACAAGGTCGCTCATTTAATGGCCTTTAAATATGACGATTACGGGAATCTGATAAAGGCCACCAAGGTCGATTCCGACGGCAAAAAGACCGTTGACGAATATAAGTATGTGGGGATCAACGTGCCGCCTGAATATTCCGAAAAAATCGTATGCAGTGATAATCTCAAGCAGTATCTCCAATACTATAACCGAAGCGTGTTCGAGCCTCGTAGCAACCACATTGATTTCTGATGTTCTCAAGCCACAAATCCAAAATAAATATAAAATAATGGCCGATAGGTGTTGACCTATCGGCTTTTTTTAGGTAAAATAGGAATGTTAAAAAGACTTCGGCTTTTGTCGAAAAAGGAGTAGAGCTATGGCTAAACTTTCACCGTCAATTTTAGGTTGCGATTACCTCACCTTGGGCGAGGCCTGCAAGGAGCTTGAGGCCGCAGGGACCGAAATGCTTCACCTTGATGTTATGGACGGCATTTTTGTACCCAACATTTCGTTTGGCTGTCCCGTTATCGATTCCATCAAAAAGCACACCTCAATACCTCTTGACATTCATCTTATGATCGACCGTCCTTTGCGTTATATCAAGGATTTTGCCAAGTATGCCGACTGGCTCGGCTTCCATTACGAGGCAGGCTCGGACATTGATGAAACGCTGGACGAGATACATAAGCTGGGTTGCAAGACCTGCCTTACCATCAAGCCCAAGACTGACCCTCAGGAGATATTCAAATATCTGCCCAAGTGCGATATGGTGCTTGTAATGTCGGTCGAGCCGGGATTTGGCGGTCAGAGCTTTATGATGAACGCTCTCGATAAATTAAAAACTTTAAAAACCGAGCGTGACCGTTTGGGTCTTGATATTCTGCTGGAGGTCGACGGCGGTGTCAACGAGGAGACCGGCAAGCTTTGTGTCGAGGCAGGTGCCGATGTGCTGGTTGTCGGAAGCGCACTTTTCAAGGCAACCGACCTTAAGGAAAAGGCCAAGGAATACAGAGCGCTTTAATAATTAAGACAAGCCTTCGGGATCGGTGTGGCTTAAAGCGGCACCGATCACCGCAACGGCATTTTTTGGACAGATGCATTTCCAATGCTCCGCAGTTTCGGCCGCAAAAGCGGCCGACGATACCGTTCGGTCGCTGAAATTAAGCGAAATGCTTCGAAAAGCGGAAGGGTCTAACCCCGAAACCGCAAGACGGTAGCTTCCGTTTTTTAAATAGACGGCCGAGCGGCAATAGCGTGTTTTGGGATCGTGATACAGCGCTTCACACGCCGCAAGCAGACCCTCCGAGCAGAAAAATTCAAAAATACAGCATTTTTGAACCGTTGCTTTTGGTTTGACCTCGGACGAGGTGTTTTGAGGTATGAACCAGACCTCACAGCCGCCCTCAAACACGGGGTACAGCTCGATCTGAAACACGGTGGCCGAGCATTTGAAATCGGTCTTTATTACCGCAAGGCGTAACAGCTTGGTCAAGGCCACCTTGGCAGGCTCACATACCCGATCAAAAAACACACGGTCGATATTGAATCTCACCGTTTCGGTCTCGGTCAAAGTCACCTTTAACTGTCCGTCAACCACCCTCACCGTCATACAGCACCTCCATGGATCTATACGCCATTATATACCGAGTGCTTGGCAGGGGTGAACTGAATTAAATTTACGCTGTCCGTCAACAATACTGTTGACGGGAGGCGAGAAAATGAGCAATACAAAACAAAAGAAGACCACTGGGCTCCGACTTGTGTTAAAGTCGGCGGCGTGGACGCTGATCGCACTGTCGCTTATAGCGATAGGCTTTATCGGTGCCGAGCTGCTCTTTGGCTCTCTTTGAATTTAAGGAGATTATTATGGGAAATTACACGGAACTCAAATCAGGCTCGGATGTCAGAGGCTTTGCCAGCGACATTTTTGAGAACGAGATCAACCTTACCGACGATGCTGTGTTTGACATCACCGCCGCATTTGCGCTGTTTTTGGAGAAAAAGAGCGGCAAAAAAGCCCCCACGCTTACCGTTTCGGTGGGACACGATTCGAGAATCACCGCCGAACGCATCAAATCGAAGGTCATTGAGGCCTTGGTCAAGGCAGGCATCCACGTTGTTGACTGCGGTCTGTCGTCCACTCCCGCAATGTTTATGACCACCGTAACGCTCGGCTGTGACGGTGCGGTTCAGATAACCGCCAGCCACCACCCTGCCGACCGCAACGGTCTGAAATTCTTCCTGCCCACAGGCGGACTTGATTCCTCTGACATTGTTGAGATAATCAACGATGCCAACGAGGGTAAGCATTGCGAGCCTGCAACCGGCTATGTTGAGACCCGTGATTTTATGACCGACTACGCCGCCATCTTGCGTGAGACCATCTGCCGTGAGTTGGGTGTTGAGGAAAAGGATCAGCCGCTTAAAGGCTATCACATTGTTGTCGACGCAGGCAACGGCGCAGGCGGATTTTATGCCGACAAGGTGCTGAAGCTCTTGGGTGCCGACACCACCGGCAGTATCAACCTTGAGCCCGACGGAATGTTCCCCAACCACATTCCCAACCCCGAAAACGAGTATGCAATGGCCTGCATTTCGGATGCTGTTATCAACTCCAATGCCGACCTCGGTGTTATCTTTGATACCGACGTTGACCGTGCCGGCTGTGTTGACCCCGACGGTGTTGAGATAAACCGCAACCGCCTTGTTGCTTTGGCCGCCGCCATTGCACTTGAAAACGAGCCCGGCTCGACTATCGTTACCGACAGCGTGACCTCCTCGGGTCTGAAAGAGTTTATCGAGAAAAACCTTGGCGGTAAGCATCACCGCTTCAAGCGTGGATATAAAAACGTCATCAACGAGGCCGTCCGTTTGTGCAACGAAGGCATCAACGCTCCGTTGGCCATTGAGACCTCGGGTCATGCCGCATTGAAGGAAAATTATTTCCTTGATGACGGCGCATATCTTGTTACAAAAATCATCATAAAGATGGCAAAATTGGGCCGTGAGGGCAAGAGCATTTCCGACCTTACCGCCGACCTCAAAATGCCGCTTGACGCCAAGGAGCTTCGCTTTAATATCGAGGTCGACGAGTTCAAGACCTACGGCGAGCTGGTCATCGAGGGCGTTCAGCGTTGGTGTGAGGCCAAAGCCACAGAGGACGGCTACATAATCGCCGACGACAACCGTGAGGGCATCCGTGTCAGCGTTGACGACGGCTGGTTCCTGCTCCGTTTGTCGGTGCACGACCCCGTTATGCCGTTCAACGTTGAGAGCGATTCCAAGGGCGGAGTTCGCAAGATCCTTGAAAAAATTGCGCCCTTCTTCTTCAACTGCCGCTTCCTTAATACCGATGTATTAAGAGAATATCTTGACACCCTTAAGGAGCAGGAAGACTGATGAAAAGCAACCTTAAGGGTAGCATAATGCTGGTAATTGCTACCGTTATATGGGGTACGGCCTTCGTCTTTCAGGAGGAGGCCGCCGAGTTTATCGGCTCGTTTACCCTTAACTGTATGCGCTCGATAGTGGGTGCCGTGGTGCTGATTCCCGTAGCACTGATAATGAAGCAGCTGCGTGTGAAAAAGACAGGTATACCCGAGCGCTTGGTGACCAAAACATCGGTTTTGGGCGGTATCTGTTGCGGTATTGCCTTAGCTATTGCCGCCAACCTGCAGCAAATTGGCATTGTGTTTAATGCCGAAATGGCCGAGGGTGACTCGGGCAAGGCAGGCTTTATCACCGCAATGTACATAATCTTTGTGCCCATAGCTTCGGTCTTTGGCGGCAAAAAGCTCCGCTTTTCTATGATAGCCGCCGTGCTTTTGGGCGTTTTGGGACTTTACTTTATCAGCGTTAAGGACGGCTTTACCGTGTCCTCGGGCGATATTTATCTGTTGCTTTGCGCTGTTGCCTTTACGGGTCACATCATGGTCGTCGACCACTTCGTGCAAAAGGCCGACGGTGTTACGCTGTCGCTTATCCAGTTTGTCACCGCCGCCGTCATTTCGGGTGTGTTGATGTTCGTTTTTGACCGAGATACGCTGTCATTTGCTAACATCCTATCGGCCGCCGTGCCCATCCTTTTCTGCGGCGTTATGTCGTCGGGTGTTGCCTACACGTTGCAGATAGTCGGTCAAAAATACTCCGAGGCCACCGTTGCCAGCCTTATTATGAGCCTCGAATCGCTGTTCTGTATGGTTGCGGCCTGCGCGTTCTACGCAAAGCTCCCCACCTTGAGAGAGGGTATCGGCTGTGTGATCATGCTCTTTGCTATTTTTGTGGTGGAGACCCCGTTTGCCGACCGCATTTACGCTAAAATCTTCAAAAAGAAGGCCAACCAATGATCGATTACAGATTGATCCGCTCGTCACGGCGCACACTTGCACTGGAGGTCACCCGTGACGGTGAGGTTTTGGTGCGGTCGCCGTGGCGCACACCGCAGGAGACTGTTGACGGCTTTGTCAAAGATCATACGGCGTGGATCTTAAAAAACGTTGCCAGGCAAAAGCAACGTCCCAAACGGCACGACCCTACCCCCGAGGAGATCGCCGTGCTAAAGCAAAAAGCCAAGGATATTCTGCCCGAAAGGGTTGAATATTTCAGCCGACTTACGGGGCTCAAATGCACCGGCATAAAGATAACAAGCGCCAAAACACGGTTTGGAAGCTGCAGCGCCAAAAATTCCGTTTGTTTTTCGTATTTGCTGATGCAGTACCCCGACGAAGCCATAGACTATGTTGTCCTGCATGAGCTGGCACACACCGCACACCACGACCACTCCAAGCGGTTTTGGGCATTGGTCGGAAAATTTATGCCCGATTACAAACGCCGCCGTGAGCTTTTGAAAGGATGATCTTATGGAACCGAAGGACTATATAATTTCAAAGATCGAGGGCGAATATGCCTATTTACACGACCTTTCGGGCAAATGCGACGAGGATCTGTTCATCGCAATGGCACTGCTTCCGCCCGATGTGACGGTCGGCACCAAGCTCCATTGGGAAATATTCCAATACACCGTAATTGAATAAAAAAGTGGTCATCGGCTAACGCCGATGACCGTTTTGTTTATATTATCAAACACCGATGGTGCGCCTTATCTCCGATGGCGTTTTACCAAGGTGCTTTTTTAAAATTTTTCTGAAATACGACGACGAGCTGAACTGCAGCTCGTTGCTTATCTCCTCCACCGACATACCGGTTGACAGCAGCAGTTCCTCGGCCTTTTCGCAAAGTATCCTCTGGCGCATTTCGTTGGGGCTTAAATGCCGTGACTCCTTGAAAACGGTGTATAGCCACGATTCGCTGACGTGGCAGGCGGCCGCCACCTCGCTCATTGAGGCAAACGGATCATCACGCATATATTTCACGGCGTTTTCGGTTATCAGATCCTGCGACCCCACCTGACGTTGCATTTTGGGCAGGATCCTATCCAAAACCTCATAAAGCCTGCCGACGGTGTAGGGTGTGACCTTCATCTGCTCGGTCACCGCATTCAACAGCTCGGTCGCACGGCCGTCAAGCCCGACCTTTTGCAGAAGATAAGTTCCCTTATCGGTCTGCGGAAAATAGTCAAAACCTATAGAATCCCACTCAAGCCTTGAGTTTTCGTCGGGTGTCCAGAACGATTCGTAGCGGCATCCTTTGGGGATAAAGACAGTTTCGCCTGCTGACAGCATCACGGTCGTACCCTGCGACACCAATTTCCCCGTGCCGTACAAAAGCCGCCCCAAAAAGTTGGTCACACAGCCCTGTTTGCTCATATTGCCGCCCTTGTTGTATCGGTTGGGCTTGATTCTGATAAATTTGAACGAACTGAAGAATTCTTCATTATTCATAGCGCTTTTCCTCTCGAAAAGTGGAGAATTTTACCTCTTTAGTATAGTATATTGTATTGAAACACATTCTGTCAAGCGTTAAAATAAAGAAAAACACTCAAAAGCGAGGTATTTTTTATGGAACGCAAGGTTATACAGTTTACAGAACCCAGAGTGGCCAAGCTCATAACCGACGAGCTCGAAGCCCCCAAAGCAGGTGAGATCCAGGTCAAGGTTGCGGTTTCGTCCATCAGTAGCGGAACCGAGAGAGCTAATCTTATCGGAGACCCCAACATTGCTCCCGGCAAGGGCGCAGGTGTGACCTTCCCCAGAACGTTGGGCTACAGCACATCGGGCACCGTTACCGCCGTTGGTGAGGGCGTTGAAGAGCTTAAGGTCGGTGACCGTGTTGCAATGATGTGGACCATCCACGCAAGCTACGTCAACATTCCCGCAAAATATGCATTCAAGCTCCCCGATTCGGTATCTTTTGAGGATGCCGCTTTGTTCCATATCAGCATTTTCCCGATGGCCGCCATCCGCAAGTGCCGTTTTGAGATGGGCGAGCCTGCCATTGTTATGGGTCTTGGCGTTTTGGGACTTATGGGAATCAAGCTTTTGCGCATGGCCGGTGCGGCACCCATTATCGCCGTCGACCCCAACCCCCAAAAGCGTGAGGTCGCTCTCAAAAACGGCGCCGATTACGCACTTGATCCCTATGCACCCGATTTTGCCGCAACTGCCAAAAAGTTGACAAACGGCGGCGCCAAGGTTGGTATTGAGGTCACGGGTATCGGCGCAGGTCTGGACGGAATTTTGGACTGTATGGCACGTTTTGGCCGAGTTGCATTGCTCGGTTGCACCCGTAACAAGGATTTCACTATCGACTACTACCGTAAGGTGCATTTCCCCGGAATCACCCTTGTCGGCGCACACACCGATGCACGTCCCCGTCAGGAATCTCACGAGGGCTGGTGGACTCAGGCCGACGATATGAAGGCCGCTGTAAAGCTGACCGAAATGGGCAGACTGAAGCTTACCGAGCTTGTTGAAGAGGTTCATTCCCCCGAAGAAGCAACCGAAGTCTACACCCGTCTTGCCAACGAGCCGTCCTTCCCGATGGTTCAGTTTGATTGGAGACTTTTGAAATGAAAAAAGTAAGAATCGCACAGATCGGCACAAGCCTGATGAGCCACGGCAATTTTGTCTGGAACAGTCTTTTAAGGCAGAATGACATTTTTGAGGTGGTCGGCTTTGCCTTCCCCGAAAATGAACGTGAAAAGTTCCCCGAGCAGATGAAGCCCTATGAGGGCTACCGTGAGATGACGGTGGAGGAGATACTCTCCGACCCCACTATCGACGCCGTTGCCGTTGAGACCGAGGAGATATACCTCACAAAATATGCCACGATGGTCGCCAAGGCAGGCAAGCACCTGCATATGGAGAAGCCCGGCAGTCAGGTGCTTTCCGATTTCGAGGAAATGATCGAGACCATGCGCCAAAGCGGCAAGGTCTTCAGCACGGGATATATGTACCGCTACAACCCCAAGGTCATCGAGCTGCTCGAGGCCATTGACAACGGAGAGTACGGCGATATCATTTCGGTCGACGTGCAGATGAGTTGTACCCACCCCACCGACATCAGAAACTGGCTGTCGTGTATGAAGGGCGGTATGCTGTTTTTCCTTGGTTGCCATCTTATCGACCTTATCTACCGTATTCAGGGCAAGCCACAAAACATCATTCCCTTGACCCGTTCGACCGGAATCGATGGCGCCACGGGTGAGGATTTCGGAATGGTTGCGATGGAGTATAAAAACGGCGTTTCGACCGCCAAGACCACCGATATTCAGCACGGCGGCTTCCAGGAGCGTCAGCTTTTGGTCATCGGCAGTAAAAAGACAGCCGTCGTAAGACCTTTGGAGATGTACGTCCCTAAAAGTCCGCTTCTTTACAGCACCGCCGTTGAGTATTCAAGCACCAAATGGCTTGATAAGGGTGTTCGGTCTGAAAGCGAAGCTTATGACCGCTTTGACACCATGCTGGCCACCTTTGCCAAGCGCATAAACGGTGAATACGAGGAAAAGGTCTACACCCTCGACTACGAGCTCGAGCTGTATAAGCTTGTGCTCAAGTGCTGTGGGATCTGAGCCTCCTTCGCGACGAACCGCATCTATACAAACTAAAAATGAGCTTGTACTTTGCTTATGCAAAATACAGGCTCATCTTTTTTGAAATTCCTCGCCGGTGATCAGATAGTTGATCGACACGTTGAAATACTTGGACATGGCGACCAGCAACGCAAGCGACGGCTCCCGCTTGCCGTTTTCGTAATACGACAGCGCCTCTCTTGAAATATTCAGATCCATCGCAACCTTTTGCTGATTAAGATTTCGCTGTCTGCGAATATTTTTTAGCCCGATCACCAAATCACCTCTTGCATTTATTGTAACATTGTGTTACAATCTTTATGTAACATTTTGTTACATATTTTGTTTGGAGGTAGAAAAAAATGAAAAACCCCTTAGCTTATTTGAAACATCTTGTAAAAGACCCCATCAACACAATTGCAGAAGCTGATGCACGAAAAAAGGAAATTATGCCCTGGCTTTACGGCTCGATCGCACTTGCGGTGATCCCCAGTGTGTTGGGCGGTGCTGTTGATGCACTCGGTTTTCTCATGATCTTCGGTATGATCGGCATTTTCGCAACATTGTTTTTCGGCTTCTTGCTCATCGTAATTAAGAAAGCGAAAGAGAAGTTCAAAGCACTTACATGTAACAGCTGTAATAAACTGGCAGAGATAAAAACCCGTGAAGACTTTGTAAAATATGTTTCTTATGTCATTGGCAAAAACGAGGCTGTTTATAACGGTGTAAGGCATCCCTCCAGCAGCGACGGCGTTGTTTCCGAAGTTGCCGCAACCGCCAGCGCTTCTGTTCATGTTGCAATTGATCTTAAATGCCCTTATTGCGGCAATATGAAAAAGTTGAATTATTCAATCGTTCCGTTTAGGTGTTCTGCAAAACAATCCAAGGTTGCTGTTAGAGACGTTGAGCTGGTCAAGATGAGACTCGAGGGCGCAGTTAAATCCGTGGTTGCTGTTTATAACGATCCTAATACTCGCGCAAATCTCGGATACTCCATTCACAGCAAAAACAATCCGAAATACGAGCAAAGAACCAAGCTTACAATGGGCAATGACACTGTTGCATATCCCAGATACAATGATGTAAAAATCGAATACCATAAGGATCCTGAGGAAATGGTCGAAGCATTTTTCGTAGAAAATCAGCTTGACGGCAAAATTACCGAAGCCTAAATAATACAAAAAACAGCGGAGTGAAATTCACTCCGCTGTTTTTTGTGTCCAATTATGCTTTGGTAAATCACTTGACAATTATATAAACTTCGTGTATCCTAATTTTATAAGTTCAAGGAGAACGTGCTGTGAAATATATCGTATCTTTGTTTAGCGTTATTTTGGTTTTGAGCCTTTGTCTTGGCTTGTGCGCCTGCGGCGGTGCTGCCGATAACGGCGGAAAGACCGACACAAATTCCGCGCCCAACAACGGTGGGACTTCGAGCATCACGCAGATCGAGGACAGCAAGCTGACTAAAGAAAACGTTGCCGGCACAGGCTGGCAATGCACCTATTTTGAGGGCGAAGACAAGATCTACCGCCGCTTCACTTTGTCGGCCGAGGGCGAGTTTACCGCCATCATTGCCAAAAACGAGCTGTTTTCCCACAAGGAGACCGGCACATATGACGTAACGGACGGCAAGCTTTACCTCTACCTCAACGGAGATACCCAATCTGCCACCGTTTATGAGTACAAAAACGGCAACCTTGTAAACAACGGCAACGAATTTACGACCTATGTTGAATAATACAATGAATTAAAGGACGGAAATATATGCTTATTAAAACAGTAGTTGACAAAAACTTTGAAGGTGCTGTCGTGTTCAAGCGTTGCACAAAGGACACCGAAACGGGCACCTATACCGACAGCGAATTATATGTTGCTCCGATCGAATACGATGACAGCTTTGTAAAAGCCCTTACCGAAGAGCTCGCCAAGTGGTATATTCACACCACATATATTATGGATTACGAGAGCAGCACGGATGCCGGTGACGGACGTGACGATTATTTCAAGGAAGAAAAGGATATAGAGATCGGCCTTGATGAATGTATCATCAAAGACGGTGCTTTTTGCGGTGTTATCTGCAAGGCCTTTGACCGAGAGGATTATATACTGATAACCGAGCCCAAGACCGGCATAGGACACCCACGCAATTACAGCGGCAGAGGTTATCATTCTTACAGAGATATGTATTTTGAACTGCTGAAAATATAATAAAACTCCTTTGCTTGCGGATAACGGTGTTATCGGTCAGGCAAAGGAGTTTTTACTTTATATTATCCAAAACAGAATTGAGAAAAATTGCAGCAGACTGCCGAGCACCACGAACAGGTGGAAGATCGAGTGTGCGTAGCGATGCTTTTTGCCGACGGCGTAGATCACAGCACCTATGGTGTAGGCAATGCCGCCCAAAAGCAGGTACATCAATCCCGCAAACGGAATGGCGGCGATGGCGGTCTTGGCGGCAAACACAATGCCCCAGCCCATACCGATATAGCACAGCATTGAGAATTTGGAATACTTTTTGAGGTCGATGGCGTTCAATGTCGCACCCAACGCGGCGAAGCCCCATTCAACTCCGAAAAGCACCCAAGCCGTAACGGGGTCTTCCCGACGGATGGCGGTCAGAAGTATAGGCGTGTAGGTTCCTGCGATCAAAAGATATATGGTGCAATGGTCGATGACCTGCATGACCTTTTTAGCGGTCTGCACTCCAAAGCCAAGCCCGTGATACACGCTGGAAACGGTATAAAGCATGACCATTGAAGCACCGTAAATGGCACTTCCGACAACGCCGAAGGCGTCACCTTTGAGCGCCGATCTTATAACACACAGCACCAGAACCGCAACACCCAACGCACCTCCCACAATATGGGAGACCATGTTGAAAATTTCCTCGCCACGGGTGTAATCGGGCAAAATGCGTGCCTTTAAAGGCGTTCTTTCCATTAAATTACCTTTCCTTTCCCAGGTAGAAGAGAGCAAGCGTTCCGGGACCCGAGTGAGCTCCGATAACGGGTCCGGTGAATACCGTCATATCGGTCTTGACACCGTAGGTGGTCTCAATAATATCGGACAGCTTTTTGGCGTCCTCCTCGCAGTCACCGTGGCATATCATAACGGGACCCTTGGTGTTATCAAGTGCAGTCTCGCCGAACTTATCTGCAAGCGCTTTGATGGCGGCACTGCGTCCACGTGCGGTGGTGACCTTTATGAGGTGACCCTCGTCATCAACGTGCATGACCGGCTTGATTCCGAGCAGTCCGCCAACGAATGCAACAGCAGGACTGACACGTCCGCCACGCTTGAGGTATACGAGGTCGTCGACCGTGAACCAATGCACAAGGTTGGGGATGGTGGCCTTGGCGTACTCGGCGGCCTCCTCCAAGGTTGCGCCCTCGTCACGCTTTTGGGCAACAAGGTAGACCAGCATTCCGAAGCCTGCCGAAGCGGCCAGAGAATCAAGCGTGATTATCTTGCGGTCGGGATAAGACTCGCTTAATTCCTCGGCGGCAAGTCTTGCCGAGTTGTAGGTGGTGCTGAGTCCCGAGGAAAAGCCGAGGTGCAAAATGTCCTTGCCCTCTTTGAGGGTCTCCTCAAACACCTTCTTGAAGCCGTCAACGTTTACGGCCGCAGTTTTGGCTGTGCCACCTGCCCTCATTTTGTCGTAAAACTCTTTGGGGTCAATATCGTCGTTCTTAAGCTCAAGATCTTCGCCGTCAAATTTCAAGGTCAGACTTACGCTCTTGACGTTGATACTTTTAAGGTAATCAAGCCCAAGGTCGCAGGCCGAGTCGGTTATCAGTTGAAAGTTACTCATTTGTGTTTACCTCCGAAGGAAACTGTTGTTATTGATGATATTATGATACATCAAGACCCATAATTAGTCACGCAACTGTTGGAGCAATGAATTATACCGCTGGGTTCGGTGCGGTAGAGTCGGATTTTGTCGTCTCTACCGTCAGTAGAATTGGCTTGAAATAAGGGGTTGCAAAGTGATTTAAAGTGTGTTATAATGTTTTCGAAGAATACGGTTCTCTTTGCGGTAGAGCTGTGATTTTTACAATGCTGTGAGGTAAAAATGGAAGAGATCAAAAGCGTTATTGCCCAAAATATAACCCAGCTCCGCAAGGAATCGGGGCTGACCCAGCTTGAGCTTGCCGAGAAGCTGAACTATTCCGACAAGGCGATCTCAAAATGGGAAAGGGGCGAATCGTTGCCCGACATCATCGTGCTAAAAACCATTGCCGATATGTTTTCGGTAACGGTGGATTACCTGCTTAAATCCGACCATGAGCAGGAAAAGGAGCTTCAAAGACGTGTTGCCAAGCGCAAGGTGCGCAACCGTGCCATTATTTCGTGCATAAGTATAATGCTGGTGTGGCTGGTGGCAACGGTGGTGTTTTTCGTGCTGGATGCCGCCACCTCGATAAGCGCCGCAACGCTCAGCATCTGTTTTGTTTATGCCGTGCCGACCAGTATGGTGGTGTGGCTGGTGTTCAACTCGATATGGTTCAACAAGCGCCGCAACTTTTTGATAATTTCATTGCTGATGTGGACATCGCTGGCTGCGCTTTTCATAACCTTCATCGGGTTCCGACTGTGGCTGATGTTCATCGTCGGCATCCCTGCCCAGATCATAATCTGGCTCTGGTCGGGTATCAGGACCCGAAATCCGAGAAAGTAATCTGTTGCATTTTTACAAAAATAGTGTTAATATGTGATGGGCGGTGCATCCGCCCGATATGGGGGCGTAGCTCAGCTGGGAGAGCGTACGGTTCGCATCCGTAAGGTCAAGGGTTCGATCCCCTCCGTCTCCACCATAACGCACACGCACGAACCCGCACCGCTTACCATAGCGGTGTGGCGTAATGTGTTTGCAATCAGCATACCAACCAAATAAAAAAAACGCCCAGGGGCACAAAGGCTCCTGGGCGTTTTTGTGTTACACACTCGTGCGTGTGCGTGTATAGCGTGCACTTAGGCGGTTTGGCGGTAAAATTACCCTCAAATTATCTGTTTTCATTACTCTATAAAAAATATGTAAGAATGTAAGAAAACTAAAACATTGCTTGTTATTGCTTGGTTTTTCCGCATTACAAACCGCCTTACATTGTGCACGGGTAAATGTAATATTGTAAGTTACATTTTTACCAATATTACAATTTACTCCTGGTCATTGTAAGAGGGTTTTAGCCCTCTGTGTCGGTGTCATTTTTGCCGGCGTTGCTGGCATCCACCAAGCCCTCACCAACAATGTAAGCCACCACAGCTGCACCGGCCATAATGATGCCGGCCACCTGCGTTGCCACATTATCGGCAACACCAAAGGCAAGCAGAGTGGGAGTAACAAAGCCCACAACGGCTGCCCAAAACTTTCTGCTGGTCAATTTCTGTTTCCAATTCTTCATAGTTGAAAACCTCCGTTAAATTTTATGTACATCGGATGCGTTCACACGCCCCGTATATACCTTTTTGGTTTTTTCGGTGCTTACGAGCAAGATCTTACCGCCCTGCTCAACGGCACGCACATACAGCGTGGCCGTGGGCACCCAGGATGCCATTTTGCTGCCGTTGGAAAAGGTTTTTACACCGGCGTTGCACTTTACCTTATCACCCACGGAAAACGCCACAGCGGGCTTTTCTGTGGGTGCAGGGGCGGTGTTTGCGTTCACGGTGATAAAAGCATCATACCCAGCGGCTTTGATCTTGTTAAGCATATTGGTTGCATTGCCTTTAACCTTGTAGGCACCAACCTGTACCTTGTAGAGTCCGCCCACCTGCACAATGTAGGTGTCAAAGCCCTTGGCCTTTAATTCGGCTGCAAGTGCATCCGCATTGGGCTTTTTAGCAAAGGCACCGGTTTGCACTCTGTAAAGGGCATCCGTGCTCTCTGCCGGGGTGTCGGTAACACCCTGGATCTGCTTGAGGTACTTTTCAACCTTTGCCTTGAAAGCATCCCAATGCGGGAGGATATATGCCGGGCAATACTTTTTGCTGTACCAACGCTGGTGGGTGGTCAGCTTGTCAATGCCCAGGCCGTGGCGGTTGAGCAGAATAGCAGCCAACAGGGCACCTCTGTCCTCGGCGGCAAGGTCTGCGGCGCTACCGCTGCCATCCATAATGATCTCAATGGAAAGCGTGGTTTCATTGCCGGGGCCTCTGCCATCGGCGGCGTGCCAGCCCACCTCATCCTCACGGAGCTGCTGCCAGCAATCCGTTTCATCAATGAAATAGTGCACACGCACATCACCCATATTGGCATTGGGCCAAACAGCACGGGCGTACTGCTCGGCATCGTTGGTACCCTTTGCCTCCTCAATGTCAGCGGTATTGTGGATGGTTACATAAGCAACCTTACCGGTACCGCCGGAAAGCAGGCGATCCGCTTTGTACTTATCGCCCTTTTTATAGTTGCCGTAATTCTTGGGCCATACGGCACCCCAGGGGATGATCTTTTCTTTGATAACAAGCCCGTGCTCCACACGGGTTTTGTCCGGTGTCAAAAATGCCATTGGTGGATCCTCCTTTTATTCTTGCCCGTGGGCTTTTTTATTGATGTGTTTTTCTATGCGGTCAATGGCCTCCGATACAGGACCGTTACAGCCCTGTGCTGCCAGGCCTTTAAGGCAAGCAAGCAAACCATATACCACAACCGTTTGCTCCTCCTGGATGCCCTCGGTGTCTTTGTGGTGCATAGCCTTAACCTCTGCCATATCCTTTGCGTGTTCGGCCTTGAGATCGTCTATGTCCTTTTTGTGCTGTGCCTTAATGCTGGTAATTTCCTGGTCCTGCTCCTTTTGGTGGTTTATCCACTTAAAGAGTTTCCAGCCCAGGGTTACAAAACCAACGAGGGCAGTTAATACCGCCCCCGCTGTGATTATTGTTTGTGCTGATACATACAACGCTGTGGCCCTCCTTACTCAACAACCTGCCAGCCAGCAGGGTAAGCCTCCGGGCTCCATACATTGTTATCAATAAGGCTTTCATATACAACGCCGTTGTACATAACCTTATCACCCTTGCTGTACCCGTTTGTGCTGTCGGGCTGTTCCCATTCGGGGATAACCGTAGGATCCGGGATGAGCACCTTTGCAAACAAGCTGGGTGCTGCTGTCGGTGTCCAGGTTTCCTGTGAGGTATGGGCCTGCAAAACGGTGTAAAGCACCCCGTTGTACTGCACCTTTTGGCCGGCGGTGTAAGCTACACCAACCGCCCAATGGGGAAACAGAGCAACGCCGTTGAGGGCATCCTCATCCGGCAGGCTTTGGGCTGCCTTTTCAATGAGGGGGCGTAACTGCCTTGCATATTCTGTAAGTGTCATTTACTCCACCCCCAAAATAATTTTGGTTGCCTGCAATTCCTCCTGGAGCACAGCGTTTTGTGCTTTCAAGGTTTTAACCTCACCCTCAAGGGCAACAATACGCTCATCCTCGGTTTCCGGTTTCTTTTCCGGCACCGGAGGCTCCCAGGCCGAGGCAGTTTCAAACCACCCCTCAAAGTCGGCGGCAATTTCTGCCTCCGTGGCATTGGTACGCATATATGCCTCATCGGCCTCATAGCTTACCTCGTTGGTTTCCGGATCCACAACCTCTGCAATGTTTTTACGCATCCAGAGATCCGCATCCCCGGAGGGTAAAACCATATACTTGATGCTTTCCGGGCGTTCTGTAAAACTTGCTTTTGCAATCATACTGGTACCTGTCCTCTCTTTGCATTTATACTTATTGCCCTTGTGGCAGCCTTAAAAACTGCCTTGAGGTGTAGGGTAAGGGCAACCCTCTGGGAGTTGGTATATACAAAATAGCCTTTATAGGAAACGATGCGGCGGGCGTTTTGCAGATATATTGGCAAACCTGCCTGCATACGCCTCCAGGCTCGTATAAGTGCACGCCTTGCTCTTACAAAAATGCGTGCTCTTATCGTTGTACATTCCCTGCCAACCACAAAGCCCATCATATCCGGTGGCTCATCCGCTGTGTGCTTTATGTGGTGGTTTGGCTTGATATTCAAGCCAAGGTGCTTGAGGAGGTACGCCTCAAATTGCTTTGCAGCAAGTTTGAGATCCCGCTTTGATGCAGAGAAAACAATCACATCATCCATAAACATAAGGATGTGTGAAATGAGCCTCTGCTTTTTGCCACGGCGTACCTTACACATTTGCTCCGAGGCGTAATGGTATGCGTAACTCATAACATAGTTACACAGCCATTGGCTTAAAAAGCTGCCTATGGAAAGCCCGTGCTCGTATGAGCCTATGAGGGCACATACAAACCAAATAAGCGTTGGGTTTTTATGTATATCACGCTCAAGCAATTTGCGGACCGTGCGGCAGCTTATGCTTTCAAAGCAATGCCGCACATCCATTTTGTCATAATATTTAGTGCCTTTGGGATCTTTGCGGATCCATTTTTCAAGCACCTTTTTACCGTAAATTTGGCCACGCTCCGGGATGCTTGCACATTGGAACACGCCAACCTTTGCCTTTAACATAGGCATAAGTGCAAACACAGCTACATAATTCATACATTGCTGCATAGCACTCTCAACACCGAGCCTGCGTTCTTTTCCGCTGCTCTTGTCTATCCGGTTACGATACTGAATAGGTGGCAGGTCAAGATCACGGCGCTTAATACGCTCGGTGATCTCAACCGCTATACCGTGGGCACCGCCATAGCGGCTGCTCAAACGCTTAAAACCTGGGCGGTTTCGCTTTTTGGGATCCGATATGCACAGGTACACCCACGGCTCTATTGTATCGGGATCGGTGATGTCAACCTTTTTACAGTATGTTTTCACGCCATCCCTCCTTAATGATCGTCTGGTTGAGCACAAAGGCTTTCGGTTTTTCTACTAACCTCCGGCTGTGGCCTCATACACCACAACCGCCGCAATAGCGGTGCCGGTTACATCTCAATTTTTGGCTTTTACACCAAGGAATGTACTGCGTAATAATTAAAAATCTTACCAGATGGGCGGGCGCCGATGTTCCAGTTAGCATTACCGAGGGCATTGTTCAAATTAGCATACGCAAGGCCGCAGTTGCCGCCATTGTTCAAATTGCCAAAGGCCTGCCACAGCAAGGACAAAGGGCACCAGGGTCCACAGCACATCCCTTATTGAGGGGCTACCGCCCCTCTTATACGCCGGCCACAGCCGGCGTAAATTCACCCCGGTTGCCACCGGATCCACACGGGCGGGCGCCGATGTACCAGTGAGCAGCACCGAGGGCACCGTTCAAACTAGCACACGCAAGGCCGCAGGAGCCGCCAACGCCCAAATAGCCAAAGGCCCGCCACTCACGCCAGCCAACGGTAGCCAAAGCATCACGGTATGTTGCGGAACGGTAGCCGGTTGTGCTGGTGCCGTTAAACTGTGTGGGGATCATATAGCTTTCCTGGTTATTAGCATCCCAATTAAGCTCTGCGTTGTATTTCCACGCAGCCGCCTCCTCTTTGGGAATAATGCCAAGTGTTACGGCATTGGCACCCGCCTTGCCGCTTACGATGTCAGCCGCCTTACGGTCCGCATAAACGGTGTAGCCCACCTCTGCATCCTCGTAAAGGGTAATATCGCCCAGCACCTCATACATACCAAGCAGCACCTCAATGCCCTGGATCTTAAAGGGCTCTTTGCCGTTGGTGTTGCTGTATGGGCTGCCATCGTTGCCCTGCACACCGTCTGTGGAGCCCGTGAGCCACGGCTGCGGTACAAGGTAATGCACACCTGCCTCCGTGTTGAAAACAGCCTCTGTGTCTAAAACAACGGCCTTGTAGGCGGTACCGTCAATGGTAACATCCTCAATGCTTGCAATGGTGGCAATATCGTGTACATCGTAGCAAGTTGCTTTTGCACGGTCTGTGCCGGTACCGATGGAAACACGGGAGCCAACAATAAAATAGTTGGCGTTGGATGCGGTAAGCACAATGCGGTTTACACCGCTTTCCGAAACAGCCGCAATGGCTGTGGTAGTGTAGTAATACTGGCAGCCTTTCATAACAGCATTGTTGCCGAGCTCTGCGTACTTGATCTCAAGCATAAGCTGCATAAATGCGCTATCACAAAGGCTGGAGCCCGCATACTGGTTGCCCCTTGCACGCCAAAGGTTAATTTGGCCGTTGTGGCTGATCGAGGCAGAGCCCTCGGAGCCGGGGCGGTAGGTTGCGGGCTGTACACCGGAAACGCTGGAAAGCAAACCGTTTGCATCAAAGCCTGCGGCATACTTGGCGTGGATAACAAAACCACGCACGCCATTATCGGATGCACGCACAGCCTCCGGCAGAGGCATAAAGCCCTCGGCATACTGTGCCTTGTATTCCACGGTTTTGGTGGTTTCATCACCGCTGCGGCGTACATAGCCGGTCATTTGCATAACACCCACAAAGCTATCCACAGGCTGTGCAGTAAATGCACCATATACGCCCTTAATGGCGTGGATAACAGGCTCAAGGCTGTTTGCATCAATGGTATAGTTTACATCAAAGCAAGCAAACAGCGGGAGGTCTGCATAATCATCCTGGCCGGCGGTGGCAATGGTGGAGGGGGTACAAACAAGCCCCTCATTGTCAGCCATCTTGGTACCAAGGGAGCTGTTGCTGGTGTTATAGCGGTAAAATTGTGAGGTATAGGTTTGCGTAACCGCCGAGGCCGCAGCCTTAAAGAAACGATCCGCAAGGTTGGTGAGGCTGTCATATTCGGCATTAGCGTTTACAAACACAATAAATGCCTGCTTGGTACCGTACTGCTCAATAAGAGCCGGGATAATAAACAGGTCATTTGCACCGTTTGCACGCACCTCATTAAGGGGCAAGCGGTAAAGGGCTTGCTTGCCGGATCCATCATCCTGGATGCCGAGCACATAAGCCTCTTTGCTTACTTTTTCGGGGATGGGTTTTTCAACAACCGAAACAGTATTTGCCATAGTGGTTTACTCCTCCTTATTTTCAAGTAAATAGGCTCCCCGTTCATCACGGAGGAGCCTGTTGTTTTCGTCAGCAAGGAACACGGAGCCGGCAGGCGGCTCAATAACCTTGCTTTTACCTTTACGCATAAGCAAAAGGGTTATGGGGTTATTGTCTTGGGGTAAGGGCTTTAACACAGCCATATTTGCCATATTATCACCCCTCTACAAGTGCAACCCATACACGCTGATTGGTAAGCACATACACCTCTTGGGTGCTGGTGATAACCGCCGTGCTACCGGGGCGTGGCCTGTCAAGGCTGGAGGAATTTGCACCCGTTGGCAAGTTCAGCACATCGGCGGGCTCATCACAGACAAACTCCGTATAAATGCCCTCATTGTCAACAACATAGGTGTTACCCTCTTTGAGTTTTGTAATCATATCACTTTACCCCCCCCTCTTATCTAAATGCAATGTAATAATAGCGGTGGCCGCTTTCATTGGATCTTATCTCTTGGCTCGTGTAGTAATTCACTCTAAAACCATTTGTTACGATGCCCAGCACGCAATATGTATTGCTCCAGGTTGTGGTGTAGGTATTAGAGGCATTACGGCTGATAACATTGTAATTACGCAATGCCAAGCCGCCGTGCAGATCGTCAACATCATCGTGGGTATTACCCTCGGCATCAAAAAGCAATACCGCTTTGGGGGTAAAGCCCAGATCAATTACACGCCCCTGCGTGTTGTTACCGTCATACATACCGGTAACAAAGAGGTTTTGTGCAACGAGCTCAAGCAACGCATTAAGCGTGGTAACGCCCGTGCCTCCCATAGAAACGGGCAGGGTGCCAAAACGGGGGTTGCCGGTAGAGGTAGCATACAAAGCACCCGCCCCCTGCAAATACTTGAGGTATGCGCCACCCGTACCCTGCACCAGGGCACCGTTTGGGAAAGAGGTTGTACCTGTACCACCACGGGCAACGGGCACCGTGCCGGCGTTGATGTCGGAGGCGTTATGCGTGTGCGATTTTGCCGCAGCATTTACCTGTGCCGCTGTTACGCCGTGCGGGTTGCTCCTGTTGGCAATGTGGTTAATAAGGTTAGTGATCGCCAGCTTGATTTTACCAAAGGCGGTGCTTACCTTTTCACCGGAGGTAAGGGTTGCAAAGGTGGTTGCGGTTTCATAGGTGGGCGTTTGATCGTTGGTGCTCCTGTTGGGAACATTGCCGAGCCCCACCTGCTCCTTTGTAACATTGTGCGGGTTTTCCACATTTCCGGTGTGGGCCTCAAGGTCAGCAGCAGAGGCATAAACAAGGGAGCTGTTAATTGCCGCCGCCACATTTTCCGCATCGCCTATGAAAAGCAAAGCATTAAACTCCATTTCAAGGATGCGGTTTGCGTTATTCGGTACATAGTCGGCGGTGCTTTCATCCTCGTTGCCAAGGGCATACAAAAGCTCTTTGCTATCATCATCCGGATCCTTGGCATAAAAGCCCGCCTCCGTAATGTGAAAGCCGCTTGTTACAGTACCGTTTGTAAATGCAGCTGTAAGGGTAACATATTCCTCACCAACCTCAATTTTGGAAAGCTCAACGGTAAGCAAGGGGTTTATCAAGCCTGTTGCCGTTCTCGCATCCTGGGCAGGACCGTTACCAAGCTGTATTTTGGTAAAGGTGATGGTTTCACCTGTTAATGCACGGAGCAAAAGGTTTTTGCCGGCATCGGTCAAATTAGGTGTCATACAACAACCTCCTCATACATTATTTTGCTGCCTGCCTCCTCCATAAGCACAATGCCGTTTTCATCGGTAAGCAGGTTTATGTTATCCATATCCCACGCCGGTGTTTGCATTGTCTGGCGCACCGAGTGCCGGAAAGCGGCACCTGCAAAGTGTGTCATTTCAATTTTGGTAAGCAGGATGAGTGGATCTATAAGCACATTGGCCGATACATACCGCCTCATATCCTCCAAAATTCTTATGTAGTCAACAGAAACGGGCAACGCTGCACGGAGGGTGTAATCATTGATGGTGGGCAAGCGGTTTGTTTCACCGCAGGAGGTTTTTAACCAATTCACCAGCCAATTATAGGTATAAACCACGCCATAGGTCCAGGCGGTTTTTATACGCTGTTTACGCTCCTCAAGCGTTTCCGTATTAAGCGGTGTGATATTGAGCTCCTTTTCCCACACCGCAACGCCCTCCTCGGTGGCGGTATCAATAAATTGATTATCCATCACCAAGTTAAGGGCAGCCCAAGCCCTCTCAAACTCCGGCTGCTGTGCATCCGTTATGGCCATAAACTCCATAACGGATCTAAGCACCGGCGGGAGGTAGTCAATAAGTTTTCTATCATTCATTTACGGCACCTCGCTTGGGGATGTAGTCCTCACCCAGAGTGATGTTGGCCGTGGCTCCGTTCAGCGTGGTGCCGTTAATATCCATAACAAAAGCGGAGCACTCCTGGAGGATCCTGCTTTCAATTTGGGATATACGCACAATAAGGTTTGTGGCACCCTCCCACGCCTCGGCAAGCTCGTTGAAATACTTATCAATTACCGCCTCAATGTAAGGCTTTGCGTTTGCCCACGCCCAGCCTGCTGTAAGGGTGATATTGGTGTGCACATCAATGGTGGTGAGCTTAACGCCATCCACCTTTACAATGTGGCCAATAGGGGCAAGGCCCACACCCTCACCCGCATTTTGGGTGGGATCAATAGTGCTCTGCACCACATCAATAAGCTCCTCGGAGGGTGCAGAATTGTTGGCAGCCATAACAACCAAGCGGACCGTGCCGCCCACCGTGAGCTTTTTGTTAAGGGCTGCATTGTATATGGCTGTGATCCACGCCTTTGCGGCGGTATCAGTAACGCCACTCATACCCGCATCAAACCACGCCTGCACCTCGGCAGAGGGTATAAACTGTGCGGGCGGTGTGTCAGCGTTCCAGACGGGGTGCACCTTTACGGCGGCCACACCGTCAATGCTTAACACCTTTTGCTTGTAATCTGCTTGGTTTCCACCAAACGCCTGCGATTGGAGGGCATCCAGGATCCTTTGCCTAAATACCTCCGTTTCCTCCTCATCATCGCCAGGGATAAGCAGCTCAACGATATTTGCCGATGTAAGCCCGTCAATGTACTCAATGGGGATAAGTGCCCCGGTGTAATCATTGGCCACCGTGCCGGCAGTTTCACATACCAGCCTGTGGCTGAGGCCTGTTTCGGTATCATCGCCTGCCAACCTCTCACTTACATAAAAGTTAAGATCCTCGCAGGAAAAGCGGGCACCCACGGGCACCTCAATATTAAACTCTGCACGGAACACGGCAGCACTTGCCGCTTTGGGTGTCAGCCCACGGTCCTTTGCACGCTCAATAAGGTACTCACGGGGTGCGGTGGCAATATATGTGGCCGTAAATACAAAATCAAGGCCAATGTATAACTGTGCCAGCTCTGCCATTGCCGGGGCATTGCCGTTATACACCAGGGAGCCCTCCCTCTTATCAAGGGTGGAGGGTACCCTTGCAAGTGCACTTGCAAGCAAGTTTTCAAAGGTACGATCCTCAAATAAGCTCATACCGCCACCTCCTTTGTTGTTTCAATATCGCCAAAAATCGTATGCACCACAAAGGTAACAATTACGGAGTTTTTGGTTGTTTCAAAGGCCCATTCGTCAACGCTCTCAATGCGATCATCCTGCGTTAAGGCCTCAGTAATTCGGCGCTTTGCCTCACTCATAACATAGTCCTTGGGCTGTCCTATAAGGTCAGCAAGCTCCACGCCGTAGTTGTAGGAATATATGGGGCATTGGTACCTTTCCACAGATAGGATAAGGTAAACGGCCTGGAGCATCGCATCTGCCTCATCCGTCATACCCTTAATACGCCCTTTGTCAATATCCAGCTTGTAGGTGTAAGAGGGTTGCTGCTCAAGGGCGTACTCCAAAAGGTCAAGATCATCGCCCGTTGTGGGCAAATACTGTAATTCTGCCATTATGTAGCCTCCACTCTATCCAGCACTATAAACTTTTGCCCGCCATCACACCGGAGCAGGATCACCTTTTCGCCCTTTTTAAGGGCACGGTGCACCTTAAAGGCTTTTTTACCTTTATAGGCGTGGTTATGGGAGGCAAAAGAGCTATCACCAGAGCCACCGCTTTTGCTTTCGGTATTGTGGTCAACGGTCATATAAACCGTGTGATCCCGCACAGCATCGGTAAGCATTAGCTGGGCTACGGTGAGTGTCATTTTTTGGTCAACGCTTATTTTAAGGGGGCTGGCTTGGATAACCTCGCCAAGGCACAATGCAAATGGTTTGCGTGCCTCGACTGCCTCAACAGCCGCCCGCTTAATAGTTTTGATCCAGGTATTAGCATTAAGCGACAAAAGCACCACCCCTTAATTTAAGCTCCATAAGGTGCTGGTTGTCTTTGAAAGTGTGCTTGACTTGCTCAACCAAAAGGAAATTTGAGAGGTTAATATCGCCAAGCCCTAAAACAACCAACAACAGCGTGCCCGCACGCACCCGCACATCGCCCAGGGCATTTTTAATGCTCAAGGTACGGTTTTTGGTATTATACAGTTTAAGCAAGCTGTCAGCCATACTCTGGGCATTTGTAGGATCGTTGAGTTTTTCGTAATACTGCAAAACGCCCCATTGGTTAATGTTGCTACTGTCTTGTGCAATGTAGATTTTACGGGCACCCGCATTGCTGTCCTCATAGGCAAGTTTAATGCGGTTGTATGTGTTGGAGGCGATGCTGCTTTTATAGTCATAATCGCCGGCGGTGTCCTCGTTCACCACAAGGCCAAGTTTCATATTGGCAATGTTGGTGAGTGTGAGCTTGCCCGCCTGGTCATACAGCACATACATTTGGGTTTTTGCTTTGAGTGTTTCATCCAAAGCGTTTTGGATCACATCAAACATTTGGGCGTTTTCCTCGGTGCGGCTCTCGATCTTATGGCCGGTGTCCTCAAGGGTACCGAGGTTAAGCCCAAAGTCTTGTGCAATCATTTTTACAACCTCTGTGGCCGTTTTGTTGGCATACACATAGGTGTCTTTGTTTTTAAGGTAATACAGCTGATCGTACACCGTAACCTTGATAATATCGCTCTTACTCCCGGTGCGTGATTTTTCAAACACAAAGCCATAAAATAAGGGCTTGCCATCCACCGAAAAGCGGCAGGCATCGCCCTCCTCAAAGGTCAAAGCGGTTGTTTTCACTACCTGGAAAGTAAGTTTGCCCGGCTGCCCTTTGCGTTCCCATTCTATTGTTACACCGTCAACAACGGGCGGGTACAAAAGGGTGTTGCCGTGCTTGATAAAAAGCTCGTAGGTCATTACTTAACAGCGGGAATTGTCAACACCTGCCCAACATAAATGAGGTTGGGATTTTTAATGATGCCCTTATTGGCATTATAAATGGTGTTGTATTTGGCACCGCTGCCCAAGTATTTTTTGGAAATCGCCCAAAGCGTATCACCTTTTTTAACGGTGTAGGTGGTAACTTTCGGGGCGGTTGTTGTTTCTCGTGTATTTGTAACAGTTGCGGTTTTGGTTATAGAGCCGCTGCTGGAAACAAGTGCAAGGTTTGAGGCCTTAACGGGGCTCATAATTGCATTTTTGCCATCAACGCTCTTATTGATAACAACACGATCACCGCTTACCGAGTAAACGATCCAATTTTTTACCTTTACCCAGCTTGGTATGGTACCGCCGTTATAATAGGTGTTGCCGGTGATTTTCACCACATCACCCACCTTAAAGGCGGTGGATCCGGAGCCGGAGGTTGAGCCTCCACCGGTGCTGGGCGTAGTGCCGCCGCCCGTCTGCGTTGAGGTGTTACCCGTTGGCTTTGTGGTGGCGGTGGTTGTTGTGATCGTAACGGTTTTGGTGCTGTAATCTCGGTATTGTTTCAGTTTTACCTCTACCGAAACATCAAGGCCGTTTTGTGCGTTTTCGGTAATGTTGTAGTCCTCAATGCTCACCTTAATATTGGTGTCAAACAGTAACAAGCCGCCTGGTGATGTTCTGGTCATAATAAACTGGGTGGGGGCTTTTCCCGTCTTTAACTTTTCAAGGTGGTTAAGGTAATACTCCGGCCTTTTGGGACCGGTCAGCATTGGGAATGTGAGGGGGAGGGTGATCTCGGAAAGGCCAGGGCTCTTTAAGAAATTGATCTCGTTGCCGTTAAGCAACACAAGGGTTGAGTTTTGCCCTTTGATCTTAATCGTAAGCTGCCCCGGTGTTTCCGGCATAAGCACGCCGCCAAGATAACATTTATAAGCCATTCCTTAATACACCCCCTCCGCTGCGGTTTCAAGTGCCTCCACAACCTGCTCGGTGAATACACTAATCACACCGTCAATATCCATATCGCTGCTGATGTTATTGTTGCTCGTGAAATCAACCTTAATTTCAGCCGTGGTAAATCTGTTAATGGCCTCCTGCTCGGCAATATCACGCAAATAAGCAAGCTCCTCCGTTGTCTTATCGGAGCTGCCTGCAATGCTGCTTGTATCACCGGCAATGCCCTCCAGGGTATCACCATAGCCGAGGGTATCATCCACGCTGGTACCATTGTTTTGGGCTGCACCACCTAAAAGGTTATCAAAGGAAATGGCATCCTTAATACCGGCGCCAACCTCTGCACCTGCGGCATAGGCATCCGAGCCCCAACCGTCTTGGAAAGTGTCAAAAGTATCAAAGCCGGTGCCCACCTTGCTCCAGTCAAGATCGTTGGTGTTCCAAGCATCTGCCACGCTTGCATAGTCATAGGTGCTCATAGCATCGCCCACATCCTCGTAAGCGAAAGTATTAAAGCCCTCTGCCCACGCATCGCTTATACTCTCGTAACTGTCCTTTTTGCCGTTCAGTTCGTCAATTTTCTTGGATGCAAAATCAAGCCCGGAGGTGTCGATATTTACGCCCATCCAACCAAGGCATTTATTGGCCTTTTCAGCCAAAGACTTGATGCCCTGCATTACGGCATTTACCATACTCCAAAAGCCGATTTGAATATTGATCCAGCCGTTGGAAAAGGCAGTTGCCACATTGCTTGCCGCCGCCTTGAGCACATTCCATATACCCATACCAAGGTTGGCAAACCAAAGGCCGGTATTTTTGATAATAGCCCAAGCTGCGGTGCCCAAATTCGCAAACCAAAGGCCTATGTTTTTAATTACCGCCCAGATGCTCAAACCGAGGTTTGCAAACCACAAACCAACATTTTTGATAACCTCCCAGGCGGCGATGCCGCAGTTAGCGATCCATAAGCCTATGTTTTTGAAAAGTGCACCAAGCCAATAAATTGCACCCATAATTTGCTCGGTAAACATAAAGAATACCACAATAAGTGCAATTACGGCGGCAATGATCCAGGTAATGGGGCAAGCCCATAATGCCGTGTTGAAAGCGGTTTGGCCAACCGTAGCGGCTGCCGTCGCAACCTGCTCTGCGGTCAAGCCTGCTGCCGCCAAAGCGGCTGCCGCCGCCTCGGAGCCGAGGGCTGCGGTATTTACGCCCGCTGCCTCTGCGGCTTTTAGGGTGGCCTTGGCACTTGCATACGCTGCAACCGCCTTAATGCCCTCTACAATAGCCGCACCCGCAAGATAGCCCTTGTGTATCAACAGGGCGGTGTTGTAGGCGGCAAACGCCGCCACAATGCCCCAAACAAGGGGCCCCAAGGTGCTCCAGTTCTTTGCAAAGAAATTGTAAACCTTAACGCCAATATTGAAAACACCCAGCAGAATTTGTGCAAGGAGTGCAAAGCCGTTGAGCAACCCGCTTATGGTGTTTTGCACCTGCTGATCGCTTGCAAGCTCACCGATCTTTTGCAGTACCGGCTCCAGGGATAAGATGGCTTTATCTTTCATCCCGGTCCATACCTGCCCCCAAGTCATAGGCATAGCGTTAAACTTGGTGTTAATATCATCGGCGCAATAAAACATTGCATTTTTGATAATATCAGCGGTAAGTTTGCCCTCGGATGCAAGCTCCTTAATGTTGCTGGCATCTATCTTTTCAACCTCTGTGAGGTACCGTTTGATGTTGGCAACAATGGGCTGTGCGTTATCGAGCACGGCGTTTAATTCCTCACCCTGGAGCTTGCCTGCGGCAAGTGCCTGGGTAAGCTGGAGCATTACGCTGTCAACGCCCTGCGCCGAGGTACCGGCTACAACAAAAGACTTGTTAAGCAGCTCCGTAAAAGCAATAAGCTCATCGTTACTGCTGAAAGCATCGCCCGCCTGCATACCGAGTTTTGATACGGCATCGGCGGTGGTTTGGTACGCCGCCCTTGCCCTCGTAGCGGATGCACGGATCTTGGCCTCCAAACTGTCAACGGTGTTGTTATCATCAACCATAAGGTTAAGCCGTGCCTCTGTCTGGGCTTGGGTGTCCGAAAGCTCCACCAAAGAGCCGAGTGTTTTCATACCGAGGTACGCAGCCGCAACGCCTTTGAGCTTATTCAAAAGGCCACCGGCGTTTTTATTGCCGGTATTTAATTGCTTGTTTAGGGTGTTCTGCTGATCGTTTATCTCACGATAATTACGCTCCATTTCGTCAAGCTGTGCATTAGCACGCCCAATTTCCTGCCTTGCTTGGGCAATGTCTTGGGTGTTTATAGCCTGCCCGGAGGCACGCTGTACGGCCTCAAAGTTGTTTATCATCAACCCCATAGCCTTGTTAATGCGCCTCAGCGTGGAGGTCATACCATCGTTTAACACGAGGGAAGATCTTACAGCTCCCATAAGTACCTCCTTTCCGGCAAAGCAACAGCAGGACCGTTAAGGCCCTGCTGTTATCGCCGTTTTGCTTTTCGTTTTGCCGCTGCTGCCTCTTGCTTTTCTTTTTCAACCCGTACATCAATGGCGGCAATTACAAACGCCTGCTCATACGGATCCATAGCCAAAAACTCAGAGGGTTTCCAGCGGAATTTGTGGAGGGCATAATAGGCGTAATTAGCCTCTGGATCGCCCTCCGTTATTAGTTTTTTGCCTCATCCACCATCTCACCCATATCCGTAAAGCCGTTAAGCTCCAGGATAGTGGAAATGAGCTCATCAAACTCACCGGGCATAAGCATAGCAGAAATAAGCTGCTCGGCACCCATAACGCCGTAGCTTTCCTGCAATTCGGCGTTGTTGAGGTCGGGGAACACCACACACTTAACGGCAAGTTTTGCCTGGTAGGTTGCGGTGTCAAACTCCTGCGTGTACTGGCCACGCTTGCCGTTTACCGGCACGCTTTTCATACAGCTTTTGCGGAGCTTTTGGTTTTCACCCGCAGTAATAGCGGCAAGCTCCCACTCAAGGGGCTTGCCGTTATCAACAAAGCGGGGGGATGCTACAAATTTGCGGTTATCAGCCTTTTTGGCGTTCTGTGCGAAAAATGCACTCAAAGTATTAGCCATTTCGGTATGTCCTCCTTATTTTCTTTGGCTTACATATAAGCCGGGTTTTTGTACTTTTCGGGGCGTGTGATGCTGTTAGCAAAACCGCTGATCTCCTGCTCAATGAAATCATCCTCGGAGCCTGCCAACGAAAGCAGCACATCACCATCAAGCACGCAATCATTGTACACCTTAGAGGTGCGGCCCATAGAGGTTGCAGGATCCTCGTTAGAGGTCTGGATGTCCATAGTGGGCATAACGCCGGTGCTCATAAATTCGTCAAGCACATCGTCAAAAATCTCGGTGCACTTGTAAATGGTCATAGTGAACGAAAGCTCAACCGATGTGGGCTTTTTGCCCATAATGATGGAGCCCATACGGGGCACATCCTGGTTGGAAATGCTGGCCTTGCCCTCAAAGTTCTTACACATAAGCATAGCGTAACGCTTGCCCTTGAGGGTAACAAAAACCTCTGCATATTTCGCAACCGGTGCATCGTTGGTTGCCATTACATTTTTAGTGTTCATTTATGCCGCCTCCTTTACTGAATAATAACGCTCATATAGAGCTGGCTCATCGCATTTACGATGTTAAGGCCGTTGATAGTGAGCAGTACAGCCTTTTTGTTATCGCCAACCTCAACCGTTACCGTGTCGCTGTCAAAGTCCTCAACCGCACGGATGCGCTCAAGTTCCTGTACGAGCTTAACGATGTCATTCCAAAGCGTTGCACGCCCGGAGGCATCATTCGGTACCTGGCCAACATAGCGGGTGTTAAAGAGCACCGCAACATCGTTGGCGATCTGGTCGCAAACTCTCACGGTCTGGTTGCTCTGGAAAATTGCACCCTTTTCCTCGGTGAGGGTAACAAGGGTGTTAATGTCCTCAAGCACACGCACCGTGCCGTTTACATTGTGGAGCATAAACTTGCCCGCTTTGATGCAGGCCTCAAGCTCAGCCTGGGTGTATTCCACATCCACGATAAGCTCACCGTCATACTCCGTATTGGTGAGGGATCTGTTGACAGCCACACCCGCCTGTGCACCAGCCACCCAATAAACAAGGGCGTGCTTATCCACAGAGGTAATGGATCCGTGGCTTGCCTCATTCCATACACCGATAACGCCCTCATAGTCAGCCTTAGGCTGCCAAGCCACAAGCTGAGCCTTGGAGCCGAGGGTATCACGCACACGCTCATTAAACTTGGCGTAAAGCGTTACCGTGGTTTCATCCTCAGCAGGGCAGCAAAGGGCGTTGTATGCGTAGCTTTCAATGGCATCAAGGAAAGCCTGGTGATGTTCGCCGGTGATGCTTGCACAGTTTGTGCCGCCGGTCATATTCTTGCCCGCAGTTTCCGCAAGGGTTGCATCCTTTTTGAACACAACAAAAGCGTTGTCAACAAGGTTGGATGCACCTGCAACGGTCTGGGTTTCAAAGAATACGCCGCCCACATAGGTGCTAACATCAAAAGCTGTGGGCTCGTCAACATTCTTGGTAACAACAATGCTGATGTCATTACCACGAGTGCCGGGGTGCTTTGCGGTGCCGTAGTCATTGGCAGCCTTAACACCGCCCGTGCCCAAGCGGTAACAGTACACTTTGGTTGCGTGGCAGAAAATCTCACGCAAAGCAAGCATTTCCGGGGCATCGTAGCCATAGCCGAAAATGATCTTGCTGTTTTTCTGGAAATCGCCGGAAGTAACCTCAAAAACGGTACCCTCCGGGCCCCAATTCAGCACAAAGGGGGCTGCCGCAATGCCTCTGTCGGAAAGAGCCGCAGTAGCCTTGGCCAAACTGGAAAAATTGATATAAGTACCCGGCATTACCTTGTTTTGGGTAAGCCAAGTGCCGCCACCGTGTGCCATATTATTTTACCTGTCCTTTCATATATTTTTCGATCAACGCATCCACCTGTGCGGTGGTGTAGGTCTTGCCATCATCAAGCAGGGCGTTGAGAATATCCTGCCTGTTGGCATATTTCTTTGAGGCAAGCAGCTGTGCCTTGTTGTACACAGGAGCCGCAACCTCAGCATTGGCTTTTGTTGCCATAGCGTTAAGCCTCCTATTTCATTTTTATTGTTTCCATTGCATCCCCGTCTGCCGGTGTATAGACAAAGTGGGGGTACCGCACAATACAATGCAGCACACCATCCTCAATGTTAGTGTCAAACCCCGTGCCGTGCACCTTATCACCCAGCGGGGTGGTTATAGTGCCAAGCACCTGCGGCAAGAGGTTTGCCTTATCCAGGCACTCCTCACGCCCGCCGTTTTCGGTGGGGTAGTAAATCACATCAAAGGTAATACTGCGGCTTGCACGGATGCCCATTTGCCCGCTGTGTTGCGGGGTAATCGGCAGCACATTGAAATCACCGGGGTGCAGGTCTTGCTTAACGGTCCTGCCGTGTATCTGCACCGCTGGAAACGCACGATGCAAGGCAAGCGTAACACCGTCAAAAATGCCGTTGTAACTTAACTCAGCCATTAAATACCTCCCGGAGTAATTGATCAAGTTTCCGCTGTATTACTGCCGGAGCCATCCGTTGCAGATCCTCCTCCGATAAGGTGAGGAAATACTGCCCATCAACCCACGATGCTGTAAGGCGTTTGCCAATGGCGGGTACAAACCGCCCCGGTGTCTGCCTGTGCCCAAATTCCACATAGCTTGCATACTCCACGGGGTTTATAACCTCAATGGTGTATGTGTTGCCGGCTTTTGAGATCGGCAGGCTTTCCGCATAGCTCTTGGCTCCGGCGTTTTTGCCGCCGGTCCATCCACGCCTCAGCGTGCCACCCTTTTTGCCTGTTTCGTTTGGGTAATCACCAACAGGGGTGCGGGGTATAACGAGGGCAAGCAAACGGGCTGCAAGCTCTTTTGATACACCCCTGCAAAATTTATCAAGATCAATTTGCTCCAGCTTTTGGAGGCGATCCTGTAATTGCTTGAGCTGTTCAAAATCAGCGTTGCCCCATTTTGCCATTACGCCCACCCCTTAAAGAGCTCAAGCGGTACCTCTTTGTGCGTAGAATACACGGCAGGCACGCCGCTTTGCTCGTACACCCCTGTGGTGCCCTTTTGTGTTACGGTGATTTTAGATCCTGCCGGGAGGGAAACAGCGGGATCAATAAACAGCGTAACGGTTTGCTTTGTTTGGGCGGCGCCGTTGGAGGGCTCCGTTACCTGGACCGTATCAAAAGAAATACGGCAGGGCTCGTTGGTGCAAAGGTCAACCTCCTTTGCCTCTGTGCGCCCGTTGGCCTCGTTGGTCTTGTTTTCACGCACAGTAACCGTACATTTGCCCTCCCAGAGGCTTTTTACAGCGGCGGCAAGGTTTACACCCCTTACCATTTAAGCCTCCTAAAAGCGGCAAATACGCTTTGCGGCGGGTTGATAAAGGCATCCACCATTTTATCAAACCTTGCTTCCGGGGTAAGGCTGCCATCCGCTGCTCCCGCAAAGGTTACGGAAACATCACCCTCGCTGATACTCTTAGCAGGCGCCGTAAAGTCAAAGGCGGCACCGAGTTGGCCACACGCCTTTTTGTCTTTAAGGAATAAGCCCACCGCCATATCAATGTGGGTGTAATACAGCCCCTCCGGTATTTCCGTGCGGTTGATCTGCGACTTGATAAAAGCCTCAGCACGGTTAATGGAATAAGTAACGGCAGCATCCGGTGTGTCGGTTGCGGTTACTGTAAAGCCAAGGCTTGCAAGCCTTGCCACAACATCCTCATACAGAGCCATTTGCTGCACCTCCTATTACTTAGCCTCTGGAGAAAATTCTCACGATGGCAATAGCCTTGTGGTTGATGTAGGTACGATCCTTTTCCGCACTTTCGCCGGTGTGTACCACGCTCCAGTTTGCACCGTTGGCAAGCTCTGCATCCGTAGGAGAGAGGGATGCCTGGCTGGCCTTTTCATAGGAAATGCCAAAAGGTGCAAAGCACTTACGCTGACGGATGTAAAGGGTGTCCTCACCGCCGTTTACCTTGGGATCACGGTCCATTTCATAAGGCACCTTAACGCCGATGTCCTCATAAGAAATGGAGCCCTTACCAAGAGCGTAAGTGGTGTAACGGGTGCCGGGTACCACATAGGTATCAGCAGCAACCGCACCGTTGCCAAAGTAAGGAGTTACGGCGCTTGCCTTGATCTCGCCATCCGTAGGAGTTGCAGAGTTTGCAACAACCTTGAGGGCGCCGGGATCGCTTGCAGTTGCAGGGAAATAACCCTCCTCAGCGGGCATATCATCATCCACAACCACGAGCTTGCCATTCCAGGTACCGAGGTCAAGGGATCTGGTGATGCCCTGTGCATCGGTGTACTTGAGGCGCTCAATGAGGTTGAGGTTTTCCAGGCCGGTGCTTACATCGCTGTGCATAAACACGAGGGCGAAAGCCTTTTTGTTAGCACCGCAGGCCTTGTTGGTAGCGGAGTTGAGGGTTGTTGCGGTCATATCACCGTCAACAGTAGTGGTGTGCTTTGCAACAAACTCAGCGTTTTTGCCGCCGGTCATTGCAAAAATACCCTTGAGGATCGCAAGGATAGTGCCCTGGTCGAGGCCATCCTTATACTCAGCGATCTGCTTTGCGATATTGTCCATAAAATCAACCTTGCCGGTGATGTCATAGGAAAAATCACGCTCAACCCAGCCCTTAGCACGGCCTACCACAACAACACCCTGCTCAAAGGTCTTGGTGCTGGTAGCGGTGATGTCGGTCTGGCCGTCATAGTTGACAGCATCGCCATCTGCCAAGCCACGCATAGCAATGCGGGCATAGCCCGTGCCATTCTGGCTGGAGAAAACATCCTTGATGTCCGGGTTGCCAACGAGGGCAGAGGACTTTTTCAGCTCGTTCATTTTCAAGTTGGGAACGGTACCAACCTTGTACTTAAACGCCTCAGCATTAAAGCTCTTGGCATCAAACTTAGTGTTAGGCATTATGTTCACCTTTCCTTTTTAGATTTTATAATGTTTTGGGGTTAATCGAGTTTTACGCCGGGGTTAGCCTCCATATAGGCACAAAGCTCATCATAACTCATTTCGGATGGCTTTTTGCCCTCCGGGGGCGGTGTCTTGCCGCCGGGGTTTCCAGGAGCCATACCTCTAAACTGAGCCCCGCCGTTACCGGTATTGAATAAGAAAGCAGTAGCCTCAGCTTTTGCCATTGTGGCAAGTTCGCCATCCAAGCCCTTGACGGTACCATCCTCGGCAATTTTGGCATCCTTGAGGAAATCTGCAAGCAGAGCCTTAACAGCGGTGTTGTTTTTAGCACCGGCAGCGGTAAGGGCTGCCTCAACGGCGGCATCGAGCTTAACCTTGGCAAGCTCTGCCTCGTAAGCGGTCTTAGCATCTGCGTTTTGTGTTTGGAGCGTGGTAATCTGCTGCTTGAGGGCATCAATATCACCGGTTGACTTTTTAAGGTCCTCCAGCTGCTGATCACGGGTGGCCACATCCTGCTCCAGTTTCTTTTTGGCGGTGCTTACCTCGTTGAAATCTGCACGGGCAACAAAGCCCTTGCCGATCTCGGCAGCAATCTTGCTGTCGATCTCCTCCGTGTAGGCATCCCCCAAAATGGGTTTTAACCAATCCAACATTTTGTTTACCTCCTTATGGTCTTTGGTTTTGGTTGCTGTCCTTGTTTGTCCGGCAAGTCCCGGTATTGCAACACCCGTTTTGTTATCCGCTGGGCCGGCGGTATTTTTGTATGAAAAAAGCACCGTGCCGCAATAGCACGATGCTTTAATCAACCTATGAAATTGTGGGAGGGCTTTTATTCCTCCTCATTAAACCTGCCGCATTTGTCGCAGGTCTTTTGGGCTGCATCCCAATCTGTTACGGTATCGCCCTCAAGCAAAACATCATTTGTGGCGATGTTGCAGAGCTCCCAGCAGTACCCCTCCTCAATTTCCTTGTTAAGCAGGGGGCAAAATATCTTATTGCTTACTGTCTTTGGCATTTTTCATCACCTCATCGTATAATGTTTTACCGCCCTCATCAAGTGGGCCGGTTGTACCGAGCACGCCGTTGTTATCAAGCACGGCAAAGCCATCTTTGGTATAATAAGCGTATTGGGATCCTCGGCGTTGCTTAATAGCAAAATCGGCATTGTCAATAATCTGCTGTGCCATTTCCTGCGTTATGCCACGCTCAGCCATACGCTTTGCGGCGTGTGTGTTAATGTCAACAATACTGCGGCCTTTGGGGGCAACCGTAATGGTGCCCTTGGTTTTAAGCGTACCGGCGGCACGCATTGCCTTAGCTGCATTGTTGGCGTTGTAAAGGCCTCTGTTGCTGTCCGGGTTGTTTCCCTTATAACGATAATACCCGGCAAGGTCATTGTATGCGGTGGGGTTATCGTATTTGAGCTTTTGAAAATCGGCAAAGCTCTTGGGTGCCTCATCGCCCAGGCGTGCCTTGTAGGCCTCAAATTGTTTTGTGTCGGTGCTTGTATTATACCCCATTTTACGCTTTTTGTCAACAAAGCCGGAGCCGTGTGCGGCATCCTGCATCTGTTTCCATTGCTTGTATGTGGTATCTTTGGGGAGCTTATAACGCTGCCCAGTTTCGGCATCACGGGCGTACCTCTCACCGATGCCCTCCATATCCTCAAAATAGGGGGCGGTGCAGCAACGGCACCAAGGGTGAAAAGGCGGGGCTGTGGATCCCACCACATACTCACTCATTTTGTACACACGCCCGTCAAGATCCCCGCAAATATCGCAGGTGTGGGTGTCAAGCGTACCAATTACCCGGTAACGCTCAACATCAAGCTCGTTAAAGCAATCTTTTTGGGCCGCACTTGAAAAATAGGCGCTTTCCGTCATAACCACACGCCCGGCATTGGTCTTGCTGGTATTAAACCGCTTGGCAATGACCTCAATGGCTTTATCCGGGGCGGCACCTCGTGCCATCATTTGTGTAATTTCTTGGTTGACGGTTTCCACCAGCTTTGCCTTATCGGTCCAACAGCGTGCCGTAAATGTCTGGTTGTCAACGGTCCAGGGGCGGGAAAGCACCTTTTTTATTGCATCCTCATTAAGAGCCTGCATAGTCCATCCCACGCCAAGCCCACGCTGTACCTCAAAAGCGGTGTGGTAGTAGCTTTGTGTATAGGCAAGGCGTGAGGCATCGGTGGTGGCTTTTACTCTTGCCTGTGCCAATGCCTCAGCCTGTTGCCTTAGTTGGAATTTAAGGGCATCTAAGCGGGAAATATGCACCCTGGCTGATGCGTTCTCAAGCTCTTTGATCCACGCACCGCTGAGGCTCATTTCCCGGCCCTTTTCGATGTACTCCTGCACGGTCCACAAAAACTCTTTAAGCTCACCGGTGGTAAGCATCTTTTGTGCATCTGCAAGGGTAATGTTGTTATTTACCGCAAAACGCTGGTACCAAGCCCGCATTTGCGTATCAATCTCACGGATGGCTGCATCAAACTGTTTTTCAAGGTTTAACACATATTCGTATGATTGATCTTTGAGGGCATCCTCCATTATCTTAAAACGGCGTGCCCAATAGTCTGCATTATTCATTTACAACACCGCCCTCCGGTGTACCACCACCGGCAGGGGGCTCCTCGTTGCCCTTGTTACCGCCTGCGGTGGCGGCAAAGGCTGCACGGTATTGGTCAGCCTCCTCAACCGCTTTGAGCTTTTCAGCTGCAATGCGTTCCAGCTCCTCCTCCGGATCGTCAACCCAAGGATGCTGTTTTACAAGCGTTTCATTGCTTATGATGCCTGCCGATTTTCCGCAGTTGTCAATGGCCTCACTTTCGTTTACGAGTATATCACGGTTAAAAATAACCGTTACATCCTCATTGGTGAAATCACCCACGCCGGTATTGGCAAGGTGCACACGCACAAACCAAAGCAGATCCTCAAAAGCGGCTTGAAATTCGGTTTCCATACCGTTTGCATCAAGGTCAATATCGGAATACATTGAGAGTATGTTCATTTGGTTAGGTGTGCCACCCATACGCTCATCCTTGGCATCGTAGCCTCTGGCGTTTTCGATTATGGCCTTTTTAAGCAGCTCCAGCACGGTTTTGTAGTTTTCAGCATTTACGCTTATTTCCAAAGTGTCAACCGCACCATTGGAGCCCTCAAAGCTGCGTACCTTAACGGCGCCATAGGTAGCCAGGTTACGCCTAAACTCACCCAGATCCTCACCATCGTAATTGTGGAGCACGAGGACCGTATTACGCACATCCTCCTCCATACCGTTAAGGAAATTGGAAAGCATAAGGTTAAGGGCATCCTGCAAGCACTTTACACGGCAAAGCAGGGGCTGCTCACGGTGGTTGTACTTAAAGCAAATAAGCGGGATGCGCTCCCAGTTGTATGCGGTGGGCTTGCCCTTTTCGTCAAGGATGGTGAGGTAAGGGCCGGAGGTGGCATCGTTATCCACCACCAGGGTATCATCCTCCCAGATATAACGATCAATGCCGCCACCGTGGATAATTTCAACCTTGAGCACAACCTCCTCCTCGTTGTTTTCGTTGTAGATATAAACGGGGAAAAGGTGCACCGCACAATCAAGTACGGTGTGCTCGGTGTCAGCCCAAAGGGGCAAAACATCCTGGGCGGGGAACATCGCAAAAGCAAGCTCGTTTTCGTTGTAGTACGGGAACACCCACACCTTGCCGCCGGTCAAGGCTCTTTCAGCAACGATGCGGATCACACGCATAACCTTTTTGTTAAACACCTTGGTAAGTGCCTCACCAAAGGCCTTATTTTTTGTATCAAAGGTAACAGGCTGGCCACAAAGGTAATTTGCCTTTTGGTCAACCATCTTGGCATACTGGTTATCAACCACACGATTATTGGGCAGGTTTTCAACCTCTTTAAGCTCGCCCTTTTCGCCAATAACAGTACGCTTACGCAGCAAAATATCCTGCTTGCCCTCATAATAGGCATCGCCCTCAATTTGCTTTTTGCGTTCCGGGGATGCAAGCCACGCCTTGATCTCGTGCTCCAAAAATTCTTTGTCGGTCATTCCCGGCTTTATCTGCATTGCCATCCTGGCCATAAGCACCGTGGGTGCCTTTGTATGCAGGTTTAATGTTTTCACGGCTGCCGCCTCCTTTACTCAAAACTGTAATGTGGCCCGGTTATAAACTCCTCAAGGGCATACCGCATTGCATCCATAAGGTGGTTAAAATCATCAATGGGTATGTTGAGCTTTTTGCCGGTCTTGGTATCTGTTGCCCAGGTGTAGTTGCCAATCTCGGTAAGGAAATTTACACACCGTGGGTGGATAAAGATCTTATAATCTTGTATGAAATCAATGCCGTTGTTTACACTGTCCTTACCCTTACGGGCTTTGCGTATGTGCTGGATGCCCAGGGTGCGTAAACGGTCAATGCTTTTGGGCTCGGCACTATCAGCACGGATGCGCTCCTTGCTGTAACCGGCTCCGGTAATATCTCTGGCAATGTCCTCATTGCTCATACCTGGCTTGTATATTTCATCAAATACCCACAGCGTTTTGTTGGTGGTGTCTATCAAGCCACAAAACAAAGCGGTGGGATCGTTTGTATATCCAAAGTCAAGGCCAAAAGCGGACCGTATGCCAGGGGTTTTGCGTACCTCCTCAATACTGAAAAGGCGCTCCTCCCAATTTTCATATACCAGGCCATCCACAATACCCCAATCACCGAGGCCGGCCACACGATAACGGCGGGGGTTGTTTGTTTTCATTGTTTCAAATACCTTTTTATCGGCGGCATCCAGCCACTCATTACAGAGGTAATTTGTGGTCATTGCCAATATATCCGGATCCGGGGGAGCATCAAAAAAGCGTTTTTTCATCCAATGGTGCTCATTCCACGGGTTAAAGGTAAGTGTTATTTGCTTAAAAAGCCCCGGCGGCATTTCACCACGGATGCTCTCATCCAGGGTGTCAAAATCTGCCTCGGAGCCTATTTCGTATGCCTCCTCTATCCACAGCCAACAAAGCACGCCAACCTCAACCGTAATTGAGGTAACTTTCAGCGGATCGTCAAGGCCACGGAAAAGGATCTTTTGCCCGGTGGGCTTATATGTCATTTCAAGCGGGCTTTCCTTTACATCCCACCACTCCTCAACGCCCAGGCGGCGTATTGCCCACTTGAGCTCTGTAAAACAGCTATCTTTGAGGGTGCGGAATGTTTTACGCACGCAAAGCATATTTGCCTGCGGGTATTCCATAATGCGTACAATGGAATTGAGGGCGGTTGTTTTTGATTTTTTAGAGGCACGGGATCCTTTGCAAACACGGTACCTGCCTTTGAAATTCCAAAAGGTGCCGTACCCTTTGCCCACCACCTCCGGCAGGCGTAAATGGCGGCGTTTAGTCCTCAAGATCCTCACCGCCAGAAATAACAACAGGGATGGCACCCTCTGCCTTTACCTTATCGGTAAATATAGCATAGTGCCTGCCCAAAAGTTCCGCAGCTTTCAAGCGTTCTTTTTCATCCGGGGGCTTTTCAATGATTTTAGCCTCGGAGCATCCCTCACCGTAGCCCTCCACCACAACAACGCTGCTTTCGCTTTCGCCACGCATTACAGAGGTTAGATACTCCATAACCTCCTGGGCGTTTGCTGTCTTTTGGCTGCTGATCTCGGCCAGCTTTTCCTCAATATAGGCAGCAACCTTAACAATTCTTAACAGCCTTGCACCTGCGGCTGCCGCCACATTATCCTTTTTAACATTTGGGTACGCTGCTTTGTATGCACGGGTTGCGTTGCAATCAATGATATACTCATCCGCAAACTTTTGCTGCTTTTCGGTCAAGAGTATCACCTCGCTTTCGTTACAAAATAAAAGAACAGACAGCAGAGGGATCGGAGAAAAACCCCTCTGCCGCTGTTCACCAAGGAGGCATTGCCTTATCGGTCAATACCCGCATTATATATTTTACACCTCCGTTTTGCAAAATACAAGAACATTTGAAACACAGTTTTTATACTTTTTCATCCCGGAGGTAACGGTAACACATTTGCCTTACGCTGTCAGCTGTTGTACGCCATCCGATACTTGCCGATACTTGCTCCCAGGTCAAACCATTTATAAAGCGATATGTAAAGATCATACGCAGCAACGATGTTGGCAGCTCGGCAATATAACGCTCCAGCTTGTTACGCTCGGTAAGGCACAAAATTTGTTTTGCCTGTATGGTCATTGCAATATCGGACCGTAAAGCCTTTTTGCGTTTGATGCTTGCCTCAAGATCCCAGATCCTTGCAACGGCATTTTCAATTTTGTTGCCGTAGCTTGGGCTTTTCGGCATACCGTCATAATTGGGTGAGGAGGGGCTTGATGCAATACGCTCAAGCTCGGCCAGTTGCTCCTCATCCTCCTTAATTTCCACATCCAGGTTGTCAAGTCGCACCTGGTCCATTTCGATCTCACGGTTAAGGTAGTATAACTGTGAAAGCTCCTTTACTGTCATATTGCTGCCTCCTCTCTTACTTTCTTTATTCGTGCTTTTAGTACATTCATCACATTTTCGTGGGTGCTCTCACGGTCCTGCACCGCTGCAAGCACATCCTCATCAACGCAACCCTGTACAACAAGGTAATGCACAAAAACCTTGTCATAGGTGGAGCCCTGCCGCCACAAACGGCACTTGCCCTGGTCATTAAGCTCAAAGCTCCAATTTGGTGTAAACCAAACTATGTGCCGGCCACCTGCTTGCAGGTTAAGGCCATAGGCACAGCTGGCGGGATGCACCAGTAACACATCAATGTTGCCGGCGTTCCAATCATCCTCATCGTTGGTGTCTTTATATACACGCACCCGCAGCTTGGTTTTGGCCAAAGCCTCAAGGATGCGCTCCTTATCGTGTTGAAAGCCATAAAAGGTGATACAATGCTCACCGTTAAGCTGCTCCAGCAATTCCATATACGCATCAAGTTTGCAATCGTGGAGGTGCACGGTGTTGTGGTCATTGTCATAAATGGCACCGGCACAAAACTGTAACAGTTTGCCGGTAAGTACACCGGCGGTGTTGGCCGTGATAACCTCCTCGTTTACCTCAAGCAACAGATCACGCTCAAATTGGTTGTAGGCTTTAAGGGCTTTATCATCAAGCACAACAGGGATCTCGTGGTCAATGCACGCAGGCAGCTCCAGGTAGTCCTCGGCTTTCATACTGATGCAAATATCACTTATTGCATTAAGCACGGCAGCCTCGGCTCCGTCTTTTGCCTTGTATTCTGTAAAATGCCCACCGTGTGTATTGCAATCAAAATACATTTGGCGGTACTGCGTAATGGTCTTGCCCAGCCTTGCACCCTCATCCAGCAAATAGATCTGTGCCCAAAGGTCCTCAATACCTTTGGAGGATGGTGTGCCGGTAAGCAGCACAACCTTACGCATAAAGCGGCGTACCAGCTTTAAGGCCTTAAAGCGTTTGCTTTTGCTGCTCTTAAAGCTCGTGCTTTCATCAAGCACCACCATATCAAACGGCCACGCCTGTTTATAATAGTCAACCAGCCAGGGGATATTTTCACGGTTTATAACATACACATCCGCAGGGGTGTTGAGTGCCTTAATGCGTTTGGTAGCACTCCCCAGGACCGTTACCACACGGAGGTGTTTCAGGTGATCCCACTTGCTTGCCTCTTTGCTCCAGGTACCCTCTGCCACCTTTTTGGGTGCTACAACCAAAGCCTTACGCACGCTCCAGCGGTAGTACCGCAATATGTTTATGGCTGAAAGTGTTATTGAGGTTTTGCCAAGGCCAGGCCGTAAAAACAACCCAACCGCCGGATCCTCAACAATACGCTGGATGCAATAGGCTTGGTAATTATGCGGTTTATATTCCATTGCTCATTACCTCCCTTACAAAGGCATCCACCTTATCCTTGGTGTCTAACCTTAAAACGGCAAAGCCTAAACCCTTAATAAGCCCGCACACCCACTCTTGTAATTTTCGCAGTTTCTTACCAGGGGCCTTTGTTTCCACAAAGTAGATGCGCCCCATTGGCACTAATACGATGCGATCCGGTACGCCGTTTTGTCCGGGGCTTACAAATTTAAGAGCCCAGCCGTGTAACTCATTTTTAACCCTCTTGCAGAGGTGTTTTTCAACATCGCTCTCAAGCATTGCAAATTGCCTCCTTTTCCGTTTTTCTCACACGCACGCATATACCCCCGCATTTAGGCGGGTTAGGCGGTTTTATTTCTTTCAAACTCTCTATTTTTAATAGTTAATAGAAAAAAATGTAATATTGTAAGAAAATCAATAAAAAGCCTTATTTTATGCGGTTTTGCGATATTACAAAGTACATTACAATATTACAAAAAGGCGGTTTTCCGTGTAAAAATGTAATATTTTGATTTTCTTACATTTCTACACGGTTTTATAAATGTAAGCCGCATTTGTAATATTGTTTGTAACATATCAGCGTACAAACCCACGCTGTGCCCCATAGGGCCCCATATACTTGGGCTTATCTGCTTTTTTCCAGCCTGGCGTTGCGGCAATAATTGCATTAAGCTCCCTGGTATCGGTGTTTTTCATTTCCTTAATGGAGCCGCCGAAAGCCTCGCACCATATCTCAAGGGCACATACACGATCACGGGGCACCAGGGTAACATTGCCCTGCACACCGCCTGCCCAGAACATACGCCGCTTATCAAGAGGCCATTTGCTCCAATCATCGGGCACCTGTCGATCCATAAACTCACGCACGATGCCCTCACGGCTGGATGCCTCACGGTGTTCCTCCTGCTTGGCCTTTGCATCCTCCTCAATGGCACCGGTTAAGTACAACGGCTCACCGAGCTGCCACCGCATTACTGCCTCGGCCCACAGTTGATCCACCTCATCATCAAGATCCTTAAACACGCTTTTGGTGCCTCTTTGCTCCCCGGTGTCAACGGGCCAAAAACGGCGGTTGCCGGTGGGATCCTGCAAAAATTCTGTTTCATTGCAGGTGCCAAAGAATACACAGCAGCGTGGGAGTTCTTTAACATTTCTGCCATAAGCGGGGCGGTAGCGGTCTGTTTTCAAAGACAAAAACTGCTTTATGCGGGCAATGTCGGTTTTACGGAAAGCATCAAGCTCCGCAACCTCCACCAGCCAAACGCCCTGGAGCAATTCGCTGGCCTCTTTACCCTCAAAGGTGCGGATGCTGTCATTAAACCAGCCACGGCTCATTTTATCCAAAAGGGTACTTTTACCAAGGCCCTGGGGGCCGGTCAAAATAAGCATATTGTCATACTTGCAGCCGGGCGTAATAGCACGGGAAACAGCTGCCACAAAAGCCTTACGGGTAACGGCACGGTTGTATGCGGTATCTTTGGCGCCGAGGTAGTCAATGAAAAGAGTATCGAGGCGGGGCACGCCATCCCATTTGCCTTTGAGGCCTCCCAGGTAGTCCTGCACCTCGTTAAAAGCAAAGCGGTTGGAATGGAGGGAAAGTGCACCATCAATTTTGCCGTTGCCGGTGATCTTATACACCTTTTCAATGTACCAATAAAGGCCTTGGTTATCGTTATCATCCCACAGGCGGCGTTTGGTACGCTGATCCCACGGAAGAGCCCCCAGCACCTCACCACGGTTGGCAAATTGGTTGAGGGCAAACTTACCTTTGAGCATCGGATCGTGCTCCAGGATAATAAGCACATTGTTTATGGTGCCTTTTACTGCACCAGTCTGGGCGCTTGTTTCAAGCAAGGCCATCCAGTTGGCGGGATCATCGGCATTATCGGGGCCGATGCCCTCAAAGTCTTTGGCAGCGTTTGCATAACGCTCCTGTGCCATAAGGCCTGCAACATCGGCAAGGCCGGTGGCAAACTCACACATAGCAGCGTAAGAGGGCAAGCGGTTGGCGGGTGTGCCAGCCTGTGCCTCATCGTCTGCATCCGCAAACTTATGGAGGCGTACCAAGTCAAAGGCGTTTACGAGCCTGCCGGAGCAGGGATCCGTTGCGTGGTGGCTGTATAAAAATTTGCCGTTATCGTACAGCACAGCACCGCCGGTGGTGGAGCCTCCAATGTATGTGTATCTGCCGGGCATTGTGTCAACGGGCTCATATATGCCGGGGATCAATTCCTCCATAGCACGGTAAATGTCATAGGTACGGCAGAAAGCACCCACAACGCCGTTTTTGCCCTCCGGATCGCCTTGTTTTACCGCCAGCTTGGTAAACGCCTGCTGCCCCGGCAAAGCGGGCCAGGTGGTCATATCGTGCCAATCGGCGTATGTATCAAGCAAGCCATCCGCTGAAAGCAGGGGCTTATCTGCGGTGAGGTAAACATATTGGCTGTCAGCACAGCAGCTGGGCCAATACATAAGGCGGCTTACCTCAAAGGTGGTGGGATCCGCAAACTCCAGGCCGATGTATTCACCCATTTTGCGTGCAATAGGCTCATACTCATCGGCGGTTACGGTCCTATCCATAGGCAGCAGAATACGGAGGCGGGGTGCCGCCGGCTGGTGCTTACGGGTGCTATATACGCAGTACCCACAGCCCAAAGCCTCAACACGCCGCAGCACATCATCCGTGCCACCTGCGGGGATGTTGTCAAGGTCGAGGGTGATAATATCACGCCCGGTAACATTGTTTGCTTTACGGCGTGGACCGTTAAGGGTACCGCCCATAAAGCCGCCAATATCCTTGAGCTCATCCTGTTGAGCCTTTTTGAGGCTCATATATTCTGCAAGGGTTTCCGTGCCCCTTGCCGGCACTTTTAGCTTTTCCCATAACTCCGATATAAGCAGCGTTTGTGCGGTCCAAAGGGTGGCACGGCGGCTTGCTCCGGCTGATATGGTTATTTTTCTATCATTTAGCATAGCGGTTACTCCTTACCGCCCACCCCACGGGGGGGCTTACTTAAAAACCCTGCCGGTTTTTCTGTCGCATAGTTCAATGCGGTTGGTTACATCAAACCCAGCCTCGTTGGCAATGAATTTGAGCACCTTTATTAAAAAGTTTACTTTGCTTTCAAGGGCTGCCTCCTCCTGGGCAATAGGCTCCAGGGCGGCGTGTGCCGTAGGATCTGCGTAGCCCTCACTATTTCTGTAAGGTATTTTACTCATCGGGTACCTCCTCCAGCGCAATGCGCTGATAATCGCCCACCCGTTCCTTTATAAGCGGCTCGTATTCGGTATTGATCTCAATACCAATACCGTGCCTGCCGTATTCAGCTGCAACCTGTACGGTGGTGCCGGATCCGCAAAATGGATCAAGAACGGTGCCGCCGGCACGGCTGCCGGCCAAAATGCAGGGCAGGATCAGCGTATCGGGGTAAGTAGCAAAGTGTGCACCCTTGTAAGGCTTGGTGCTTACGGTCCACACATCCCGCTTGTTGCGCTTTTCCTTAAACTCGTACATATTGCCAGATTTTGTGCGGTTGAATTTGTCGGGAGTGGCTGTGTATTTTGCACCGCCATACCGTGTGTGGCTTGCTTTCATCGGCTTATCTTTTCCAGGTACACGGGAGGAGCCCACTTGGCTCTCCACATCCTGCGACAGCCTTTTTATTGTGCTTTCGGCCACCGGCTCTGCAATGGCCTCACCGTCAAAATAATAGCGGGGTGATTTTGAAAGCAGAAAAACATACTCGTGGCTTTTGGTGCAACGATCCCGCACACTTTCCGGCATAGGGTTTGGCTTTTGCCATATAATGTCCTGGCGCAGGTACCAGCCATCTGCACGGAGCGCAAAGGCCAGCAACCAAGGTATGCCTATTAGATCCTTTGGCTTTATACCGTCAAAGTTGGCGCAGGTCTGTGGGCGTACGCCTCGGTTGTTTTTGTTGCTCCAACCTTTTCCGGATCCGGCGTAACTGTCTGCGATAACCACCCACAGCGTGCCATCCGGTTTAAGTACACGGCGCACCTCTCTAAAAACAGCAACGAGGCGCTGTATGTATTCCTCCGGCGTACTTTCCAAACCAATCTGCCCGCTGTTTCCGTAATCACGCAGCCCGTAATATGGTGGGGATGTGATGCAGGTGTCAACGCTGTTGCTTTCAAGTACGGCCAGCCCCTTTAAGGCATCGGCAAAAATTATTTTATTCATCCTGCACCTCCTGTGATGGGCCGGCCCATTGCTCGGCCATAGCAGCCGCAATGCCGGGAAAGGTTTTTGATCTGTTTATTGAGTCTTGCCCCCCCCTCTTGGCGGCACCATATTTGCTCTTATCTTTTCTGCCGGTGCCTGCGGGAACATAGGGGCCTGTTGGTTTTACAATATTCGTGGGAATGAGCAGAGGCAAGCCTCGTAACCACAAGCGGGTTTTCTTTGTAACGGGGTGCCCGTATTGCCAGGGTTGTATTTCCTGGGAGTGTGGCGGCATTTCATACACCTTGCTTGAAACAGGGTTTTCCACCGCAATGCGTGGGCAATTTGCCTCTAAAAAGCGCATAAAAAACGCTTTTGCCTCAAGCCCTTTTTGGTAACGCTCCATATTAAGCTGCCCCTTTTTGGGGTATAACCGGCAGGCACCGGCGTTTGATAAATAAGTGCAGGGTGGAAAAGCAATAATCATATCCCAGCGGCCACCCACAAAGTGTGGTGTACCGTCTGCGGTATGGAAAAGCACAAACCCATCAAGCAACGGGAGCACATCCTTTTGTATGTGCCACTCTGGGTGGCCGCCGGAGCACGGGATAATGTCGCAACTGTAAGCATTGTGGCCGAGCCTGCGTAGCGCAACAGTAACCGCTTGGCTTTCCTCACAAGCTACAAGTATATTCACGCCTTTACCTCCTTATCGGGCGGCTCAAACATTCTGCGGTGCACAGCACCCTTTTTGTAGTAACTGCGGGGCAATTCCTTTGCCCAAAATGGGCAGTTGATACGCACCGGCTCACCCTCGGAGGGCAAGTGCAGGCAGATGCCCACATTACGGCAGTTGTTGCAGCTGTTGAGCTTTTTAATTTGGTTGAGTTGCACCACCGCTTGCTCATAGGCCTTTTTGTAGTCCTCAAGCGTGGGCTCCCCGTTTTCGTCAAAGGGCTCCGGCGGCAGGTGCGTTGTTTTATCGGTATAAAAACAGTATTGCAGCTCAAGCTGTGCACCGGGGCTCGTTCTATATCCAGGCAGGAAAGCAACCACATCCGCTGTGTCAATCATTGCAAAGCAGATACGCATATAATCTGCGGGCTGCATCCCTTTTGGCATCCAGGAGGGGTTAAGCACGATGTAACCCTTTTTTTTGTACTCCTCGGCTGCCGCCTCAAATTTTGCTTTATAATTGGGATCGCCGGTAATTTTGCCGGCAATGTAGATCTTAACGCTCATACTTGTTTACCTCGTTTCCCCACACATCCCAGCCGGGCGTGGTATTTCGGGCAAAAAGCTCTATGTACGAGTGATCCCCCCCCCGTAAGTTCACGGATGCGATCCCGTGCCTCTGCGGGCTTTTGGGAGTGCTGGCGTACCGGCGTTATAATGATCTGCCGCACGCTGTGCGATGCCACAAACCTTTTTGCCTTGGTGTTCTTGCTTACACCGAGCAGGCAAACCTCCGCATTTGCCCTGGTGTAGGAGCCGCCACCCATAAACAGGGTGGGTGCCTTTTTGTTTTGTTTCACCCACACAAACGCTGCTGTTTTGTAGGTAAAGCCCCAGGCCTCCATAACCTTTAATGCCTCCGGCAAATTCGGGAAAGTGGCCCACATAAAGAGCACGGCATCATCGGTGCAAATATCCCGCACGGGCATATTACATAATGCCTCGGTGCTCATCGTATCGTAATGGTGCTTGGCGGCACCCCTGCCGCCTTGCTGATAAGCCCAGGGTGGATCTGCGTATATAACGCTATATTTTTTATTTGGTAAGGGTATCATCCTGTACTGCCTCCTTGTGCCCAGGGCACGGGTACTCTTGCTTATAAAAATAAGGGTACGGCACCGGCGTATTTGCGTAGCCGTTCCAATGCTCTATATAGTCGCAATAATCGCACTCGGAAACAACCACACCCTGCACAACGCTTTGGCTCTTTTTATGATGCACACAGTTAATACATTTGGGTGGTATGCTTGCCATCCGTACTGCCTCCTTGGTGTAATGGTGATATGTAGGTAAAGAGCTTTTCTGTTACCTTAAATTGGTTGCCCTTGTTTCTGTCGAGGGTGCGGGTAAAGGGCTTTTCCCACACGCATACGAAGTCTGGCGGGGCGGTCTGCTCACTTATGTAAACGGTGTGCCCGGTGTCAGCAAGCAACCGCATTGCCCGCCAAAACTCTTTGCTGTCAAATTTCTCGCCGTTATAGCCCGTGGTGTCTGCATACGGTGGATCCGCATACACAACGGCTCCGGGCGGTATCGGTACTTTGCGATAATCGCCACAAATAAACTCTGCACCGCCGAGCGTGGCCATATCTTTTAACAATGATCTTTTGCTTTGGGCTGCGTAATTGGTGCCGCCCTTATTCCTGGCATAACCGCCAAACCACTTGCCACCAAAGCTGCACCCAAAACCCACAAAGCCTGTGAGCACGGGATCTGCATCCTTATTGGCTCGTATATATTGGTACTGATCCTCCGTTATGGTTTCCGGCAATTCGTAACCTTGCTGTACACCCTTTAACATTGAGATCAAATACTCGTGCTTATCGTTTAGGATGATGCGGTCATAACCGGTTACTTTGCTCTCAACGGAGCAGCTACCACAGAAAAGGCTAACAAAGCAAGCCCCCCCCCGTAGTGTTGAGGATCTGTGCCAAGGGTGTTGCAATTCTTGATTTTCCACCTTGGTACCTCACGGGGCTCCTCCTTTTAATCTTTCTTAAAGAATTGGCCAACCCAGCCCTCCGCACCAAGCGGAAGATCCGGGGCCCAGGGTATAGGCTGGCTCATTATCTCAACCACCTTTTCAAGGGTGGTGGTATTCGGCGGGCAATCAATTACAACCTCATCGTGGATGTGGAATATAACGGGGATGCCTGCTGCCTCCAAGCGTTGAATACTCAAGGCCAAACAATCACGGGCAATGGCTTGCACACAGTTCTCCACAAGCTTGCCGCCGTAGGTTTCAATAAGGCCCCATTTGTTTTTATCGTTCACGCCCATATAGGTAATGGAGGGATCGCCCCAGCGGTTTACGCCGAGCTTGGGATCCACATAGTACAATTTGCGCCCAGATGGCAGCGTGATGGTCATACAGTTAATGCCCTGGTTTATATCAAACTCACGGGCAATAACCACATTGTTTACACCCACGGCCCCGCCTTGCTGGATAACCTGCACGGCGGCAGCGTTCATTTTGTACCACAGATCCTTTATGCGTTTGTTGGTTTCACGCCAACGGGTAACAATATCCGGCAGATCCTCCTCCGGGATGCCCATTTTTAAGGCACCCATATTGATAAGGGCACCGCTGCTGCCTTGGTAGCCAAGTGCAAGCTCTGCAACCTTACCCTTGGAGCGTAGGGCATACTCCGGGTTGCCCTTTTTTATGCGGTCAAGAGGCACGCCAAACATTTGGGATGCAGATGCCTCATAAATTTTGCCGTGGGTGCGGAAAACCTCAAGGCGCCACTCCTCACCGGCAAGCCACGATATAACACGGGCCTCAATGGCTGAAAAGTCAGCATCAATAAGTATGTGCCCGGTGGGTGCTATAAAAGCGGTGCGGATAAGCTGGCTCAAGGTATCTTGCACGCTGCCGTAAACCACCTTGAGGCCGTTTAGGTTTCTGCTTGTAACAAGCTCACGGGCAAACTCCAGGGGCTCCGTATAGGTACGGGGCAGGTTCTGCACCTGCACCAAACGGCCTGCCCATCTGCCGGTGCGGTTGGCTCCATAGAATTGTAAAAGTCCACGCACCCGCCCATCGGGGCACACAGCCGCCATAATGGCATCATATTTTTTGTTGGAGGTTTTACCAAGCTCCTGCCGGATCTCAAGCATACGCTGTGCCTCCGGGCTGTTATCGTCTTTTTCCATAAGGTCTGCAACGGTTGCCTTATTTAAGCTGGTTATTTCCTCGCCGGTTTCCTCCTCAAGCCAAGCAGCAAGCTGCTTTACGCTGTTGGGGTTATTCAGCCCGGAAATACGCATTGCCTCCTGCATAAGGCTTTGCCGGACCGTTGCACCGAGCTCCAGGGCTCCCTCAACCATCGGTATATCAACCGCCACGCCTCGGCTGTTGATAATGAGATCCGTTTCCCATTCCTTTTGCAACCACTCCGGTACCGGAACGGCGGCAAGGCGGTTTTCAATTTCCATTTCGGTAACTACATCACCGATGTTGTACTCTTTGAAAAGCCGCCAACGGTCCGGGGCGTGGTGTGCATAGTTACGGGTACGCCCGCCATTTGCCTTTGAGGGGGCACAGGGCACGCAGAAATAGCGTATAAGGGCTTTACCTGTATTGAGCTTGCGTTTATCCTCCGGCAAGCCCAAAGCGGCACCAGCGGCCGCCAGGCTTGCAGGATAGCCCGCATATAAAGCGTGGAACATTGTGCAACGCCATTGCTCCGGTGGGAGCTGCCTGCCAATATACTTTGACAGACAGCCCCACTCAAAAGCGGCGTTAAATGCGTGCTTTATATAATCGGGGGATGTTAGGGCGTTAGCCACCCAAAATGGGAGGGTTTCACCGGCGGCAAAGTCCACGCACACCGGCTCCGCACCGTCAAGGGAATATGCAAAAAGCAGGATCTCAAAATCGGGGCTGGCTATGTACCGATGGGCACCGGCCTTTTTAATATCAATACTTGAAAAGGTTTCAAGGTCAATGCTCAAGTGGTGCATATCTTACCCCCCCCGGTTACATCGGCTGTCCGGTAATGGGGTTGATCCTTACGCCGCCCTGCTGGGGAGCTGCGGGCTGTGCGTACTGCTGGGGTGCCGCCTGGGGATAAGCGGGAGCAACAGGTGCCTGGTAAGCAGGTGCGGTAGGTGCAGCGGGTGCCGCATAATTGGGCTGTGCACCATAAGCAGGAGCCGCCGCAGGCATCGTGTTAAAGTCTGCAAAATCGCTGGCAGCGGATGCACCGCCAGAAAGGGGCTCACCATCCCTGGTTTTCATAACATTACCGAGGCCACAGCCAACACCCTTGCTGCCTGCCGTATCGTAGGCAAAAAAGTTGAGGGTTACACGGGCATACATACCGCTGTAAATATCGTTGGGGGCAAGCTCACAGTTGACATTATCAATGCCAACCACCTGGGGCTTGTTTTTGGTGGATGCGGTAATTACCCAGCAGCCTTTGCACTCCTCACCGAAAGGCAAGCCGGAGGGGCGTAAACCATCGCCATCGTGCACAATAACCTTGGGCTGGGGATGTGCGCCGCCCCACTTTTTGCTTACGCCCTCCTCATACGCCGCACGGATGGAGTTGTCAATATCCATCTTGGTGGCGTTATCGCTCTTGGGAATAAGCAGCGTTACGCTGTATTTAGGCTCACCGCCCTGCTGTGCGGCTCTGGGTGTGATGAGGTTGACATAGGAAAGGCGTACCTCACCGGTTAATACTTTGGTTGCAATGTTTTGATACATACTCTTGATCTCCTTTGATATAAATTTCATTCAGTACATTAGGTGTTTTGGGTTTCCATAAATTGCTTAATGCCGGTGTGCACCAGGCCGAGGTATTCAACAACCTGCTTGGCGGTTTCATACGGTACCTCTTTGGTGGGATCCGCATACTCATTTACAACATCGGCAATAGCGGCGTGCAGCTCTTTGGCTGCTTTCATAATGTGCAGGCCAACCTTACGCTCCTCCGGCATATTGCTCTCAAGCATAAGCTCAAGCAACATATCACAGGCGGCGCTTTCAGCCTCGGCCCTTTTGTGGGCCTCACTCATACGGGGGGGGGATGTTCTCATTGAAACGCATAATTTTATGCCTCCTTGGTTTTATAGGTTTTTATAAAGGTTGTTATATCCGGCATCAATAACCGTTTGGAGCCTGCCCTTATCGAGGCGGGGCTCTCGTACCAATGCCTTTAACTGCCGGAAAGTGTCAAGGGCATCGTTGCAAAGGGTGAGGTAAGCATCCGATATGCTTTCAGCCTCTTGCTGTGCCTCCTCGGAGTATTTTGCCTCCTCCACAAGTTCCTTTATATATTCGGTAACAAAGCGGGCGGCATCATCACCGAGCTTTTCACGGATAAGGCGCTCAATAAAAACATCCTTTTCCGTGAGCACTACCTCCATAGTGCCATCAAGCAAGTAAACGGTTTCAGCCATTGTTTGCCACCTCCGCAAAATCGGCGGCGGCAGGGCTGTAAGGCTCTCGTTTGTCGGTCATAGGTGCAAGGGTGGGCTTGCCCAAAGGCTTAACCACATAGGCACCCAATTTGGCGGTAAATTCAGCCTTGCCCATAAGTTTCTCAAGCTCGGTAAGGGTTTTGGGCTTACGCTCATAAACAAGGGCCTCATCGTACCCGGCAGCGATAACAGCCGCAACGGCTGCATCCGTGTCCGTAAATGTACGGTTGCTCCTGCCTGCTACCGCTTTCCATCCGGGGATGGTACCGCCGTTAAGCAGGGCGTTAAGTGCGTACTCCTCAAGGTCCTTATACCAGGCCACGAGCTCCTTACCCCTTACAAGCAGATCACCGATCTCCTCATCCGTAAGCACTCCCTGGCCAAAGAGGGGCGGCTTTTCACCGTTCTGCGGTACGCAGTCCTTAAACTCCTCAAGGGCTGTGTTAATGGCAGCACGGGCTTTGCATTGTGCCTTGCCTCTGCAAAAACGGCAATGCTCACCGGGGCAAAATTCACCGAGCCCCATATATGCCTTGGCGGCAGCAGGCTTGATGCTTTCACCCCACGCACGCAGCTCCTCAACGGTGACGGTTTCGGTGCTGGGCTCATCCTGGATGCGGGGCTGGTCAATGGTCATACACACATTTTTAATGGTGTTGCCGTAAATAGGTGCGTAGCGTTTCAAAGCACCGAGGGCGTAAAGCCTCATTTGTGCGTTGCCCTCTGCCGATACAGGCACGCCTTTGCCGTGCTTATAGTCGGTAATGTTGAGGGTATCGCCGCCGATCATAATGCAATCGCAGGTACCAAAGCCCTCCGGTACATATTCGGCAAAATCAACCTGCACCTCAACGGCAACGCTGGGCGTGCTGTCATAGGTCATAGCCTTTTCGGTAAGGTGCTCAACATACAGATCCGATGTTTTATCCATTTCATCGGTGTACAGCGGATCCTTTTTGAGTTTGTTAATGCGGGTGCTATACATACGGGGTGTAAGCTGTGTGGTAAATTTCTTAATTACCTTGAGCTCACAAATAGCGTGAGCAAGTCGGCCCTCCTCTGCGTATTCCGAGGTTTTTTCCGGGAATTGCTCCTCAAATCGAGGGGCGGCTGTGCAACGCAGCCAGCGTGAGGCAGAGGATGCAGACAGCAGAGCGTGTTTTTCCGGTGTCGGCATAATCTTACCCCCCCCTTAAATCTGTGCGCCAAGGGCTCTCAAATCGTTTGCAAAGTTGCCGTACTGTGCGGGATCCAATGCGGTAAGAGCCTCAACCCCGTACTTGGCAAGCAGGCCACAAAGTGCATCCATCTTGCCGGCATCTACAAGTGCCGTGCCGGCTCTTGCAATCATTTCCAGGGTGTAGGTAGGTGCTCCGGTGGGTACTGCGGATGCAACGGGAGCCTGGGCAATAGGTGCCTGTGCTACCGGTGCAACGGGAACATTAGCCACAGGTGCCACGGTCTGGGCAGGTGTCGCACTCAAAGGTGCACCAGTTGCCTGCATAGGGTTTACGGGTGCCTGTGCCTGCTGTGCGGCATCCTTTGCCTCGGTCTGCTTTTCGGCCTTTGCGGGCTTTTCAGCGGGTACGGTGTTGCCGTTAGCAAGTGCCACGGCAAGGTTGTTGATGGCTGCCGCCAGATCCGGGGCGGCAATGGTGATCTTCATTTCTAACATTTTCGTTAGCCTCCTTGGTTATATTGTTTTTTATTGTTTGACAATCGCATTTTTCGCAGGGATCCAAATTGGCCCCGCACTCTGGGCAGGTGTGGTAATAGGCCATTTATTTGCCCTCCACGATCTGCACCCATTTGTTGTAACGCTCCAAAACCTCTCTGGAGTATTTGGTGCTGTATGTACCTGCATCCCACAGCCTTTTTGCTCCGGTATCACCGCAGTTATAAGCCATAAGTGCAAGCCCATAATCGCCGTAGCGGTTAATGGCTTTGGAAAGAATAAGCACGCCCGCCTCAATGTTTCCCTCATAGGTCAGCGGATCAATGCCTCTCTCTCGGAGCCATTCAAAATTGATGCTGTTAATTTGCATAAGCCCATAATCATTGGTGCCGCTTACAGCATCGGGATCAAAGCGGGTTTCCTGGTCAGCCAAAGCAAGTGCCAGGGCGTAGGGCACACCGTACTCCTCGCATTTTTCCTGCATAATCTTTTGCAGCTCCGGGCTTAAAGCGTTGCCCTCACTCACAATAAGGTTGGCGGGAATTACTGCGGGCTTTTCGGTTTCCTTAAAGTCCACACTTGTAATGGTTGCATCGTACTTTGCCTGTGGGCTCTGGGCGTTGTAGGTCAGCCCATTCGGTACGGGTGCCACAGCTTTTGCGTGGACCGTTCCCAGGGTGTAACCTAAAAGCACACCGAGGCCAAAGATCACAAGGGCGATGCCTAAGAGCACCAGGAGGGCTCTGCGTAGTGCCTGCTGTTGCTTACGCCTCCGTGCAGCAAGCTGTTGGTACGGTTTGGGATCTACCGGCATTTGCCTCCCTCCTTTTCTGCCACTCCTCAAAGCGGCGTTTGTTTGCGGGGTTTTCGCTATGCGCCTGTAATTCCGGCAACGGACCGGAGCCGAGCAAGTGCTTTGCTACTTTCCCCATTTGGTCCGTGTTGAAATGTACGGGCAACATTGGGCGTACCTCCTTACTCGTCTGTGATGGTCTGGTTTTTCTGCTCAAAGGCAATGAGATCACATTCTTTGATGCGATAGAGCTTGCCGATCTTTACAGCCGGGAGCTTTTTTTCCTTGATCCACTCTCGGACAGTTTCGATTTTTACGGCGTAGCGGTCAGCCACTTGCTCACAGCTATAAAACTTTTCCAAACAAAATACCTCCTTTTACTTGACTTTTGCTCGGTTTAGTGCTATAATGTTTGTTGCCAGCAAACTTGATATTAGAGCACTAAACCGTTGCGAAAATTAACCAAACCGCAAAGGTCTTTTCGTTTTGCCTTGCTTTTAATTGGTTGACTACATTATAACTCGGTTTTGCTCGGTTGTCAAGTGTTTTTGCATAATTTCTTGAAAAAAAATTTTTTTGGAGGCAAAACAATGACTTTTTACCAGAGGATCGAGGCCCTTTGTAAGAACAAAGGCACCACAGTTACAGCACTTACCATTGAGCTTGGTTTTTCAAGCTCCGCAGGTACCACTTGGAAAAACCTCAAAAAGAGGCCCCGCAACAGCACGCTTAAAAAGATCGCAGATTATTTTGAGCTTTCCATTGATGAGTTGGAGCGTGAGATTGATTGGCCTATTGACTATGAAAGCATAGATACATCTGCTTTTAACCAGGGCGTGTGGCAGCATTTGCTTGAGCAGCACAATTACAACGAGCACGCCGCCATTGATGCGTATTTTGCTTTTGAAAAGGCACAGATGCAGGATGCCATTGCAGAAAACTCCTTTAACACCGTAAATGGCAACGGCAACATCATTGGCAACGGCAACACCGTTGGTACCTCTCTCACCGAGCATCAAAAGGCCCTGCTTGAGCTCTTTGACAAAATGGATATAGTAAAGCAGGCACAGCTGCTTGCTTACGCTGCCGAGCTTGTAAAATAAAAAAAGCCCCGGCAGAGCCGAGGCAGGAGGTGTATATATGTTTGGTTTTAAGAAAAAGCGTAAACCGCTTACAAAGGATGATTTTAAGCCTGTGCAGGGTACCTATGCCCATTTTAGCGGCTTGCCCGTTCCCGGTGGCACAATGTGCACCTTGGCACTTACCGAGGCGGGCCTTGCAATATCCAGCCTCTCCGGATCCTTTAATCTGTCTATTGATAAAATGGTAAGTATTGCAACCAAAACAGATACGGAGGAGCAGATCACAAAGCAGTATGTTTCAAGTGCCGGCGGCGCCATCGCTGGTGCAATTATTGCCGGTGTACCCGGTGCCCTCATCGGTGGCCGAGCAAAAGAAAAGGAAATAAAACAAACCACCTATAAAAATTATATGGTAGTAACTTACAAAAAGGATGCCACCCTGGAGCACCTTGTTTTTGCCTTAAAGGGTACGCCGATGGATGCAATGCCCTTTGTGTCTAACTTTGGCCTGCTTACCCTCGGCAGAGCAAAGGAAATAACCGAGCTGTGAGCAAAAAGCGTATAGCGGTGGTTTATGCCCGGTACTCCAGCCACAGGCAAGGTGAGCAAAGTATTGAGGGGCAGCTTGCCGAGGCATACAAATATGCGGCAGCGCACGGGCTTACCATCGTAAAAGAATACTGCGACAGAGCAATGACGGGCCGCAATGATAACCGTGAGCAATTCCAGGAAATGCTCAAAGATACGGCCAAAAAGCAGTTTGATACAATAATATTGTGGAAAATAGATCGCTTTGGGCGTAACCGTGAGGAGATCGCTTTCAATAAATACCGCTGTAAAAAGAATGGTGTAAAAGTGGTGTATGTTGCTGAAAGCATCCCAGACAGCCCGGAGGGCGTTATTTTGGAAAGCGTGCTTGAGGGTATGGCTGAATATTACAGCCTCCAGCTTTCCCAAAACATCCTGCGTGGCCAACGGGCAAGTGCAGAGAAATGCCAAAGCACCGGGGGCAATAGGCCTCTGGGGTACAAAACGGATCCCGCCACTAAAAAATTTGTGATAGATCCGGAAACGGCGCCAACGGTCCGCTTGGTGTTTGATATGTATGCCAAGGGCAGCACCGTTACGGAAATTGTTACCGAGCTCAACAACCGGGGGCTCCGTACCCTCCGGGGCGGTAAGTTTACCAAAAACAGCCTGCACTCAATGCTTAAAAATGAAAAGTATATCGGTGTATATACTTATAAGGATGATGTAAGGATCGAGGGCGGCGTGCCGGCCATAATTGATGTGGAAACATTTGCAAAGGTGCAGGAAATGCTAAAAGTAAACAAAAGGGCACCAGCACACACCTGGAGCCGTGCCGATTATATTCTAACTGATAAACTTTTCTGTGGGCATTGTGGCTCCGGTATGATCGGGGAAAGCGGTACCAGCAAAACCGGTGCCAAGCACAATTATTATGTGTGCACCAAAAAACGCCGGGAGCGTACCTGCCATAAAAAAGCTGTGCGGCAGGAGTGGATCGAGGGCATTGTTATAAACGCCGTTATGGATCTGCTCAAGGATGATGAGCTGCTGGAGTTCATTGCCGATGCCGTATATGAGTGCTACCAAGCACAAAACCAGGATAACGATCTTGCCGAGGCATTAAAGCGTAAGCTGGCCGAGGTGGAAAAGGCCACCGCCAATATTATAAAAGCCATTGAGGCGGGCATATTCAACGAGGCCACCAAAAAGCGGTTGGATGAGTTGGATGCACAGCGTGCGGAAATCGAGGCCGAGCTTTCACATCTGGAGCTGGTACGATCCTGGCAGATCACCCGTGATTATGTGCTCTTTTTCCTTACCGATTTTAGAAACGGCGATGTAAAAAGCCCAGAATTTCAAAAGCGGCTTATTGATACTTTCATAAATGCCATATTTGTGTATGATGATAAAATAACGCTTACCTTTAACTATTCTGGGGATAATCGCACCATTACCTTGGCCGAGGTTGACAGCCTCGGCACCGAGGGTGCAGAGTTCGTTTGCCGTGCGTTATGTTCCACCAACAAAAAAGTCTCTTTTGTCTACCAGACAAAAGAGACTTTTTTGAGTGATGTTTGCCTTCGGCAGATGATGTCGTTTCACTAATGATGCCGCTGCCGCTAATGATGTCGGCTTCGCCTAATGTTTTTTGCAAACATCACATCATTGTGAGTGAAACGAGCAACATCATTTTGAGCAAGCGAAAAACATCATATCGACGAAGTCGATGCGCCATTGAAATACATAACATTTTGTGATATAATCTGTTCGAAAAACAAGAATTTGCAGGTGAAATAATGATTGTTTTAATTACCGGAGCATCGCATACAGGCAAAACTGCGCTTGCTCAAAAACTGCTTGAAAAATATAAATACCCCTATCTTTCAATAGACCATCTAAAAATGGATTAATTCGTAGCGGCAACACAGAACTTACCCCTATGGATGATAATGAATTAACCGAATACTTGTGGCCGATTGTTCGTGAAATGGTTAAAACTGCTATCGAAAACAAGCAGAACTTAATTGTCGAAGGTTGCTATATTCCATTCGATTGGCAGAAAGACTTTGACGCCAACTATCTTGAAAGCATCAAATATTACTGTCTGGTAATGAGTGAGGAGTATATCAGAAACCACTTTTCCGACATAAAGAAATATGCAAACGTCATTGAAAACCGTTTGGATGATGAATGGTGCACAATGGAGAGTGTGTTGGAAGACAATGCAGAAATCTTAAAACTGGCCAAGGTGCATAATGCGAATTACATCCTTATCGAAGACAAATATGAAATCAACATTGATTTATAACAGCAAATTTCAATCTATCAAACAGAGCAGCTGCTTTGCCTTTGCTAACTTTTGCTCACTTTTACTCCATTCCTGCGATATTGTCCACCTCCTTCGCCGGCAAGCTTCATCTTACGATTAAAAAATCGCCCGTTTACTTGCAAAATTGGGCGGTTTTTTATATTTTCTACCGTGAGTAGAGTTGAAAGATCACAACTCTACGGGCTCTCTCGCACAGCGTAGACGAAACGGTTTTGAGTTTAGGTTTATTTCTTTGCTTTGCAAAAGTATAATTTACGCTAAGGGACGGCTTCGGAGTTCTCAATTAGGGATGATCCGCCCAAAAAGCGCTCCGTTTGATGAGCCGCTTTCCCTTAAAAAGCACTTTTCTGAAGCAAATAAGGAGTAAAATAATGTGCAAAGAGATACCTGTCTTCTTTTCTACCGACGACAACTACGTTCCTTACCTTGACGTGGCGATAAACTCACTTATCACCAACGCCTCCAAGGAATACAAATATCGTATCATCGTTCTGAACACAGGACTGTGCCCCGAAAATATGGCCAAGGTAAAGCTTAATGAATGCCCCTGGGCTTCGATCGAATTTATTGATATTTCGGGAAAAATAGAGGGCATAAGCTCCTATTTCAAAAACGTTTACCACTTTTCCATCGTCACTTATTATCGGCTGTTTATTGCGTCGCTCTTCCCGCAGTACGACAAGATCGTGTACCTCGACTGTGACCTTGTTGTGCAGGGCGACATTTCCGAGCTGTACGAGACCGACCTTGGAAACAACATTCTCGGCGCTGTCTCCGACCAATTTGTGTGCAACACGCCTGAATTTCGGGAATACGCCGAAAAGGCCATCGGCGTTGACCCCGACACCTATTTCAACGCAGGGGTCTTGGTCATCAGTCTGGAGCAGTTCAGAAAGAACGGCATTGAAAAGCAGTTCATAAAGCTTATCACCGAGTATGATTTTGACCTGCTCGACCCCGACCAGGCATATCTGAACTATCTTTGCTTTGGGAAAACGTTCCGCCTGCCGGACGGCTGGAACAAGTCGCCCACCGGGCTGCCTTGCGAGGGAAACAAAAACATCGTGCATTATAACCTTTACAAAAAACCGTGGCAGTATGACGATGTGATCGACGGCGAATATTTTTGGCATTATGCCGAGCGTTCACCCTTTTATGAGCAGATACTTGAGACCAAGGCCGCCTTTAATGATGCCGAAAAAGCCGAAAGGCAGGCCGCCGCAAGCGAAATACTCGAGCACGCAAAGGTCATCGTGGCATCAAACAACACATTTTCAAAACGTATCGGGAGGTAAGAAGCATGGAAAGATCGGCACACAAGCTGGAGCTGTTGAGACGTATCGAGGAGCTTGAGAAAAAGCAATTGTGGCACCTTGACGTTGAGGACGACCCCGAGACCTATCCTCTAATGCCAAATAAGATAGATTACCTCAACAAAAAGCCTTTAAACAAGGTCAAGACCAAGGTGGCAAACGCTTTGGCCACCAAGTTTTTCGACAAAATGATCGCCGACCGTCAGCTCATCATAAAAGAGGTTCGGGGCATTGAAAATTTCACCGCCGTCAAGGGCGGCAGGATAGTGACCTGCAACCATTTCAGCATCACCGATCATTATGCCGTGTGGGTGTCGCTTCGTGACTATATGGGAGGCAAAATGCTTTACAAGGTCATCCGTGAGGGCAACTACACCAATCCGCCCAAGCCGTTCGGCCTTTTTATGCGGCATTGCAACACCCTGCCGCTGTCGAGCCAAAAAACGACGATGGTAAAGTTTATGAAGGCCTTTTCAGAGCTGTTGAACAGAGGCGAGACAATACTTATCTACCCCGAGCAGGGTATGTGGTGGAACTACCGCAAGCCCCGACCCATGCAGGACGGTGCGTTTTCTTTGGCTGTCAGAAACAACGCACCCGTCGTGCCGATATTCATAACGATGGAGGACGGCGACCTGCTTGACGGCGACGGCTTCCCCGTCCAGGAATACACGCTTCATATACTGCCTGCCATCTACCCCGATGAAGGTCTTTCACATTTGGAGGCCAGACGTGATATGAAGGCAAAAAATTATGAGGCCTTTGTCAAAGCTTATGAGGAGTTTTACCAAAAGCCTTTGGAGTATGAAAAGCCATGAAACTATATTTAACGGTGATAGGCACGGCGATGCTGCTGATATCGGCGGTCAATATCCTCTTTGGTACGGCCACTTGGTACAATATCATCATTGCCGTAATTCTTTGCACGGCCGCACAGTTTGCGCTCGACGGCCTTATTGCAATACTCATCAACCATCTGCCCGATAGACTTTTTGGGGCGAGCAACCCGTTATATGCCGTGTCTGAGGCCGAAAAGAAGCTTTACAAGGCAATAAGGGTGCGAAGCTGGAAGGACAAGGTCTGGGAGCTGGGCGGCCTTGGCGGCTTCAGCAAGAAAAACCTTAACGACCCCAACAGCCCCGAGTACATAGAAAAATTCATCATCGAGTGCAACAAGGGTGTGCTCACGCACCGACTCTCCTACCCTATCGGCTTTTTGCCGATGCTGTTTATCCCCAACGTGTGCGCGTTGACCGTTGCGCTCCCCGTGGCAACGGTCAATTTGTTTTTGAATATTCTGCCGACCGTGGTGCTTCGGTACAATACCCCAAAGCTTCAGGCTATGCTGAAAAGGCTGCAAAGAAGGTCCGAAGCGGTTGAAAAATGACCGTATTTATAATATAATTGTTACATAAAGACGCATTGGGGGTGCCGGGATGGGCTGTTTGATGGAGTTTTTGGGCGAGCTGGTCTTTGAGATATTGGGCGAATGCTATCTTGCGCTGATGGGTCTTATCGTGCCGCATAAGGTACTGTCCAAACGCACAGAAAAACGTGTGCGGACGGCAGTAAAGATTGCGGCAGGCGTGTTGTTGATCATTTTGATCGTCGGTGTGATGCTGTTTTTCTCGGGAGAGCCCGAGCTTAAGACCGTGGGCGGACTTATGACCTTTATTTCTTTGGGCATCATAGTTTTGCAGATCATCCTTGGCATTGTTGTGAGGGTGCTGATGCACTTTAAAAAGTAAGACCCCGAGCAAAGCCAAAACGGCGATGTGCTCGCCCCATACTTAAGATAACGTCCGAATCGGCTGTTATTATAACTTGACACTGTCGAAAAAAGTAGTATAATATAATTAGCCTTTTAAGGAGGGGTTTGTTATGAAAAAACTTTTAGCAATTCTTTTGGCCGTACTTATGATGGCCGCATTCACCGCTTGCGGCGATGACAGTGCTGTCTCCGATCTGCAGGATGCCGCAGACACCACTTCCAAGGTGTTAAGCGACATTTTGAACGGTGACGCCGATCCCGATGATCTTGAGGACACCATGAACCAGCTCGAAAGCGCAGCACAGAATGCAGGCGTTAAGCTGGACACCGAGATCGCAGATTATGCCAAGCAGCTTTCCGAGTCTGCCGAGTTCAAGCAGACCGTTGAGACCATGAAGCAGCAGTTTCTGGATGTTGTCGTAACTTCTGACGGCGACGATCTTGTTTACCGTTACACCTACACGGTTGAGGTCGACAAGGAGCTGGTCAAGCAGGCTCTACAGCAGAGCGCTTCGACCTATGAGGCTTCGGCCAATGCTCTTCGTGCAATGCTTTCCAAGCTCAACAAGGTCGTTATCGAGTTCTACTCGATGGACGGTTCGTTGATCGTTTCCGAAAAGTTCTGATGACTTAAAAACTTTAAAACCGCTCGGTTTCAAATGAAACCGAGCGGTTCTTTTATGCTTTGTTTATTCCCTTTTTGCGGTACTGAATGGCCGTCATTCCGTATTCCTTTTTAAACTGTCTCGCAAAATAATACTGACTCTTATAGCCTACCTCATCGGAGATCTGGGCTATCTTCATATTGGTGTTGATAAGCATACCGCAGGCCTCTGCAAGACGGACGCTGTTGATATAATCACAGCACCTGACCCCTGCATTTTTCTTGAAAAGCTTGGCGGCATACGACGGCGACAGATGCACCGACTCGGCAACATTGCTCAATGTGATATTCTTTCGGTAGTTGCGCTGGATGTAATTCAGCATTCTCGTGAACGGCTTATCAATATCCTCCGAGGCCTCCTTCATAAGGCTGAGCTGTATCATAAGCTCGTTGAGGTAAAGGTCCAGCAGCATTTTCTCGTTGGGGCGCTTCCATAAATCAAGTTCTGCGCAACGGTTCATTATCTTGGCGATACGGCTGTTCTCGGTATGGCGTGTGACTGCATCGACCGAAATAACGGTGCGGTCGGTGCAGGTAAAGGAATAGGCAAAGTTTGTAAGTCCGCGGCAAAACGAATGGTTTATGGAGAATCTGCTTTTGTACTCCTCTGTCTTGTCGGCGTCAAAGTAAAAATAGTAGTAAACACAGCCGCTTGACTGCAAGGGACGGTAGGTCGAATAGGCCTCCACTATCAGCGTGTCGCCCTGAGACAGCACGATCTCCTCTCCGTCGACCTCCATTACAAGGTCGCCCGAGGCCAGAAAAAACAGCAAACTGCTTCTTCTTTTCCATGCTTTATGCCAAAAGCCCTCGGCTTGCTCGATTCGTCCAAAATCCTTGGCCTTGAGCGGTTTATCCATATCAAAATACATCGCATTGCCCCCTTTTCTTCGCTGTTTTTCATTATACCACCGCCACGCTGTTTAGTCAATACAGTGCAAATTTTATGCGGACAAACTTACATTGACAATGTCCATGCTGTTTTGTATAATACATTATGTATGTACAGAATTTGTCGAAAGGAGGTGTGCCGAATGAGCAAGCATACTTTTGCAGCATCTGAAACCGCAAACGGCGAGGCTGAACAAACGCTCGGTATCAGACCCTACTGTATTGACAATATGACCAACGACCCCGTTGACCCCGAGGATGTCAAAAAGGCTCAAAACGGGGATGACGAGGCGTTTTCCAAACTCTTTTGGCAGACCTACCGTTATATTTTCGGCATTTCACGGCGATACCTGAAAAACGATGAAGACATTCGTGACGCAATTCAGGATACATACACCAACATTTACGCCAATCTGAAAAAGCTGAAGGCGCCCGAGGCGTTTGTGACCTGGGTAGGCAAGATAGCCGTGACCTGCTCCCGCAGTATGGCCGAAAAAATTGCCGCCACCAAGGCCGACACGCTGGATGACGACGAGCTGGTCGAGATAGACGATACCGCCCGTGACCCCAAGACCGAGGTCACGGTGGACGTTACCGCCGTGCTTTCCCAAATGGACCCTTCCGACGTTGAGCTGTTGACCTACATCTATTACGACCGTCTGCGTGTGGCCGAGGTAGCCCGAATGCAGGGCGTTCCGCTCACCACGGTCTACAGCCGACTTAACGCCGCCAAGCGCAAGCTTAAGGAGCTTTTGAAGATCCGTGGTATCGACAAGGCGGTCTACGGCGGCGATATCGTTGCCGTTATCACAACGGCGCTTCGCAACGCCATAGGCACCGATCTTTTGAGTATGGCTGTGGCCGCCGAGATACTGCACTCGGTAGTGGGCAAGACCACCAAGGGTGCGGCCGTTGTTGCGGCCGTGGCACGTCAGCAACGTAATGCCGCAGCACTCAAAATAGCCTCGTGGCTGTTGGCCTCGGCAATGCTGGTGTTCGGCATCGTTGCCGTGCTGTTTTATTGGATAGACCGAGCCGAAGCCCCCGACCCTGAACCGTCAAGCGGTCTGACCGCTCTTACCTCAACCGAAAATTCATCGACCGAAGCCGATCGGAGCACCGTGAATAGCACAAGCTCGATCCCAACCGATTCGAGTGTGGGTGGTATAACAAACGTGTCCTCCAACGGCGCTCCCTCTCAAGACCCTCTGCCGCCCAACAGCTCGTCTGACAGTACAGCGTCGGATGCCACCGTGTCCACAGGAACCTCGGGTGAGATAGGTAACACCGACGAGCCGAACCCCAACGGCGGTAACACAGGCAGCACGTCATCCTCGGGCGGCACATCATCCTCAAGACCTTCATCTGCCGTCAGCACAAGCACCTCGAGCAATCGTCCGTCAACCTCATCAACTCAAAGCACGGTATCCCAGCCGACCCAGGAAGTACAGCGCTTGAGCACCAAAGAGGTTTTGGGAGGCGTTGAGATAACGGGATTGAGCATCCAAGACCCGTCAGGCACTTATGAAATACCCTCGCTGATAGACGGAAAGCCTGTTGTCGGAATATCCGACCGTGCGTTTTATTATGAAAGTGCGGTTCGCTCCGTCATATTGCCCGAGACCTTGAAGTATATCGGCGAGCAGGCCTTTGCCCATGCCAATAACATTAAAAGCATCGTTATACCGAGCAGCGTTACCGAAATAAAAGCCAATGCCTTTACCGAATGCAGTCAGTTGGCGGATATTTACATCAAATCAACGAATATTACCATTGCAAGCAATGCTTTTTCCACAACATATCAGCGGAACGTGTCGCTTACCATCCATGCCCCCGCAAGCGTTATGACCTCTGTCACGGCCAGCCTGTATTGGGATGCGGCCTTTGAGGAATGGTACGGATAAAAAATGAGACCGAGATTATTTCTCGGTCTCATTTTTTTGCATTCATATAGTCAAGCAATGATGTTATTATTCGAAGCTCATTGGCGTTAAGCTTCAGCAATTTCAAATATAGATCATCAGTCGGGTGGTTACGGTCACCGCCGAACAGACAAAAATCGGCGCTCACATCGAGGACCGTACAAAGTTTTACGAGATTTTCAGGCCGTATTGCCTTTTTCCCCAATTCAAGATTGGATATCATCTGCGTGGAAACACCTAATTTCTCGGCAAGCTCCTCCTGCGTGAACCCAAGGTTTTTCCTTCGATCGTATATTCGTTCGCCCATTTCTTTCAATAGCTTATCGCCGCTCACCGTACCACCTCCAATTGCTATTATATATAATTATACTAAATATAAACAACTTAAAAACAGCCTTTAGGTGAATTTACTGTTGACATATATCACCTATAAGTGATATTATGAAAGAAAATTAAAAAATTGTCGTAATTTTTGGAAAAATCCCCCTCTTTATTTATAGAAAGCATAATTTGTCGAATGGACATTTTTCTTGTCGTGTGACAATGGATATGTCCGCCAAAAACATTTATACTTAATAAAATACGCAAGGGAGCAACGGGGATGGGACATAAAAATGACAACGAAAATCTGAACGGAATATACCGTGACATTGCAGATTCGGCGGGACTTGAATGTGCGAAGATGATATTCGACGAGTATCGGGGACAGCAGGTGACCTTCCCCGTAGAATTTTTTAACAAGCAGTATATCTACGACTGTATCATAGCCGATTACAACGGCAACAACATAAAAGCCCTCGCCGTAAAATACGACTACAGCGAGCGCACCATAAGAAGGATACTTAAAAAACCAAAACCTTAACGGTAATATGCAACACTCGTTGCTGTTATAAAATAAAAAATGAGGAGAAAAAAATTATGAAAAAAAGAGTTTTAGCAATGTTGCTTATGGCGGTTATGCTGGTAGGCGTTTTCTGTGGATGCGGGAAAGAAATGAGCGACTACTTGGCCGAAGCAAACTATGCCGAGGCATACGATGCCGCTGAAACAAAGGAAGAAAAAGCTTTGGTCAATGCAGAAAACACGTTTGCACATTTGAGCGAAAAGTGTAAGACCGACGCTTTTGGGGGCGAAGATGTTGAATTCAAACTGCAGGCAGCGTGGTGTATAGAAGGAGAAAAAGTGGCTGATGGATTTGCCGGGTACAAATATTATCTGTTAAACATCAGTCTCGACACACAATCGGCGTATGTGCTTTACAATTATAGCACCGAAGACAAAGTGTGGAATAATATGTTGAATACGTTTAGTTTGGAAGAAAAAGCTACAGACGATGATATGGTGGGTCTTAAAAAACTTATATGTAAAAAAATCACAAGTTCGAAAGAAAGCTATGAACTTGGTTCGGAATCGCTTTATAGAATCAACACCTTGATAACGAACGATTCGTTGAAGAACATTAAACTGTCTGACGACCATCGCTTTTAACCAATTTAGCAATTAGGGAAAGGGTAAACAAATGAAGCTAAATGTATTAACAAAGGAGTGACCACTTATGAAAAAATGCACTTATTGCGGTAAAGAGTTGTTTGACCAAGCAATGATATGTCCGGGTTGCGGTTGTCCTGCTCCCAAGGTGTGCAAATACTGTGGAAAAGAAATAGCGAATGAAGCGGTGATATGTGTAAACTGCGGATGCCCGGTGGAGCACCAAAATGCACAGCCTTCGGGTCAGCCGTTTACACAGCCTACATACACCAAACCTGCAACCGATATAAGCAATTTGGTCAACACCTTGTCTCAAAGGCTTTTCACCAATGGCGTTATATGGTTGGTTATCGGTGCGCTACAGATAATACTCGGACTGTTCTGGCAATGGTTCTTGCTTATCGTAGGCGTGCTGAATGTGATATCGTCTATTCAGGATATCAACAAAAGCAAGCATTTACCCGGTTTGCCTGAAAATGCGCTTGCCTATATCCCTGATGAATATGAACCCCTGACAGGTCCTATTATAACACTTATATACAATCTCTTTGCCGGCGGTGTTATCGGTGTCGCAGGCTCGATATACTATTTAGTCGCAGTAAGAGGTTTTGTTATGGAGAATCAAGCCCATTTCAAAGCTCTTAATACAAATATACTTAATACGGAAAACGAATAAAAAGGAGCAAAAACTATGAAAACATGTCAAAAATGCGGAAAAGAGTTATTTGACCAAGCAGTCATCTGCCCGAACTGCGGCTGTGCTGTTGAAGAACAAACTCAATCACAGCCTATAGAATCTGATGTTCAAAGCGCACCCTGCACCGAGGCTCCTGTTGTGCAATCCGCAAACAAGAAAAAGAAGACGATACTGTGGATCGTTATTGCGGCATTGGCAGCAGCACTTGTCATAATAGCAGCGATCTTCATTCCGAAGTACCTCAATCAGCAGAAGGCGGATGAACTTGAAGAATCGCTGATCGGTAAGACTTTTGACTACACAGAATTCATGACGTATTCCTATACATCATATTCGTACACATTTAAAGGAAACAACGAGTGTGAGTCATATAGCTATTACAGTGCGTTGGATAGTGATCTCGACTACACTTGGGATTATCAGATCGAGTATATTTCTGATGATGAAATCATTTTAAAGATTGGCTACGGAGAAGAGGATGATTTCCACAGTACATACGAATTTGATGTTAAGCTGAACAGTGCCGGTGATAAGGTTGTGAGCTTCACGGATCGCACGGACAGTGACGCCGTTTATAAGTAAACCGGTAGATCGAGCACGCAATTAAAAGAATACTTAAAATCAGAAGTAACCCTGATAATTATGCGGCATGACCGCTGATTATAATTAAATTTTTGGAGGTACAAAAAATGAAATTTTGTCAAAAATGCGGAAAAGAAATAATGGACGAGGCAGTAATCTGTCCGAACTGCGGCTGTGCAACCGACGCACAGCAAGCAACTACGGTGCCGACCAACTATGTGCCTAAAAAAGCAAAACAGGCACGTATCTTCGGAATTTTGGCACTTCTCTTGCTCTTTCCTTTGGGAATCCCCGCAATTATTCTTGCCAACAAGAGTAAGGCCGAAACAAACGGTGTAATGTGCGGCCCGGCTAAGGCCGGATTTTGGTGCGGTATTATAGCGCTCTGCTTGTGGGCGTTCAATTTGCTGTTTTTGTTCTAATGCCGTATGAAATACTGTCGATATTGTGGTTCCGAAATAGCAGATGAGGCGGTCATTTGCTTGAAATGCGGTTGTCAGGCAGTTAATCAGCAATATGTTAATCCTCAATATTCGCAACCCGGAAGTGTTAAAACCGATTCGGAGGATACACCTGCGTTTGCAATCGCTTCAGCCATCTGCGGAATTACCAGCTTTTTCTTTGGCTGGTTGGTACTTGGAACTGTTGCAATAATTCTAGCATACCTCAGCAAGCAAGAAACCGACGGAAAAATGAGCTCATTGGCGAAAACAGGATATATTTGCGGCTGGATATCGGTCATATTATCCATAGTAGCAATAGTTTTGTTTGTTGCTTTTGTAGCATCGATATAACACACCTGAAAACAACAAGCTTTTACATAAAAATACACACTGCATCACGAATCACGGCGCTGAAGGGAGACCTTCGGCGCTGTGATTTTTTGTGCGGCGGTAGTGGGATCTGGAGGCGGTGATGGGTCTGGACGGCGGTGGTGGGTGATGGACAGTGGGTGACGGGCGAACAGGAAAGCCCCTACGATGCAGGAAATTGTTCTTTTATAGGGAATAGATTTATCCTTTCGGCAAAGCCGGCTTGCGGCGGCAGGGATAACCTCTGACAGAGGCCGTCCCCCTTTTGTCGCTTTGCGACATTTCCCCCACGCCGTGGGGGAATCTTCCCTGCCCTACAGCGGCGCTTCGAATCATTTTGTAGGGGAGCACCTTAAGTGTGCTTCCGAAAGTCGGCTTACGGCGGACCGTCGAGGACGCCGGTCCCTACATTGTGTCTATATGTTTGATTGTAGGGAACGGATTTATCCGTTCCGCAATACCGGCTTGCGACGGGCGAACACATAGGTTCGCCCCTACGATAAAGGATCGATATTTGTAGGGAAGGCATTTATGCCTTCCGCAAAGCTGTCTTGGGGCGGTTTGATTATTGACTTTGCTTTTTTGTAGGTGTAAAATGAATGTGTACGATAATTACACTTTCCCTTTGGAGGCGCTTATGAAAATAGTTATTACCGATGCCGACACCGTGACGGGTGGCGACATTTCGTTTGATCGCTTTGACCGCTTCGGTGAGGTGGTCATCCACGGTCTGACCGCACCCGACGAGGTGGCCGACCGCATTGCCGATGCCGATATCGTTTTGTGCAACAAGACCCCTATGACACGTGACAATATGAAAAATGCCAAGAATTTGAAATACATCGGCCTTTTTGCCACCGGTTTTAACAACATCGACCTTGATTATACCTCGACCCACGGCATAACCGTCTGCAACGTTCCGAGCTATTCGACCGAGGCGGTTGCACAGCAGACCTTTGCCTTGCTTTTGGAGATAGTCAACCGCACCCACGATTACAACGACCTTGTGATGAAGGGCGATTGGATAAAAAGCCGCACGTTTTCGTTCTTCCCGTTACCCATGCTTGAGCTTTCGGGCAAGACCATAGGTCTTGTGGGCTACGGCAGCATAGGCAAGCGTGTTGCCGACATTGCCAAGGCCTTCGGTATGAAGGTGCTGGTCTATAAGCGCCGTGCCGAAAACGACCCGACGGTAGAGTTTGTGACCCTCAATGAGTTGTTAAGGCGCTCGGATGTGGTGTCGCTCCATTGCCCCTTAAACCGTGACAGCGAGAATATGATGACGGCCGAGCGTTTTGCTCAAATGAAGCAGGGTGCCGTGTTCATAAACACCGCACGCGGAGGTCTTGTGGACGAGCTTGCCTTAAAGGCTGCGCTTTTGTCGGGCAGGCTGCTGGGTGCAGGACTTGACGTGCTCCGTCAGGAGCCGATGTCGGCTGACTGTCCCCTGCTCGGTATCAAAAACTGCATCATCACACCCCACATTGCGTGGGCAGGACTTGAGACCCGCATACGTCTTATGGGTGTTGTCGAGTCCAACATTGCCGACTTTTTGAGCGGCAGTCCAAAAAACACCGTCAACCCTTGATCTTATTGACTTTTTGAGACATTTGATTTATACTGAAATTATCAAAATACACCTTTGGGAGTGTTGAATTATGAACTTCAAAAAAATATTGGCTATACTTATGATCGCTGTTTTGTGCCTGCTTGCCACGGCCTGCGGCGGTTCGACCGACACAAGCAGCAAGGCCCCGTCCTCGGCCCCCGATGAGAGCGTTGCTTCGGGCACCTCGTCCGAGACTCCCACCGACCCCGAGGCCGACGCCACCCTGACCGTCAAGGTGAAAAAAGGCGAGATCGAAAAATTCAAATCCGACCGTCCTTATGACAAATCCAAGGAGGACATTTCGCTGATACTTGTCGTCGGCCAGTCCAACTTCACCACGGGTGTTGGCTTCTCGTCCGAGTACGGCGGCGTTGTCAACGGCAAGATCCCTCAATTTTCGGAGACCCCACTTGTTCCTGCCCCCGGCACCTGCTACTCCGGTGGCTACCGCACCGCAATCACCCAGCTTTCGGCCGACCGTGATATGAGTAAGCTCTGCGATGCCTCCAACCTCACCAATACCTTGGGCGGCGTTACCCCGTCGTTCGGCATCAAGTGGAACGAGCTGACCGGCACCAAGGTCGTATTCGTACAGACTGCCGTGGGTGCTGTCGGCGTTCACGAATGGACCCCCAACCCCAATGATTATATCTGCGAATGTAACGAAAACGCCGCACTTTATCAAAAGGCCGTTGACGCTTACAAGACCTCTTACGAAGCATTGAGCAAGGATTACAACATTGTTTACGCAGGCTATCTGTGGAACCAGGGTGAGCACGAGGAAGTCTTCGGCAAGCCCGGCTGCGCCAGCACCGTTTCGAGCGACGCTTCGTACTATGCCGCATACAAGAGCATGCACGACGGCTTTATGAAAGACCTGGGTCTTGACTTCGGCGGTATTTCGGTAGTCCGTGCCGACAAGGCGGGCGGTACTGCCGAGAACAGTATGAGCCTTACTACCGCACGTAATGCACAGTACAAGCTCTGCAACGATATCGACGATCTGTTTATGGTCTCTACCATGGGAGAGACCTGCGCCGCTTCGGCTCCGTTGGACATGGACAAGACCAACACCATCCACTACTCGCAGGCCACCTTCAACAAGATGGGTGCCGACTGTGCGCTGAATCTTTACAACTGTCTCGGCCTTGCCGCCAACAACGTTGAATTTGGCGGCATTGAGGTATATTCCTCGGCAGGTCTGAAGCTCGTCGGCTTTGACAAGGACGGCAAGACTGCCGACGAGACCGTCATCGCCAAGGGACGCTTGACCGACCACATCTTAGCCAAAAATGCCGTGCTCGGCACCAACTACCGTATCAACGGTTTTGAGCTGAAGGCCGCCGACGGAACCGATCTTTCGGATTTTGTTGACGACTACGGCGCATTTGACTGGACCTCCATCACCGCCGCAAAGACGGTCAAAAAGGTCGCCGTTAAATGTGTGATCGAATAAGTTTTCAAAGGCTTTGCAGGAAACTGCAAAGCCTTTGCTTTATGCTTAAAGTTATGGCACCGATATTTCAATTTGTTGTTTACATTCGGGTAATTACGTGCTAAAATGAAATAAACACACCTTTTGGTGTCAAATTTCTTGCAAATCAAGGAGAATTATTATGAAACGTTTCATTGCGATCTTGCTCACTTTTTTGATCGGCGCAAGCCTTTGTGCCTGCGGCTCAGACGCTTCTGACCGCACCGATGCGTCATCGGTCGAGTCAAGCACAGGCGATACCGCTTCCAATGATGCCTCCAAGGACACCGTATCGGTCGATACGCCCGACGCAACCTTAACAATAAAGCTCAAAAAGGGCGAGCTTGCGACCTTCAAGTCCGACCGTCCTTATGACGAGTCTAAAGAGGATATTTCGATCATTCTTGTTGTCGGACAGTCCAACTTTACCACAACTGTCGGCTATGCAAGTGAGTACAAGGGCGTTGTCAAGGGCAAGATCGACAGTGTTTCTTCGGAGCCCGTCATTCCCGAGGCAGGCACCTGCTACTCCGGCAGCAGCGGCAAGGCGATCACCGTTCTCGGTGAAAACAATGATATGCACAAGCTTTGCGATGCCTCCCGTTTGGACAAGACCATAGGCGGTGTTTCTCCTTCGTTCGGTATCAAGTGGCACGAGCTGACCGGCACCAAGGTGGTATTTGTTCAGACCGCCGTCGGTTCGACCGGCGTCCACGAGTGGACCCCCAACCCCAAGGATTACATCTGCGAATGTAACGGCGGCTCACAGCTTTATTCCAGAGCCGTGAACCTTTACAAAAATTCCTACGACACCTTGAGTAAAAACTACAACGTTGTCTACACGGGTTACATTTGGAACCAGGGCGAGCACGAGGAAGTCTACGGCAAGCCCGAGTGCCAGAGCACCGTCAACAGCGACCAGGCCTACTACGATGCGTACAAGAGCATGCACGACGGCTTTATGGCTGAGCTGGGACTTGACTTCGGCGGCATTTCGGTAGCCCGTGCCGACAAGGCAGGCAAAAACGCCAAGGGCAGTATGAACCTCACCATCGCCCGCAACGCACAGTACAAGCTTTGCCACGATATTGATAATCTGTTTATGATCTCCACCATGGGTGAGACCTGCGACCCGTCTGCACCGTTGGATATGGACAAGACCAACACCATCCACTTTTCGCAGGCTACCTTTAACAAACTGGGTGCAGAATGTGCCGATAATCTTTATAAATGCCTCGGTCTTGCGACCGAAAAGGCTGAATTTTCGGGTCTGACGGTCTACTCAACGGTTGCCGACAAGCTGGCCGAATTTGATAAGGACGGCAAGGCTATTGGCGAAACGGTCGTTTCAAGAAGCCTTATCACCAACCACGTGCTTGCCAAGCTTAACACCTTGGGTACGGGTTACACGGTTTCGGGCTTTGAGCTGACCGCCGCCGACGGCACCGACCTGTCAGACTATGTTGACGGCTTCGGCGCAATCGATTGGATCAGCGCCTTGAACGGCCACACCGTCACCGACGTTGAGATAAAGTGCGTGATCGAATAAATATTCAAAGGCTTTGCGCTTTCGCAAAGCCTTTACTATATTTTCAAAGTTATAGTACCCATATAAAAGAAAGTTATTTACAATTGGGTGCTGACGTGTTAAAATTAGGTCAAGAAATTTGCGAGGTGCTTTATTATGATTAAAATGTTAAGTATAGGAAACAGTTTTTCGCAGGATGCTCTTTTCTATTTTAAAGGATTAGCTGACGACGCAGGTATTGAGGTCGAAGTGTGGCATATGTGCATAGGCGGTTGCTCTTTGGAGCGCCACTACAACAATATGATGGCCGACCTGCCCGAATATAGTTTTTCGATCAACGGCGAGGTGCGTCCTGCCGCAACACTTTCCGAGGTCATCGAAACCGAACAGTTCGATATTGTTACCATTCAGCAGGTCAGCCACATGAGCGGACTTTATTCGACCTATCACCCTTATGTTGACGCACTTGCGGAATATATCAGAAAGCATCAGCCCAATGCCAAGCTTTTCTGGCACAAGACCTGGGCCTATGAAAAGGACAGCTCACACTCAGGCTTTGCGCCCTACAGCAAAAGCCAGGAAATTATGTACAAGGCCATCTGCAAGGTGGTTGAGAAGGTCAATGACGAGATGAAGTTTGACGGCATTATCCCCTCGGGTGATGTTATTCAGACACTCCGTTCAAGACCTGAGTTTAACTATCCGCAGGAGCCCAGCCTTTGCCGTGACGGCTTCCATATGCACCTTTTGTATGGCCGTTATGCCGTTGCCGCAACCTGGTTTGAGACGTTGCTCGGCGGAAATATTTTAGAAAGCAAATTCAACTCCTTCGATGAAAGGGTCGGCGAGCTTGGGGAAACGGCATTGCATCGCATCGAGGTCATCAAGCAGACCGTCCACGAGCTTTGCTCCAAGTAAATCACAACGGTGGATGTGCGTTTTGCACGTTCACCGTTATTTTTTGCAGTTATTGTTAAATTTTTGTCAAATTTTCAAAATACCTATTGCAATTTACCGGAATCTCGTGTATAATGTGTGTAAAGTGTTCCAAATGATACACTTTTTGAGGTGAAATATGGATTGTTTTCTTTTTTCAAAACTCAATGAGACCGACAAAAACGAAGCTTTGCGGCTGATGGGCGAGCCTGTGAGGGTACCGAAAAACGGTGAGCTTTACAAGGTCGGCTACGTTGGCATACTGCTTTCGGGCAGTGCTAAAGTCTGCCGCACGGGTGACACGGGCAATGCCGTGACCGTCCGTGTGATACATTCAGGCGAGGTCTTCGGTGCGGCAAGCGTTTTCGGTGAATGGAAGGAAGGCAAAAGCAACATTGTTGCAAGGTCGGAATGCTCGGTGGTCTACGCATCCGAGGATACCTTGAAGGGTATTTTTGAAAAATACCCCACCGTTGCCGTCAACTACATTTCCTTTTTGTCCGACCGCATAAGGTTTTTGAACCGACGCATAGATGCCTTTTCGGCAGGAAGCGCCGTGCAAAAGCTGTACGAATACCTTGTGTCGCAGGCCGTTGACGGCGTTGTGACGCTCGATTTCGGACTTGCCGAGCTATCCCGTCGGCTTAAAATGGGTCGTTCAAGCCTTTACCGCAGCCTTGAGTTTTTGGAGCAAAACGAGCTTTTGGAAAGAGATAAGCACACCTTCACACTTAAATAATTTCCTTGGGAGAAATTTAAAATGAAAAAAGTATTAAGTATTTTAAGCCTTGTGTTGGTATTGGTCTTGACCCTTGGTCTTACCGCCTGCGGCGGTGACACCGATACCGCTTCTTCCACCCCCTCGACCGACACCTCGAGCGTTGAGGATACCTACACCCCCGTTGACATGACGGTTGCCTGCATGACCGGTCCGACCGGTGTCGGTATGGCCAAGCTGATGGCTGATTCCGAAGCCAAGACCACCGCCAACAACTACACCTTCACCGTTGCTTCCGCCGCAACCGAGATCAACGCAAAATTTTTGAAGGGCGAGATCAATATTGCCTCGGTTCCGACCAACGTTGCCGCAACACTTTATAATAAGACGGGTGGCAAGGTCAGAATGCTGGCTGTGAACACCTACGGTGTGCTGTCCATCCTCGAAAAGGGCGACACCGTAAAGTCGGTTGCCGATCTTAAGGGCAAGACCGTTTACTCTACCGGTAAGGGTCAGAATCCCGAGTTCATCTTCAAGCACATTCTCCGTGAAAACGGACTCGACCCCGAAAAGGATGTTACCATCAACTTTGTTTCGAGCGAGGAGCTGGTTGCCAAGCTGATCAGCGGAGAGGCCGAGATCGGCCTTGCTCCCGAGCCTGCCGCAACCACCGTTATGGTTAAAAACGCCAACTTGAGAAGAGCCTTGAGCATCAACGACGAGTGGTCCAAGGTCTCTGACACCCAGCTTATGATGGGTTGTGTTATCGCTCTTGATTCTTATGTTGCCGCCAACGAAAAGGCTGTTGAAAAGTTCCTTGAGGAGTATTCCGCTTCCATTGAATTTGCCAAGACAAATATCAACGAGGCCGCCAAGCATTGCGCGACCTATAAGATCACCGCATCTGAGGCCATTGCCAAAAAGGCCATCCCCACCTGCAATCTGTGCTACGTTACCGGCGAGGATATGAAGCAGAACGTGAACGGCTACCTCAACGTTCTCTTCACCGCCGATCCTACATCTATCGGAGGAGCAAAACCCAACGATGATCTCTACTACATCGCAAAGTAAGTTCCGAAACATTCTTTTAAAAACATTAAAAATAATCGCCGTGACCGCCTTCTGGATACTTGTCTGGGAGGCTGTGTCCCGTTTTGTCGCAAGGGATAACGAGACGATGTATCTCTTGCTGCCGAGACCCGTCACCGTGTTTGAGACCTGGCTTGATATTGCCTTTACCGCCGAATATCTGGCGGCCGTGGGCAAGACCCTGCTTCGGGTTTTCTGGGGCTTTATTCTGGGCGTTGCGTTGGGCTTCGGCTTTGGCGTTGCCACCTATTCGGTGAAAATTGTTGATATTTTGCTGTCGCCGTTGCTCAAAATGATACGTGCCGTGCCGGTGGTTGCCATCACCATTCTGTTTTTTGCGCTGTTTGAAAGTGATGCGCTTCCGACCTCGGTCGTGGTGCTGATGGTCACACCGCTTGTGTGGCAAACGGTGCACGACGGACTTTCGGCCCCCAACACCGAGCTTATGGAAATGGCCAAGATCTACCGTTTGAGCGGCTTTAAGGTGTTCACCTATATCAAACTGCCGTCCATGTTGCCGTCACTTGTCACTGCCACCGTCAATGCGCTGGGACTTGCGTGGAAATCGGGCATTGCCGCCGAGGTCATCTGTGAGCCTAGGGTTGGCTTGGGCACCATCCTTATCGAGGGCAAGGGTATGATCGACTTCAGCAGCGTTTATGCCGTGACCCTGACCGTGGTGATATTGAGCCTTGTCATTGAGGTTTTGCTTAAATCCTTGAGCAAGAAATTTGTGGATCTAAGGAGGAATGACGCATGATAGAGCTTAAAAACGTTAGCTTCTCCTATGGCGACCGCCCGATTCTTGACAACTTCAGCTTGACCGTACCGAATGGTCAATGCGTCTGCCTCAAAGGTCCTTCGGGATGCGGAAAAACCACCGTGCTACGGCTGGTTTTGGGGCTTTTGGCCCCCGATTCAGGCACCGTTTTGGGTGCCGAAAAGCCGTCGGTGGTGTTTCAGGAGGACAGGCTGCTCAACGGCTTTTCCTTGAAGACCAACGTTTTGTTGCCGCCGTTGACCGATGAACAGCAGGCCAAAGCACTTTTGTTGCTCCAAGAAGCCGGACTTTCGGATGCTTTGGGCAAAAAGGTGCGTGCGCTTAGCGGCGGAATGAAACGCCGTGCGGCAATAGTCCGTGCCGTGGCCTTCCAAGGTGACATTCTCATACTTGATGAGCCGTTCAACGGCATCGACCCCGAAAACAAGCTGAAAATGGCCGAAATGATACGGCGTGAATTTTTGGACAAGGGCAAGCCCGTGCTGATGGTCTCCCACATAGACAGCGATGCCGAGCTTTTAAACGCAGAAATTTTCAATCTTTCGTAAGTTTTCCTCATAAAGCAACGAGCCGACTGCACCTGCAGTCGGCTTGTTGCTTATATATTCATCAAATGTCTATCTGTTCCTCGACCCAACCTGCTTTGAGATATTCTCCGCCACTCGGTACAAGCTTTCTCAAGATGCCTGCACTGCGGTCGACAATGGCGCTGTAACCAGGATAAGATGGGTCGTATTTGCCCTCATAAGCACCCCAACCCGTCTGCAGCACCTGTGCCAAAAGACCGGTGTGCATCATGTGCCAGGTGGTTTTCATAAATCCGTAAAGGCCGTACTCCGCCACAGAATCGACACACAATGCGGTGTTGGTTCGCTTGTCAAACGGACAGCACAGCACGTCGAAGCCCTTGTCCTTAAACAATTTGGAGGTCTCGATCAGTCCCTCGGTTACGTTGTACTGCCAATCGGCAATTATGACATCACGGCTTAAGGTGTCGACCAAAGCATTGGCAACCTCGGCAGAAGAATTACACTCATACTGATTACCCGGCTTGAACTGTGCCTTGCAAAGCAGCATATCCCCCCAAACAATGGCTCGTCTGCCGTTTTTCTTGAGGTCTGCGGCTACGACATTGATATGCTCGGCAACCTTCCTAGCCTCCTCAACCGTTTTAAGATGCTCGGCTTCATCGCAACCGATATGGAAATACTCGCCCTCACCGCAAAGCTCGCATAACTCGTCACGTGCACACTTCAGAAGCGCAAGTGTCTTGGGGTTCTCAAAATCATACACCCAACCACCCGAATGCGGTCGGTAGAGGTACTCGTAGCGGACATCCTGATCAAGCACAACATGCTTGCCCGATTTTCCTCCACGGGACAGAGAGGCATGACCCCAATGCTGGAAAAACGGGATTATCTCGATACCAAAGGCTCTGATCTCGTCAAAAATCTCTTTAATCTCAGCCTTTGAGAAAGCCTCCCTCCAACCGAACAAAGGGAAGCAATCCATTTTAAGGGTGCCCCAAAACTCGATTATCAAGTGCGAATATTTGCCCATTATGCACATCCGCACTTCCTTTTTGAGAAACTCGAGCTTGGTTTCGGGGAAAACACAGAGATGCACCGAGCGGAAGCCGATCTTGGGGGTGTTTTTCTCGCATCCACCCTCGATCAAATAGGTCTCAAGATCGGTGCAGACTATTCTTTCAAGCAAGGTCACAAAACCGCGCATAAGTCCCGAATAGGTGGAGCCGCTGACAAACGCACCGTCGGGTGTGACGTTGACGCAGTAATCCTCACCGTCGGGCGAAACGGCAGTAGGATTGCCGATATAAAGCGTGTTTTCCTCGGCATCAAACACGGTTTCCCATTGAACGCCCGTGGTGTAGTTTTGCAAAAATTCACGAATAACGGGATGGTTGGCCTCTTTGGGAAGATGCACCGTTTCCCTGCCCTTTAAAACGTAGCCTTTCATAAAAATCCTCCTTTATCCTGACTAACCCCAATATACTATCGAAACCGCGCTTTGTACATATTGTTTTCAAGTTGAAATTTATAAATTTCCGAACAGGTTTACCTTTTACGGTATTTCAGCGGTGAGATATTGTATAGTTGCTTGAAAACCGTGCTGAAATGCTTGGCATCGTTAAAGCCCGAGTTGTGCGCCACCTCTTCAATGTTCATCGGGCTATCATCCAACAGCTCAGTGGCACGTTCAAGCCTTAGCTTTGTCAGATATTTCATCGGCGTGATGCCGAAAACCTCGACAAAATGCTTTCTAAACTGGGTGTCGCTCAAATTCACCAGCCGACACAGCTCGGATATCTGCAGGTCAGGCTGGGTAAAACGGTGTTGCATACGTTCAATGGCAGGCAAAATGCTTTTATAGGCATAGGTCAGATAGGTTGGGTTTTCCGAAACCGAAAGATTTTCCAGAATTTTATAAAAAGTCGCCATGGTCTTTTGGTAATACCCCGGCAGCTTCAACGCCCAGGTGTGGTATGCGCTTTCAAAAAGCTCACGCATGGCATCGGGGTCATCCGAGTGCAACACCGCAAAGCTTTTTTCAAACGGCTTTTCGGATTCAAAATGGATAACGATAAGCCTCTCATAAGCCGCTTGCTGGCTGAACTCGGTGTCGGCCGGCATAAACAGCAGGTCGCCTTGCTTCATTTCCTCGGTACGAACACCGTCCGAAACAAAGCTCCTGCGTGATTTTATGCGAAAAGACAGCGTATTAAACGGACGTGCAGACATAGCACGCATTTGTTCAAAGGTAGAGGCGTGCATTATTCTGACATTTGTGACCTTCAGCGCATTATCGAAATCGTTAAAAAACATTACCGAAGCTCCTTTTACTTTAAAAGTGGCGAACTCTTAACTTTATATTATAGTATAAACTCGGTTTTGTAAAGTCAAAGTTCGGAAAAGTAAACCTTTTGCGGCATTTTTAAGACATAAGGCTCTCGCAAAAAAAGACCTGCATCAAGGAGCACCTTGACACAGGTCTTTTGGCTTAATTTTCCGATGAACTCATCAGCAACCGACAACTGTTGTCCTCGGTCGTTACGGACACGTAGTAGCTTTCTCCGTCAGAGTCTGCGCCAAAGCTCAGGCTCACGGTCTTGGGCTTGCCTGCCTTCAGCTTCACTTCTTTGGAATCTCCGTCACGCATAACCACAATACAGCCTCCCGACATACTGGCGTTGACCTTAACGGTAACCGTTTTGTCCACCGTAGATACCAGCTCCACATCAATTATGTGATGGGTAGGGACGGTGTTTCCGTCCTCGTCGACCTTAGTTTTTGCCTCAAAATGAAGGTCGGTTATCTTCATTTTGACATCAGCAGTAGTCTTGTAGGTCTGGCTGACATTAAGCTTGCCGTCTCTGTATTCTGCTTCGTATGAATTTGTGCCGGGAGAAGAACGAAGCTTGTTGGCAAGCTGTAAGATGCCGTCGCCTCCCCTTAAAAGCGTACCGTCGCCGTAAAAATCGGACACCTTGGCCACCGACTTGTCATCGGGATAAATACGGTAAAGGTTTCCGTTGCCGTCATCGACCCACGTCATACCTCCTTTTATTACGTCAAAGGTGTCCTTCTGATCGGTGGATTCAAGCGATGAAAGCTCCTCAAGCAAAACGCTTGCGTACATTCCGGTCACGGTAGTATCGGTCATTGAGGCATCGTTCCACATTCCTGCAGCCCTATAGCACCATATCTTAACACGTTCGGTACTGTCGGCGTGCTTGGCCTCAAGCGCTGAACGGTCTTTATAATCCATACTGTAGGTGACCTCTGTCTCCTGCTCTTGACGGCCGTCATCGGAGCACGAAGCACAGCCCATAACGCATATCAGCACAAGACTTAAACACAACACCTTATTCAATAAGCTTTTAATCAAATCACCCCTTCATCGATTAATACGTTTTGAGATCTTGAAATGTTACAAAGCGCTGAAAACTTCTGTATTTGCAGAGCTTGGAGGTTCACTTCATCCTGCGGTCGTTCAAAAACATTCCCGTGAGCTTGGGCACTTTGAAACGCTCCGAGAATAAACTGCATTTGCAGAGGAAAAGATAGTACACATTAAGTCCGCAATCGTGCAGAGTTTCAAAATTGCCCTGACCCTTTGATACCGTCAGATCGGCCGAAAGCAGGGCGTTGCGTGCCCCGTCCGACAGCTTTTCGATGCTGGTGCCTGCAATGTTGGTGCCGTTGGACAGCACCGTTGCAACCTTTGGCAGACCGACCTGCTCGGCATCCTCAAGCGTTGCATCGTTCAGCGTGGGTGCGCCGCGCACGATGACCGTTATTTTAAGCTTCGGGAAGCTTTTTTGAAGCTCCTTGATAAACAGCTTGTCGGTCACCACCTCGCCGCAGTTATCGGTCAGATAAACAAGGCTTTTGGCCGCTTTCAGGTCGTTCAGAAAATTGGCGTATTCCGTATCGTCCAACGCAATGCCGTCCGCCCCGTCCAAAAGGCCGTCGAGTGTCTCCTCGGAAACGCTGTTCATTGCACCGAAGTCAATATAATTGCCCAGCATCGCTAATTTTGCGGCAGTTTTGAGACTGTCGGCCGAATCGGCTATTTTTTGCGCCATACTCGGCTCTTTTGAGAGCATCAGCGCATTGAATCTCACCTTAAGCTCGGCAAAATCGTCCGACTCACCGAAGGTCTTGTTTTTCAGGTCGGTCACGGCCGCCACTATCTCGGGTGCCGAAGCGCTGTCATCGGCATCGGCCATTATGCGAAGCACCTGCCTTGCATAGTCGAGCTTTTGCTTTTCGCTGACCGATCTATCCAAATTTCCGACAAATTTTTGAAAAATGCAGCTTATGCATTGCGAATCAAATCTTAAAACATCCATTTTTAACACCGACTTTAGATTTTTTTATATTATACCATAATTTTCGCCCGGTTGCAACACGTGAAGCCTGCAAGGTTTCATCGCTTTGGGGCATAATAGCAAAAAAGAAAGGAGTTTTTAAAATGAAGCATTGTATGAGCTTTGCAAAGGGCATGGGAATGGGCATAGTTGCGGGAATTGCACTTTCGGCAACCGTTAAATGCGTTTGCAAAAACAGCCGCACCCTAAAAAAGAAGGCCGGCAAAACGGCACGTGCCGTTTCCGAAATAGTTGAGGATATTCAGGCACTTCTTAACTGAAAAAAGCTTCGGCCACCCATTGGCAGCCGAAGCATTACTTAATCGTTTTCACGGTGAGGTTCTATCTTTAAAACGACCTTTTGCAGGTAAACGATAACCAGGATCCCCAGCACCACCGAGATGGCGGACAGCACCTGCTGTGCATAGACGTTTATACCGAAAATTTGATTGCCGTTGGCTTGGATGTAGTTTACCAACGGTGTTACGGCCAACGTTGCAAAGAAGCCTGCAAGGCCATACACCGCCTGCTTTACCATCAAAGCATCACTTCGCTTTTCGGGAGAAACATAGTCAAATATAAGGTTGGTCTCGGCGCTGTTGATACCGCCCATTGCCGCCGCAAAAAGGCAATAATAGACCGTGTAAAACACCTTGCCGTTGGACGGCACCATAAAGGTGGCAACCATGAATCCGAGCGTTGCCAGCGCGTAGGCGTATTTGAGCATATGTGCAAACGAGCGGCGGTCGGCGATTCGGGCAAGGATGAAGGATGCGGGAATACGTACCGCCGAGTAGATTATGCTCAAAACCGCAACAAACTTCATATCGAAGCCGAGCTCCTTGGTCTGATATGTACCGTAAAAGGCGGTGGTGATGTGGGTGCATACCGTCCAGAAAACGCTGATGCCGATGACCTTCATAATGGTCTTATCGCCCAAAACGTTTTTAAAACGCCGAACTATCGAAACGTTGTCAGGTATCTTGGGTTGGGGCTTCTCACGTGAGAGAATAAGGGTCAGCGTGTGTAAAACGGTCAACAGAAAAACGGTTGCCGCCGCTATGATAAACGAGGTTCTTATCTCGCCCTTGGCTTCAAAATGGTCAATAACAGCACCCATTAAAAGGTTGAACAAAAAGCCGCCGCCAAGGGAAACGGCCTCTTTAATTGCGGTGAAATTGCCTCTTTTGTGGTCGTCGACCAGCGACATAAACCAGTTGGTCTTGGGCGCAAAGACGATATTTGAGAAAAAGTAAGCCGCCATCAGAAGCACGATGAACAGCACCGTTTTCACGGGGCGTGACAGATCGAAAAACGGCACAAGATACACGCTCATAAAAAGAAGCTGATTTATAATGTGGAATACGGTGACCCTGTGCTTGACCGAGCCCCCACGGAAAAAGAAAACGGCGAAAAGCTGAAAGCTGCAGCCCAACGCCACAAACGAGGTCAGCACGGCGGTGAGGCTGTCCGAAAAGCCGAGATCGGCCGTGAGCTTGGCGATAAATGCACCCGTCACAAGCAACGAAATAAAGTATTCCAGCGCCGCTTCGCCAATGTACATTCCACGGCTTAATCGGTAGATATCCTTTTTATCGGTCGGTCGTTCCATTTTATTGGTCAAGCCCCTTTTCTTGAACTGTTTTAAACTTGCGATAGCATTATACCGCCAAAGCAAAACGCTGTAAACCCCATTTTTAACGAAACTTTTTCGAAATTCGGCGGCTTCCGATCCCCTACTTTGCCGCAAGCACCCAAGATTTGCAAAATCGGTCTTGTAAACCGAACCGAAGTGTGGTATAATCTAACGGTAAATGATCATTATGCGTTTTTTATATAAGGAGGAAGCAATTATGGCAGAAAAAATGCTCACCTATAAGGGTAAGCCGCTGGTAAGACAGGGCGACACCATTTACTACGGTAATTCCGAGGAAAAGTATATCGTAAAAATTCAGATCAACTCGTCCAAGGATGTCGGCGGCATCAAGGTTGCCGAAAAGGTCACCGTTCAGCTTATTTTGTCCGATCAGGAGCTGAAGATGAAGGACCGCATCGTTAAATCCAGCGATAAGGTCGGCCTTTACGCCGCAATGGACATCGGCTCGATCTGGCTTGAAAGAGCACTTAAGGGTTAATTTCGGTTTAAACAAAAGATAGCCTTCGATGAATTCGAGGGCTATCTTTTTTATTGGTTTTTACCTTTTTGAAATGCGCCGGGGGCAACACCCGTATGCGCCTTGAACACCTTACTGAAGTAAAGCCTGTCCGAAAATCCGACCTGCTTGGCCACGACATCGATGCTGTTGTTTTCCTGCAGCAGCTCGACCGCCTTTTCCATTCTGACAAAGTTGAGGTATTTCATGGGGCTCATATTAAGATGTCGCTTGAACTGCTTGATAAGCCAACCCTTGCCGATGTAATTCATAGCCGCCAGCTCGTCAAGATAGACCGTTTCCCGATAGTGCTCCTCCATATATCTGACGGTGGTCAGCACCTCGGGCGGAATGGGCTTTTTGCGGTTCTGCGCTGTTTCGACATCACGTGACAGCAGAAATATGAATTGCTGTAAAAGTGCGGCACAAAGCTCACAGTATTTTGGCTGACGGCAGAGCATTTCCTGCATCATTTGCTCAAATATGGGTGCATAACCGTCGGTTTCGGAAGGCTTATAGGCCTTTTGGCTCCAAAGTCCTGCCTTAAGGAGCTGCTTTTCGGCATCGGGACCGCCGAATTCCACCCAATAAACATCGGGCTTGTCCTCCAGCCGCCAGCTCCATTGACGGCGCTCACCCGGGTGCCACACCAGCACGCCGCCCTTTGAAAGCTCTTTTTCACAGCCGTCTTCAATATAGCGGCAGACACCGCTTTTGATAAAAAGCACCTGGAAAATGTTGCGTGAGGCATAATCGGTGACTTTTTGCTTCAAGGTGGTCAGTCTGAATCGGCCGACACCCGTAACAAACAGTGAAAACCCCTCCGGCACCTCATCCGACCGCCAGTTTTTATAGTAATAGCGTGTTGATATCATACCCTCACCTCGGTTTTGCCTTTTAATTAATTATAAACCAACAGGTCAATAAAATCAATAAAAACAGTTGCAAAAAAGCCAAACAATGCCGATAAATACAGAAATTAATTGCAAAAACCGTAAAATCATTTAAAATCATAGTGTAATTTTTTACATAAATCTCGGTTAAAGAAAATAATTTTTTCCATAGAAAAATAAGGTGTACTAAAGTATACTGAAATAAAAGGAGTGTGTACTATGAAAAGGATAGTAATTTTAATGCTTTCGGCTTTGTTGGTGCTGTCGTGTCTTGTGGGCTGCGGCTCGGAAAATACCGACTCTAACAGCTCAAAGCCCACGGCCAACGCCGATGCTTTTTCCAAAAACGACGTTGTTTATGCCAAGGATGGGGCGGCTGTTTACAAGCTGATAACGGCTACCGGTCTGTCGGACGAGGCCGCAAAAACGGCACGTGAGCTGTACAAGACCATCAAGTCGGGCAGCGATGCGGGCGATATGAAAAGCTCGACCGACGAAAGCGAGGACTACGTTGCCGACAGCTTTGAGATACTGGTCGGCCGCACAAACCGTCCCGAATCCAAAACCGCACTCGATCATCTTGAAGCGCTCAACAACGGCAAAATGGATGATTATATTATTGCCACCGTTGGCAACAAGGTGGTCATCAACGCCTTTAACGATGTTGCGCTGACGGCAGCGGTGAAATACTACATTGACACCTATGCAAAGGCCGACCAGAAGGGCGGATTGCTTTACACCTCGAAGACCGAGGGCACCACGGCCAACGTAACGGTCAACGGCAAAACGCTGGGCTTATACAAGCTTGTACGCCCCACCGTCAACGTTTCTTACGTGACCCAGATGCAGATAGAAGAATTTGCAAAAACTGCCGAGCAGTACGGCTACCGCATTGCCTGCGATAAGGACGAGGCCTCCAAAAAGACCGATTATGAGATCATAATCGGCGCAACCAACCGCGGCGGTGCCGCCGAGGGGCTTGATGCCGACACCTATTCGATAAAAATCGACGGCCAAAAGATATACCTTTCGGGCGGTTCGATCTCGGCCGAGGCTATGGCGGTGTCCGAGCTTGCCAAGCTGTTGGCCAAGGGCGCTTTGACCGACGCCGACAGCGTGACCGGTAAATACAGTACCGCCGTTGCAGGCTATGACACCTCCAAATACTACACCCGTGTATGGGGCGACGATTTTGACGGTACCGACCGTGAGCTTGATCCCACCCTTTGGTACACCGTACCCGAGGGCGAATACTCCAGCCGCGGTCACTACGACCGCACCGCCATCCGCACCAACGACACCAACTATGTATTTAAAGAGGACGGCAAGTTTATCATAAACTGCGCTTATGACGAGGATCGCTACATCGGCGGTATGCTTATGACCGACCGCACGATGCTGTATAAATACGGCTATGTTGAGATGAGCGCCATTCTGCCCAACGGCAACGGTCTTTGGACCTCGCTGTGGCTTGATTCCCGTTGGCACAATGCCCCCAGAACCGATTCCGGTATCAACTACGATATGGAGATCGACATCAACGAGTGCTTTGGCAAAGCCAACGTTGTTGCTGCCAACTGCCACGCCTGGCCTACCCCCACGGGTGAAAAGGAGGGCTACGAGCATCTTTCGCTGGATGCCGAATACAGCAATGACAAAAAGCATTACAGCCCCGAGGGACAGACCTTTAATGACAAGCTCCATACCTTTGGCCTTTTGTGGGATGAGGACGAATTTTCCTTCACCTCGGACGGAGAGGTTTATTTCACCTATGCCAACAACCAAAGCCTTGAGACGCTGGATGCCTACCATCAGCTTTGCTACATCCGTCTGAGCGCCGCTGTCGGCTTCAAAAACAACAGTCTGAAGGTCGTGGCCGATGACAGCGATGTGTGGTACACCACCAACAAGTTTATCGTTGACTATGTCCATCTCTATCAGTTGTCCGACGGCAAGCAGCAGCTCGTCATCCGTGACGGCACCTTAAATTAGGCCGTTTCGATTGACTTTATGCGGTACGGGGTGTATAATATTTGCAACAAAACCGCTGAAAGAGGATAAGAATATGGCAATTTTTAAAGTGTTAGGCTCCTGCTCGGGCACCGAACCTATGGCAGGCCGCCACCACACAAGCCTTGTGCTGAGCTCGGGTGACCGCAATTATATTTTTGATGCAGGCGAAAACTGCTCGCATACTGCCCACACCCAAGGGGTTGACCTTTGTAGCACCCGTGCGATATTCATCTCCCATCCGCATTACGACCACATCGGCGGCCTGATGGGGCTTTTCTGGACCTTGAATAAGCTGAATAATCATTGCAAGATCCCAATTGCCGACGGTGAAGTCAAGCTCTTTATCCCCGAAATTTCGGTTTGGGAAAACATTTACGAGGTCTTAAAGCGTACCGAGGGCGGCTTCAAGCACAAATTCGGCATCACGGTCGACACGCCAAAGCTCGGCACCTTTTATGAGGACGAAAATATCCGTGTGACGGCGTTTGAGTCGCACCATCTGTCGCAGAATGAGGACGGCAGTATACGCTCCTTCTCATATAGGATCGAGACCGAGGGCAAGGCTGCCGTTTTCTCGGGCGATGTTAAGGGTATGGAGGACATTGAGGCGGCCGTTGGTGACGGATGTGACCTTCTGCTTTGCGAAACGGGTCACCACAAGGTCAAAACGGTCTGCGATTTTGCCGAAGCTCACAACGTAAAACAGCTTGTTTTTGTCCACCACGGACGTGAGATTCTTGACGGCAAGTTTACCGTAAAAGAGGCCTTGGACAACTGCAAGATCCCCGTGATAATTTCCGACGACGGAACTGCAATTGAAATTTAACCGATAAAAAAGTCGATGAACGGAGCGCTCCGTTCAT
>JAFQCR010000032.1 GCA_017416345.1 Clostridia bacterium | reverse complement strand
TGACTGAGGGGTTGTTTGAGAGTGCTTTTTTACAATCCCTCCGTCACGCTGCGCGTGCCACCTCCCTTTGCACAAGGGAGGCGAAAAATAGTAGCCACATCTGTGGCGGTAGGGCGAGTGTGCAAGTGTCAAATGTTTCGGCGGGCTTTCAGCCCAGCCAGTAACATGTCCTTATAGGGCTGAGCAAGCCACCGGTTAGCCGGTGGTTATGACTTGTTGAAACGAGATTATTCAAGAGCACCGATCTGCTTGGCACAGGCCTTGCAGATCTTTTTGTCTTTGTAAATGATAATGTCGTCCTCGTTGCCGCAGAAAATGCAGGTCGGCTCAAACTTTTTGAGAATAATGGTATCCTTATCAACAAAAAACTCAAGCAGGCCACCCGATTCCTTGATACCAAAAACCTCACGAAGCTCGGCAGGAAGCACGATCCTTCCCACGCTGTCCACATTTCTGACAATACCTGTTGATCTCATCTTAATACCTCCAAATATGCTTTTTTCTTTATTATATCTTCATTTGATTCGACAGTCAACCGAAATATGCCAAAAAACGACAAAATTTATGTACAAATCATTGTATATTTCTGTACTTGGTTGGGGATATGCCTTTTGCTGCTGTAAATTCACGGATGAAATGTGCACTGTCATAAAACCCAACGGTCAAAGCAATTGAAAGAACGGTGTCATCCGATTCAATAAGCAGCCGCTCGGCATTTTTTATTCGGCATGCGGCTTGGTATCTTATAGGTGTTGTGCCGGTGAGGCGTTTGAAGAGTCTTAAATATGTGCTGTATGACATTTTACAATCTTCGGCCAAGTCATTGTAATTGATTTTATTGCGGTAGTTGTTTTCAATATACTCAATGCTTTTAATGATTGAAATTGTCTGTCGGTTGGTGATACTGTCGGACGGCGCAAGCGAATAAGAACTCATTTTTTTACAAAGCGTCGAAATAAGCGACAAGGCGAGAAAGCTGCGCCGTAAATTCGAGTCATAGCCGATGTTAAGCGATTCTTGATCAAGGCCGTCAACGGTTGGTTTCAACTCATCAAAATCAGCTTGCTCCAAGGTCAAATAAAACGCCTTTTGGGTATTGAACCTCAGAACAGGCTCAATTTCAAATAGCATATTGAAGCCATTTAGCGGCTTTAAATCAGCGAAATATTTAGATGAAAAGCTGTTGCTCAAAAGCACATGATAAACTGTAAGACAGCCATTTGAAAGGTATCCGTGAGGAATGTGTGGGGGTATTACAAAAACGTCACCCACGTCAACCGGCACACTTCGGTCGGCGATATAATGCCTTCCCTTACCCGAAGTGACAATATTGATTTCATAAAAGTCGTGGATGTGCATATCAAGGCTGTAGGCGATTTTGTCGTAATAGGACTTGACGATTTCGGCATTTTTTTGTCTTGCTTCATGAAACTGCCACTTGTAATGTTTGTGTAAAGGCAGTTTTTCAGGATAGTACATAGCATCACCTTGGAAGAAAAATACAATAAATCAAAGGATTTATACAATTACTATACACCTTATATCTGTTATAATCAAGGTGAAATTTTTAAAAGGGAGGTTTTTTATGCAAAAATATTATGGTATTTTTGACCGTTATGCAAGATTCATCGAAGAAAAACAGTTACTGAACCGGGAACTTTGGAGATTGTTCGTTGAGCAATACCGTTCAAACGTCGATGACCACGATTTAGGTTGGCGTTGTGAATATTTCGGTAAAATGATGCGTGGTGCATCACTTACGTTCCAATACACTCAAAATGAGGAATTGTACAACATTCTGACAGATTGTGCCGAGGATATGCTGACGGCTCAGCAGGAAAGCGGCAGATTTTCAACCTATAGCGAAGAGGTCGAGTTTAACGGATGGGACATTTGGGGCAGAAAGTACGTTTTTTTGGGATTTTTGCATTATTGTGAAATCTGCCGTGACGAAGGTCTTAAAAACCGCATTATGCTATCGTTGGAAAGGCATCTTGATTATATTGTTGACCGCATTGGTGATGGGAATGGCAAAAAACCAATAGGTGAAACCTCGAAGCATTGGCTTTGTATCAATTCTTGCTCGATCTTAGAGCCTGCTTTGAGGATGTATAAGCATTTTGGTCACGACAGATACTTGAAATTTGCCGAGTATATTATTGACTATCTTTATAACGGTGCGCCGGCCATATTCAAATTAGCCGAAGAAGATAAGCTCGACCCCCATCAGTACCCCGTGGTTAAGGCCTATGAGATGATGTCCTGCTTTGAGGGGCTTATCGAGTATTATGAAATTACGGGTAACAAGAGATATCTTACTATTTGCGAAAGCTTTGCAGAAAGGGTGCGTAAAACCGAAATTTCGGTAATTGGATGCGCAGGTTGTTGCCACGAATTGTTCAATAATACAGTTGCAACTCAGACCGATGCAAGTTATCAAAACATAATGCAGGAAACCTGTGTTACGGTCACCTGGATGAAGCTCTGTGACAGACTTTTGCGTCACACGGGAGATTCAAAATATGCCGATGAAATCGAAAGATCGGCATATAATGCGCTTTACGGAGCGGTCAACACCGAGAATTGCCTGACCTCAAAGAAGGATAACTTTGTGTTTGACAGTTACAGTCCTTTGTTTTTAAGACCCCGCGGCAGGGGCGCAGGCGGTTACAAGGATATAGCCAAGGGTGTTTATTTTGGCTGTTGTGTTGCAATCGGCGCTCACGCAACGGCAATGATGCCGCTTTATGCAGTAAAGCCTTGCGACAACGGAATAACGGTTGATTTTTACGAAAACGGTAAGGCTGAATTTGACGGATTTGGCGTGGAGATCGAAACCAACTATCCCGCTGACGGTAACGTAAAAATTACTGTTGTTTCGACCCAAAAAGTTGAGAAAACAGTCAAACTGAGGGTGCCGTATTTTTCCGAAAACACCTATCTTTCGTTGAACGGTGAAAGAATTTCGGTTGATGGTGCAGGATATGTTTGCCTTAATCGTACGTGGAAATCGGACGATATTATTGAGATGAAATTCGATATGAACCCAAGAGTTTTGCATCCCGTCGGAATGGAAGAAAAACCCGAAACTAAGAATTTTTTAGCGGTTATGTACGGACCGCTTACTTTAGCCCGTGACTCAAGGGTCGATAGCGTTGAATGTCCCGTCCCCGAGGTTGATGAGGTCAAAATTGAGCTTTGTGATAAAAACGGTTTTAATTGTGAGATTATGGCCGACGTTACTTTGGGTAATAAGACGTTCAAAATGATAGATTATATGAGCGCAGGGAAAATATGGCACGAAACCTCGTGTGAGGCTTGGCTGCCGACAAAATAAAAAAACACACCTCATCGGCTTTAAACCGATGAGGTGTTGCTTTATAATAATACTTTACAGAATTATTTGATAAGGCTTACGCCGTCCATTTCTTTGGGCTGTTCGAGTCCCAAAACGGTCAGCATGGAAGGAACGATGTCGGCAAGACGACCGCCTTCTTTAAGCTCGCAGGGGTAACCGACAACACAGAAGGGGACGGGGTTGGTGGTGTGAGGAGTGAACGGATTGCCGTCCTCGCCGATCATACAGTCGGCGTTACCGTGGTCAGCAGTGATAAATACAACGCCGTCCATCTTTCTGGTAGCCTCAACAACGCGGCCGACACACTCGTCAACGGCCTCAACAGCCTTGACAGCGGCCTCAAACACACCGGTGTGACCAACCATATCACAGTTGGCAAAATTGAGGATAACGGCATCGTATTTGCCGGAAAGGATCTGCTCAACAACGGCATCGCAAACCTCGTAAGCGCTCATTTCGGGCTTCAGATCGAAGGTGGGAACATCGGGGGACTGGATAAGGATCCTATCCTCGCCCTCGAAGGTCTTTTCCTCACCGCCGTTGAAAAAGAAGGTGACGTGAGCATACTTCTGGGTCTCGGCAATTCTCAACTGGGTCATCTTCTTGGAAGCCAGATACTCACCGAAGGTCATCTTAAGCTCCTCGGGAGGGAATGCAACGGTGACATTGGGCATGGTCTCGTCGTACTGAGTCATGCAGACATAAGTGAGGGGGAAGAAGCCGTTCTTGCGCCGGAATCCGTCAAAATCGGGATCGACAAAGGTACGGGTGTACTGTCTTGCACGGTCGGGACGGAAGTTGAACGAAACAACGCTGTCGTTAGCCTTGATGGTTGCGCCGCCCTCAACAACTGTGGGGAGGATGAACTCATCGGTAACGTCCTTGGCGTAGGATTCCTCCATTGCCTTTACGGGATCGGCAGTCTGAATGCCCTCGCCGTAAACCATAGCAGCATAGGCCTTTTCAACTCTATCCCATGCAAAGTCACGGTCCATTGCGTAGTAACGACCCATAACCGATGCGATCTTACCTACGCCAATCTCGGCCATTTTTGCCTGAAGATCCTTGATGAAGCCAACACCCGAGGTGGTGGAAACGTCACGTCCGTCCATAAGGCAATGTACGTAAACCTTAGTGAGGCCGTAGTTTTTTGCCATCTGAATAAGGCCGTAAAGATGCTCGATATGGCTGTGAACACCGCCGTCGGACAAAAGACCGATGAGGTGCAGAGCCGAATCGTTCTTCTTGCAGTTTTCCATAGCATCAATAAGCGGCTTTATGTCAAAGAACTTGCCGTCCTTGATGTCCTTGGAGATCTTGACCAGCATCTGATAAACAACACGGCCTGCGCCGATGTTGGTGTGACCGACCTCGCTGTTTCCCATCTGACCGTCGGGCAGACCGACATCAAGACCCGAAGCACCGATTGTGGTGAAGGGGTTTTCGGAGAACAGCTTGCAGAGGTTGGGGGTCTTGGCGGATTCGATAGCGTTACCGCAGTCGCAGTCACGGATACCGAAGCCGTCCATTATACATAAAACAACAGGTTTTTTCATTGTTTGATCCCTCAAAAATTATTTGCTTGCAGCCTTTACGATGATAGAGAAATCCTCGGCCTTCAAGGAAGCACCGCCGATAAGTCCGCCGTCAACGTTTGCCTTTGCAACAAGCTCGTCAGCGTTCTTGGCGTTCATAGAGCCGCCGTACTGAATGGTAACGGTCTCGGCAACATCTGCGCCGTAAACCTCGGCAATAGCGGCACGGACAAAGCCGTTACCCTCGTCAGCCTGGTCAGCGGTAGCGGTAACACCGGTGCCGATAGCCCAAACAGGCTCATAAGCGATGATAACATTCTTAAGCTGCTCTTTGGTAACGTTGGTAAGTGCCATCTTGGTCTGGAATTTGAGAAGGGTCTCGGTGTAGCCAAGCTCTCTCTGCTCCAAGGTCTCACCGACACAAACGATGGCGGTAAGGCCTGCGTTCAAAGCGGCAAGGGTGCGAAGGTTGACGGTCTGGTCGGTCTCACCGAAGTACTGTCTGCGCTCGCTGTGGCCGATAACAACGTATTTTACGCCGCTCTCAACCAGCATCTGTGCAGAGATCTCGCCGGTGTAAGCGCCGCTCTCCTTGAAGTGAACGTTCTCTGCACCGATCTCGATGTTGGAGCCTTCTGCAGCAGCTACTGCTGCGGGAATGTCAATAAAAGGTACGCAAAGAACGACCTTGCAATCTGCACCTGCTACCAGGGGCTTCATCTCGTTGATGAGAGCGGTGGTCTCGGCGGGAGTTTTGTTCATTTTCCAGTTACCTGCGATAACTGCGGGACGTGTTGCCTTGTTCATTTATTATTCCTCCAAATGTAAAAAATATTTTGTTATTACATACAAACTGCGGCAGGGGAGTTATCCCGAGCCGCGGTTTGATAAATTGTGGGTTAATTATTTGTCGTTAACAGCTGCGATACCGGGAAGCTCTTTACCCTCGAGGAACTCAAGAGAAGCGCCGCCACCGGTAGAGATGTGGCTCATCTTGGGTCCGAAGCCAAGGGTGTTAACTGCTGCTGCAGAGTCGCCACCGCCGATGATGGTGGTAGCATCGGTCTCTGCAAGGCTCTGCGCTACTGCGATGGTGCCCTTTGCAAGAGTGGGGTTCTCAAATACGCCCATAGGTCCGTTCCAAACAACGGTCTTGGCGCTCTTTACAGCCTCTGCGTACATAGCAGCGGTCTTGGGACCGATATCAAGACCCATATGATCAGCGGGGATCTTGTCAGCATCAACAACGATGACCTCAACAGGTCCGTCGATGGGATCGGGGAATACCTTACCAACGGTGCAGTCAACGGGCAGGAGGAGCTTAACGCCGTTAGCTTCTGCCTTCTGCATCATTTCCTTGCAGTACTCGATCTTCTCAGTGTCAAGCAGAGAGGTGCCTACGCCGTAGCCCTTGGCAGCGAGGAAGGTGTAAGCCATACCGCCGCCAACGATAACGGTGTCAGCTTTCGAGAGAAGGTTCTCGATAACGGGAAGCTTGTCAGCAACCTTTGCGCCGCCCAAAATGGTAACGAAGGGACGGACAGGATTCTCAACAGCGCCGCCGAGGAACTTGAGTTCCTTCTGCATGAGGTAGCCAACTGCGGCCTCCTCAACATACTCGGTAACACCGACGGTCGAGCAGTGTGCACGGTGTGCGGCACCGAAAGCGTCGTTTACATAGATCTCACAGAGAGAAGCAAGCTCTTTGGAAAGTGCTTCGCCGTTCTTGGTCTCTTCTGCTCTGTAACGGGTGTTCTGAAGAAGTACAACATCGCCATCCTTCATGGCTGCGACGGCTGCCTTTGCATTCTCGCCGACAACACAGTCGTCAGCTGCAAAAACAACTTCCTTGCCGAGGTGCTCAGAAAGTCTCTTTGCAACGGGTGCGAGGCTGAGCTCGGGCTTGGGCTCACCCTTGGGCTTGCCGAGGTGAGAGCAGAGGATGACCTTTCCGCCGTCTGCGATAAGCTTCTTGACGGTGGGAAGTGCTGCAACGATACGGTTTTCATCGGTGATGACGCCATTCTTCAAAGGAACGTTGAAATCGCAACGAACGAGAACACGCTTGCCCTTGACATTGATGTCATCTACAGTTTTCTTGTTTAATACTGACATAATGAAACATCCTTTCAGAATTATTGTCAAATTTTGAACAATCTTATTTTATAACATCTTTGCCGATTTTTCAAGATGTTATTTGTATAAATTAGTGAAATTTTTGACAGAGTTTTATGACATAATGAATAATAGGTGAGTTTTGTTATCTGCGCTTGGAATAATAATCAGATCCGGTTGCATTTATTTACATATTTTTCTCGATATTCTTTTAGTGCGGCACATGGGTACTCGGGACACGATCCGCAGGAAGAAATACCTTTCTGAATACAGCATTTTCTGAAAGGACAATCCTTGCACAGTTCAAAAATTTCGTCAGTTCTACCGCCGTTGCAGTTGAATTTTTCCAAAGGAATGTCTTTGCCGAACCGCTCTTTATAAAACCTCTGTGAGCGTTCTCGCAAACTGTCATCATCGGTTTGCGTTGCAAGATATGTAACACACCTCGAGCAATCGTGCCCGCAGTAGCATTTCATTTGCTGTTTTTCGCAGTTATGTGTCATATATAGTTACTCCTGTGTTCTCAATCCTCAACGTAAAACTTATCACACGTCCAACGTACGGGATTTTCATCAATATATTTCCATATTTTTCGATAATCGTGTTGCCCTCTGATTATATGGTCGTTTGACCTTGCTTGCCAGCCGTACTTTTTGTTGCAAAATCGCTTGAACGTCCCAACGAAATTTGAAATTGCATTGTTTGTAGGGACCGACCTCCCGGGCGGTCCGCTTGTGCTGTCGGTCACGCTCAAGATAAAATGTATGTGATTGGGCATTATCACATATTTTTCAACCTTTACGTTATCGTAAAAGACGGTCATATTTTTAATTACAACACCTTCTCGTATATCTCCAAACCGTTTTCGGGGGAATTTTCGTTGGTGTATTTGTAACCCATTGCTTGCCAGAACGGTTTGCCTGTAACGGGGTCGGAGGTGAGGTACAGCCCTTTTGCACCGTCAGATATCAGTAGGTCCTCCAAATGTGAATACATCCGTTTGCCGTAACCCTTTCGACGAAATTGAGGTAAAACAAAAAATTCCATTATGTAGCCGTAACCGACTTTTTTGTAGCCTTTATGGTCGGGATGGTCTATCTTACCGTATACAAAGCCGATAACAGTGTCACCGTCATAGCAAAGTTCAAGGTGTCGGTCAAAGTCACCTTGTATATTGATCATACTGTTTGCCCATTTGGACAAAATCTCTTGCGGAGTATTTCGATTTTGGTTTTTATCAAGCTCGGCACCGTATAAAAGCACCAACCTTTCAAATTCCTGCTTGTGTGTAGTCTCACTTTGCGAATTTAGGAAAATATATTTTATATCTATGGTTATTCCTCCCACTTATAGTTGTGCAGTTGGCCTTGGTTTTGCAGTTCGGGGTAGTTCCATTGGCGCAAGACCTCGTAAACGCCGACGCAGACGGTGTTGGACAGATTAAGGCTTCGTGCCTCTCCGATCATAGGCAAACGGACACATTCATCGGGGTGCTTTAACAGCAATTCTTCGGGTAAGCCCTTGGTCTCCTTGCCGAAAAACAGATAGCAGTTGTCCGAATATTTTACATCCGAATGGGTCTTGCGGCCTTTGGTGGTGAAAAAGGCAAACTGACCGTTATTTTTAGAGAAAAAGTCGTCCAGATTTTCATAATAAGTAATGTCCAGCAGGTACCAATAATCAAGACCTGCACGCTTTAGTTTTTTGTCATCAATGGTAAAGCCCATAGGCTTTACGATATGAAGTCGGGCACCCGTTGCGGCGCAGGTTCGGGCAATGTTGCCCATATTCTGCGGAATTTCGGGTTCAACCAAAACTACGTTTAAAGTTGCCATTGTTTTACCTCTTTTTATTTATACTCTTGATTCAAGCAAGGTTGCATTGCCGGTGATTATCACGCTGCCGAAGCCTGCCGGGATAAACACACATTCTCCGCACTTCAGTTCAACGTCACCGACGGTGCATTGACCCTCAACGCACAGAATTGAAGAAAACGATGTGTTATCCACATTTAATTCAATGCTGTGCGGGCGAACTGAGGAAGCCCCTACGGTATATTTTTTAACTGTGAAATATTTGCATTCGGCAAGGGTGGTTTCGATTTCGCCGTTGTCCTGCAAAACGGGGTAGGTGGGAGGTGCGGTCACGGTAACCTCCAAAGCCTTTTCGGTGTGAAGCTCACGCGGTTTGCCGTCGGCACCCACTCTGCCGTAGTCGTAAACACGGTAGGTGGTGTTGCTGTTTTGCTGGATCTCGGCAATCAGCAGGCCTGCGCCTATGGCGTGCACCGTGCCCGATTCGATAAAGAAGCAATCGCCCTTTTTAACCTCGACCTTATTGAGAATATCGGTCAAAGTATTGCTCTCAATGGCCTTTTTGAATTCTTCTTTAGTGGTTTTTTCTTTAAAGCCGTAGTAAAGATAAGAGCCTTCGTCACAATCGACAACGTACCACATTTCGGTCTTGCCGAATTCGTGCTCGACCCTTAAAGCATACTCGTCATCGGGATGCACCTGAATGGACAAATTCTGCTTGGCATCAATAAGCTTTATCAGAATAGGAAAGTCGGGGAAGGCCTCGGCATTGGTGCCGATAAGTGAAGTGTCGCTCTTTTCAATAGCCTCCCTTAAAGTCAGTCCTTTAAATTCGCCGTTTTCTATTGTGGAATTGCCGTCCTTGTGGCAGGAAAGCATCCAACCCTCGGCGATTTTTTCAAGGTCACATTTTAAGCCGAAATCGTCACGTAATCTTGTGCCGCCCCAAAGATAATCCTTGAAGGCAGGCTTTAATTTCATTATATACATAGCGGTCACTCCAAAATAACTTGACAAATTATCAAGAAAATTGTACTATTTAATAAGTATAACATTTCACGCTGTTTTTGGCAACAGTTTGAAACAAAAAAAGGTGATGGATTTGACTAAAATGAAAAACGCCAATATCCGCAAATATGCGGAAAAGGCGCTGAAAAACAATAAGGACAGAACAACGGCCGATACCGTCCAAAAGGTGCTTAAAATTGCATATTGGATCATATCTGCGGCGGCTATTATGACCTGCCTTACCATGATGATAGGTAACCTTGTTATGATGGGCGAATACAAAAACGCCGAGACTGCCGACCAGCTTGCGCTTTATAACGAGCACAGAACATATCTTATCACGATGATAATTGCCGTTTTTGCGCTTGTGGCCAACTTCTTTTTACTGCATTTCAAGCTGTCGATCCCGTTTGCGATAGTGGGCTGCGTTGATTGTATCATCGTTTTTACCACGTTTTACGGGGTCAGCAACGCCAACGAGTTTATGACCGGCCCTTCAAAGAATTTCTGGGTAATGGCCATACCGTCGATAATTGTGGCGGCCGTTGCGGTTGCATTGGGTGTGATGATGTTCATCAACTACCGCTTAAGGCTTCCTGCAATGTATGACAAGATCGTTGACAGTATTTACCGTTCATATTCCAAAAACGGTGAGGTCACCTTGAGTGCTGAGCAGTTTGAGGAGATACTTGATAATTACAAGGGCGAGGAGATGTTCCCGACCGACCGCCCGCTTTCCAAATCTCAACGCCGCAGAAAAGAAAAGCAGGACCGACAGATGCTCGAAGCTGCCGAACAGCCAAGCGAGGAAGAATAAAAAGGTAATAAAAAAGACCCGAAACAAATAGACTGCCCCAAATTGTGCAGACAGTACAAAAAAGACCCTAATGGTAGTTTGTATTAAAATTTAAGCAACGAACTGACATCGCTTTTCAAGTGGTGTCAGTTTTGTTTTTAGTTGTATTCGTTGGTTGTTGTAGAAATGG
>JAFQCR010000031.1 GCA_017416345.1 Clostridia bacterium | reverse complement strand
TTCGTCCTGAGCCAGGATCAAACTCTCTGAAAAATTATATCTCAAGGCCGTAGCCTTAAAATCTTTTCAAAAGCTTGAAGCTTTTCTCAGAATTACACTTGCGTGTTAATCCTTAATTACTTTGAGTTATCTCAAAAAAATTTTAGGGTCCTAAATGTTCATATCGTTGTTTAATTTTCAAGGTCCGCTTTGGCGCTCCCCTTTTGAAGGGCGCCCGATTATACTACCACAAACATTTTCATTTGTCAACTGTTTTTTTACAGTTTTTTGACATTTTTTTTAAGTTTTTTTATTTTGTTTTGCAGTCGTGGAAAATGTATTTAAGGCACGGACAATCCGTGCCTTTTTTGAGGTGTTTTTTGTGATTTCAGGCTGTTTTTGAGGTTTAATACCTTTGCAACAGCTCCAAAAGTTTTTTATCAAGCTTGTGACCGTTGTGGTCAACATAGTCAACATCGGCTCTTCCGCTATCCATAATTCCGAATGCGCCACGCAAATTCCAAACTGCATAACCGATATTGTGTTCTTTAAGCGATGCCATTTCATCCTCATACCAAGCCAATACGACATCGTGCGGAGTTTTATTAAAGCAACCAAGCTCGTTGCAAATGACTCCCCTATTATATATGTTAGAGGCTGCAGCCCACATATCGTGATACTGATCCATTTTAGCGCGATCCCAATTTATATTAGCGCAACCGATAACCTGCTTACTGTTTGGCCATGTTGGAATGGGCGTTCCCTCGGTTGTGCCGCTAATTCCATAGTGGGTCAGTGATTGAGGCGCATAGCCCCTTAAAGAATACACAATATTTTCATCACCAATGTGCAGACTTTCGGTTGGAAGCATTGTTCCTGTGTGAGTTCCGTTTATGGTGATAGTACGGTCGGGAGAAATAGTGCGAATCGCTTTGGTAAGCTTGTGCTGAATTACCGCCTGCCTTGCATTTAGCACATTATATTGCGGCTCATTGATGAGGTCGAAATCAAGGCGACTGCTCGGGACATTCTTATATCTTTCCGCCAAGGTTTTCCACTGAAACTCAAGAGCATCATAGGCCTGTTTATCATTATTCCACAACGAGAACGGTTCAGGGATAGGCTCATCATCGTTGATACAATATCCCGGCACTCGGTGCATATTAATCGAAACGTGCAGATTATACTTATCGGCATATTCCAAAGCCATATCCAACGGAGCAAGTTTTTCCTTATTTATCACAAGCGGTTGCTCGGCCGAACTCCACACACGGTAGGACAACGGAAGTCTTACAAAGTCGAAGCCCCAATCGGCAATCATTTTGAAATCTTCTTCAATGAAATACCCCGGTGCGCGTCCTCTGTTTATTTTTGAATCATTTGAGCAAAACATCCCCAAAAGATTAAACCCACGATATCGCGGAATTACGTTTTGTTTGAACATAAAAACGCCTCCTTTTTTGCTTGACTTAAATGTATCACACAATATATAATTAAAGCAACAAATTTCACCACGCGAAATTTTAGAAAAGAGGAATGTTATGCCAAACGCTACCGAAAAAGTGCTTATGGTGTTGAATGCACTTTGTATGTCACAAAGCGAGCCCACCGCTTTGTCAAAAATATCCGACGTGACAGGTCTTAACAAAAGCACCGTATCACATATTTTGAAAATACTGTGCCAACACAACTATGCTTCAAGGGTGTCTCACACCGCAGGTTACCTTCCCGGTGCTGAACTATACTATCTCACCCGATACGGAAAATTCGAAAGCGGACTTATTGAGCGTTGTCGACCGTTCATACAAGACCTGCATGACCGATACGGTTGCACGGTCGGTCTTTCGGTCATAAACAACGGACAAAAATACATCATTGACCGAATAAGCGGCGATTTTGTGCACAACGACCCCGACGCATACATTATAAAGGACAGACTTTTGTCAATAAGCGGCAGGGTCATTTTATCCCGAATGCCTACAAATGAAGTGTTAGAGTTGTTTCATAAAGGAGCGTTGTCTGCGCTTTCCGAAAGCACAGCCGAACTGTTTGAAAAACTGAATTTGATCAAAAACAAAGAGGTCTGCTTTATGTCGGAGGTGTACGGCAACAAGGTGTTCAGTTCGTTTGCTTTCCCCGTTATGAACAAAGGCGTTTGTGCGGCGTCGGTGGGTATATGCTTCGTGAGACCCTGCAACAATAACGATATAGTTGGTGAATACCGAGAAGAAATAATGATGAATGTCGTTTCCGCTTCTCGGTTAGTGAATATATAAGAAAAAGCACGGTTATATCACGTACCATTACTATGATTTTAAATTTGATTTTCTGTTTTACATTATAATGCTTTTATTTCTTATCGCTTATATACCTATCCTTTGGCATATAGAACAAAACTTCGCCGTTTAGGTGCTCGGCTTTATAGTATGTGCCGTGAACGGGGTCTTTTACAAGCTCCAATTGTATGTTGTGATTGGGAGTTCCGTCATAATATCCGGGAAGCGTACCGGCAACACAATGCTCCTTGCAATACTCCTCGGGGAAGAAGCATACCGTGGCATCTTTAAGACCTTTGAGTGATATTTTCCTGCGGTACATTGCATTGGCGGGTGCAATTTCTTTTGCGGTAACTACACCGTCCTCCTGCTCGACAAAGAATCGGCAGGCCTTGTGCAGAAATCTTGGGAATCGGTAGTTTGCGGTCTTACCGTTTATCTTGGCATCGCACCCCATAAGCACGGGTGCACCCAATGGGAAACTCAGCTCGGTCTCGTCGGTCATATTCTCGCTGAACACCGTAATTTTAAACGCATTATTTGACCTTGCGATCGAGATGATCGGGGTTTTGTTAACATTCTCCTTGCGTTCTACATCAATATGGTAACCATAAGCTTTAAGTGCCTCACGGATGGCCGAAGGAGCAGAATCGGTAGATACCGTCGGCACGCTAAGGGATTTCAGCGCTTCAAGTCTTGCTTCGGTACCGTAGAAAACCACCCTGCCACCGTTGTTTATAAAGTCGGTCAGCTTTTCCAAAACTTTGGCGTTTTCGGGAATGGGTGAAATCAAAACACTTTCATTATATATGGATATATCGGTTTTAAGGAAGATGTCGGTCGATACAACACAATTTAAGGGCAACGAATTATTGATTGCGTTTTTGATGTACATATCACCCTTGTACATCTCACGGATGACCGTCTCGTCAAACGATGTGGTATACTCCCTCATGGGATAGACCCACACAAACGGCGCAGGCTTGTCCCCTGCGTCCTTTTTTGCCTTTAAAAGATGCGGCAAAGGCTCGTTGACACACGCATCAGGCATATCACCCCACGAATTGTCGATACTCAATATATTCAATGTATCTGCCGTTTCAACCGTGCCGTCGAACTTGATTCTCGACACTGCCATTGGAAGATAAATATCGGTCGGTTCGCCCTCATAGCGGTCGTACCAAGGTGAATTTACCCACCACGGGTCGTGGATATAGTACCTGAACATAAATCCCTCGCCGGGCAACTCGCACACACGTGTCATATGACCCATTATCTCAAGGCCATAGTCAGTATTGAGCGCTGCCCACGGTGAATTTGGCGGAGGTGTTATACCAAGGTTGCTGTTATAAATATCATAAAGCGGCACAGCATCGGTGGCGTAGTCAATACCGACCGAGTTGTTGGTGCCTCTGACCTCGATAGGAAAATCGGGACAGCCCTCACGGAAATATTTCCAGAACTCCATTACCTTTTCTCTTGTTTCGGTCAGTTTTTCGGCGTGGAAATTCTCTCCGTCAAAAACCTTGCCTTTAAGCTTCCATGGGTCGGCCGAAAAACCGAAGCCGTTGGACAACCAGATATAATCCATACCCATATCTTTAAGGAATATATCGGTCTGCTTGCCTAAAAACAAACCGATCGGAGTATCTTGAGGGATTCCGTTGGGGTATGAAGCATAGCTACGGTCATCGGCATTGAGTAACGCTGTGCAATCTACAAACCCCAGCTTATCCAGCTTCTGACCGCTGCAAATTTCGGGATGGCGCTTATATTTGAACTCTGAAACAGCAAACTCGGGGCCTATGTCAAAAGTGTGTCCGACACGGATAGTCGCATTCGGTAAAGCCTTTTTGCCCTCTTCCTTTAATATGGCAACAATTCTTTTCAAAATGCCATAGATCATTGTGGGCGGATTTTCCATATAAAGCTGAGGATATTTATGCAGACTTATACTGTCATCACCCGTCGGGTTAAGCTGACAGTTGGCAGTACCCAAAAGGCACGCCCACTCGAAAGCCGTGTTCATATCGCCATTATAGTCGAGAATTTCGCTTCCGTCCGACGTCCAAAGCATAACTGATACGGTCTCGCTGTCTTTAATAAGCGGATACCACTGCCTGAACACCTTGGCCGCAACATTCCTGATATAACTCTCGTCGGTCTGTTTGAACGGTTTAAGGCTTATTTCCAAAGATACGTTTTTATACATTACAGTCACCTTTTTATCAGAAAAATTATTTAACAATAACAGCCTCGATCCCTAAAACATCGGCGATCTTTTTGATTGTTTCGGCCTTGTGACCCAATCCTAAAGCATAATGATGTGTGGGGCCTTCCATAACCCATTTTTTAATAAAGGTCTTAACGTCAGGTTGGAACACGCCACGGGTGTTGGTGTTGCCGGTGGGAGGAATAGGTCCGTGCTGTGACTGACCCTCGCCGATGACAAACTTGAATTTGCCGTCGGCCGTTTGGGTTATGCCAAGCATAGTGATGGGGCCTTCTTTAAGCTTAAACTCGACCGACGCACCGTGACCGGGCTTGCCGTGGTATTTTTTAAGACTGCGGAGCACAGGTTTACCTTCGGCAATGGCAAGGTGATGCGGTCCGTCGTGTCCGACAAGGATGCACCCCGCCTCAAAATCAAAAGGATGGAACTCGGCAAAACTTCCGCCGATGCCAAGCCTATCCATAATAAGCATTGCGATGCAGGTCTTGATATCAAATTCACCACACATTGGGACTCCTTGAGCATTAAGAATGGAGTTGCCAACGATAAAGGTGGATGAAACCTCACGATGTTTTCCGTCTTCAAGCCCTTCATAATAATATGCAAGACCCGTAAGGTTGTACTTTTCAACCAATTTGTCGAGTGCGACAGCCGATTTTGCAGCCTGATACTTATCCTCGTCCGTCAGCTTCATTGTAACGGGATCGGACTTTGGTTCGGGCATCTCGAACTCTTCGTCGATGACCTTGAGCTTGGCTTGGATCTCGTCCTCGGTAACGGTGTCGTGAAGAGCAATGACATCATCAACCTCCAAAAGCGGAACGTGCAGACCGAAGGCGGCCGACACGGCGGTGGGATCGGCGTGCATATCGTACATAGCCTCCATCGTATGACCCATAAGACCCATACGGGCACCTTTGAGCGAATGTAAAACATTGGCAATGGAGCACCACTCGGCCAGCTCCTTTTCGGCTTCGGCGTCACCGTAAAGTGTGCCGATGATAACGTCGTTGACCTTCTTGCCCAACCGAACAGCAACGCCCGTAAATTCAGGCACAGAGCAGATATTATCATTCTCCAACTGCATAAAGGTGTTGGCCTTACTGTAGTCGAGATGATCTCTCGGCTGGAGAGCAACAAGCACCACGGGCAAATTTATATCACGCATAATGGGCGCAAAGGTGCTTGAGGTGGCGTAGGTTATCATATTGCAGAAAACCACATCCAAATTTGCGGCCTTCATTTCACGCAAGACCTCATAAGAGCGCTCCGAGCAATCGACCATACCGAAGTCAACCACATCAACGTTGTTTTTCCTTAACTTTTCAACGAAAACCGAATGGTAGACCTTAAGGTTGTCCTCTAACCCCTCAAACTGTCCGAAATAGGTGTTATGTACCACCCAAAATGCACCTATTCTCCCTTTAGTTTGCACTTTTCTCTCTATCATTTCAAAAACCTCTTTTTAAGTTATACCTTGATTTTAAGCCAAAACAGATGTATAATAAATACACAAATTAAATTTAGATTTGCATAAAATAAAGGTGGTGAGCGCTTGCTTTTTCAGAATATACATCCATTTGGACGGTATCTTCGGTTTATGCCGGTCGGCAAAACGCAAGAATACGCCCCGTTTATCCCTTATGACGCACGACTGTTTCTGTGTGTCGGCGGCAAGGGCGTCATTATGGCCGACGGAATGGAATACAAAATGGAGCGTGGATGCTGTATAATTATAAATTCGGGCGTGCCGTATCATTTAATTGCAGGAGAAAAAGAGGCTTTGTATTTTGCCGCAAACTTTGATTTCACCTTTGAAAACAGTAGTCTCACAACACCCGTACCGCCTGCTCGGGTTGAACAATACCGTCCCGAAGAGCTTATCGGTCATGTTGAGTTTTCGGATATGCCCGAGTTCGACCGCGTTGTGTACCTTAAGGGTATGACGGCTTTAGAGCAGAAATGCACAGCCGCCGAGCGTGAATACTCCCGAAAGCTTAATTTCAGCGACGGAATTGTCAGCGGAATATTGTCCGAAATACTTTTTGAATGTGGCAGAGTCTTGATTTCTGCCGAGAATCAGTCCGCCGACAAGGTTGAGCAGATTTTGGACTACATTCATCAAAATTTCAACAAGCCTCTCACCAACAAGAGCATTGGAGATATTTTTTCGTTCCATCCAAACTACATAAACGAGCTTGTCAGAAAAAGCACGGGTCAGCCGCTGCACAAGTATCTGTTAAACGTCCGCATTGCCCGTGCCATTGATCTTCTTGAGAAGACCAACAACTCGGTAAGCAGCATTGCCGACACTTGCGGTTTTCAGAGTCTTTACTATTTCTCACGTTATTTTAAAAAGATGACGGGGTTTACCCCAACCGAATACCGCAAAAAGTGATATTTACCGCTTGCAATTTTCGTTGTACTTTGTTAATATAGATAATAACTTGATTTTTATGTAGGAGAATGCTATGCCTATCAAAATACCCAACGAGCTTCCGGCCTTTAAAACACTCGAAAACGAGAATGTTTTTATGATGACCGAAGAAAGAGCCATTCATCAGGACATCCGTCCCTTGAGAATTGCAATAGTTAATATAATGCCCACCAAGATCGAGACCGAGACACAGCTTCTGCGTTTGTTGGGCAACTCTCCCCTGCAGGTGGAGATCGAGCTGATACAGATGGCCAGCCACGTTTCCAAAAATACCTCGGCCGATCATCTTCTGAAGTTCTACAAGACCTTTGACGACATCAAGCACGAGCGCTTTGACGGTCTTATCATCACGGGTGCACCGGTTGAGCTTATGCCGTTTGAGGAGGTCACCTATTGGGATGAGCTTTGCGCCATTATGGATTGGGCCAAGACCAACGTTTACTCCACGCTTTACATCTGCTGGGGTTCGCAGGCAGGACTTTATTATAAGTACGGCATTGACAAGCAGCTGTTACCCAAAAAGCTGAGCGGCGTTTATTGGCACGAGCGACTTGATTTCCGTCATCCCCTCACCCGTGGCTTTGACGATGTATTTCTGGCACCTCATTCAAGATATACCGAGACACCCGTCAAGGAGATCCGCAAGATCGACGAGCTGATGATACTTGCAGAATCGGAAGAAGCAGGTGCATTTATCATTGCCGACAAGGACTGCCGTAACATCTTCATTTCGGGTCACGCGGAATACAGCCGTCACACATTGATGAAGGAATACGAGCGTGACGTAGCCAAAGGCATCAACCCCGATATTCCCTGCAACTATTTCCCCAACAACGACACCACAAAGGAGCCGCAGTTCTTGTGGCGTTCCCACGCCAATATGCTGTACTACAATTGGCTCAACCACATCGTTTATCTCCACACTCCGTACGATCTGTCGGAGTTGTAAAACTGAGGCACCTACCATAATCGGCAGGTGCCTTTTCTAAAAAGGAAGTATCATGAACAATATTCAAAACAAAAACTTGCCAATCAGAAGAACTCATCGGCTCAAAGAGTTCGACTACGGTCAGTATGGATATTATTTTATTACCGTTTGCACCAACCACCGCAAGCCTCTGCTTTCTAAAATCATAGGCAGCGATGCTAACGTCCCAAATTCCAGTTCCAATCTAATCGTAGGGAGCGACGCCCCCGTCGCTCCGTCTCCTTCATCCTTTATCAGCGGCACCGTAATCCCGTCACAACTCGGTGAAAAGGTTTTGGAATGTTGGCATAACATCGAACGGTTGAACGAAAATGTTGAATTAGACAAATTTGTAATGATGCCTAACCATATTCACGGAATCATCATAATCAAAAACACAGAGCCTATCGATCCCGTCAACAAAATATATGGCTTTGAAATTGCGGAGCGACGGGGGCGTCGCTCCCTACAAGGCCTTGTAAAAGATTTTAAATCGGTCACAACACGCATATACAAGAATATGTACGGAAGTTCCGAATCCTTATGGCAGGAATCGTTTTATGATGAAATCATCAAAAGCGAACGACAATATCAGGATGTTTGGAAATATATCGATGTCAATCCGTTAATGTGGCATTTGGATGAGTTATACACTAAAGAATAAAATGCAGTAAAATTGTGCCATCGTAAAAAAAACAAGCCTTCCCAATCGGGAAGGCTTGTTGCTTAGTTATAAGGTCGATATTTCGGTGTTATTGAGCCTCAAGCCGTCAACGTATCGCACAGTGAACGGATTTATACCGCCGTTTTGCGACGAAGCACCGTGCATTTTGCGATTTGGAAATTCGCTTCCGTCGGTACACTCAAAGCTGCAATCGGTGAACCATATATTTTTAAAATGGCAATCCTTACGGCCGGAAAGCTGCGGCAACGACGGACCGCGTGAATGAATGTTATTGAAATAAATGTTGCGGATCGCTTCACACCGTGTACCCTCATCTTCGCTGATCACAATTTTAATAGGCGAACCGCATTGCTTGTCCATTATGATATTATTGAACGACATATTCTCAATCAGCGTGGCTTCTCTGCCCTGGTCAGAACCTCTTGTAGTCACCTGATTTATTTCACCCAAATACGGTAACGTGATGTTGACACCTGTAGTGCAATCGGTCATAACAACGTTGGAAACCGAGCAGTTGCGGATAACACCGTCGTTCATCCAACCGATGCGTATTCCTGCAGAATAACTCGTCAAATTACAGTTGGTGATGACCACCCTTTCGCAGACCTTGTTTTCCTTGAGCGAAACGTTGTTGGCCCTTATAATAAGGCAATCGTCACCGCAGGTTATCGAGCAGTTGGACACCGTAACGTTACGGCTTGAATTGATGTGGATGCCGTCGTTGTTGGGATAATCGACCGAGGCATTTATCTTCAATTTATCGCAGGTGACATAGTCGCAATCGTGGATCCAATAAGACCAGCCTGCAGGCTGATTGACCATTGTTATATCCTCGATCTTGACATTTTTACAACCCGTAAAGAACACACATCTCGGCGGTGTGGGACGGTCAAAGAAGCGTACATATTTCCAACTTTTGACCTCCTCGGGCGGCAGCTCACGAACAAAATGTGTGCCGTTGCAATCTATGGTACCCATACCCGTCAGAGCAATATTTTCGCACTCGTCGGCATAGATTAGACAAGCGTTGCGCCAACGCGGCAACAGAGCTGAATCGACGTGCTTTGTTTCGTGCTCGGGGTAATCGGCACAATCGGGAGAGCCAAGCAAAACCGCATTGGCCTCGATGTGCAGATCAACGTTAGAGTGCAAAAACAAAGTACCCGTCATAAAGGTGCCGTTTTCGAGCAAAACACGACCGCCACCCTGCTTTGCGCAATCGTCAATAGCCTTTTGGATGGCAACAGTATTTAAGGTTTTACCGTCACCGATCGCTCCGTAATTTTTAACATCAAAAATCATAAGATCACATCCTTTATATTAAGTTTAATATCTCAACATTCGGTTTTCAATGCATAAATATATTTATTTTAATACAATATTGAACTATTTATTGAGTTGTGGTATAGTTTTATTATACAATACTGTACCGAGAGGGATTTTTATGTATATCGACACCGAAAAACCCATTTTAGTCACAAGCCACGGTAGAGTCACTCAGCCCAAAGGGTTCTGGCACAAGGGCAACACTTTGAAAAAACATATGCTTGTTGTTCTGACAAGCGGTGATCTGGAAATGAAGATCGCCGACAAGGTTTATAAAGCTTGTGGCGGTGATGCTTTACTGATACCAAAGTCCACCTTTTATGCGCCCTTGGCTTCTGCGGGTTGCGAGTATTATTTCTTCCATTTTTTCACTCCCGAAGCTCAACCCAATCAAACCGCATTCCGCATTTCCAATAACCCTCACCTGCCCGACGGTGAATACTCCTATTCATACTTTTTTGATGTAAGCCCAGTTATTGAGGTCGGCACACTGACCAAAAATTTTGACTTAAGAGCGCAAAATGTGCTTGACAGGGTCAGCCACTTGAACGTGTGGCAAAACAGCACCGAAAAGCTGTTGCTTGACAGTTATTTAAGAGAGCTTCTGACGCTTTTCTGCGTTGATGCCTCGCACAACTTCGGTGTTGACCCTACCCTGCGAAGGCTTGTAAGATACATCGGAGTAAACTTCAAAAAGGATATTTCACTTTCAACGCTTGCGGCAAATTTTGGAGTATCGGAATCTTATATTGCACGGCTTTTCAAAGAGCATTTGCACACCTGCTCGGTGGATTATATAAACGGCTTGCGCATCCGTTATGCCTGCGATATGTTACTCAATTCCGAGCTGTCGGTCGGCGAAATTTCAACCAAAGCAGGCTTCAACAATCAGTATTACTTCACACGAGTGTTCAAAAGAATGCAAGGCATCACCCCTACCGAATTTCGGAAATGCAGAAACAGTTTTGCTCCCTAAAAAAGATCACCCATCGGAATTTATCCGACGGGTGATTTTTTTAAGCTTTATTCTTCTTCGGCATGCTTGGTCTTTTTGCCGAAGATAACGGTAGCGATAAGTCCCAGACCGCTGAGTGCCATGATCGCAAACCAGACAGCGATGTTGGAGTGGTCGCCGGTATCGGGGATATCGGGATCGTTGGGAACGGTGTAGACGTTCTCGAAAGCGATCTCGTTGACCGCTTCGTTGCTGCCATCCTTCTTGATAACGGGATCGGATGCCGAAAGCTTACCCTTGCCGTCATCGGTAACGGTGATCTCAACAACGTAGACCGTCTTGTCGTAGGTCACGTTTTCGAGCGTACCGGTCTCCTCACAGACCGTGAAGATATAGGTTCCTGCCTCAGAGAAGATGAGCTTATCAAATACGATCTTGCCATCCTCGGTGTTGGTTGCGGTGGCAACGACGGTTCCTGCTCTGTCCTTAAGGACGAACTTGAACTCGCCGTCGGCAAGGTCACGTCCGACAAGATTCTTGTTGGCACCGATGGTGACATCGGTATCCTCGGCATCGTACTTGTTGGTGAATACGACCTTGTTTACGGTTGCGGTCTCAAGGCTGTAAACAACGTTTGCAACCTCAAGATCTCCGTCATTGTCACGGATAACTATCTCAACGCCGTAAGCTGCGTTATCATAGGTAACGCCTGCAACACCGTTATTCTTTTCAACTATGGTGTAGTTGTAGGTGCCGGCCTTGGTGAAGTTCAAGGTGAACTTGAAGGCTCCGTTTTCATCGTTCTTGGCGGTAGCAAGCTCGGTTCTGTTGGCATCAAGCACTGCAAACTCGAACTCATTGACGAGAAGCTGACGTCCGTCAAGCTGCTTGGTAAGCTCACCGTTTACGCCAAGAGTAGTATCCACAGCCTTGGGAGCGTACTTGTTGACAAACTTAACGGTGGGAGCCTGAACGGTGCCAAGTCCGTCGACCGTTGCCTTAAGCAATCCGTCACCCAGATCGGTAACGGTAACCGTTACGGTGTAAACGGTGCTGTCATAGGTGTAGCCGTTCTTATTAAGGCTCTTTTCGGCAATTTCGTAGGTGTAGGTACCAACCTTGGTAAAGGTGATGGCATCAAACTGGAAGGTGCCGGTTGCGGTGTTCTTAACGGTGGTAACGGCAGGCATCGGAGCGCCCGAGGCGACCGCCTTAACGGTAAACTCAAACTCATCTGCGGCGATCTGCTTATGCTCGGAGTCAAGCTCCTTGACACCGAAGAAGGTTGCCGAGGTCTCCAAAGGATTGTACTTGTTTTCAAACTCAACCCTTGCATCAGCACCGCTGCGATCGGTGGTCTTGACCGAAGCAACCAGCTTGCCGTTGGCATAATCGTCGGTAACCGTTACGGTAAGGGTGTAGACCTCGCTGTCATAGGTGAAGCCTGCAAGGTTACCCTGAGCCTCACGGACGGTATAGACATAGGTGCCTCTTTCTGTGAAGCTGATTGTACCGAAGCTGACATTGCCGTTAGCATCATTGGATGCGGTGGCGTTGGCAGGCATCGGAGCACCCTGGGCACCCTCGATGACGAAGCTGAACTCGCCGCCGCGAAGGGTAAAGCTGTTACCCTCGGATGCGGTGACGGTCTTCTTGGCGGTGACGGTCACGGGGTCGGTTGCATCCGACTTGTACTCGTTAGTAAAGGTAAGGGTCGCCTTGTTGGTTGCTGTGCCGTTGACATCAACCACGACCTGAGCGTTGACGCTGTCGTCGGTGGCAACGATGACCACTTCCTTAACAGAAGTATCATACTTAACGCCCTTGATTCCGCCGCCGATCTCGCTGACCGAGAACTTGTAGGTGCCGGGACGGTTGACCTTAACATCTGCGGTGGCCTTCTGACCCTTTGCGGAGATGGTAAGAGTTGCGGTATCGGTGCTGCCGTTGTCAAACGCAAACTCAATGTCGCCGTTTTCGATGGCGGTGAGAGTGGCGGCATCGGTAACCTTGACCGAGAACTTGAACTCATCGGTTGCAAGCCATTCGTCGTTTACACGTCCGCTGAAATTCTTTTCAACCTCGATGACGGCATCGGCAGGCTTTGCGTTGTAGAAGTTTACGATATTTTCGCTTCCCACAAGCTGGGTAAGGGTTGCGGTAAGGTTGCCGTTACGGTCGTCGGCAACGCTGAACTGAGCGGTAATGACCTGATCGCTGTAGGTGATACCTGCGACCTTGTCACCGTCTGCAGGGATGACCTCCTTAACGGCGATAACGTAGGTGCCCGCCTTGGTGAAGGTGATCTCGCCGAAGATGATGTTGCCGTTGGCCTTGTTGGAAACAACGGTGTTTCGGGGAAGGATGATACCGTCGGCCGCACTTGCGTTGACGACCGTCATTTCAAACTCAAACTCCCCTGCCTTCAAGGGCTCAAAGCGGTCGCCGCTGATGACCTTGTTGATAAGCGGCAGCTCGGCAGTTGTGGGATCGGGAACATAGGTGTTGTTGAACTCGATCTCGGTTGCGGCTACCCAGTTAGCGCCGTCAGCCTTTTCGAGCTTCTTTGAGGTGACTACAAGATTTCCTGCAAGGTCATCCTCAACAACAACGGTAAAGCGATATTCGCTTTCGTCGTAGGTGGTTCCGCCGACCTTAGAGTCGGGAATGATCTCGGAAATGTAGTACTCATAAGTACCTGCCTTCGGGTAGGTAACATTGTTGAGGAATACGATGTTGCCGCTGTAAACACCGTTTTCGGCGGTGTAATCTGCGGTGTGAGCAACGTAACGGTTACCGATCTTGTTGCCGTCGAGATACTCGATAACATCAAAGTAGAACTCGCCTGCCAAAAGGGTCTTACCGGTGAGGTTCTTGGTTCCCTCAAGGCTTACGGGCTCATCATTAAAGCTGCTGGTGTAGGTGTTAACAAACTCTGCAGCCGACTTGCCGTTGCTGTAGGTTACGGAAACGACCTCAAGGTCACCGTCCATTGCAACGTCGTCGATGACGACCGTCACGGTGATGATGCTGTTATCGTAGCTGAGTGCAGGAACGTTGCCCTCTGTCTCGGTAACGGTGAATACGTAGGTGCCTGCCTTCTTGAACTCGATGTTCTCGAAAGCGAAGGATTTTGCAACGCCGTTCAGAGCACCCTCAACAAGAGCTATGCTGTTGGGTACGGTGACAATGCCGTTTCTAATGGCATTGGCGGTAGCGGCGTTGGCACCGAGCGAGAATTCAAACCTCTCGCCCTGCTTCATATCACGTCCGTTGACGGTCTTGTTGCCTTCAATATCGGCGGTGACAGAATTGGGTGTGTACTCGTTTTTAAAGGTGGCAACGTTTTCGCCATCGGGATAAACGGCCGAAACATTGAGAATGTGACTGTTGGGGTCGATAGATACAACAACATCGACCTCATAAACCGTGCTGTCATAGGTCATTCCGTTAACAGGGTTAGCCGGTACGACCTCGCTCATACGGTATCTGAAGGTAACGGAGCTTGCGCCCACGGGGATAAGATCCTGCGTAAAGGTGACGTGCGGGAAGGTTACGTTGTGACCTTCATTAGTGGTGGTAATAGCACCGTTTACGCTACCGTTGGGCATGGGGACCTTGGAAACGCTGTTCTGAACAAGCGAACCGTTCTCAACAACGCCGAGTGCCTCCAGTTTAAACTCGAACATACCCGAAACAAGCGGATTTTTGCCCGAGTTGTCGGTGTAATCCTTCAAGGCAACGGGAACACGGGTGACAGCGTCAACCGAGTAGGTGTTGACAAACCTGATGGTATCCTGACCCTCTTCACCGCTGTTCATTACGATCTGATTGTTGCCGTCATAGGTGAAGAGCTGGTTGGCATCATCATCATAAAGTCTCTGGATGTCGGACGAGGCGACCGACAGAGTGCCGTTGCCGTTGTCAACAACCGTAATAACAACACGGTAAAGTGATCTGGAGTAGGAAATACCGGGAAGGTATCCGTCGCTCTCAGGTTCTTTTTCAAATACGGTATAACGGTAAACGCCGGGTGCTGTGAACTCAATGCTACCGAAATCGAAGGTAGCGGTGGTGCCGCCTGCAACGTCGGGTCCGGTCACAGAGATGCCCTTGTTGGCATCATAGCCTGCTGGCAGAGGAGCATTGTTGTAAGGAGCGAGTATGAAGACAAACTCATCACCCTGCGCCCAAGCACGGCCGGTGAGCTCCTTGGTTCCGCCGAAATCATCGTTGGTGGGCCAGGTTACCGACTGTACGTTATAGGTATTGGTGAAGCTTGCAACGCTTACTTCGCCTGCGGTAATGGTACCGGTTGCACCGATAGCCTCGGCGGTGAAGCCATCAACCGGGGTCTCGGTAACGGTGTAGTCGGTTTTGGGAGGCAGGCTGAATACGGTTGCAGTCTGTCCGTGCTTAAGGTACAGCTTGGTGTTGGAGGCCGACAAGGTGCCTTCCCCAACCTTCTGACCGGTGGCGTCAACGATAATGTAATCGTATTCGCCGCCGTTGATATCATCACCGTCAAGGTCTACATTAAACTCAAAGGTCTGATCGGGTGCGGTGAGACCGACACCTGCATTTACGGTCTTGCTGATCTCAAGATCGCCGCCTGCGATCATGGTAAGCATGCCGTTGTTGCCAAGGTGCACGATGAACTTTCCGTCATAAGCGCTGGTGCTTCCCTCTGCATAATGGAACTCGGGAGCATAGAAGTCCTCGGCGGTATCGGTAACATTGTAGAGCTTGGTTCCCTCAAACTTGAGGATCCTGTTAAGACGGGGCGAACCCTCGGCTCTGTAAAGATAACCGTCGTTGCCGGTCTTGATCTCGGTACGCTTGAGTTGTGCGCCGGTTCTTTCAACAGCGTGAGCCTCTATCGAGTTACCGTGATAATACTCTGTCTTGTAGAAATAAACGGTATCGTCATCAAGGCCTTCCGTTACTGTGACCTGCTGGGTGAAGTCCTTATCCTTATAGATAGGCATATCTTCAAGGATGTAGTAGAAGCCGTTGGAGTGCGAAGGCTCGAATTCGACCATGGTGTCACCTACGGTGTAACCGTTGATGAGGTGCATATTGGTGTATTCGTTGCTGTAGAAGTTGACGGTTCCGTCAGCATTGGTGTTGTTCTTCAGATAGTCTGCCGAAAGCTTGGTCTTGTCGATATAAACGGTGCCGTCATCGGCTTCCTTGGTTATCTCGGACTTAAGACCTACGGAATAAACAACACGTGCAGGCATTGCACCGTTATTGACGTGGGTCTTGACCGAACCGTCGGCATTAAGCATGACCTCGTTTACACGGAGCGGGATTACCGATGCGGGGATCTTGATAACTACGGTCTGCTGACCGTTGGTCTCGGTAACCTCGATAACGATGTTCTTGATCTCCTGGTCGCCGTAAACGACGCTGTGTACCGAGCCCTGGAAGGTGTAGGTGGTCTTGTTGCCGTTGGTTGCGACCGACTTGGATGTGAAGGTAACGCCTGCGTAGATGATAGCCTTGACGTCCTTGACCTCCATGTAATGGCCGAGCGGATCGGTGTAGGTGATGTAACCGTCGGTCATGGGGTCGGTGCCCTTGATTTCGGTAGGTACCTGCGGAGCGGAAATTGCAATGTTGGCAACGATCTGCTCAAAAACGCTGGTTACTGCCGAAGCGTTATCGGCCGAGTAGTAATCGTCAACGTAATCATAGCCGTCAACGGGGTCAACGTCGTAACCCGTGTTGGGGTGGGTCAGAGCGTAGTACTTATTGTAATAATTTCTGCCGTCTATTCTTCCAACGTTGATGTTGAGGGTGCCGGTGTTGTTGTTTTTGGTATAGCTTGTCCAATAATCCTTAATGGTGGTCTTCATCGTGTTGAAAACCTTGTTATCGTTCCAATAGGTGCCGGGATCAAGGGTCATATAAGCAAGGTTTGCTTCGTTCTCCGAAAGCTCGGTAATACCCATACCGATGGTATAGACGGTGGTGGCAAATGCGGTATCGGCAACATTGTAGTTGCGGTCGATGGCATCCTTCATATAGGAGCCTACCAGAATAGCCTTCATACCGTTACCTGCGTAAGGAGCGCTGCCGGGGCCGTCGTTATAATTGTCGGCAGGTGCCCACCACGAGGACGAATTAGAGGAATAAGTAGGCGAACCGTCGGACAAAAGGATGACCGAGGGAACCCTCTTGACGGTCTCACCGTTGATATCAACGGTGGTGCTCTGCTCGTCGGCAAGCACCTTCATACCTTCATAAAGTCCGACCTGAATATTGGTACCGCCCTCAACATCGGTAGTCTTGCTAACGGTGCCCTTAGAGGAATTTACAGCCTTGGTGTAAAGCTCTGCGTAGTTTTCGGAGCCGGTTTCACGGCTGAGTCTGAAATAGGGCACCTCAACCTCTGTCTCATTCCAATATCCGCCGAAGATACCGGTAGAGACCCACTCGCGCTGGGTTTCGGTTGCCTTGGTGTAACGGTCGAGCGGCAGAAGGATCTGTGCATTGCTCGAGAAGGCAACGACCGCAACACGGGTATAAGGATTGAGAGCCATAAGCTCGTCGATTGCGGCATTGGCGGCCTGAACCGTGTTGTAGATACGGCTCTTGCCGTTATCCATATCACTTTCGTTGTTGCTCATGGAGCCCGAAATATCGATGATAAGCACAACATCGACGGGTGCCTGGGTCGAGCCCGAAACCGACTCAGACGAAGCCAGAGCCGAATAAGCAATAAGGAAATCCTCGCCGTTCTTGTTTTCGTTCAGCTTGATAGTGGTCTTTCCGCCGCCGAAAACATCAAATACGGCATCCGAGGTATAGACCGACTTGTCGGTCCACACACGGCCTGCGTACTCGGTCGAGGCGTTATCGCCCAACGATTCGGTGTACTTTGAAGATGTATCAAGGTCGGAAATCGCAGTGCCTGCTCCTCCCACGTATTTATATATCTCGGCAGCGCTGGTCAGCAGAGTTGCCAGCGGTATGCAGGATACAAGGATCGTGATGCACAGTATCACAGCTGTAAGCCGAGCGGAAAATCTTGTCTTTTTAGTCATTGAATTTACCTCCTTGGATTATTTTTTTGAGATTTGGGATAATTCCGCTTTTCAACGGAACAGAAAATTGCAGTATGTTATAGTTTTTGGACCTCGCATAGGCTGATCTAAGCACTCGTCGACCCCTCCGATCCGATAAGCGTCTCGGAAATGCGTCGGACGGTCAGCTTGAGTTCCTTTAGCGCCGAATCACACGCAGGTTCATTCAGCAAACGTATCGGAACGGTAGCTTTCACTTTACCCGAAACAGTCTCTCTCAGAAAGACCGTGTCAAGTATCCCCTCTGCATTGGGAGCATATATAAGTATCAAATGGTATGCGGATTCGTCGAACAGCTCGGCCGCATCTTCATATTGATCGATCTGAACCACACCTTGCTTCAATAAATAATCGCAGGCTGTGGGGAGCTTGCCGCAAACGGCGACTTTTACGTGTTTCGTCATATCTTTTCTTTATTCCTTTCAATAAAGGTTTTAAGGAAAACATATCCTTGATTCCAAGTTTAATTATATTTATTTTTTGCGTCTGAAACAAAAGTGCGTAAATTCAGCCATTTTTGCGTAAAATTAGCACCGTTTTTGTTTGATATTCAATAACCTTCTTGAAATACAGGGTCGATCGTTGTATAATATGTATAACAATTTGAGTTTTGGAGTGGTATCTATGAGGATAGCCGTCTGCGATGACGAAGCCGTCTGCCGTGCACAGCTGCTTGACATTGCGACCGATTACGCCGAAGAACGGCAGGATAAAGCGGTGGTTTTTGAATATTTTTCCGACCCCGAGGAGCTGTTGAAGGCCACCGGAGAAAACGGTTTCTTTGATATTTATATTCTTGATATCGTTATGCCGGGTATGAACGGCATCCAACTTGGTCAGGCCTTGAGAAAATCGGGAGCCGACGGTAAGATAATCTACCTTACCGGAAGTCAGGAATATGCTCTTGATTCCTTCAGAGTACGTGCGTTCGACTACCTTTTAAAACCGATCGACAAAAACACCTTTTACACCGTGCTGGATGAAGCGATTTCCTCCATCAATATCAAAAAAGACCGTGTGCTGGTGATAAAAACAAGAGATAACAACACCCGTGTCACCTTTGACAGTATACTTTACGCCTTGCTGGACGGAAGGTCGATAGAATACCATCTTGTCGGCGGCAAAACGGTGGAAAGCACCACCCTTCGCACCACCTTTACCGAAGCCGTCAGCGAGCTTTTGCAGGACAAGCGCTTCACCCTTTGCGGAGCAGGTCTGGCGGTCAATATGCACCACGTCACCGCAGTTGAGAGTGAGGGCATTGTGTTTACAGAAAATGAACGTGTTTTGCTTGGCAAAAAAGCCTGCAGGGAGCTTCGTTTAAAATGGAGCAACTACTGGATAAACGAGGAGGACTGACCGTGACATTACTTAAGGATATTTCAATAATATGGTCGCTTATCCACACCCTTGTTTTGTTTATGATTCTGTTTGAATCACGCTACCCCAAGAAAAAGACCCTTATCCTGACATTGGCCACAATGACACCTTTGATAGTCGTAAACTTCGTTTTGTTTGTTTTTATGGGCTTTGACCGCTACGGTTCATTGATGCTGCTTACTTTGTCATTACCAAGCCTTGTGGTGTTTTATATTTTATCGAAGCACCGTGACGGACGTTTTTTCTTCACCTTCTGCATGGTGGACACGGTCGTTCTTGAGATAGTTTACGTTACAAACATCCTCAATCATTACACCACTCCCGATACATATATAGTGATGTTTGCGGTACGGCTTCTGGCCTATCCGCTGATGGAGCTTCTGGCATACAAAAAACTTCGTCCGATGTTCCTTGACGTCCAAAAGCATACAAAAAATGGCTGGGGAATATTTGCTATAATCGGCGCATTGTTCTATCTTGCCATAACCCTGCTTATGACCTACCCCACCCCGATTCTGGAAAGACCCGAATATATCCCTGCACTTTCCATTATGTTCCTGCTTATGCCGGTCATATATCTGCATATCATTATGACCTTACGGCGTCAGCAAAAGCAAAGCGAGGCTGATGTAGAGGAAAATATACTGAAGCTTCAGGTGTCCAACCTCACCGCCCGAATGGACGAGCTTTCGGCCGCCGATGACAAGTTCCGTATGGAGCGTCACAACCTGCGCCACAAGCTCAAGACCTTTGCAACGCTGATAAAGACCGAGCAGTATGACGAATGCCTGACCCTGCTTTCGGAATACAGCGAGGCTTTGGACAAGACCCGTATCAAGCGCTACTGTCAGCACACGGTGCTGGATGCGGTCTTATCCTCCTACATACAAAGGGCAACCGACAAGGGTATAAAACTTGATATAGGCCTGTCCTTCCCCGACAGTATTCCGATGAGTGAGACCGAGCTTGCCACAGCTATTGCCAATGCACTTGAAAACGCCATCAACGCCTGCGAAAAGCTTGAACCCGAGCAACGCTTTATTGAAATAAAGGTGCTTGACCATCCCGGCTTTATTATTCGTATCGTCAACAGCTTTGACGGGGATATTGAGTTTGACGAGGATGAGATCCCCGTAAACCACGATCACGACCACGGCTTCGGCACCCGATTTATTGCGGCCTTCTGTCAGAAAAACAACGGCTTTTACGAATTCAAGGCCGAAGGAAACACCTTCACTCTGTATCTTAATTTTTAACAGCAACAAAAAACACGCTCAACCAAACGGTTGAACGTGTTTTTTGTTTTGCTTTATTTCTTCTTGTTTTGGGGCTCGGGAATATACTTCCACTCGATAAAATGATAGCTGTCAAGTATCTGGAAATATCTTGCCAGGCGCTCATATAAGGGCTCGGCCTTTTCGCCGAAATGCTCCTTGACCTTGACGCCTATGGCGGTCAGATCCATTTCGCCGTCCAAGAGCGGCCACACAAAGCTTCCCATCTCATCAAGATGAACATAGCTTATTTTAGGTCGCTTGAACAGCTTTTGAGCGATCCTGTTTGCCCAGCCAACGTTTTCTATCTCTAAGGTCACCTTGCCGTCATCACCGGTCTTCCAGTCAATATCACGGTGACGGGCAGGTTTGCGCTCAAGATAGTTTGAGGCAATTATGTGTTTTTTCTTAGCCATATCAGTTCGACTTCTTGTTCTTCTTCATAATACCGAAGAATACAAAGCTCAAGATGACAAGTCCAAGCATTGCGATACCGCCAAGGTTGGAACCCCAAGTGGGAAGGTTGAGATTATCGGAAAGGTCAAGCACCTTGTCAACACCCAATACGGCAAGGACAGCCAGTAACAGACCTACAATGCCCTCACCTGCGATCATACCCGAGCTGAAGAGGATGCCGTTGTTGACAGCTTCCTTTCTCTTGTTCTCGTCCTTGATCTTGTCAACGACCCAACGGATGATTCCGCCGACCATAATGCAGGCATTGAGCTGTACGGGCAGATAAACGCCGATTGCGAATGCAAGCACGGGGATTCCGACGACCTCGGCAACGATAGCGATAAACACGCCGATAAGGATAAGTCCCCAAGGCAGGTTGCCGTTCATAATACCCTCGATAACCATTTTCATCATGGTTGCCTGAGGAGCAGAAAGCTGAGGAGAGTCAAAGCCCCAAGCCTCGTTAAGCAGGTAAAGAGTTGCGCCGATTGCCAAAGCCGAAGCAATGACACCGATGACCTCACCGATCTGCTGTTTCTTAGGTGTTGCACCCAAGAGATAACCGGTCTTGAGGTCCTGCGAGGTGTCACCGGCAATTGCGGCAACGATACAGATGATGGAACCGATGGCAATAGCGGCCTGCATACCTGCGGCACCGACCTCACCCGTCATCTTGAGGATAAGGGTGGCGATAAGCAAGGTTGCGATAGCCATACCCGAAACGGGGTTATTGGAGCTGCCGACAATGCCGACCATACGGGACGAAACGGTTGCAAAGAAGAAACCGAAAATAACAACTATAATTGCGCCTACCAAAGAAACGGGAATGGCAGGAACGAGCCATACTGCAAGGGTCAGAACGAGAATGGCTATAAGGACTATCTTCATATTGATATCCTTTTCGGTACGAAGAGTACCTGCACCGCCGACCGAGAAGCCCTTGATAGCACCAACGAAGGTACGAACGATCAGGGGAAGGTTTTTGCAAAGGCTGATGATACCGCCTGCGGCCAAAGCGCCTGCACCGATGTAACGGGTGTAGCTGCTCCAGACACCGCCTGCACCACCTGCTGCGTAAACCTCGGCAACGGTCTTACCGCCGCCCAAGGCATCGGAGAAATAGGCACCGCCGAACATAACCATCATCGGAATAAGAACGCACCAGTTAAGAAGGCCGCCTGCGAACATATAGGACGAAATACGGGGTCCGCAGATGTAGCCAACACTCATAACAGCAGGATAGACCTGGGTTCCGACAGCACCGGGATAAAGCCTCGGTCCCTCGTAAGAGACCTCACCGGGAACGAGCTTCAATCCGTCAATAATAAACTTGAACAAAGCTGCAAAGCCCATACCCTTGAAAACGGTAGAAGCCTTGGAGCCGCCCTCCTCACCTGCAAGCATGACCTCGGCACAGGCCTGTCCCTCGGGATAAGGCAATGTGCCGTGTTCACGGACGATGAGTGCATTACGAAGAGGAATCATAAAGAATACACCGAGTAAACCACCCAAAAGTGCGATAACGGTGATGGTCAGCATACTGGGCGGATCCATTATGTCTTCATTTGCCCACAGGAACAAGGCCGGTAGGGTGAAAATTGCACCTGCGGCCAACGACTCACCTGCAGAGCCAATGGTCTGAACGAGATTGGATTCCAAAATAGAATTTTTGCGCATAATGACACGGATGACGCCCATTGCGATAACGGCCGCAGGAATAGATGCCGAAACGGTCATACCTACACGAAGGCCAAGATAGGCATTCGCGGCACCGAAGACAACTGCCAACAGAATACCCATAATAATGGATGTAACGGTCAACTCGGGAGTGACACGGTCGGCAGCAATATACGGCTTAAAGTTGTTTTGCTTTTCCATAACTAACTCCTATGATAATTTTGGATGCGGTAAACTGTCAGAATGCACACAGCTACCACATTTTACTCCAAGTATGAAGTATACCACAATTTCAAACTTTAGTCAAGAAATAAAACGCTATCCGCTTCACAAAAAAAAGATTCCGAGCATAGCTCGGAATGACAGACACCAATTAAAGCACTTGTCATTCTTCGCTTCGCTCAGAATCTTAAAAAATTCGAAACCTAAATAAATCAAATATTCGGCTTGAACGAGGGCATCAACTGCAGTTTAAAAAGGTTCATCTTATGCTTGCGGTCGATAATGGCCTTTTTCTCGGGGTCGTCGATAACACCCTCACGGATATAACGGTCAAGCTCCGCATAAGTAAAGCCCAGATTATCCTCGTCGGTCTTGCCGCAAAGTCCGTCGATAGGCACCTTGTCGACCAGAACGTCGGGCAGTCCAAGCTCACGTCCGATCGCCTTGACCTCCTGCACGGTGAGGTTGGACATCGGGCTGAAATCGCCTGCGGCATCACCGTAACGGGTGGAATAACCGACCCAATCCTCCGACAGATTGCAGGTGTTCACCACACGGCCGTTGAAGCACTGCGACACGGCATAAACGGTTGCCATTCTGATCCTCGGCGGCAGATTGACCTTGCTTTGGTTTGACAATTCAAACGGGAAACTGTTGGTCAGCCCTTCAACAGCATCCTTGATATTTACAACATAGTGTTTGATTCCAAGGTGATTGACCAGCAGCTCGGCCATATCAATGTCGTGCTGAACACCGCAGGGCATCAGAACACCGATAACACGGTTCTTGCCCAATGCCTCAACGCACAGAGCCGCCGCGACCGAAGAATCCTTGCCGCCCGAAATGCCCAAAACGGCGTTGCAATCGGGTCCGTTTTCACGGAAAAACTCACGGATCCACTCAACACATTCGTCTTTTATTTTTTTAGCATCAAACTTATACATATAAATACCTCATTTCACATCTATCTGACACATTTTCATTGTTTGCAATGCGGCATTGTGGCTATCCACAGTAACGCCTGCGCAACAGGAAGAATCAACCGAAATTTGCGCCTCAGGGAAATTGGCTTTGAGCAATAACGCATTTGAAACGACACAAATATCGGTGCAAAGTCCGATAAGCTCAACAGAAAGCTCCTCATCCCCTGCTTTTGACCTTATGATGTCGGGCAAATTTACCGAGCCGAAGGTCGGCTTCTCGACCTCGGTGTATTCCCTTCCCCTTAAGACGTTTTGAACATCCTTATCAAGCCTCCAACCGTCGGTACCCTTTATGCAATGCGGCACAGGCAGATTTTTGCCCTCCGAGGTTTCCATATAGTTTTCAAAATGTGTGTCGTAGGTGACAATTATCTCACCGTCAAAGCTCTTTATCTTTTTGACTACATTTGGCACGATCTTGACCGCCTCGGGTGTACCCAAAGCACCGTCAACAAAGTCCTTTTGCATATCGACAACTATCAAAAATTTCTTCATACTGCTCACACCGCCTATTTAGTTTTATTATAACAGATTTCTTGCTAAGTTCAAGGGGTGCTTATATTATTTGCCAAAACAAAGTTGTAGCAATCACTTTTTCAATCGCCATTTTGGTTTGTTTTTCGCTTTTGCTTACGTTCAGCTTGTTCTTTTTCCAACTTTTTTCTAATAATAAAACGGATTAACGGTGCAAATAATAAAATTATTGGAAAACTTATAATAAAAATCGGATAAGTTATCCATCTGAATTTATCAAAGTAGTAACGGAAATCACGCCTTGTTATAACTACTATTTTATACTCACCGCAGTTTTCACAAAGTTCCAAGTCATCAGATAAAACATAATCCTTGGCATCCTCATTTCCACCAAAAATCTCATTCAAGCAATCAAAACATATTTCCGACATACAATCCCTCTTTTACGAACATTTGTTGGTATATGATGAATTGTAATTTCTTATACTTGATTTGTCAAGAACAATTGTAGGTGAAAGTATGAGAGAAATATTATCAAAGCGTTTGAAACAATGTCGAAAAGAAAAGGGCTTGACCCAACAGCAGGTTGCGATTTACTGTGACATTACCGAAAAGGCATACCAAAACTATGAGCTGATGACACGTGAGCCAAAGCTGGAAATACTCGTGAAAATTGCCGACTTTTATGAGGTGTCGTTGGATTATCTCGTTGGCAGAACCGATATTAAATAGTTAAATAGAGAACTCAAAAGATCCTTCGCTACGCTCAGGATGACAGAAATAAACCAATGTGTCATCCTGAACAAAGTGAAGGATCTTTTCCTTTTGTAAACAATTAAAGAACTGCGTATTTGTTCTATGCCAACAGCTGGCGCATTTTGGAAAGTATCACACGTTCCCTGCGTGACACCTGCACCTGGGTCATACCGAGCTGCTCGGCTGTTTCGGTCTGGGTTTTGGACTTATAATATCTTAAAATTATCAATTTCCGATCGTTTTCGGGCAAGGTTGCAAGCACTTCTTTCAGCGAAATATGCTCCAACAGCTTTTCATCCTCACCCTCGACCGCAATATCAAACTCACTTGTACCGTCGTCGTTTTCTACCGTCAGCGACATTGTAGGCTGTGCGGCGCACAATGCCTCGGTCACGTTTTCGGGTGGTACTTTGAGGCTCTCGGCTATTTCGTTTACGGTTGGCTCCCTTCCCAACGCTTTGGAAAGGCGCTCGTTTTCACGGATGACCTTTAAGGACAGTTCCTTCAAGGTCCTGCCGACCTTTACGCTTCCGCCGTCACGGAACATCCGCTTTATTTCGCCCAGGATGACCGGCACGGCATAGGTTGAAAACATCAGACCTCGGGATTCATCAAAGCCGTTGACCGCCTTGATCAGTCCCATACACCCTGCCTGAAACAGATCATCGTACTCGATCCCTCGGCCTTTGAATTTGCCGCAGCAGGAGTGCACTAACCCCAAATTTTTACTGATGAACTCATTTTTTTCTGTCATACTTTACGCTTATCTTCTTTTGCATTGTTACGGTGGTACCCTTGCCCACCGCCGAACGCACCTTGAGCTTGTCGGTAAAGCTTTCCATCACCGCAAAGCCAAGCCCTGCACGTTCCTCTCCACCGGTGGTAAAAAGCGGTTCCTTTGCCTTTTCGACATCGGAAATACCGCACCCACGGTCACGTATCTTTACCGTCACTGTGTTACCCTCGGCGCTGACCGTTATGTAGATAAGCCCGATAGTATCCCTGTATGCGTGAACAATACAGTTGGTGACCGCTTCGCTTACGGCGGTCTTTATGTCGTTTAATTCCTCCAAGGTCGGGTCAAGCCTTGCCACAAAGCTTCCCACAGCGACCCTGGCAAAGCCCTCATTCTGTGACCTTGACGGTATGATAAGTTTTATTTCGTCCTTCATTTATGCTCTCCTATCTGTCCATTTTTGCAAGGCGGTCAAGTCCTGCCAGCTTCATGACCTTGCCGATGTGCGGCGAGGTGTTGGTAACGTGAAGCTCAGCACCCAAAGGTTTAAGCACCTTGTACCGACCCATAACAAGCCCTATCCCTGAGCTGTCCATAAAGCTGACATCCCTGAAATCAAGCACCAGCATTGTGGGGATGTTTTTCTCGACCGCCGCATCTATTTCATTCCGTATCACACTTGCCGTATGGTGGTCGATCTCTCCGTTAAGATATGCGGTGACCACCTCGCCGCTGACCGTAATTTTAACCGACATATAATTCCTCCAAATAAAAAAATCCGCTATCTAATATGATAATGATTGTAGAATGTGGAAACGCTTAGCGTTTCCACAAAAGCAGATAAATCAGCTTTTAAACAATCAAATTTCTTGAAATTTGATTGTTTTTCTACATCATTGCAATGGTCGTTGTCAAATTTTCTTTGAAAATTTGT
>JAFQCR010000030.1 GCA_017416345.1 Clostridia bacterium | reverse complement strand
TCCTCTGCTGTCAGAGCCGACAGTGATTGGTATAAGCTTGAAAACGGACTTAACACTATCGTTAAGCAGGGTGTTTGCTATAAAAAGGATGTTACCGACATCGTTTATGAGCAGGGCACCAATCAGACCGCATATCAGATGATACTCACCGGTCTTTCTACCGAGGACGGTAATACGGCTTACACAAGGCGCTTTAGTGCTGTTTTATATGTAAAGACCGGCGATACTTATACTTACTATGCCTTGGGTGAAACCTCCTTTAACCAGGTTGCCGCTACCTATAAGGTAATGAACATTGACTTTGATGCGCCCTCCAACGGTGCAGGACTTGTAAAGATCAGCGATGAATGGAAAAGCCATCCGCAGGATTATAAGCTGATCGCTTTCACCTTTGACGACGGTCCCACCTCGGTCGACGGCTCGGATCTTGGCAATAATCAAAACAAGATCATCAACACACTCAACAAATACGCCGGTGCAGGCACAATGTTTATCATCGGAAAAAAGGTAACTAAATACGGTGTCGGACAGCTCCAGTATGCTGTTGAGCACGGCTTTGAGATCGCAAGCCACACCATGAACCATAAAAAGATCGGTTCTGCATTTCTTGAAGCAAATCCCGACTACACCGCACAGAATTATATCGATGAAGAGATCAAACCTCTTAATGATCTCATTAAGCAGGAAATGAATTACGATATTAAATATTTGCGTGCTGCTGAAGGAGCTATCTCTGACCCTGTTTTAGAGGCTGCAATTCAGGCGCAAATGCCTTTGGTACGAGGAAACGTTGATATTGACGGAAACGCCGTTTATATCTCGGATTACGCTGCTGACACAACACCCGAATCCATCTACGAAAAGGTGGTCAGCACCGCTTACGACGGCAAGGTTGTTATAATGCACGGAACAAGCGCACAGACAGCCGAGATACTTGATGACATTTGTGCAACTCTTTACGCTGACGGATACCGCTTTGTCACGGTTTCTGAGCTGTTTGAGTATAAGCTTAAGGTTACCGATCCCACGCAGATCGATATTTCAAAGAGCTATAGTGAAGACCGCTATATTAACGCTAATCTGCCCAGAGCTATTTATAGGACAAGTGATGTTGTTTTGAAATATTATAACGAGGACCAATGGTTCCTCCACCCCGAGGATTACAAGCTTGTCGCCTTCACCTTTGATGACGGCCCTGTCGTAGACGAGGTTGGTGACAATACGGTTACAAGATTGATCGATCTGTTCGGCAATTATAACGGTGCCGCGACCTTCTACTTTACGGGTACGGGACTTACAAAATACGGAACTACTATCCCTAAATATGCTTTGTCAAAGGGTCATGAGCTTGCCAATCACTCTTACTCTCACCAGAACTTGAAAACCGTAATAACCGAAAGACAAGCAACTATTGATGAGGTCAAGAAGGTCAATGATTGGTATAAGGAAAACCTTGATTATACCTGCAAGTGGTTCAGAGGTTCGGGACATTCATCTAATGAATATCTGTGGGAATATCTGACGCAGATCGGTATGCCGGCAACATCGGGCAACTATTCTCACGCCGATTTTTCAAACGGCTCTTCTACGGTTGAAGACATTGTCAACAACCTGACATCTGACGAAATACCCCACGGCTCGGTTATTTTGAATCATTCGACCAAAGCCAGCGGTGTCACTCCCGATGCTCTCGAGCAGGTCTTGCCTATTCTTTATGAGAAGGGATACCGCTTCTGCACTCTGACGCAGTTGTTCGAGCTTCAGGGTATCGATTACGAGGATATACCCACCGATGGCCACATCAAGAGAGTTTACGTTGAAAACGGAGAGGCAGTTTATGAGTACAGAGATAAGTAATATTAAGGAATATCAAAAACCCGAGGTTAAGGTAATATCCGTAACACAATCAACTCCTATCGCCGCAGGATTTGAGTTAAGTATCCCCGGCTTCGGCGGAGATTATTGGGATTGACTTTAAATTAAATTAACAAAAATAAAAAAAGATTCTTCGCTTTTCGCTCAGAATGACAGTTTTAAAAAGCAACAGCAACATTGTCATTCTGAGGCTGTTCACAGCCGAAGAATCTTTTTTTGTTTATTTCTTTCTGAACTCATTTGGAGTCATTTTGGTGTATTTTTTAAAGAACTCATTAAAGCTTCTGACGCTTTGAAAGCCGCTTTCAAAGGCTATCTCGGCTACATCCATATCAGTCTCGGTCAAAAGACCGATAGCGTGGTCGGCACGGTAAGCGTTCAAGAATGTCGGGAAAGACATTTCAAAAATTCTCTTGAACGCTTTAGAAAGATAGTGATAATTATAACCGATTCGGTCAGCCATACTTTTAAGGCTGATATCTTCTTTGAAATTAGCGGAAATATATTCGGTGATCGACCTCATAAGCAGGTCGCTTTTTTGTGTTTTATCGATCAAAGTGACCGATTTCAGATATTCGGAGCAAAGCGCATAAAAGCAAGCCTTCATAATGTATTTATCTGCTCTGCCGTTTATATTGACAAGGTTTTCACATATCAGCCTTTCAGTAGTTTCGGAGCATTTAAAAACAAAGCTGTTACCTGTTTTTCCGCTTACGGCCTTCGCAAAAGAATTGACATGATCCTCCGAAAAAACACCGACCCAATAGACTGTTTCACCGATAGGCGTCATTGAATGTATCTCATTTGACAAAAATAATGCAAAATCGTTTTTGTAAAGCACAGCCGACCTTCCGTTGACCGAGCATTCAACGCTACCTTCTATACAGTAAACGACCTCAAAGTTTTTGTGAAAATGCGGTTGCCAATTCGTGCTTTTATAGATAACACCGTTATAGTTGTAATTTCCACGTGAGTTATGGGGTTGATGAAATACCATATAACACCTCAAAAGCCAAATTTCTGCTATTATAATACAATAATTCGCAAGCAAATGTCAAGTGTTCGTATTATCATTGTATCAGAGGTGATGGTATGGCAGAAGCGCTTGTTTTTTCGATCGAGGAGTTTTCGACCTTTGACGGCCCTGGCATCAGAACGACTGTTTTCTTGAAAGGATGCCCTTTACGATGTGAATGGTGTCACAACCCCGAGGGTCAAAGCTATGAAAACGAGGTCATTAAGACGCAGTACGGCTGCACCAACTGCGGCGAATGCTTAAAATCTGCCGAAAAGACCGATTCGGGATACGTTTACTCCGAAAAAAGCATCCTTGCCTGCCCTAACCGTTTGTTAAGGCCTGCAGGTAGGCTTTATATTCCGCAAGCGCTTGTTGACGAGCTTTCAAAAAACATAAACTTATTAAATAAAAGCGGCGGCGGTGTCACCTTTTCGGGCGGTGAGCCGTTGAGCCATCCCGAATTTTTAATAGATACTCTGAAACTTCTTGACAATAAGACCAATAGAGCTATTCAGACAAGCGGGTTTTGCAGTAATGAGATTTTTAAAGCGGTTTTAGAAAATGTCGATTACGTGCTTTTTGATATTAAGCTTGTTGATGATAAACAGCACATAAAATACACGGGTGTAAGCAATAGATCGATATTGCAGAACCTTGAAACATTGGTAAAAAGCGGTAAGGATTTTGTTATCCGCACACCGCTCATCCCCACAGTTACCGATACCGTGCAAAATCTTTCCGAAATTGCGCTCCTGCTTGACGGTTTTAATATTCGTGAAATTGACCTGCTTCCCTACAACAAGGTCGCAGGCGGCAAATATGCGGCTGTTGGGCGAGAATTCAAGCCGTCGTTTGACGAAACAAAACCGCCGCATCCTCATACCGAGATATTTGAACGATACGACATCAAGGTAAACATACTTTAGGAGTGATATCATGACCGAGCGAGTTAAGAATTTATTGGCAATTTTAAAAAGCGGAGAATACAAAAAAACACGAACCGAAAGCTGTGCAGACATTTCCGATATTGTAAAGGAGTATTCCGACGGTGAAAAGGATTCTTTGAGCCTTAAAATAATGCTTGAAAGCGAATCGCTCAATGCATTCCGAGGCGACCGAATCGGGTTCAACCGCAAGCAGATATATCATCCGAAATATACATACACTAACGGCAAAGCCGCAAATGCAAGCGGCCCCAACAACATAACACCCGACTATGCTTTTGCGCTCAACAACGGTTTCGATTCCATAAAAGAAACTGTTATTAAAAAGATAACTAATTGTGAAGAAGAAAAGCGGCCGTTTTATAACGGTGTATTAACAGCGATCGACGGTGTGCTCGAATACGCTGACCGTTGCCGGGAGGATGCTAAAGCCAAAGGTATAGACGACCTTTACAAAGCACTTTGCCATATCCCTCATAAAAAGGCAGAAACCTATTATGAGGCCTGCGTTTTTATGAAGTTTTTGATCTACACAATGCGTTGCAACCGTAATCATCACGTCACATTGGGCCGATTTGATCAGTATATGAAGCCGTTTTTTGATAATGACGTCAAACGTGGTGTGACACACGATGAGCTGCTTGAAATAACCGAGGAATTTTTCATATCTTTGAATTTTGATACCGACATTTATGTGGGTGTTCAGCAGGGCGATAACGGTCAGAGTATGGTATTGGGCGGCTATGACCTTGACGGAAACGATATGTTCAACGAGCTTTCGGAAATTTGTATGAAGGCTTCTATGGAATTGAAGATAATCGACCCGAAGATAAATCTTCGTGTCAGCCAAAAGACACCGATCGAGCGCCTGGAATTTGCCACAGAAATGACCAAATTAGGTCTTGGCTTCCCGCAATACTGCAACGATGACATTGTTGTTCCCGGTCTTATCGGTTTGGGTTATAGACCCGAGGATGCCGTAAATTACACAGTTGCGGCTTGTTGGGAGTTTATAATCCCCGGAAAAGCCTACGATATCGTAAACATTGCGTCTTTTAACTTCCCTGCCGCAGTAGAAACCGCGGTCAACAACGGACTTTTAACAAGCGATACCTATGAGGACTTTTTTGAAAAGGTAAAGTCAGCAATTATTGACAGATGCAACGGAATTATCGAGTATTGCAACTCTAAAAAATTCCAATATTCTCCCTATTTTTCATTATTTGTTGGTTCCTGCCTCGAAAAAGGTCTTGACATAGCCGATGCGGGAGCGGATTACAACAACTTCGGTGTTCACGGTGCAGGAATTTCAACAGCCGCAGATTCTCTTGCGGCCATAAAAAAGGTGATTTTTGACGAAAAAAGCGTTTCAAAAGAAGAATTACTTGAAGCGTTAAAAAGCGATTTTGAAGGCTACGGCGAGCTTCGTAACAGGCTTTTATCCTGCCCCAAAATGGGTAACAATGACGGTTACGTTGATAATATTGCCTGCGATCTTATGGAAGTCTTCTCATCTTATCTCAACGGCAAGCCTAACAGCCGTGATGGCATTTTCCGTGCAGGAACAGGCAGTGCCATGGAATACATTTTAAGCGCCAGACGTGTTGGCGCCACGGCTGACGGCCGAAAAAACGGTCAACCATACGGATCAAGCTTCTCACCGTCCCCAAACTCACAGCTTGACGGCCCGTTATCTGTAATTCAATCATTTACTAAATTCGATCTAAAGAAGATCATCAACGGCGGTCCGTTAACAATGGAGGTTCACGACACCGTTTTCAGGAACAGTGACGGTATCAAAAAGACGGCACAGCTTGTCAAAGCATTTATCGACCTTGGCGGTCATCAGCTACAGCTAAATTCCATCAACCGTGATGTGCTGCTTGATGCCGAAGCACACCCCGAAAACCACAAAAATCTAATAGTCCGTGTTTGGGGATGGAGCGGATATTTCATCGAGCTTGACGAACCCTACCGCAAGCACATAATCAGCCGAACTGAACATAAATATTGAGTATATAAAAAGAGATTCTTCGCTTTTCGCTCAGAATGACAGTTTTAAAAAGCAACAGCAACCTTGTCATTCTGAGGCTGTTTACAGCCGAAGAATCTTTTATATTTAAAATATAATTTTAATGATAAATAATATAATCTTTTATCCCAATAAAACATCCGACACGAGCATCAGACAAAAGCCGACTAACAAAGAATATGTCGCTCCCCGTTCCGAGCCGTGCGCATGGGTCTCGGGAATCATTTCGTCGCTTATGACATACAGCATCGTACCGCCGGCGAAGGCAAGCGCAAAGGGTAAAATTGCATTGGCGACCGTCACAGCAAAGTAGCCGAGCAAACAGCCTACCACCTCAACAAGTCCCGTGATAAGCGCACATATAAAGGTTTTCTTGGGGCTGACACCTGCGGCCAGCATAGGGCCTATAATAACCATACCTTCCGGTATATTTTGAAGGGCAATACCGCCTGCTATAACCATAGCCTCCGACGCATTACCCGAACCAAAGCCAACACCTGCCGCAATGCCTTCAGGCAGATTATGGATAGCTATTGCCGTCACAAACAGCAAGACCTTGCTTATATTGGCATTAGACTTGTGTTCTTCGGAATCGGCACCGACAAGCTTATGAAGATGCGGAACCAGCTTATCTATCAAATTAAGGCACAAAGCTCCCACAAAAATGCCTGTCACAGCATACACAAGGCCGAATTTTCCGCCGTATTCCACCGACGGAACGATAAGGCCCAAAATTGCCGCCGCAAGCATAACACCAGCCGCAAAGGATAGTACAATATCGCTGAATTTATGTGATATTCCTTTGAAAATAAAACCAATTATAGAGCCAATGAGAGTTGCACCGCCAACACCTAAAGCTGTCAGCAAAACCATGGTCATAAAATCACCTCTGTAATTAGTTTACACGATATAAATAAAATTTGCAACAAAAAAGCAACAGATATTGAAAATCTGTTGCTTTAAATTTACCATTTTACAGAGGTGTTATGCCACTCTGTTCCGACAAAACCGATCTGTGAAAAATCTTCTGAGAATTTGCGGATGATATAGTCGATATAGGTCATGACAACACGTGAAAAAAGCTGATATCCCATTGCATTTTCATGACTGCCGAGCTTGAAGTTTCTACGGTAAAATTCATCCGTAACCGGCATATATTTTCTCAAATCAACAACATAAGTAAACTCAAACAAATCGGCAATTTTATAGATAAGCTCGCGATGAAGATCTTCAGCACGATTTCGTTCTTCGGTTTTATTATCACCACGTGGAATGGTTATTAAAAAAACTCTTGATTTCGGCTCAATTTCGCGATAACGCTGAATGATTTTGCAGTAGTTACCCACAAAAGTATCCTTGTTGTTACGCCAATCGTTAAGGTCAACGTCCGAAATATCGCCCAAATCGGACATATATTTGCTAATATCGTTTACACCGAGCGCAATGATATAAGCCTTGCACCTTTTCTCAGGATTCCAAAAATCGTTTTCATCTGCAAACGTGTCACAATACCATTTTGCCGACATACCGCCCCTTGAGAAGTTCAAAACATCAAGGCCTGCTTCCCGTGCCATAAACTGACCCCAAGAATAGTCATACATATCATGATAACCTTTGTTGCCGTTTTCATCAAGCGATTCAAATTCACCCGAAGAAAGGCTGTCACCGATACAACCGACCTTGCGTAAAATACCGCAAAATCCACCGTTTGTCACTAAGGTATCGAGCGGATTTTCATTGGATGTATCCAAAATTTCTCGGTAATTCATAAAAGCACCTCAATATCAGATATGGCGGTAAATCTCGGAAGGATTAACCTTGCCGGCATCGGTTGAAGCAATAAGCTCCTGCGCCTTTTCGGGATCATCTACGCTGACGATCATTAATGCTTTACCGACTGCGTGGCTGATACAAGCGTACATATACTTGATCTCAATACCGTTATCGGTTAAGGTCTTGAGAGATTTTGCAAATCCACCCGGTGCATCATCAATGGCAACTGCGAGAGTTTCGGTGATTTTGCAAATAACACCCGATTCACGTAGTGCCAACACTGCCTGCTCAGGGTCAGATACGATCATTCTGACAATGCCGTAATCGGTTGTATCGGCCAAGGTCAATGCGCTGATATCGATGTTGCTATTAGCAAGAACATCGGCGATCTCATTAAGTCTGCCTGCTTTATTTTCAATAAATGCGGAAACCTGCTTAACTAACATTTTAAAGCCCTCCCTATTAAATCTTACGGTTATCGATTACACGCTTGGCCTTACCTTCGCTACGTGTAATGGTCTTGGGGTTGACAAGGTGTACGTTTACACCGAGACCCAAAATAGAACGAAGCTTATCCTTGATAGCGTTCTCAACCTTGGCAATGGACTTAACGTCATCCGAGAACATTTCCTCGCTCATCTCAACATCCAGATCAAAGGTATCGGTGTTGTTGACACGGTCGATCTTAATGAGATAGTTAGGAGTGATGTTACCGCCGCCGACAGCAATGAGAACCTCCTCGATCTGCGACGGGAATACGTTGACTCCACGGATGATAAGCATATCGTCACTTCTGCCCATAGGCTTAGCCATCTTTATTAGAGTACGGCCGCAGGAGCACTTTTTACGTGAGAGAACACAAATATCCTTGGTTCTGTAACGAAGCAACGGGAAGGCCTCTTTTGAAATCGAGGTGAATACAAGCTCACCCTTCTCGCCCAAGGGCAGAACCTCCCCCGTTTCGGGATCGATGATCTCGGGGATAAAGTGATCCTCGTTTACGTGCATACCGGTCTGCTCCTCACATTCAAAGCTGACACCGGGACCCGAAATTTCGGTTAAACCGTAGATATCATAAGCCTTAATACCGAGCTTATTCTCAATATCCTTACGCATTTCTTCACTCCAGGCCTCGGCACCGAAAATACCTGCCTTGAGCTTTATCTTATCACGAAGTCCTTGCTCGTGAATAGACTCGGCAAGATAAGCGGCGTAAGACGGAGTACAGCAAATAATTGTTGCTCCAAGGTCAGTCATAAACTGAAGCTGACGGTCGGTATTACCCGAAGACATCGGCAAAGTAAGGCATCCAACCTTGTGAGAACCGCCGTTAAGACCGGGGCCTCCTGTGAAAAGTCCGTAGCCGTAGCTGACCTGGCAGACATCCTCATTTGTTCCGCCAACTGCCGTAATGGCACGTGCACAGCAATCCTCCCAAAGCTCAATATCCTTTTGAGTATAGAAAGCAACAACACGCTTACCGGTAGTGCCCGAGGTTGACTGGATCCTTACACAATCGCCCAAGGGCTTGGCCAAAAGGCCGTAAGGGTAGCACTCACGAAGGTCGTCCTTAGTGACAAAGGGAAGCTTGTGAAGGTCATCAACACCCTTGATATCATCGGGTGTAACACCTTTTTCTTCCATTTTCTTGCGATAATAAGGAACGTTATCCCAAACATGCTTGACTTGTGCAACAAGGCGCTCGTCCTGCAGTTTTTTCATTTCCTCATAAGGCATTGTTTCAATTTCGGGCTGATAATACTTGCTCATAATGACTGATTCCTCTTTTCAATTAAAGGTTATATCCAATTTCAAATGCTTTAAGGTTGATCTCGAGGAATTTCTCGGGAACAGTCTTTTTAATTGTTTCGACCCAGGCATCATACGGGATGTCGGTCGATTTGGCCAAAACACCGATCAAAACAACGTTTACGGCCTTGATGCTGCCTGCTTTTTCGGCAAGCTCAAGTGCATCCAAGCTTACTACATCGGCGTTTTGCTTGAGGGTCTCAATAATACCCTCGGGATATTCGGCAGCACCCGTAATGACCGGCATGGGGTTCATAGCACGGTCGTTTACGATCATCTTACCGCCTTTTTTGAGGAAAGGCAGAGCACGAAGTGCCTCCAAACGTTCAAAAGCGAGAATAATGTCGGCTTCGGCCTTATCAATGATAGGAGAAGCAACCTTTTCGCCGTATTTTACATAGGTAACAACGCTACCGCCGCGCTGACTCATACCGTGAACCTCAGAAACCTTGACATCAAAGCCCTGATCAATGATAACGTTACCCAAAATTCGGCTGGCAAGCAGAGTTCCCTGACCGCCGACACCGACTATCATAATATTCTTACTGTCAGCCATCACTTTTCCTCCTTAACTATTGCACCGAACGGACAAACATTTACACAAAGTCCGCAACCGTTACACTGAGACTTATCAATAACCGCCTTGCCGTTCTTAAACGAAATTGCAGGGCAACCAAGCTTCATACACATCTTGCAGGATCTGCACTTATCGGCATCAACTGCACAATGACCGGTGTATTTGACCGACTTAAGCAGAGCGCAGGGACGCTGTGCGATGATGACCGAGGGTTCATCTGCGGCAAGCTCTTCCTTAACAGCGGCCTCAAAGCCTTTAAGGTCAAACGGGTCTTCGATTCTGACACGCTCAACACCGACGGCCTTACACAAAAGCTCAAGATCGACCTGCTTGGTGGCTTCACCACGGATGGTCTTACCGGTGGTGGGGTTTTCCTGATGTCCCGTCATACCCGTGATGGAATTATCAAGGATAATAACGGTATTTGCGCCCTTGTTATAAACAATATCAATAAGTCCGGTAATACCCGAATGGATAAAGGTGGAGTCTCCGATTACCGAAACCAGCTTTTTGTTGAACTCCTCTCCCCTTACCTTGGCCATACCGTGAGCGGCACTGACCGAAGCACCCATACAGATGGTGGTATCAACGCTCTGAAGCGGAGCGACCGCACCCAAGGTGTAGCAACCGATGTCACCCGAAACGGTCACACCGAGCTTTTTGAGCACATAGAAGGTACCTCTGTGAGGACATCCGACGCAAAGCACGGGAGGACGGTTAGGGATCTGGGGGTCGGCAATAGCCTCGGTCTCAATTCCGAGAACCGCCTTTTTGATCATATTCTGCGAATACTCGCCGAGAAGTGTAAAGTTTTCCTTACCCTTACAGGCAATGCCGATAGACTTTACAAAGGTCTCGATAACGGGATCAAGCTCTTCAATGACCCACAGCTCGTCGTAATCGGCGGCAAAATCCTTGATAAGCTTCTCGGACAACGGGAATACCATACCGAGCTTGAGATAGTCGACCTTATCGCCCAAGGCCTCTTTAGCATAAACATAGGTCGTACCTGCGGCAATGACACCGATCTTGGAGCCGTTCTTTTCAACGGTATTAAAAGCACAGTTTTCGGCCAAAGCCTTAAGCTTTTCGGTGCGCTGTTCAACAATAACGTGTCTGCCTTTGGCCATTGCGGGCATCATAACGTGCTTGGGGATGTTCTTCTCATAATCCTTCAAGGGTGCTTCCTCTGGGTCACAAAGCTCGACAAGGCTCTGTGAATGGGAAACACGGGTCGAAAGACGGATGAACACGGGAGTATCATACTCCTCACTCAAAGCAAAAGCGGCTTTGGTGAACTCCTTACACTCGGAGGAATCCGAAGGCTCAAGCATGGGGATCTTGGCGGCCTCGGCATAATGACGGGAATCCTGCTCATTCTGCGAGGAATGCATACCGGGGTCATCTGCAACGCAGAAAACAAGACCGCCGTTAGCACCTATGTAGCTGACGGTAAACACAGGGTCGGCCATAACGTTAAGACCGACGTGCTTCATGCAGGACATTGCTCTTCCGCCTGCTATCGATGCACCGATAGCAACCTCGGCGGCAACCTTTTCGTTAGGTGCCCATTCAACGTAAATATTGTCGTATTCTGTGACCGATTCGGTAATTTCGGTACTTGGAGTGCCGGGGTAAGACGAAACGAGCTTACAGCCTGCTTCGTAAGCACCGCGTGCAACTGCGGCATTACCGAGAAGTAACTTCTTCATATAAATGATCCTTTCCGTTTAATTGGTAGTGGCTTCAGCAACAAGGTTGCTTGAGCCGTAGCGTTTTCTCAAAGTAGGCTTTTCAATTTTGCCGGTGGGGTTACGCGGAATATCGGCAAAAATTATCTTTCTGGGTCGCTGGTATCTCGGCAGTTTTTGGGAAGCAGCAACGACCTCATCCTCGGTCAGCGTAAAGCCGTCCTTGACCTCGATAACTGCGGCGGCGATCTCACCAAGTCGCTGATCGGCAAGACCGATAACGGCAACGTCCTTGATCTGCGGCAGATTCTGTCTCAAAAAGTTCTCTATCTGCACAGGATAAAGGTTTTCACCGCCCGTGATGATAACGTCCTTCTTGCGGTCAACGAGCCAGATAAAGCCTTCCTCGTCTTCCCTTGCCATATCTCCGGTAAACAGCCATCCGTCATAAAGAACCTCGTCGGTGGCTTTTTTATCCTTGTAATAGCACTTCATAACACCGGGGCCCTTGACGGCAAGCTCACCGACGTCACCCTTTTTGACCTCGTTGCGCTTTTCGTCAACGATCCTTGTCTGCCAGCCGAAGCCTGCTTTACCGATAGCTCCGACGTGGTCGATATTTTCAACACCCAAGTGGACACATCCGGGGCCTATAGACTCGGACAAACCGTAGTTGGTGTCATATTCGTGCTTGGGGAAAACCTCTTTCCAACGCTTTATAAGCGAAGGCGGAACGGGCTGTGCGCCGATGTGCATCAATCTCCATTGATCGAGATCATATTCGGAAAGATCGATCTCGCCTCGCTCAATAGCATCAAGTACATCCTGCGCCCAAGGAACGAGCAGCCATACGATGGAACATTTTTCCTCGGAGGCGGTGCGGATGATAAGCTCGGGCGTTGTACCCTTCAAAAGAACGGCTTTACCGCCTACCAAAAGGCTTCCGAACCAATGCATCTTTGCACCCGTGTGATAAAGCGGCGGAATACAAAGGAAAACATCGTCGTGAGTCTGACTGTGATGATTCTGCTCAACACGGCAGGAGTGCATCAGGCTTTCGTGAGCGTGTAAAATAGCCTTCGGGAAGCCCGTGGTGCCGCTCGAAAAATAGATAGCACCGTCATCCTCATCGGTAATGGGGATATTGGGATTCAAACTGCTGAAATTGTTGATTATCTTGTCGTAGCTTTCGGCAAAAACGGGGCATCCATCACCAACATAAAGCCACATTTTAACACCTTGTGTGTTATCAACGATCTCCTCAACACGGCCGATAAACTCAGGTCCGAACGCAAGATATTCGGCATCGGCTTTAGAGAGGCAATATTTAATTTCCTGCGCCGCATAGCGGAAGTTCAACGGAACGGCAATAGCGCCTGCACGAAGGATTCCGAAATAGATCGGCAACCATTCAATACAGTTCATCAGAAGAATTGCGACCTTAGTTCCCTTCTTAACACCGTTTGCGATCAAAAGATTGGCAAAACGGTTGGCGGTATCGTCAAATTCCTCCCAGGTAATCTCTCTGCGGTAGTTGGAGCCTACGGGCTGTGTCAAAGCAAACTCACGCCAGGTCATCTTTTTATCGGCACCGGGGTTTACCTCGACCAAAGCGGTCTCACAGCCGTAGATTTCTGCATTCTTCTGCAGAATATCGGTAATGGGCATAACTGAACCTTCTTTGTTTTTTAATAAGAAAACGCTCTCCTACACATACGTTCAGAGAGCGTTTATGTAACATTGACATTTTAACACGTTAAACCGAAAAAGTCAATAAATTTAATGCAATATTTGCGAGGATTTTGACGAAGTTTACAGTACATTATCCGCAGAAACGGTATCTTTACCTGTCCTTGCGAGATAATCGTTAACAGCAGCTTCAAGCAACGGGTACTTTTTCAAAACCATATAATTTGCAAAAGCCGTGTCGGAAGAATCTATTTTCGAGAACTTTCTGATCTTTCCGAAGCAATAAATATAAAGGAAGATCACGAACAGATAAAGAACGACCGTCATAAAGGTAGTGCCTGCAAAACAGCAGTAATCATAGATTCCGTGAACAACTATCGGCATCACAAGGCACATCGCCATATAGCTCTTGCCGGAAAATTCGGGAGCATTTTTCGTTATAAGGTTTTTACTCTTGAGGTTTCTTTCAATGTCACGTGCCTTGCAGGACATATGCCACAGGCTGTAGTAGTAGCCCATTATTACGGCAAAGAACATATGACCGGGTACCGACATAAAAGCACGCATAATTGCGGTCTGCCAGCCGTATTCAAGAACATACATAACGTTTTCGTATGCGGCAAAGCCCAGTGACACAAAAACCGAGTAGATAATACCGTCAAAAAGGCTGTTGAAGTTTTTGTTGTTTCTTGTAACAAAGAACATAAAAAGGAACTTGAAGCCTTCTTCAACAAGAGCAATTCCGAAAACGCATTTTACAGCATTGTAGATCTTATAAATATCATCGGGCAGCAAAACAGTACCGTCAACAAGTGTGCCGTAGCCTGCGAAAAACTCATCAATAGCACCTATCAACCAACCCTCAACCTCGGCCGCAGGGAAACAGCTTACAACGCCGAGTCCAAACAGTAAAAGTAAAAGTCCAATAGGCTCTTTTTCAACTCTGTCCTTGATAAAGACATACACACAAAGCACTATTGCAGGTATAAGTGCTGCACATACAAGCAAAATTTCATTTAAACTCATATTCTATACCCCTCAAAATTATTTATACTTATGGTCGTCATCATCCTCATCCTCAAGCTTGGTTATCTCGGCAAGATATCCGGCAGTAATAACACCCGAAGGTAAGGCAATTATTGCAATACCCAAAACGGATGAAAGCATAGTTATGACCTTACCCATAGCAGTTACCGGAACGATATCGCCGTAACCGACCGAGGTCAAGGAAATGGTCGACCAATAGATTGCGTCAAAGAACGAATTGAAGGTGTCGGGCTCAACGTTATACATAATAAGTGCTGAAACGAATATGTAAGCAACAGCCATACTCATAACAGTAATAAGTATGTTTTTCTGCTTTTTGAAAACATTATAGACAACGTCGAAGGTTTTGGAATAACGGAAAAATTTAAACGCTCTGAATACCTTGAAGGTTCTCAGCAGACGGAAAATTTTAAGCAGCTTAAAGCCTTCGTTAAGTAAGGAAACTGACGGTAATATCGCAATAATATCAATGACAGCCATTGGAGAGATCGGGTAAAGGAAGAAAGAAGCCTTCCCTTTTTTCAAAATGAAATCCGCACAAATCATTCTCAAAACATAATCGATTACGAATATGCCGACGCAGACGTATTCAACGATCTCAAACCCAAGATAGCTGGTTTTAAAGGCCAAGGGCACGACGCTGGCAACAATGGCCGCTATCATTATAAAATCATAAAACCTACCAAGCAACCCATCACGGTTACTGGGCTCGATCATCTCAAAGATCTTCTTTCTCATACTCCACCGCCGAAGAAAAAATAAAGACAAGGTAATTATATATTATAGGTTTCATAAAAGCAAGAATTTTATATTTTTCCGCAGAAAAAATAATAAAAAATCCGAAACAAACCTAAAGGTCCATTTCGGATTTATGATTTACCACTACTAAGATATTTTTGCGTTCTTTGATAAGGTTTCGAACTCCAACGTAAAATTACAGTGATTTGATACCTATCTTTCAAAGGAATAAAAAATTGCTTATTTTTACTTTATCACATATTCAATAGTAATTTCCGCAGTTTCGTCGATACCATCTATCCAAAAACGATTGATCGTCCATTCTTTTCCTTCGCACGTAAATACATAGGATTTGATTTCCGGATCTACTCCATTTACCGTAATTCGTTCGGATGAATATGTATATCCCCAAACGTATGATCCATATCGGCTATACGAAGCAAACTCATTTTCTTCACCTATAATGAAGGAGTCGGGGGTTCCCTCCGAAAAACCGTAAAAATGATATTGTCCTTTTTCATTGGTTACAAATTCAGCTTCTGTAAGCCACCCGGCTTCCGAGACAAAGAGCATAAACGCTTTATCCTCGACATACCACGTATCAAGTAATAGGGAAGGTGTCAGGCTTTCTCCGTCCATTGGATTATCCGCTTCGATTTTCAAAGCCTTTTCGGGGGTATCCTGCCAACCGTCACCAATAAATAGGTAGCCATCACAAGCGGATAAAGAAAAAATCATCAAACAAATTAGTGTTAACGACACTATTCTTCTCATATTCCCACCGCCTTTCTTTGCTCCATTATACCACAAATCCGTGATGATTTCAACTGTTTCGCGCCAAATCACGCCGAAGGCGTGTATATCATCCGCAACTTGTTGCGGTATATCATCAATGCGAAGAATTGTATATCATCAAGCCGCAGGTAGATACACGCTGACGCGTGATGAGATACAAGGTCGGCTTGCCGACCTTGATGATATGCACCGCATTTCGTGCGGCGATGATATGCCAAGCCTGCGGCTTGGATAAAAAAATCCGATGCTTTCGCATCGGATTTTTTGGTGCGAGTGACGGGACTTGAACCCGTACGTCGTGGACACACGCCCCTCAAACGTGCCTGTCTGCCAGTTCCAGCACACTCGCAAATATCGAACGCTTTAAAGCGCTCGATTATATTAACACTTTAAACCCGATTTGTCAACCGTAAATTACAAAATTTCACTCAAATCTTTCAAGATTTTCATTGAAAAGCATATCACGGTTGTAAATTACCACCTCGGGACGGCGGTTGCCTGCCGATTCGAAAGACTGCAAAAACAGCATTGGGTTGACCGTTTCGGTATTTCCTGCAGGAAGCGTGACCTTCACGGTCAGCACTCCGTCCTCCCTATCGGTTTCAATAGATTTGATCTTTTCGGCAAGATTCAAGAGCGTTATCTTATTCTTTTTACCCTTTTTCTCGGCCGGGATAACATTGCCTTTAAGCAGCTTTTCAAGCGACTCCAAAAGGCCGTTATCCGAGTCTTTATAAATAATTGTGTACGAAGCGTATGTCAGCTCGGCAGTCTTCATCCAAGGCTCTCTGACGTCGAGAATCTCAATACCCTCTGCGGCCTTTTCCTGCAAAGCCTTGAGCACCGTTTGGTTGGTATAGCTGTCATCGGTGATCTTCAGATCGATAACATCATAATCGGTCGTGATACCCAAAGACAACGGCTGTGCAAAGGTAAGATAAAGGTGCTGATTAAAGCCTTCGGTATACCACGCAGGCACACCTGCCACCTTGAAAAGACGAACCATATATCGGTTCATATCAAGGTGAGAAACGTACTTCATTCGACCTCTTTTGGCGTAAAAAACTCTAACGTTTCTCAATGCAGACACCCTCCTTAAAGCAGTTTGCGCCGCAGTTCTGACACTTCTGACGGCAGTTTGGCGTTGTCGCGGCCTCATGTGCGAGACGGTTTTCTCTTTGCAGGAACTCATCGCTCACACAGTAGTCAAGATGGCTCCACGGCAGTATCTCATCAAAGGATCTTGCTCTGTGATTGTAAAAATCGGGGTCAACACCGCAATTCTTGAAGGCCTGCATCCACTTATCGTAGTCGAACAGCTCACCCCAGCCGTCAAACTTACAGCCCAATTTCACCGCTTCGGCAATAACGGCACACAGTCGGCGGTCACCACGTGCAAAAACGCCCTCCAAAATGCTTGTTTTGGAGTCGTGCCAGCTTAAAGTGACCTTTTTGGTGGTGTTGCTCTCAACCAAGAGCTTTTGCTTGCGCTCAACCTCTGAAAGACCGTCCTGCGGCTCATATTGGAACGGCGTAAACGGCTTGGGAACAAAGGTCGAAACGCTGATGGAAACGTTGACGCCCTTGCCCTTGGGACGTTCGGGCATTTCGTAGAACATATTGACGATTCTTTGACCCAACTGCGTTATACCGACCAGATCCTCATCGGTCTCGGTGGGGAGTCCAAGCATAAAATACAGCTTGACCGCAGTATAACCACCCTTGAAGGCGGTGTAGCATGTACGCATTATCTCGTCCTCGGTGACATTTTTGTTGATAACATCACGAAGTCTTTGAGTACCCGCTTCGGGCGCAAAGGTAAGGCCGGATTTTTTGATCTTCTTGACCTTTTCAAGCAGCTCGGGTGAAAAGTTGTCCACACGCAACGATGGCAGCGAAATGCTGACCTTTTGGGAATCACTCCAATCAAGCATTTCACCGAGCAGTTCTTCAAGCTGAGTATAGTCGCTTGTGCTCAAAGAGGATAACGATATCTCCTCGTAACCCGTGTTCTCGCAAAGGCATTTTGCTTGCCTGTTTACTGTTTCGGCAGACTTTTCGCGAACGGGTCTATAGATAAATCCCGCCTGGCAGAAACGGCAACCGCGGATACAGCCGCGGAAGACCTCCTGCACGGCACGGTCGTGAATGATCTCGATAAACGGAGTAACAAAGGTTTCCGGATAGAAGCAATTGTCAAGATCTTTGATAATGCGCTTCTGTACCTTTTCAGGTGCACCGTCTTTAGGGGTAATTGCCTTGATGGTCTTATCCTCGTTATACGAAATATCGTAAAGCGCAGGAACGTAACAGCCCTCGATCTCAGCGGCACGGCGCAAAAATTCTTCCTTTGATACACCGTTGTCACGGCATTCACGGTACAGCTCGATCAGCTCAAGGTCGACCTCTTCACCCTCACCAAGGAAGAAAACATCAACAAAATCGGCAATCGGCTCTGGGTTGCAGGCGCAAGGGCCTCCTGCAACAACAAGGTTTTTCAACGAGGTTCTGTCCTTGGACAAAAGCGGCACACGGCCAAGTCGGAGCATATTGAGAACATTGGTATAGCAAAGCTCATACTGCAGGGTAAAGCCGATGATATCAAACTCATAAAGCGGATCGTGGCTCTCAAGTGCGAACAAAGGCATATCATTTTTACGCATAACCTCTTCAAAATCCACCCAAGGTGCAAACACACGCTCGCACCAGATGTGATCTTTTGAGTTAAACTGCGAATAAAGTATCTTCATACCAAGGTGAGACATTCCCACCTCATAGGTATCGGGAAAGCAGAAGGCAAAGCGTACGTCGACCTTCGACTTGTCCTTTATAACGCTTCCCTGCTCATTTCCGGCATAGCGACCGGGCTTTTGAACCGAAAGCAATAGTTGTTCCAATTTTTCTTCTGTCATTTTTTCACATCCGAGGTAAATTTTTATGCAAACAACATTAGGTCTGCGAGTATTTTCATTATAACGCATTCAATAGCAAAAAGCAAAGATTATATTTTGATCCAAAGCGAAAATCAGCAAATTTGAGTGTCGTATCTGAATATGTTTAGTATTATAAGATATATTCCCAATAAAAGCAATGATGGATTTGAAACATTTTTCACCGAAACGAAAACACCAAGTACCAAAACAACGCAGGAGAATATAATCGAGACCCATCTTAACACAAATTCGGGGTTACATTTAACAGTAGCAGACAAAATATATTTCAAAAGATCGCCGCCATCAAGACCCCTTATCGGCATAAGATTTATAGCACCTACAAGAAGCTGAACCGCCGCAAAGCAAAAAACAAGATAAGAATCTGCAGTTTTGCCGACAGCGTAAAATATAAAGAAAAATACTATATTGGCCAATGGTCCCGAAATACACACAGCAAGACTTTTTGAAAACGATGTAAAGCTCCTGCTTATAATTTCAATACCGCCAAAACCAAAACTTATGCTCTCGGGCAAAGCGTTGGTAAAATACATTGCCACCAGATGACCGATCTCGTGAACTGACACCGCTAACACAGATGCCGACATAAATCCTGTTTGATCGGTTATCAGCAAAAATGAAAGCATAACGGCAAACGGAACAGAAATGTTGAATTTTATTTTGAATAAAGTAAAGATCATACCTCTTGAAGATCGCTCAAAAGCCATTCGGGATCCAGACGGTAACCGCCGACACGCACTTCAAAATGCAGATGCGGTCCCGTGGAGCGCCCCGTACTTCCGACCAAAGCGATCTTTTCTCCCTTCCTTACAGCCTCACCCTTTTCCACCAACAGCTTACTGCAATGCGCATACAGCGTTTCGACCGAATTTCCGTGATCAATTTTAATATAATAACCGTATGATGAGCTGTAGCCTGCAGCCGAAACCGTGCCGTCATATGCTGAAATTATGCCGCTTCCCTGTTCTTTTGCAATATCCAGCCCGTTATGCATCGAATTTTCACCCGTAAACGGACTTTTACGGTAGCCGTAATGTGAAGTCACCGTGCCGATCAGCGGCCATTGAAAGGTGTTCACCGAGCTTACACCGACCGACTGCTGCACATCGTCAAAATCAGTCAGATTCCCCGAAACATCGCCGTCAATTTCACTGTCATATTCTTCGTTCAAATTTTCTTTTATTTTTTCTGATTCTGAACTTTCCGATGAAGTAATACTATCATCAGATGAAGTGTTATTTTGCGGTTTCAGAACCTCGTCCGCCGTTGTTATCTCGTCAAATCTGCTGTGATACCAACGGCTTACCGATCTGTAAATATCACCGCCGAAAAGCCGCAGAACAACAGCAAATACGATAATCAGCCCAACAGCCACGGTCTGCAGGACAAGTATTCGAAGCTTAATATCAGCCGTACCTTTTGTTTGCATAGCATCACCTTATAAAAGTTATATTTAAATCTATGCAGACAAGTTCACAAAAATGCAAAGAGCACTCCAAACGGACGTTCCGAAGAGTGCTCTTAAAACTTCTATTACTTCTTCTTTTTAAACGCTTTGACGATTCCTACGATGTTGGCAATAACAAGCGGAATAAACAAAAGGAAGAATAATGCGCCAATGTGCCATATTATACCGTAAACGGGGATCAAAACCGCTGTAAGAAAATACATAACTGCAGTAAAAACGGTTTCATTGGTAATGTTACCCGTAGCAAACAGGCCCCAGAGTATAAAAGCGATGATGAAGATCAGCTCATATGAGGCCGCAAGCAGGCACATCAGCTTGTTTTTCAACATGATCCCGAAAATCACAAGCGCACACAAAACAGCAAAAAACAAAAGGCATACAATTGTGTATGTAGGCGGCATTTTAAACACCTGGCCGATATTTTCACCGCTTGGGCTGAAAAGATAACCGACAACATCGATCCAACCGAAAACAGCGCAAAGCACGTAGGTGACAACAAATGACACAACAGCTGTAATATTGGCGATCAAAATATTTCTTTTTTTCAAATGTTCCATAATTTATCTCTTTCCGGTCGAGCCGAAGCCTCCTGCATTTCTCTCGGTTTCGTCCAATTCGTTGACCTCTTCGACGGTCGGCATTATAACGGGTGCAATGACCATCTGAGCAATTCGCTCACCGTTGGATATCGTATAATCCTTATCGGAAAGATTGATAAGACCCACCTTGACCTCGCCTCGATAATCGCTGTCAACAACGCCGACGCAATTAGAGAGGGTTATTCCGTTTTTGATAGCCAAACCGCTTCTGGCGTAAATATAGGCCACATAAGCGTTGGATTCGAGCGCAATGGCGATTCCCGTAGGAATAAGCACCCTTTCGTTGGGTTTTAAGGTAATATCACCGTCAAGGCAGGCATAAAGATCCATACCGGCGCTACCGCCGGTTGCCGCCTTGGGAATAACTGCATTCTCATTTAATTTTTTTATCTTTAAAACCATATCGTCACCTTATTTAAAAGCATAGTTATAGCACTTGGAATCAAGTGTTTTAAAGGTATAACCGGCATCCTTCAATATCTCAATGACCTCGGGCAAAGCATCGGCGGTAACCTTTTTGATATCGTGGAAAAGGATGCAAACATTATCCTTGTATTTGCCGTTGGACATTATTCCCTTTTTCACCTGATTGATAACATAATCCTTGCTTGTGCCCTTATGCGTGTCACCGCTGTCGATATTCCAGTCAAAATAGGTGTAACCCTGTTCCTTCAAGGTCTCCTTAACGGTTGCGAAACCGTCGGCACCCAGACGTGACTTCATGGCCGCTGTACTGCTTCCTCCGGGGAAACGTGTAAGGTTGGATCTCACACCCGTCTTTTGATAAACAACATCGCTTATCTTTTTGAGGTCATTAAAGAAAGCATCGGTGTCGGCATACAGCTCATCAAGATCGTGAGAATATGTGTGAAGGCCGATGGTATGACCTGCGTTATAAACATCCTTGATCTTGCTGGTGCTCAAATATCCGACAACGAAAAAGGTTGCTTTTATATTGTTGTCACTCAAGGTTTTTAGTACGGTATCGGTATTTTTTCCGCTGGGTCCGTCATCAAACGTCAGATAGCAGACCCTCTCGCCCGTCTGTCCGTCACCGATAAACGGGTCATCATCGGGAGTCGGCAGGCTTGTGTTGGAGGTAACCTTGTCGGATGACGTTGTGGTTGACGAGGTATCGGACGAAACAATACTGCTTGTCTCCTTTTCGGACGAAACCGAGCTTACATCGGTCGAAGTGGTCTCGGATGAGGTCTGTTCGGTCGAAGAGACATCGGAGACCAACGAACTCATATCATCATCGTCATAAGATACGGTATCTCGGTTGTTAAGACCGTAAGCACCGACAGCGATCATTGCGATTATAGCGACCAATGTCACCGAAATGCAAACTAAAAGTGCATTCGACATTTTATTGTTCTTTTTCTTACTCATTACTATTCCCTCTTTAAAAAGCTCATAAATAACGATTTTAATCGACAATATATAGTATAGCAGAATCGTTCAAAAAATAAAAGTCTAAATTTATAACAAAAAGTTACAATAATTTCATAATTAAACCATTAAGATGTTACAATAAAAAAATTGTTGTTAATTCTAAAAAAATATGCTACAATGTATATTAGTTAATTTGTATGTTAATTGGAGGATTAATTATGGGTGAAAGAAAAACCGTTATTTTGAGCGACAGCACCTGCGATCTTTCGGCCGAGATAGTCAAAGCTCGTAATATTAAGATCAGCCCTTTGACGGTGGTATTCGGAGACGAAAAGCATCTTGACGGTGTTGATGTGACCCCCGACGATGTCTACGATTACTATAAAAAGACCAAGTCCTTGGCCAAGACCACAGCGACCAATATGGCCGAGCACGAGGATTTTATTACCGAAAACGTTCCCGAAGGCAAAGAGGCTGTTTATTTCAACATCAGCTCCGAGATGTCCACGACCTTCAACAACGCACGTCTTGCCGCCGAGGATATGGATAATGTCCATGTTATCGACAGCCGTAATCTTTCCACCGGTATCGGTCTTTTGGTGCTTCACGCCTGCGACCTTGCCGATGAGGGCAAGTCTGCCAAGGAGATCTACGATGAGATAAACGAGCTTACCGCTTACGTCGATGCTTCGTTTGTTGTTGAAACACTTGAATATCTGCACAAGGGCGGCCGTTGCTCCTCTATCGCCGCATTGGGCGCTAACCTTTTAAAGCTTCGTCCCATGATCCAAGTCAAGGACGGTAAGATGGGCGTTGCCAAGAAGTACCGTGGCAAGATGTCCGAGGTCTTTAAGCAGTATGTTGACGAAAAGCTGAACGATGAAAACAAGTTTATCGGCAAGCGTATTTTTATCACTCATTCCGGCAACTGCGATGAAATTGCGCTCGAGTTGAAGGATATGGTGCTTAAAGCCTACCCCGATAAAGAGGTTCTCATTACCCGTGCAGGCTGCACGGTCTCCTGCCATTGCGGCCCCGGAACCCTCGGTGTCCTTGGCATCAGAGAAAACAAAATTTAAAAAGATATAATTTAAGACACCCAAGTTTTTAGTGCTTGGGTGTCTTTTCTTTTAAAAATGTTAACCGTTCTTTATCACGTGAACGTCAAGTTGGTTGTAAGGAATGGAAATTCCGTTTTTATCAAACTCCTCACGCACCTTTTCAAGAAGGTCAAAGTGCAGAGCCCAGAAGTTTTCGGACTTTACCCAAACACGCATCGTGATGATAACAGCGCTGTCTGCGTGTTCGGTAACACGGACAAAGGGTTCGGGGTCGGTCAAGGTAAATTCGTGCGCCAAAGCACAGTCAAGTATTATTTTCTTGGCAAGCTCGGGATCGTTGTCATAGCTTATGCCAAACTGCAGATCCATTCGGCGTGTGGACTCCTTGGAGTAATCAACAATGGTCTTATTTACCAACTGTCCGTTAGGTATCACGACCTGTCGGTTGTCGGGAGTGCGTAAAGTGGTATGTATCATATCTATCTGCAAAACCGTGCCGGAATAACCGTCCGCCTCAATGTAATCACCGGTCTTAAAAGGACGGGTCAAAAGCATTAAAATTCCGCCGGCGAGATTGCCCAAGCTATCCTTTAAAGCCAATGATACGGCAACGGCCGCAGCCGAAAATGCCGCAACAAGCCCGGTCGTGGAAATGCCGAGTGCCGACAAAGCACAGATGACAAGAAGTATCTTCAGGCAAATATCTACAACCGAGATAATAAATTTTTCAAGAGATACATCAAGCTCGGTCTTTTCAAAAGCCTTCTTTAAAATACGTTTAACAAGCTTTATCAAAAGCCATCCCAAAACCAAAATGGCAACGGCTTCGCCAAAACGGATACCGTATTTTTTTGCAAAATCAACCGTTTGATCAGCAAGATTTGAAAGTGAAAATAAAGTATTCAATTAAATTCTCCCAAAAGTAAATTTAAACGGCAGCCTTTTGGCTGCCGTAAATATTATTCTTCTTCAGCAATAACAAGATCGTCAACATGAACATTGACGGTTGCAACTGCATTGCCCGTCATGCTCTGGACCTTATCTTTTACGTTGAGCTGAACAGCCTCGGCAACATCCTTGACCTTAATGTGGTCATAAACAGTAATAAACACATCAAGCACGATGGCGCCGTTGTCGGTAGAAAAGCCGACCGACTTTGAATGACGTGAGCGAGAGCCGCTCATAATGCTTTTGAAGTTGCGAAGCTGTGCGGGACGCTTTGCAAGACCTGCAACACCCTCGACCTCAAGAGCTGCAATTCCTGCGATCTGAATGACCGCTTCATTGTTAATGGCAAGACCGCTTGTTTTCTTTGTTTCCATTTTGGACCTCCAAAAATATATTATAAATACATAACTTCCAAGTTACCGTATCTCTATTATAACATATTTTTTCAAACACGCAACTATTTTAAAGTAATTATTTTAATTTTTTCCAGATCAATTTTAATTTGTGAGGTCACAGCGTCCTGGATCTGGAGAGTTTCGCTGGTCAAAAGCTGATCTTTTGGCACGATAACGGTTACGCTTTCGTCCGATATCATGACCAGAGCATCTTCAAAGCCCTTGGCCTTAACAACGGTCTCTATCGTTGTTTCATCGGTTATTCGCTTGGTTTCGGCTTCCAATTTTTTCAATGCGTCGCTTTTATCTTTAGCGTCGACATCGGCCTTTTCGATAGTGGCCTTCAGTTCTGCTATAGCTTGGCTTCTTGTCTCGTTTCGTTCTTTTCGGGTGTTTTGAATGGTTGCGACCTTTCCTCCGGTCTCAACAGCCTGGCCAAGCTGACTGCTTGTGTCAAAATAATCCTTATCCCCCGAAGCGCTGTTGTCGGTAAGCGGTGCTGTAAAGCTTGAATACCGCATATTAAGCCAAACTGCCGCCGCAAGGCACAAAACGAGCGTTGCGGTCACAATATGCCTTTTTGAAAATATTTTTCCTTTTTTCATATAAAAATTCTCCCTTCATTAATGCCTGCCGATTATACATATTTTCTCGTCATCTACGTTAAGCGAGGATCTGACAGCCAATCTCACGGCCGAAGCGACCGACGGTGTCTCGCCGTTTTCACAAACCACGACCACTCCTCTCACGATCGGCATTTTTTCGGTAACAATAAGCGGATGCTCGTTGCCTTCGGAATCCTTGATGACGATATAAGTTTTATGATTACTGTCACTTTGCTGTGTTTTTAATGCCGACTGATCCTTGGTAACATCGGCATCGGTCTTTATCTCATCTGCAAAAACGTACTCCGCTCCGCTTTCCAAGGTCACCATCACCGTAACCTTTGTGCCGCCGAGCATATCGGATATAACTCGCTGCAGCTTGGATTCGGTTTCCGATATGTAATCCGATGTTTGAAAAACCTTTGATGACACGGGATCATCATCCGTTTCCTTCTGACCCGTATCAACAAAATCGAATGATGATATCATTATCAGCAATAGTCCGACGATTCCCAAAACTATCAAAAATTTGCTTTTTGATACCGGAAGTTTTTCTTTGATCTTTTCGGTAATATTTTTTATATTCATTTCAGTTCACCGTTACCCGACCGTTTAAGCCAAGGTCTTTTAGAATATTTTCGCTGATATTTTTATCTTCAGCAGAGCACAAGATCAATACCTCACCAATAGATATGCTTGTATCATCAAAAATATCCACGGTTACCGAAACTTCATAAAATTCAACACCTTCCTTTTTAAGTGCATCCACAACCACCTTTTTAACGGCAGACCTTGCGGCTTCTGCCTCGGTTTCGATGCCGATCTCGGCAATATTTTCATAATAAGAACGATCGGTATGAAGATCGAGATCTATATCATCAATAATTTTATCTGTCATCGAAAGTGATACTATAACACAGGTCACAAGCACAACCGAAGCAAAAGAAACAAACGATCTTTTCATTTTCGTTTCGGGCACCAGCATCAGTATAACCCCGAAAAACACAAGCGTTACCGAAAGTGTTGTCACAACATTTTTAAAAGTAGTCATAGTACCTCACGCAAGAAAAACGACCGTAATTGAAATAACGAACAAAACACCTATAAATATCAAAACACCTAAAACGGTCGAAATGCAGTTATCAACGGTCTTTATAAGCTCTGCAGCCTTTATCTGTGACAGCATTTCGGCTATTGATGAAGTAAACATCAGCATCACACGCCAGATCAGCAGCTCGACGATCAAAGGTAAAAACAACAATGCCACCGCCGCTATTCCGTAAACGGCGACCGATGACCCAAGCAGACCAACACAGCCCTTTACAGTGGCAAGTGCCTCGGCAACGGCGCTACCGACAATCGGAACTGCACTTCCGACAAGAAACCGTGTTGTTTTGAAGGACAACGAATCGGCCGAGCCAGAGATAAGGGTCTGCATACTTAATACACCGAGTAGCACCGTTGTGCTTAAGCCAAGCACCCATTTAGACACCTTGGTCACAGCCCTTGAAACCGAGGATAGGTTTATCTCGGTCACCGCGGCACCGCTTAATGACAACCCCAGCTGCATTCCCGTAAGCGGAACTATAACAAAAGAGCATATCGACGTTACAGCCTCCGAAACGCCTAACATAACGGTTGAAAACCCTGCCGCCGTGAGCGATCTTCCTTTGGCAACCAGCACACCTGCATACACCGGGATAAACGACAGCATAAAAACGCCTGCTGCCTTAACAGCCGAAACACACGCTCCGACAACCGAGACCACCGGCATCAAAACCGCTGCGGCAATGCTTAAGCTGACGACATAAGAGGTCAGCTTACTTTCCTTTGAAAGCTCCCCCATACACGATGAAAATAATAGAATACCGATAACGGCACAGGCTGATATCAGCGGTCTTTTAAAGCCGCTTTTGATAATATCCGCAATATGAGAAAATATGTTTTTAAAGGAAAAACCTTCCGCTTTTGAAAAGTTCTCCGCTCCAAGCCCAAGGCGTTCAAGCTCATCGGCCGTATCCTGCGGCAGAGCATCCTTTATGCTGTCAGCGTTTACTTTAGTGTAATACTCATCGTATATTTCTTCGATTTCTGCGGCTTTTGCAACAGATGGAAGAAATACAGCAGCAAAAAGTATTAACGTGATCAATGCCAGCCGCTTCATTCCATCAGCTCCGTTGCAACACGAAGTATCTGCTTAACAAAAGGCAACGTCAAAATAACTACCGTCACTTTCCCCGCCAGCTCGACCTTTGAGGCTAACGAGGTCTGTCCGAAATCTCGGCAAACGTCAGCGGCAAAGCCCGTCAAATAACAGATACCCAACGCCTTCAATGTTATCTTTACTATTTCGGGGTCAATGCCGAAGGAATCAAAAAGCTCTCTAATTTCGGAAAAAAGATCGGATGCGCTTATGATAATGAACAGCAATATCACCGAAACTGCGGCCAAAGCTACCGTTAAAGCGTTTTCGGGCGAATATTTTTTTATTAAAAGAATAATGACCGAAGCCACTAAACACATTAAGATTACTTTTAAGAACATATTAAAGACCAAAAACCGATTTTACGGTCTCAAACAGATTTCCGATCTCATTAACGACCATAATCAGCACCACGATAAGACCTGCAAGCGTAGTCAGCATAGCCTGGTCTTCCCTGCCCGAGCGCTGTAAAAGCTGATTTAAAACCGCAACTATAATGCCAATTCCCGCAACCTTAAATATGAAATCCACATCCATAAGCCTATTCCTTAAACCAAGATAATAAACAACGCTATAGAACCAAAAATAAATAACGATCTTTGCATTTTGCCTTTGGTATTCAGTTCGGTCTCGGCTGATTTCAGCAATTCACCAAACCTTGTAGAATAATACCTGCAATGTGCAGTCTGCTGTGCAATATCGCCGCATCCCAGCTTTGTTATAAAGGGTATGATCACCCTAATATCGGTTTCTGAAATTTTGTGTTCACGCAGCAAGGCGTAAACTGCAGTTTCATCGGCCAGGAGCTTTCGGTCAAGCTGCTTTAAAAATAAAATCTCCTTTGCACAAAAAGCTTTAAATACATCATAAACACTTTTATTTTCACATCGCATAATATCTGCACAAACTGCCGAAAAATCGCATAATTCAGACAAATAGTTCCTGCGCCTTACGTACTTGTTAACATTAAAATAACCAATGCACAAAACCACACAGCACAGCAAGATCACACCAATAAGCCTCAGCAAAGCACCGTCTCCTTAAATATCGGCACAAGTTCAAATTCGCCCTCATTTTGTTCCACTTTAAATACCGAAGGAGTCTCGCCGACCGATTTTAGATGAACAGCGTATTTAACTGCACCGGAAGAAAGCAGTTTTTTTGCACACTCTCTGTTTTTCAGATCAAAAACATCGCCTGCGTGAACGGTTGTTATAATATCGGCGCCCGAATGAAAGCATTTTTCCACAGCGTTGACCTCTGAAGTGCTGCCAAGCTCATCAAAGGCTATGACCTCAGGGTTGAGTGTCCTCAACGCTATCTCAACGCCGACCGATCTGTCGGTACAGTTTATGACATCGGTCAGAGGTCCTACATCGTTATAAGGTACAGAACCGTTTAAGGCAGCCAGCTCCCCTCTGGAATCAATGACCGCAACACGACGTCTGCTTGTTCCTTCACCGTAAGAGACCGATCTTATAATATCTCTTAAAAGTGTAGTTTTGCCGGATGACGGCGGTCCGAAGACCAAAACACCGCCTATGAGATATTGTCTGATTTTTGAAGAACAGCCGATGTATTCAGAGGCTATTCTGATATTAACCGAAGATACCGCCGCAAAGCCCGATACCGTGCCGTTTTCATAAACTGCACTCGCAGCAAGTCCTGCACGGCAGCCAAACGGTAAAGCGATATATCCCCTTTTTATCTGTTCGGTATAAGCATAGACCGAATGCTCACACATATTTTGAAATGTCAGCTCGACCTCTTTTGCAGACACTATGTACAGACCGTGTTGATTAAGATAGCAGACCTGCCCCTTTTGCGAAATAAAAACATTTTCTCCGTTTACGGTCAACGCAAGCGGACGTCCGGCTCTCAGCCGTATCTCCGTGATCTCGTTCTGTATCTTTTGAGGCAGCTCCGAAATAATCAAAAAAATCGGTTCGGGTAAATATTCCGCAATTTTCAATACTGTTTTGTATCTGTTTTCCGATGTCATAGCACGTCCGTCCTTTCTGTAAAAATGTATGACTAAAAAAAATAAAATAGAACAAACAAAATAACACTTGAAACATTGATTTTTTCAGCTACGATCATTATAATAGACTTGGTTGGTGATATTTATGATAACCCTTTCTAAAATAGCAAAGCTGGCTCACGTTTCGGTGTCAACGGTCTCAAAGGCATTTTCCATGAGCCCCGAAGTCAACGAACAGACCCGTGAGCTGATATTTTCCGTTGCACGTGAACACGGCTGTTTCAAAAAATACTACAATGCAAAATACCCAAAATTTGTTGTAGCGGTCATTTGCCCCGAGTTTCGAGGACGCTTTTACTCGCGTACTATGGCCATATTGCAGGAACAGTTTAAAAAACATAACTTTGAGGTCTGCGTTGCCACAACCGATTTTTCGGAAGAAACAGAGCTCGAACTTATCAGATACTATAACTATTATTCCAACGTAGATGCAGTCATCATAGTCAACGGCATAGCTGATCTTACCGGAAAATATGATATACCTGTAATTTCCATCTGTCCTGTATCTTCCGCAAGCATTCCCGATAAAACACTTACCTTTGATAACGACAGCCGAACAGCACTTTTTGATGCAATAAAATACCTTATCGACCGTAAGGCCGAAAGAATAGGATTCATTTCCGAAAAACTGACATTGGCAAAAGCGGAAATGTTTAAAGATACCGTAGCCATGCTTAAAGGTAATTGTGATGAATCCCTTTTAAGCGTTACCGACAAGCGCTTTGAAGAAGGCGGTTACGACGCAATGCAGAAACTATTTGAGTCGGGAAATGTTCCCGAGGCTGTTATTTGCGCTTACGATTATATGGCGATCGGAGCAATGAGATGTATCCTTGATCATGGTCATAAGATACCCGAGGATATTGCGGTTATCGGCATGAACAACATCCCCGAATGTGAATATCTCAACCCTCCTCTTGCAAGCATTGACACGGTTACAGATCAAATTTGCCGTGATGCGGTCGATACGGTCGTAGCAATTCTTGAAGGCGAGGAAATTCCGCCGAAAAGAAGACTTGCGAATCGCTTTATTCCGCGTCGCTCGGCTGAATATTAAAAGAAAAATCACCGATACTTATTTTGTGTTTATAAAACACAGCAGAATAAGTGACGGTGATTTTTTGTTGCAGATCATTTTAAGAACGACCATATTATATTTTATAATTATTCTCGCTATCCGCTTGATGGGAAAGCGTCAGATAGGCGACCTTCAGCCATCTGAATTGGTAATTACGATACTCATTTCCGAAATTGCAGCTATGCCGTTGCAGGACCTTGATATGCCCATCACCAACGGCGTTGTTGCAACAATGACACTCGTTGTGCTCGAGCTGATAATATCGGTCTTTGCCATGAAATCCATCAGGTTTCGCAAGCTGTTTTACGGAAATTCCTGCATTATTATTAAGGACGGTGTTATAGACCAGAAAATGCTTCGCCGCTTAAGGGTAACGGTGCCCGATCTTATGGAGGTTTTGCGAAACCAGGAAGTATTTGACATTACTCAGGTAGCATATGCAATACTCGAAACCAACGGACAGTTAAGTGTACTTTTAAAGCCTCCGTATCAGACCGCAAGCGTCAACGACCTTAAAGGCAATCCGCAACCCGACGGTATGCCCTGCCTTATCGTAAGCGACGGAAAAATACTGACAAACGCAATGAAAAGCGTTTATCTTGATAAAAAAGATGTGCAAAAAATAGTTAAACAAAACAATCTTCAGCTTAAAGATGTTTTTATAATGACGGCTTCAAAAAACGGTGATTACAGCATTGTAAAAAAAGAAAAATGAGACAGTAACAAATTTGCCGCTGTCTCATTTTCTTTTATGAAGCCAATTTTAATCTTAATCTCAGCTTATCGCTGATCATCGCAATGAATTCCGAATTAGTAGGCTTACCTCGGCTGGTGTGTACGGTGTAGCCGAAGTACATATTAAGCACATCAATATCTCCTCTGTCCCAGGCAACCTCAATGGCGTGACGGATAGCCCTTTCAACACGTGATGATGTAGTTGAATGCATTTTTGCAACGGTTGGATACAGCGATTTTGTAACTGCATTTATGTATTCGGGGTCTTTGACCGACATCAATATCGCATCACGCAGATAATGATACCCTTTTATGTGTGCGGGAACGCCTATTTGATGGATTATCTCGGTTATCATAAGCTCCAGATCGGAATCGGTCACGGGTGCATTATTATTTATAAAAACATCCTGCTTCTGCGCCTTTCCGCACATTTGTAAAATACGCTCAGCTAAAACGGTAAAGTCAAACGGTTTGATAAAAAAGTAAGCCGCACCGGCCGATAATACCTCGGATTCAAGCCTTGCGCTGCCAAAACCCGACATTACAAAATACATCGGCCTTATATTGCTGTTTTCGGCATAAAGCTTCTTCATAACACCTACCGCATCAATATTCGGCAAAAAAATATCCGATAGAATAACATCAGGCCGTATTCTGTCGGCACACTCAAGTAAGATCCTGCCGTCTTTTTGGCAAACAGCTGCCTCCATTCCGTAAGAATTGATCACATTTGCGCAGTTCTGACCAAACTCTGTACTGTCGTCAGCAATTAGTACAATTAGTTTCTTTTCCATTATAATACCTCCAATTTCTTGAAACTATGCCATATTTTACCACGTAGTAACAGCAAAATCAATAGCGAAATTGGTTAATTTTGGTAATTATATGTCGTATCGTTAAGTAATTTATTTACATATTCGTGTTTCGACATTTTACGAATAATACCAACAGCACAAATCTACAATTAACGAGTGTAAAAAGTGACTTCATAAATTTTTTTAGTATATTAAACGCATACAACACAAATTGACATTTGGGTATTGACTAAATATGTCGTCGGTAATATAATAAATTGATTCAAGGAGTGATAACGTTGAGTTGTACCTTATATTTTATCCGCCACGGTCAAAGCCTTGGCAATATGAAGAAGACATTTTTGGGTCATACCGATCTTGATCTTTCGGATTTGGGCTACCGTCAAGCAGAATGTACCGCAAAATATCTGAATAGTATTAGTATCGACACCGTTTACTCAAGCGATCTTTTAAGAGCGTATAACACCTGCAACGAATTTCTTAAATTAAGCGGCAAAACTGCCGTTAAGGATCAAAAGCTTCGTGAGATATATGCCGGTGACTGGGAGAGTATGACCTTTGACGAGCTTCAGATAAAGTTTAAGGACAGCTACAATGTCTGGCTGACCGATATCGGCAATTCCCGACCCGACGGCGGTGAATCGGTCAAGGAGCTTTCAGAGCGTGTTGTGAGCCGTATTACCGAAATTACCAAGGAAAATGAAGGCAAAACGGTTGCCATCTTCACCCACGCAACCGTTATCCGTTCTTTTTTCAATTTTGCTTACGGCAATTCCATAGCCGAAATGAAAGATCTCCCCTGGTCGACCAACGCTTCGGTCTCGGTAGCACGTTATGAAAACGGTAAATTTGAGGTTTTGGAGCATAGCATCGATGCTCATTTGTCCGAATATAAAAGCGGTTTCCCTGCCAATGTTTGATTACGAGGTGTAGATATTGAGTATTTATGAAATCATACTTTTGGGCATCGGTCTTTCGATGGATGCCTTTGCCGTGGCGATATGCAAGGGTCTTGCGATGGATAAAACCCCCCTTACCCGTTGCTCGGTGGTTGGTCTTTGGTTTGGATTCTTCCAGGCTTTGATGCCTTTTATCGGATTTTCACTCGGCACACTTTTCAGCGATTACATAAATAAGTTCGACCATTGGGTCGCATTTATTCTGCTGTCACTCATTGGAGCCAATATGATCAAAGAGGCCGTTTCCAAGGATGAGGACGACACCTGCGGCTCATTGGCCTTCAAGGTAATGTTCGTGATGGCTATTGCAACAAGTATTGATGCATTGGCTGTCGGTGTAACATTTGCTTTTATGCTGTCATTCACCGAAATGCTGTTTGCAATAGCGGTTATCGGTGTGACAACTTTCCTTTTGTCGACGCTCGGCGTAAAGATCGGCAGTATATTTGGAGCAAAATACAAGTCCAAAGCCGAATTCTTGGGCGGCGTCATACTGATACTTTTAGGCCTCAAAATGTTGCTTGAGGGCTTGGGAGTAATAAATTTTTAAATAAAACAGTAAAGCCTGATTGAACGAAATGTTCAGTCAGGCTTTTTCAATATTAATCATAAAATAAGTTATAATGACAGTCCACCGAACTGTTTTTCTTAACGACGTCTGCCCTCTCAAGTGTCAAGTCCCGTCAGACTATAAAAAATCCGAAACGAACCTAATGGTCCATTTCGGAATTATGATTTACCACTACTAAGATATTTAGATGGTTTTGCGTATGAATTCGAACTCTCGCTCTTTTTAGTGAAGTATCGGCTGACGCCGAAGTGATGCATTGCGCTTTGCGCAATATGATGTAAATTCGCTTCGCTCATTTATGATGCGAAGCGTTCCTTAATGTTGCGAAGCAATACATCATTAACGAAGTGACATCATTAGC
>JAFQCR010000029.1 GCA_017416345.1 Clostridia bacterium | reverse complement strand
TCTCTGAAAAATTATATCTTAAAGCCTTTCGGCCTTAAAACCTTTTCAAAAGCTTGAAGCTTTTCTCAGAATTACACTTGCGTGTTAATCCTTAATTACTTTGAGTTTTTCTCAAAAAAATTTTAGGGTCCTAAATGTTCATATCGTTGTTTAATTTTCAAGGTCCGCTTTGGCGCTCCATCAGGCTTTTCAGGGCTTTTTCAACCCCGCTTCCCGTGAGGCGCTCGATTATATTACCACAACACTCCCCGTTTGTCAACACTTTTTTTCAGAAAATTTCAAAAATTTTTAAAATAACTTTTCTTTTAAATCGCTATTGTGTTTTGGACGTTTTCCGACCCCAAAATATAGGGTTACGTGAAATGCTGCTGCATACAATATTGCCCATATCATTTTGGTTTATACGCACATTTATTTTTTTTATGAACCAATAAAGCAAAAGACCTCGTGTGCTTCCGGGGAGCACTTCGAGGCCTTTCGGTTTTTATATTATCATTTACCACAGATCCTGCGGCTCGACAGCGACGATGTCTCCATCCTTGAAGCCTGCGGCGGTGAGATATTCAACCGTAATATCGTGGTTGAGAAAGATACGGTGGGAATCCGAGCCGTAGGTCACGGGGATGCCCGTTTCGTGCAGTTCACGCAAGAACTCGGCATACTGATGGCGAAATTTGTCGGTCGTTTTGTCGGATCGGAAGAAATACTCGTTACACTCAACGTACTTTTTGTTTTCTTTCAAAACGGCGGCTATATCTGTATTCATCGAATGCGGAATGACCGAAAAATCGTCGTACCACACGTTTTTTGAGGTCCACCACGGATGACCGAGTATAGTGGTGCGCTCGTCCGATGCCAACCACATTTGCTGACGGTACCATTCCTTAATATAAGCATCACGGTCAAGCGGAGCTTCTTTGGGGTTTGTCACGTCAAGTCTTGCGTGAGCGGCACAAACGGCATACCGCACACCGAATGCTTTAAGCTGTTCCTTGGTCTGTGCAAGCTCAATGTCATACGGCTTTGCCGACTCAGGCAGAGTAAAGCCTTCACGGGTGCCTGTTTTGGCCACATAGTCAAATGTGGGCTTCGGTATCGGTGTAAGCTCAACACCCAAAATGATCTCGGGACATTCCTTCTGAAACTCTTTGACCGAATCGACCGATCTCTTCATATCACCTAAAAATTTATCATCATTGTAGTTCACGTGGTCGGTGATGCCGAAATTCACATAACCTCTCTGCTTTGCGCCCTCGGCGATCTCCTTTAGTGTAAGCGTTGCGTCGTAAGAAGCCTCGCTGTGAATATGCCAATCTGTGTATATCATACGTCCTACCTCCTTTAGTACAATACCACACAACCCGTATAATTGCAAGCAAATGTCCAAAATTGATAAAATTTCGTCTGTGTTTATTATTGCAAGAAACGTTTTGGAATGATATAATAAAAATGCTTATTGATAGCATTATATTATGTTTGAAATTCGGAGGTTTGGTTTTATGAATTGCTTGGCAAATGATTTTGCTGTGATCGACAAGGAGTCGCACCCCGGTTCGAAAATTTTTCGCTTCACACCGTCTATTTGCGTAACCAAAAGCGGCAGGTACATTTTTTCTAACGAATTAAGAACCAAAAACCATCCCGGCTCTGCCGAGGACACTCCGCATTATGATGAGATCCTCCCCAACCCGTTCAAAGGCACCAACCACGTCGGTCAGATATTTATATCGGACGACAAGGGCGAGACCTGGAGATATGTTTGCTCAAGAAACTTCTCTCAGCAGAGAGTTTTTGAGGCAGACGGCGCACTGTATCTGTTGGGCCACAGCGACGATCTTGTTATTTACCGTTCGCTTGATAACGGCGAGACCTGGGACGACGGTCATTGGCTGACCGAAGGCAAGCACTGGCATCAATCCGCCTGTAATATCTGGATCGAGAACGGCTATGTCAACCTCACCATGGAGGAGCGCCGGGTTAACGAGGGCGAGGTCGTTTCGGGCTGGAACGTTTCCTGTCTTGCACCCGTACTTTTGCGTGCAAAGCTGAGCGACGATCTTACAAAGGCAGAAAACTGGACCTTCTCCGACCGTATCCGCTTCCGTGACATGATCGATGAAAATTCACTCGATCTGTTTGGCTTCCCGTTCTTCCCCACCAACCTTCAAAAGGATGTACCCGCCGGTGTAAAGCACATCGAGCCACAGTGTGGCTGGCTTGAAAGCAACGTTGTCAGGATCACCGATCCTAACCATTATTGGTATGATCCCACCGGAAACACCCTGCATATCATAATGCGTATGCACACGGGCGGCACCGGCTACTGTGCCGTTATGCGTGCAGTCATCAGCGAGGAGAACGGCAAAGAGACCATCAAGATCCTGCCCCAGACCAACCCCTCGGGCCGTAGAGCCGTATTCCTTCCCCTGCCCGGCGGACAAAACCGTTTCCACGTGCTGTGGGATGAACCCTCACAGCTATTCTGGTTGGTCTCTGTACAGTCGATCGATTCTATGACACGCATAGAATGTCTTTCCAAAAACCGTTACAACATCGGTTATGACGAGCGCCACAGACTTCAGTTGCATTTTTCGAAAAATCTGGTGGATTGGTGCTTTGCAGGTATGCTGTGCATCGGCCCCACCGAGCGACACTCGAGACACTACACCTCGGTTGCCGTTGACAAAGACGACCTTGTGTTCGTAAGCCGTACCAGCGACGAAAACGCAGACTCGGCACACAACAACAATATGAATACATTCCACCGTGTAAAGAACTTCCGCGATCTTGTATATTGATACCCTGTATTTATCAACAAGTCGCGCTTATCACTACGACCTGCCTATGTTTTTTTCGGCAGGTCGTTTTTTCTGTGGGCACCGACGTTGGCGGGAGCAGACTCTTTAAGTTGTTTCTTTTGGATGTAATGTTAAGAAGGCATTTGTTTCTTTTGCAATGTCAACGTAAAAATAGATATTGAAAATCATTTGCATATACATTATAATATACTAATAATATATTTTTGACTTTCTTACATTATATATAGGAGGAAGAATTATGGAGTACAAGTTTTCTGCTCCCGTGGCCGACCTTAAGCCGTCGGCCATACGTGAAATTTTGAAATTTACATCAATGCCGGGATACATCCCCTTTGCGGCAGGCAATCCTGCTCCCGAAGCATTACCCACCGAGACGGTGGCCAAGATCACCGCCGACATTATGCTGAACCGTCCCGTTGACGCTTTGCAGTACTCGGTTACCGAGGGCTATGTACCTTTGAGAAACCACCTTAAAGAGTATATGAAGCAAAAGCACAACATCGGCCGTGAGTTTGATGAACTTATCATCACCACCGGCGCACAGCAGGTCATGAACCTTGCAACAATGGTGCTTTGCAACCGTGGCGACACCATTATCTGCGAAAACCCCAGCTTCATTGGCTCGCTCAATGCGTTCCGTTCATTTGGTGTAAACCTTGTGGGCGTTGACATTGACTTTGACGGTATGAACATCGAAAAGCTGGAGGCCGCTCTCAAAGCCAACCCCGATGCACGTTTTATCTATACCATCCCGACCTTCCAGAACCCTTCGGGCTGCTGCATGAGTGTTGAAAAGCGCAAGGCGGTATACGCTCTTGCCAAGAAGTACGGCGTTCTTATCTTAGAGGACAACCCGTACAGCGACACCCGTTTCAGAGGCGAGGAGCTCCCCACCATTAAGAGCATGGATGAGGACGGAATCGTTATTTACGCAGGCACCTTCTCCAAGGTCATTTCCCCGGGACTTCGTGTGGGCTTCACCGTTGCACCTGCAGCGATCGTGCAGAAGATGGTGGTCTGCAAGCAGACGAGCGACGTTCACACCAACATTTTAGGTCAGCTTATCTGCCACGATTTTATGACCAAGTATGACTACGAGGCTCATCTCGACCGCAACCGTGAGGTCTACCGCAAGAAGTGTGACCTTATGTGCGGACTTATTGACGAGCATATCGGTCAATACGTTGAATACGTAAGACCCGAGGGCGGTCTGTTTGTTTGGCTCAAGTTGCCCGAGACCGTTGACATGGTCGGCTTCTGCACCGAGGCGGTCAACAATAAGGTTGCCACCGTGCCGGGCACCGCCTTCTGTGCCGATACCACGGCCACCAGCCAAAGCTTTCGAATGAACTACTCCACCCCCACCGACGAGCAGATCGTCAAGGGAATGGAGATCCTGGGCAAGGTTGCCAAAGATTATTTGAAATAATTAAAAATATTTTGAACCGTAGGGGCGTTCTTTGAACGTCCGTGGGCGATTCGTGAATCGCCCCTACAGAACCTTCCTCTGATGAGGAAGGTGGCACACGAAGTGTGACGGAAGGAGAGATTCGGGCGAACGCAGTTCGCCCCTACGAATCGGTAATTTTGATTTTGTAGGGACCGGCGTCCCCGACGGTCCGTTACGCCTCATCCACCGCCTTGCGGCGGTCCCCCTTCCCCCACCGGGGAAGGCTATTGGAAATAAGGAGAAAAAATATGGAAAACAATAACATCCCCCAGAAGAAAAGAGCTTTGAGCTTTATTCAGTCCAGCGGTATGTTTACGCTGGGAAACTATCTCGGAGCGGTCAAGAACTGGAATAATATGCAACAGGAGTTTGATTGCGTTTTCGGCATTGCCGACCTGCATGCAATCACCGTCCGTCAGGAGCCTGCAACCTTGCGCAAGCAGATATATTCTGCCGCCGCAATGCTGCTCAGTACCGGTCTTGACCCCGAAAAATCCTTGATCTTTATGCAGTCGCACGTTGCGGCTCATTCGCAGTTGGCCTGGATCTTAAACTGCTACACCCAGTTTGGTGAGCTCAGCCGTATGACTCAGTTCAAGGACAAGTCGCAAAAGCACGCCGACAACGTCAACGCAGGTCTTTTCACCTACCCCGTTTTGATGGCGGCCGACATTCTGCTTTACAAGCCCGACCTTGTGCCGGTCGGAGCCGACCAGAAGCAGCATCTTGAGATCGCACGTGACATTGCCAAGCGCTTCAACGGAATTTACGGTGACGTGTTCACCATTCCCGAGCCGTATATCGCACCCATCGGTGCCAAGGTCATGTCGTTGCAGGATCCCGAGAAAAAGATGTCGAAATCCGACGAAAACGAGAACGCAAAGGTGCTTCTCACCGATGCTCCCGACGCTATTATGCGTAAATTCAAGCGTGCCGTAACCGACTCGGAGGCCAGAGTTTACGTTGGCGAAAACAAACCCGGCATCAACAATCTCATCGAGATCTATTCCTGCATAACCGGCAAGACGGCCGACGAGGTCACCGCCGAGTTTGAGGGCAAGGGCTACGGCGACTTTAAGGCGGCCGTCGGTGAAGCCGTTGTTGAGGAGCTTCGCCCCGTGCAGGAGAAGTACAATATGTACATTTCCGACAAGGCACAGCTCGAAAGGATCTACAAGGAAGGTGCCGAAAAGGCCGAATATGTTGCCCGACGCACTCTGCAGAAGGTAATGAAAAAGGTCGGCTACGTGCTTTAATAAGACAACAAAAAGAGAAGGTTCGGAAAGCTCCGAACCTTCTTTTTGTTTTGTAAAAATTATCGGTTGTTGATGATCTTGGTCAGCTGGATGGGGTCAACGATCTTGCCATCCTTGTAGACACGCATATTGCCCGAAGCGATCTCATCAATGAGGATGACCTCGCCGTTGTTGTAGCCGAACTCAAACTTGATATCCCACAAATCAAGACCCAAGGTCTTAAGATCGTCGGCAACGATACGGGTGATCTTGAGGGTCTGCTCCTTCATAGACTTGAACATTTCGGGGGTCATAACGCCCAAAACCTCAAGGCCTTCGGCGGTGACCAGCGGATCGCCCTTTGCATCATTTTTGAAGGTGCACTCAACATATCCGTTGGGGATAACGGTGCCGTCCTTGATGTACTCACCGTAGCGGCGGATGAAGCTGCCGGTTGCAACCAGACGGCAGATGACCTCAAGGCCGTTACCGCCCTGTGCCTTACCGAAGCACTCTGCAGGAAGAACCTCCATAGTGGCATTCTCGATATCGGCCGAAACGTAGTGGGTCTTGATGCCTGCCTTTTTAAGCAGCTCGAAGTAGTAGACCGAGGTCTGAAGGTTTGCCTTGCCTATACCGTCAATGGTGAGACCTACCGAGTTCTCACCCGGATCAAAAACGCCGTCCTTGCCGGTGCAATCGTCCTTGAATTTAAGAAGAACGTTGCCGTTTTCCAAAGCATAAACATCCTTGGTTTTGCCTGCGTAAGTAAGTTTCATAAAAAAGTCCCCTTTTTAAAAGTATACAGATTTATATGATGACCGTTTGGTCTATCAGATTATTTTTCCTCGCTGTCGGCGGGGTTATTGTTGTTATTGCCGTTTTTCTTACAGCCCTTACAGCCACGGATAACGTTTACCTCGTCACGGTGCACCGAAATGGGCATTCCCTCGGAATTTTCAAGCTGAACCTTCAGCTTACCCGTAAGCAGGCTGACATCCACAACGGTGCCCTTGCCCTCGGGCGTGTCAACGTAACTGCCGTTTCGGGGGGTTATCTTACCAAGATACTCATAAGCATCCTGCTCATACTTCAAACAGCACATAAGACGTCCGCAGGTGCCGGAAATTTTGGTGGGGTTCAAAGACAAGCCCTGCTCCTTGGCCATTTTGATGGAAACGGGCTGAAAATCCGACAAAAATCTCTGACAGCAGAAGGGTTGTCCGCAGATGCCGAGGCCGCCCATCATCTTGGCCTCATCACGAACGCCTATCTGACGAAGCTCGATCCTGGTGTGGAAATGACCTGCAAGGTCCTTTACCAGCTCACGGAAATCGACACGGCCGTCGGCCGTGAAGAAGAACAATATCTTACCGCCGTCAAAGGCGATCTCAACGTCGACAAGCTTCATTTCAAGCTTGCGTTCAAGAATCTTTTTCTCGCAAAAATCAAAGGCGACCTTTTCCTTTTCACGGTTTTCACGCATTTTTTTAAGGTCGTCCTCGGTTGCAGCACGCATCACCTCTTTAAGCTGACCGACTATCTGACTGTCGGGCACGTTGTGGTTCTCGCTGGCAACCTCACCGCATTCGGTTCCCCTTGCGGTGGTGACGATGACGTATGACCCAACGGCGAACTTTTCACCCTTGGGACTGAAAGAATATATCCGTCCGTCCGAACGGAACTTTACTCCGATCACTTCAACCATTTATTTTCTCCTAAAATCGGTTTTGTTTATGTATGTCAAGCGAAAAAGCGGAATTTTAGCCAAAATTGGCTGTTGCGAGGCGATTCGGGTCAGACTCTCCTCGCATTATCCATAAATACGCTGCTTAAGCGCTTTGAACTCTTCTTTTGTTGCTCCGCAATAAACGTCGGCGGTATAAGGTGTGGGAGCCATATCCCACTTCCCTTCCTTGTGTCCGGGATCGTCGCCACGCTCCATATTGTTACCGGGCTGCCCGGTATGGTCGGTTCCACCCGTGACGTACATATTGTGTGAAGCGGCGAACCGTCTTGCTAAAACAGCGTCCTCTGCTTCTATCTCGGGATGGTCACATTCAACCCCACGAATACCCATACCGTACAGCGTTGGCAAAAGCTGTGTTATACGGTAAGGATGTGCTAAAACCGCAACACCGCCTGCGTTACGGATAAGCCTGATTACCGTTTCGGCATCCTGAACGGCATAAGGTCGGGTAACATCAACCTTCGGTGCGCGAAAGCTTTTAATAAAATCCCAATAATCCTTTTGTGTGAAAACACCTTTTTTTAAATACGCCGCAAATATCTGCTCATTGCATACCCAGGCATCGTTTTCGACCGAGCTCATCACCTCGTCCCACGAAAGCTTGGGCAAAACGCCTTCGGTCATACAGACATCAAACCTTGCCTTGGTAAGAAAGGTCATACATTCCCGGGAGTTTTTAAGATGTTCGGCCATTCCGGGCTCATAAGGGTCAAAATCATAGCCCAGAATGTGAAGCGTGCGTGTGTCCTCAAATTTACCGTAAAACTCGGCACCTACCATCGTTTCAAGCCCGGTCATCTCGGCGGCCTTTTTCATTGAGGCAAAACCTGCGGCACAATCGTGATCGGTCAGCACAACAGCAGCATAACCCATTTGTTTGACCATTTCACAGAGCTCGAGAGGTTTAAAAATACCATCGGAAAAGACCGAATGCAGATGCATATTGGCATATTTCATAAAAACTCCTCACAAGATGGCCGCGATGACCGATCAAAATAGTTTCACAACATAGTATTTTAGCACATTTTATTTAAAATTACAATAGTTTATTGATATTCTGCGGTTTGTAAATAATGTATTTTTATTTTATTGTAAGGGAATGCCTCCGCGCTACCCGAAAAGCAGGCTCACGGCGGGCGAACGCAGTTCGCCCCTACGATGAGGTGAATTGATTTCTTGTAGGGACAGGCGTCCCCGACGTCCCGCAAAGCCGATTTACGTCGGGCGCACACATAGGTGCGCCCCTACGATAGGGTGAATTGGCATTTTGTAGGGGACGGCGCCCACGACGTCCCGTAAAGCCGACTTACGGCGGGCGGCCAACGGCCTCCCCTACAATTAGCCTTCCCCTCGAGGGGAAGGTGGCAGGCGAAGCCTGACGGATGAGGTGTCCACCGTTACAACGGACTAAAAATAATACAACATAGCCGTCTTGCGGCGGGCGCACACATAGGTGCGCCCCTACGATAGGGAGAATTGGTATTTTGTAGGGGACGGCGCCCACGACGGTCCGTAAAGCCGGCTTGCGGCGGGCGGCTAACGGCCTCCCCCTACAATTAGCCTTCCCCTCGAGGGGAAGGTGGCAGGCGAAGCCTGACGGATGAGGTGTCCACCGTTACAACGGACTAAAAATAATACAACATAGCCGTCTTGCGGCGGGCGATTCGTGAATCGCCCCTACGATAGATCACATACCGTCAAAAATTTCGGCTACCATTGCGGTGGAGGTGAGCTGTATGGACAGCGGCTGACCGACGTGGCGGCGGACACGCATTTCGGTGTCCTCGGCTATTCTCAACAGCCGCGAAACGACCGAAAGGCCGACTTCGCCCTCGCCCTTGGCGCATTTTACGGCCTCACGTTGGGCAAGCAACCGCAGTTCGCCCAAAAACGCCGTGAACCCAAGTCGATCCTTTTCAAAAGACAGCACCGTTTTGAGTGCCGACAGACGGTCACGTTCTTTTACGGCAGCAAAAATTGCTTTGGCGGCGGTGACAGCTTCTGCGGCGGTACCCGAAAGGATGTCCAACGCCTTGCCGATGTTGCCGTGGGAATTTTCCAACGCCTCTAAAATATCGGCCTCGGGCTTGCCCGTCTTAAGCGAAATAAAGTTGACTGCCTCTGCTAAATCGGGATTTTGCACCGTGAGTGTCACACATCTTGAGCGCACCGTGGTCAGAAGGCTTTGCGCATTTTGGCAGATGAGGATGAACACCATAAACTCGGGCGGCTCCTCCAAAACCTTCAGAAAAGCATTCTGTGCAGGCTCATTCATCTTGTCGCAGTCAAGCAGAATATTGACCTTGCGCTTGCCCTCGATCGGCATAACATAGGCATTGTCTCTTATCTCACGCACGGTGTCTATTTTAAAGGTGGCACCGTCGGGTCGATATGTCAGCACGTCGCTGTGACCGTCTCGGGTCACAAGGTCGCACACACGGCAGCTGCCGCAGGGCGCATTTTCGCTCTCACAAACGGCGGCGGCCGCCAGAATTTTGGCAAGCGTTCTACGGCCGCTTCCCTCCTCGCCCTCGATGATAAAGGCGTGCGGAAAACGTCCGCTTTTTATAAAGCTTCTGACCGATTCTTTTATTTCTTTGTTTCCTGCGAAGGTGTCGAGCATATTTTCCTCCAAGAAAGTTTGATTTTGTGGATTTTTGTATTGACTTTGTGTATATTACGTGCTATACTGTTGCAAGATTGTGGAAGTTTGGGGGAATTTTAATGTTAGCACAACAGCGTTACGACTTTATTTTGGATGCGATCAAAAATACAGGATCGGTCACGGTCACCGATATTGCGGCGGCCTTGTCCGTGTCTATCGAGACCGTCCGCCGTGACCTCATAATGCTTGAGACCCACGGCAAATTAAAGCGTGTTTTCGGCGGTGCGGTTGCCATTGAGGGACCCAAGCACTTTACCAGCTTCGAGAGCCGCCTGGATCAGAATGCCGACCTTAAATCCGAGCTTTCACGCTATGCCGTGAAGATGATCGACAACGGTGATATCGTCGCCATTGAGTCGGGCAGTACGGCGGTCGAGATGGCCAAGATACTGCTGAAATCCGACCTTGACATTACCATTATAACTCAATCCAACACGGTATTCAACATTTTAAAAGAGAAATTTCGTGTCATTCTTATCGGCGGTGAATATTATAAAGAGGACGACTGCTTCGGCGGTATGCTTGCCGAGGAGTTTTTACGCAAGTTCCACGTTAACAAGTCGTTTGTTTTCCCTTCGGCACTGTCGGTCGAAAACGGTATCGAGAGCTACCTTTTGACCACCGTCTCCATCACCCGTGCCCTCTCGCAGATCGCCGACAAGGTGTTTGTGCTTGCCGATTCCGACAAGTTCGGCGCAAGAGCAATGTATAAGTCGATGGACCTCGACCCCGAATTCATCTACATAACCGACAGCAGGATATCCGACGAGGCAAAGACAACGTTTGCCGAAAATGGATTTGTTCTGATAACGGAGGAGCCGTGATGTTGAAATTAAGTGACTCCAAGCAGAGTAAGCTGATATACATTGTTACTATAATGTATACCAGCGTATACCTTGCCAAGCTGAACTACGGTGCGCTGACGGTCGAGATAATCAAGGAAATGGGCTGTACCAAGAGTGCCGCAGGTATGGTCGGCTCGTTCTTCTTCTTTGCCTACGGAATCGGTCAGGTGGTCAACGGCTTTTTGGCCAAACATATGAACGAAAAGCTGTTTATGACGGCGGCGCTTTTCGGCTCGGCCGTTTGTAACGTTGCCATGTGCTTTGCTCCAAGCGTTGAGGTCATGAAGTATATATGGCTCTTAAACGGTATCGCAATGTCACCGCTTTGGTGCAATGTTGTAAAGGTTCAGGGCAAATATGTTTCTGACAAAAATATGCCACGATCGCTTATGATGACGGGTCTTACCACCCCTATAGGCACGGCGCTTAACTACGGACTTTGCGCCTTGGTGGCAACATTCTTCAATTGGCGAGTCTCGTTCTGGATCGCCGCCGCGCTTATGACCTTTATGGCCATTCTGTGGTATTTCACTCTCAACGATATCGAGCGAAATGCCGTCCCCATCCAAGAAGCACAGCCCAAGGCCGATGCCGAAAACAGCACCGCAAAGCCCAAGGCTAAGCTGACAAAAGCATTGCTTATCGGACTTATTATAATGTTCACGGCCGGTATGTTCACGCAGTTTACACGTGAAGGCCTTAACGCATGGGTACCGAGCATTCTTTACGAGGTCTACGCACTCCCCTCGACCCTTTCCATTGCGTTGACCCTGCTGCTGCCGTTGCTTGCATCATTCAGTAACTTTATTCTGGTAGCTTTGGAAAAAAAGAGCAAGGACTTCCTGCTTCTGTCCATACTTTTTGTGGGTGTAGCATCGCTTGCAATGGCCGTGCTTGTTTCCTGCTATAACCTCAACAGCGTGGTCATAACGCTTGCCTGCTTTATTATTGTTACACTGTGCTGTGCCGCCATTGCCAACATCACCACCAACCACATTCCGCTTTACTACCGTGACCGATTTGACACGGGAAGTATGGCCGGCATCGGTCAGGGAATGTGCTATATAGGAAGCACGTTGAGTACCTATACCTTGGGTTATGTTGCCGATAAGGGCGGTTGGTACAACGTATTTCTGGTGCTGGGCGCAGTCATTGTGTTTTCCTGCATTATGTGTGTTGCGGCAAAGTTCTTCACACGTCAGCATCGCCACCACCACCCGAGATTTATCCATAAATAATCAAAACCCCCGGTTCAACCGGGAGTTTGCTCAGCCCCCGGAAGGGGCGATTACTGACCCGACCCCTAAAAGGGGTCACTGAATAATATTATAGCATCACGAGCACTGCCACCCGTAAACGGGCAGCTTGACAGGCTCCCTCCAAGTAAAGGGAGCTGGGGCCGCAGGCGACTGAGGGATTGTTTCTTTACAACCCCTCCGTCTTTTGCCTTTGGCAAAATCCACCTCCCCTTACACAGGGGAGGCTTTCTTTGGGGCTTGCTTCAAGCTCGCCCGTTTTATTTTAGCTCCGCTTTTTTATTATCTCCCCGGTAGAACCGGGGGTTTATTCTTTGCTGAAGAGACAATAAAAAAAGCAGTTCTGTTTTTAAACAGGGCTGCTTTTTGTTATGTTATAATAAGATCTGCGGTCAGCTAAATTGGCCTTTCGGCCGGCAAAATGTGCCCAAAGGCACGCTTAATCGAACACGATAAACACACTGCGGTATTTTAAGTCGGGGTTCAAGAATTTTTCTTTGTTAAAGCACATAGCCTTACCTCCTTAAACATGCGTTTCAGGTTGGTTTCAATATATCACAATAAGGTTTTGTGCGCAATATTTTTGCTTCATTTAGTCGCTATTTTTCTGATCTGTCCGCTTTTGGTCGGGGCGGTTTTTGACGTATTCGGAGGGTGGCATTCCCACCGTTTCACGGAACACCTTTGAAAAATAGAGCGGATCCTGAAAACCCGACAAAAATGCCACGTTTTTGACCGATTCGACACCGTGCTCCATCAGAAAAACGGCGTTGTTGATGCGCAGGGTCTTGACATATTCCGAAAAGCCGATGTTCATCTTCTGCTTGAAGCAGGTCGACAGATATTTTGCGTTGTAGCCCAGCTCCTCGGCGGCAGAATTAAGCGATAAACCGCTGTCCGAAAAATTTTCCTCGGCATATTTCGTGAGTATGTAGGCCACATCCTCGGTGGGTTCACGGACGGCGGTCAGCCTTGAAAAGGTGTACAAAAGCACGCTTTCGGACACAAGATCGATGTTTTGGTCGGTCGCCCTTGCAATATTCTCCTGCCAAAATGGCAAAAGTCCCTCAAACCCCGTGAAAACACGGTTCAAGGCCGAAATTCCGAACCGCTTATAAAGGTCGTCCGAGCGTCCGCCCTTAAACTGAATATAATAATACTGCAAACCGTCGCCCTCGGCCGAAAAGGTCTCGCCCGAAAAGGCAAAGCAAACGTCGCCAGACCTTATCTCCACCGTTTTGCTGTCAAATATAAAGACACCGTCGGTTTTGGCAAGCAAAATTCGGTTTCCGCTCAAATTAGACGGATTGTGTTGCACCTCGGGGTCGGTTTCAAATATAAAATTGACCGTTTTCAGCTCCGACGAGTTGACATCGGGAATAAATTTGCAAACGTTTTTGAGCTTCATTTTACAGTTTCCTTTCTTCCGCTGGGGGAGGCAAAACATCTGAGGAAGGCTTGTCGTAGGGGCGCACCTATGTGTGCGCCCGACGTGAGACAGCTTTACCGAAGCATAAAAGCCTTCCCTACAATAAAATGTAAAGATACAATGTAGGGACCGACATCCTTGGCGGTCCGCCGTAAGACGGCTTCACGGGACGTCGTGGGCGCCGTCCCCTACAAAATGCCAATTCACCCTATCGTAGGGGCGAACCTATGTGTTCGCCCGCCGCAAGACGGCTATGTTGTATCATTTTTAGTCCGTTGTAACGGTGGACACCTCATCCGTCAGGCTTCGCCTGCCACCTTCCCCTCGAGGGGAAGGCTAATTGTAGGAGAGGCCATTGGTCGCCCGACGTAAGACGGCTTTGCGGAACGGATAAATCCGTTCCCTACAATTAGACCTACAGACACTATGTAGGGACCGACCTCCCGGGCGGTCCGCCGTAAGCCGACTTATCTCTCCCTCAGTCACCTGCGGTGACAGCTCCCTCGTCAGAGGGAGCTTCTGTAGGGGCGAACCTATGTGTTCGCCCGACGTAAGTTTCCTGCTATAACAATACCATCTTTTCATTGAACAGTCAACCTTTTTCCATATTCTAATGGAAAATTTCTATTTACTTGAAGTCTGCAGCGCAATATAATGGCTTTAGAAACCGAAAGAACGGTTGAATTAATAATTTTAAACTCAAGGAGAGGTTTTTATGAAGAAAAACATCAGAATGGGTATCTTTGGTTGCAACCGCGGAATGAGCTTTGCAAAGATCATTATGATGAACAATGCAGAGGTCGTTGCCGTTTGCGATAAGGACGAATATTGGCTCAACAAGGCCAAGGAAAAGTTGGGCGACGATGTTGCTTACTACTCCGATTTTGAGGAATTTTTCAAGCACGATATGGATGCCGTTTTGCTCGCTAACTACTTTAACGAGCACACACCCTACGCCATTCGTTTTCTCGAAAAGGGCGTTCACGTTTTGAGCGAATGCACCCCTGCAGGCACTATGGCTGAGTGCGTTCAGCTGGTCGAGGCCGCCGAAAAGTCGAATGCGACCTATATGATCTGCGAAAACTATCCTTTTATGACCTTCAACCGTGAGATCACCCGTGTCTGCCGTACAGGAACACTTGGTAAGTTTTTGTTTGCCGAGGGCGAATACAACCATCCCAACGAGGGTAAAGATGCCAAATTTGCACAGCGTTACATTCCTTATCTCGAGCATTGGAGAAACTTTTTGCCTGCTACTTATTACTCGACCCACGCTTTGGCACCGCTTATGTATGCCACGGGTGCAACCCCCAAGAGAGTAACCGCATTCCCCATTTATGCGCCCTTGACCGAAAGGGTCGTTTGTTCAAAGCACGTTGGTGACCGCACCGCAATCATCACCTCTATAAATGATGACGGCTCGGTCTTCCGTTTCACAGGTTGTGCAGGCTTCGGCTTCCACGAAAGCTCCTACCGTGTATGCGGAGTTAAGGGTCAGGTTGAGAATATTCGCGGTGGTGGCGGAAAGGTCGCTCTGAACTACAACGAGTGGGACAAACCCGAATATCTTGAGAGCAACTCCAACATTTACGAGCCCGAGAAGAACGACCCCGATCAGGAGCTTATCGATGCCGCAGGACACAACGGCGGTGACTTTGTCGTTATGCGTGAATTCCTGACCTATTTGAGAGAGGGCAAGCGTCCCATAATGGACGTTTATTTCTCGGTCACCTTGTCGGCCGTTGCAATTCTCTCACACCGTTCTTTGATGGAAAACGGCCGTCCGTATGACATTCCCGATTTCAGAGACCCTGAGGTCAGAGAGCTTTGGAGAAATGACCGTACGACCCCGTTCTACGGTCCCAACGGCGAGCTTCCTAATATTGCCTGCAGCTCCAAGCCCTGGAAGCCCTCTGAAGAACAGCTTAACGCATATTTTGAGGGTATCAAGAACAGATAAGCCGCTCAATCACTATATGAAAGAAAGCGTTGTACCTTTTGGCACAACGCTTTCTTGTTTTATCATTTTCAAAGGTTTTATGAATTTCACCTTAGTTCATCTGTCCCGGCGCAAAATTTACCCATATCAACGTGGGTTTCATCGACAAACCCGACACCGTCGTTTTTGAGTAGCTGTACCTGGATGTTTTCGCCGCCGAAGGCAAACGCCGACGACACTCTGCCCTCTCTGTTTACCACACGGTAGCACGGAATGCTTTCGGGGTCGGGATTACAATGCAACGCATAGCCGACCACCCTTGCCCAACGGGGATTCCCTGCGACCAGAGCTATCTGCCCGTAGGTTGCGACCCGTCCTTTAGGGATACGCTTCACGACCTCGTATATTCTGTCAAAAACTGTCGGATTTTGCATCATTTTATCTCGGGCACCTCGGGATAATTGCCGTTGATAATGTTCTCAAGGTCAACGCCGGTCTCAACCTTGGCGGTCGAGAAAACGATCTGAGTTTGGGTACTGCCAAAGGTCTGAAGCTGACCGATGAAGATATCCAAGGCCTCGGTGCTTTCGAAGGCGACCTTGATAAGCATGGAATAATGACCCGTGACACAAGAGCACTCCAAAACGTTCGGATGAGCCTTTATAAAGGGATAAAACACGGCCTTTTGCTGGGGCTGGACCTCCAGATTTATAAAAGCCGTTATAGGATAGCCCAAAAGCTTATGGTCTACCTTGACGCTGTAGCCGCTGATGATACCGCTTTTTTCAAGGCGCTCAAGACGTGCGGCGGTGGCAGGCGACGACAAAAAGACCTTTTCGGCCAACTGCTTTAAAGGCATTCTTGCGTTTTCCTGCAAAAGGGTTATGAGGCGGTAATCAATTTTATCCATATTTTTTCTCCTTTTTATTGTAAACGGTCGGGTTTTGTGATACAATTATTCTGTGGTCAGAACACCGATCGCAATCTTTTTTTATTAAATAATTATACACTTAACTATTTACTTTTTCAAGTGTCTGTTTAATAAAATTTTCAAATTTGAAAAAATTCTTACTTTTATTAATAGGAGTAATGTATGTTAAATATCGAGGATTCCTGCTGTTTTACGGGACACCGACCCGACAAATTTGATTTTCCGTTTGAGACCGATTGCCCCGAGTACCACAGATTCAACGACCGTCTCTGCACCGCCGTGGCCGATATGATAGAAAAGGGCTGTACCAAATTTTATTGCGGAATGGCGCAGGGGTTTGACATTTCGGCAGGGGAATATATCGCCCTTATAAAGCAACGTAACACGGCATTAAAACTTATCGGCGTTGTACCGTTTGTGGGGCAGGAAAAGGGCTGGAGCCGTGAGTGGCAGCAGCGCTATAACGCACTGTTAGAAAAATGTGACGAGGTCATCACGTTGAACGACGGCTACGTAAAATGGGCATATGACCAGCGCAACCGTTATATGGTCGACCGTTGCCGCTATGTTTTGACATATTTCGACGGCAGTAAGGGCGGCACCGGCAACACGGTGACCTATGCTGTAAAAAACGGCCGTGAGGTGCTGAACATCAACACCACCGACCCGATTGAGGAGCTTGCCTCGCAGATCAGATGCACCGCCATCCTCCTCCCTCCCGAGGATGAAAATTGATGTTAAAAAGCTTCTGTACCAACGGTACAGAAGCTTTTTGATTAAATTTTAAATTTCAATCACCATACCGTCGAAGGCGGTAAGTATCCCCTCTTTTTCCATTTCGGCCGACAGCACCTCATGAGGGTCGTGCAGGGTGCGTGCCATATGGCTTATCACAAATCGGTCGACATATTTCGACAAGGTTGCCTTCATTTCGACCACCATTTTGAGGTTGTTGTGCTCAAAAATGCGGTAATCCCCCGGTCGGTTGCCGATGGTGGCATCCAAAACGGCAAGGTCGATGTGTTTTTCCTTGATAGCATCAACCTCGGGCATCAGAAGCCACGCTCCGTCCAGCCCGTAGAAGATACGCTTTTCACCATCATCAATAATATAATGCACAGTCGGAACGCAGGTGGGATGGTTGGCAGAAAGCGCCTTGACATTATAATTTCCGACTTTTCTTTCCTCCCCTGCCGAAAATTCGACAAGCTCTGCCCCCGAATCACACAGCATTTTAAGGGTTTCCTCATTAAAATGGTCGCCGTGGCGGTGGGTTATGATGATATATTTGATTTTCTTAACATCTATATTATACCTTTTAATGGCATCGGGCACCGAGGGACCCGGATCAATGAGCAGATCGTCATTGATAAGCGCCGAAGAAAGCCAGCGGTGCTCCCCCGTTTCGGGCTTTTTGGGTGACCAATCGGCCGCCCCCGTGCCTAAAAATTGCAATTTCATAAAATCTCTCCTTTATAAAAACTCGGCGCTACGCCTTTATGTTTTTTAAACGCATGGCTGAATGCATAAATATCTTCAAAGCCAACCGCAAACGCAACCTCTGAAACATTAAGTTCACCAACCGCAAGCATCTTTGCCGCCGCATTTATACGCAACTTGTTCCGATACTCTAACGGCGATATTCCGATGACCGTTTTGAACAAACGCCGCATTTGTGATTCACTCAAACCGACAGCTACAGCCAGCTCCTTTGAATCAAACGGCTCGCGGTAGTTTTTTTGCAACCGCTCTATCAAAGGAGTTATTTTTAATTCGGCCTTTGACGGTTTTTTCGTTTGCCGATCACTCGACAGCACCGACAAAAGCATGGTCAGTCTTGATTTCAATTCAAGCCTTGCCGCCACAGTATCAAAATTTGTCGAATTTATGAGATTTTGCATCAGCGCTTTCAGTACTTCGCTATTGCCCTTGATTTCAAGCGGCACACGTGAAAAAGCCACTTGCCGACCGTTTTGAACATCCAAAAGCTCGAAATCAACCTGCATCGTCTCGGTATCGTCGCTTAAAACCTCATAAGAATAGTCCTCTCCGTAGGGCGGCAGATAGATGCAGCTACCGGCGGTCAAAACTGTTTCCTCACCGCACGAACGGTAAACATATCTACCCTTGACCACAAAAACGAACGCACTGAAACGGCGATAATCTATAAAATTTTTCAAAATTTTCGGCTTGTATGAATATGCCGCAAGCATTCGTGCGTTGACTGATTCCAATCCGTTGACGGATATCAAATCGACTGTCATCCTATCACCTCATTTTTTAAGTATATACCACAGTTTAATTTTTTTCAACAAAAAATGCTCGTTTTTTACAAATAATAGTTGTAATTTGCATTTATCCTGTTCTTATATCAAATTATAATGGTGGTTGAACGTGGAAATAACTCTGAAAGTGTTATTTCCACGCCAAATCTTCGATTTGGCAACAAATTTTCAAAGAAAATTTGACAACGACCATTGCAATGATGTAGAAAAACAATCAAATTTCAAGAAATTTG
>JAFQCR010000028.1 GCA_017416345.1 Clostridia bacterium | reverse complement strand
CCATTTCTACAACAACCAACGAATACAACTAAAAACAAAACTGACACCACTTGAAAAGCGATGTCAGTTCGTTGCTTAAATTTTAATACAAACTACCATTAGGGTCTTTTTTGTACTGTCTGCACAATTTGGGGCAGTCTAGCTTGGCAATCAGTCCTTTAATTTTACTATTTACAACCGATTTTAATTCGGCTTGTCGCAGACCTTTTCATAAAACATAAGGTGCTTGTGATCCATAAGGCTGTCGGGTTCAACATCGTAGGTTATCACCTCGCACGAAAGCTGCAGACTTCCGTCCTTGGCAACCGAAAAGCGATAGATGTCACAGTTTGTGTATTTTTCAACCTGCTTATCCAATTTTTTGGCAGCATTTTTGACCTTACTTTCGGTCAATTCAGGCAAAAAGCAGGAATACTCACCAACATTAGAGCCGCTTACGTCCTGAACCGTTCCGTCAAAACCGACATAAACGGTATAATTCTCGTGTGTGTTATGGCCGAACGGCTTTAGCTTATAGCGAACCATATAGTGTTCCTTTGCAGGGTATTTATCGAGCTTTACCTCGCAATGGTAAACCCCGTCAAAGCCGTATTCCTGAAGCAGAGCCTTGTCGGCCGCTTTTCGCACCGTGGCTTCTTCCTTGGGCATGGCATCATAGTCGACTGTGTATTCCTCGGAACAGCCAACAGCCAACACGCAGACCAGAATCATCATCAGCAATGCAAAGATCCGCTTGGTCATAAAAATACCCCTTTCTTTTAACTTTTACTTAATATAAGTCACCAACTCGTCCTTTTTCTTACGCTTTTTGACACGCAGGGTGTCCTTTTGGTCGGCATAGCCGAGGGTTATAACAAGTCTGACAGGCGCAGACAAACCGCAGATTTCACGGATGTCCTTATCGTTAAACCAACCCAGGATGCAGGTTGAAAGACCTTGAGCCGTAGCCTCGGCGGTGATGTATGCCGACAAAATACCTATGTCTATTGAGCGGTAATCGTTGCCCTTGATTTTCGAACCGAATGCCGCCGTTTTGACATAATTTTCTTCCGAAATGACCAGCATCACGGGTGCATCGGACGAAAATCGGTTCATACCCATGCTCTGTGTTGCCTTGGCGACCCGTTTTGCCGCATCCCCCTCACAAACTGTGATGTGGTAAGGCTGACCGTTGCAGGCCGAGGGCGAAAGCCTTGCGACATTCAAGATAGCCTCAAGCTTTTCAGGCTCCACCGCTCGTGCGGGGTCATAATTTCGGCAGGACTGCCTGTTTTCGGCAATTTCCAAAAAGTTCATAAGAATCACCTTTCATCGACCGATATATTTTTAATGTGGCGTGCGTCATTCAGTATCTCAAACTCGGGTGCAACAAGCCTACCCTGCTCGTCGGAAAACTTCACCACGGTTATGGCGGTGAAATCGGGACGTATGGCCGAGCATACAAACGGAAACGGTAGGTTGAAGATGTGCGCCAGCACCGCCGACGATGAACCGCCATGGCTGAACAGCGCCACCGTGTCGAACGGTCTCTCGCCCACACGGTAGTACATCCCTTCCCTTGTGTAGCCAAGGGTTTTTAGCCATGCATCAATATCATCAGCCATTTTGTGACAACAGTCAACAACGGGGTTGACATCAAACGGATAGCATTTGTCCCAATCGGTATTTAAAAGGTCAAGCTCCTCATCCGCCATTGTTCTGACCGTCTTCCACGGGTGACCCTTGTCGGGCAGGTCGGCACATTTTTCGCCGCCCCACTTAATTTCACGCATAAAGTCAAGCCCCTCAACATCCAAAGACAATGCCTTTGCGGTGTATTCGGCAGTCTGAAAAGCACGTCCGCAGGTTGAGGAATATATCTTCTGAATACCCTCATTCATCAGCCGCTCAGCCGCCGCTTGAGCATGCAGGCGTCCCAACTCAGTCAGGCAATCATCCTTATAGTTGGGATGTCCGTGCCGCACAAAAACTATTCTCATACCGCTCACCTCAATTATAATATATCATACACTTGCTTGTAATGCAATAAAAAAGACCTGCCGAAGCAGGTCTTTAAAATTTTACATCAACCCCATAAACCAGATGACCGCGAGGGCGGTAAGGGTCACAAGGGCATCTATCGTGATTCCGTAGAACATGGGGCGAAGTCCCGCTTTTTTGAAATCGGTTAGGCTTGTGCCAAGACCGATAGCAGCAAGCGCCGTGACCATCAAAAACTTGCTTGCGGTCTTTATAACGCTTGATACCCCAACAGGGATCCAGCCAAGACTATTGACGGCTGCCAGAATCAGAAATCCACCGATAAACCAAGGTATGGTTTTGACAATGCTGACCTTTTGACCGTAACCTGCCGCCTGCAGCTCCTTGCGCTTCTGGCGTGTGCCGATATAAGCAAATACCAGCACGGTGGGGATGATGGCGACCTTCAAAATGCGCTTGGATGTGAATTTAAGTGCAGGCTTTATCCACGAAGGGTGAAAAAGCTGTTGATGATGGTGCCCATAAACAGAGCGATTATCGAGCCACCAGCAAACCGCCCGGGATAAGCTTCTCCAACAGCACCGCCACACCTGCCAACGCAAGGCAGATGGCAACGCCCAACACAAACAAGCCCCGTTCTTTTGCTTTAGTTCCCATAAAAAGCACCTCAAAATTTGCTGACACCAATATATCGCAATATAACAAAAATGGCAAGGTCAGTTTCAGCAAAATAGTACCACAAAACAACAAATAAATATCTTGCGAACGGCGACATTGAAGATCTCTCATCAACATTAAAAAAACTATAACTGATTCCTTTAAAATATTTTTGCGAATTTTGAAAAATAAGTGTTGACAAGCGGCCAAGTCTGTGGTATATTATTTAGGCGCTCGAAATTATGTGCTGGTTTAGCTCAGTTGGTAGAGCAGCTGATTTGTAATCAGCAGGTCGGGGGTTCAAGTCCGTCAACCAGCTCCACCTTTTCATTCAAGTTCATTCGGACTTGAAGCGCAAAATTAAATATGGGAGTGTTCCCGAGTGGCCAAAGGGGGCAGACTGTAAATCTGTTGGCTTTGCCTTCGGTGGTCCGAATCCACCCGCTCCCACCAGAAAAAGCGACTTGTTTCGACAAGTCGCTTTTTCAATGAAATTCGTTCCTCGCGGAACGAGTGAAATATCTTCGATGTGAAATATTTGCTTCGCAAATGTGTAATATGCCTACGGCATATAAAGGAACGAATTTTATTTCACTTTCTGCGGCAGCAGAAAATTTCATAATCCGTTAGGATTATTTCATATTTTCCGTCAGGAAAATATTTCATTAAAAACATGTAGAGGTTCGAACACATAGGTCAAAAATTCAAAAGAGTTCGAATTCGTGCTCCCACCAAAACAAGCAACCGACCAAAGGGTCGGTTTCTTGTTTTGTGGATGTAAGGTTGAGATGAGGACCACGTGACAGTCTGCCCTTTTATTTATTTTTTATCTTTCTCTTTCAGTCTTGCCTTTGCTTGCTCAACGGTTTCGCCGTCTTTGGTGAGGTAAGCGCCTACAAATTTATCTTCGATCTTGGTGTAACCGTTGACAACACCCTGCTCGATTTTTTTGTAACCGTCCACAACGCCTTTTTCAATTTTTTTGTAGCCGCCGGTTACTGCCTCGGCGATTTTTTCGTTTGCTTTTACAATTTTTGATTTAGCCATATCTGTATATTTTCCTCCAATCAGATTGATCCCGAGAAGCAGTACAACAATCCAAACTGCTGTTCCCGTAAATATGTTTAGTAATAAGATCTCCGCAGCTTCCATACCCGGAAAAGTCACCAGCATTGATCGCTGCATTGTGTAAACAGAAACGCACGCATCAGCGAGAGATATATTACGGAGTATCTTCAATACCAAAGAAGCGGAACGCTTTGCTTTCACCATACCGATAATTGAAATCGTGATTTTAGTAAATGTGTAGGCGGCAATGGTGATCATTACGACCGTGTGAAAGGCGGTGCCTCTGTCTTTAACAGCGGACAGTATGTTCACACCCACTATGCAGAAAGAAAGAACGACCAATAAAATTCCCGTAATGCGGCGTACAAAAAGCTCGGCGTCATAATTGCTGCTGGCTTTCCGCTTGACCTGCAGCACAGAAAATCTTGTGATTGCAAGCACAGCATAATAAGCGCCAACCGTAATAAACCACCACGAATAGCCAAGAAAGCCTATAATACAGTTGCCGAGCGCATAAGCAACATTGAACGCAAGACTTGTATAAGGACTTCTTACAAGATCAAATGCTTTCATTTGATACCTTTGATCATCGGAATGAGAGCGATCAGCATAATGATACCAAGAAGTCCTACGAGTGTGCCCCAAATGATTTGCTGCCATACAAGGCACATACACATACCCAGGCCAAGTACCAAAGCTGCAATGACGGCGTAAATAATACGGAACAGATTTTTACCGCTCATTTTCGGCAGTTTCTTGTTTTCCATTTTGCACCAGACGAGTGCCGTGATAATGCCGAGCACGATGCCGATAGCACCGAAAACAATGCCTTCATTAAAGGCGTTCCATTCCGGCAGAAGTGCCATACACATTCCAAGTGCGAAAAGCACACCGCTTACTGTTCCCAATATCAAAGCAATAAAACTACTCTTTTTCATTTTTAAAACTCCTTTCATTAAGCCAACACTTGTATTTTTATTGCAAACATAGTATAATGTTTTTGTAAGGTCAAAACAATCAACAATTAAACAACAAGTGTTGGAATAAAAGAAAATGCGACCATCAGTTTGGTTACAAATGTCGGAATAATGGAGAATTGTTATGAATGTGAAGAACAACAAAAGGCGCAGGGAGTCGCAGGAGAAAATCGAAAGGGCGTTTATTGAACTGCTGCAAACCCGTGAAATTAAGGATATTACCGTTTCGGATCTTATTAAAATGACAGAATTGAACCGCAGCACTTTCTATGCAAACTATATTGATATATTCGACCTCGCCGATAAAACGAGAGAAAAGCTTGAAAATGAGTTCAGCAATCTGTTTGCAGATTATGATTATTTCAATGAGCGTAGCGGTGCACTAAAGATGTTTACCCATATCAAGGAAAATCAGATATTCTATAAAACATATTTCAAACTGTGTTATGACGACAAACATCTTATTTCGATATATGATACAAGACGAGCTGAATATGAACATGTTGCCAACAACATCAAGTATCATATTGAATTTTTCAGAAACGGTCTGAACGCCATTATTAAACTGTGGCTTGCCGATGGTTGTACAGAGTCGCCGGAGGAGATGGCCGAGGTCTTGAAGCAAGAATACAGAGGTCGTTAGAAATATTTACAGGTGTCACAAATATATTTTTTGAAAAAAGGCGGTGGTTTTATGAAGCTTGGAATATTTACCGATTCGCACTATTCTTCTCAAGAGGTTACCTGCGGCAACCGTTATAACAGCAGATCATTGGAAAAGATCAAGACGGCTTATGCCTTTTTTGAGTCTCAAAAATGTGACCTTGTTGTTTGCTTGGGCGACCTGATAGACAAGGAGGCTTCTCACGAAAAAGAGGTGGCCAACCTTAAAAAGGTTACAGACGTTATAAATCAAAGCCCGATCAAAACGGTTTGCTTGATGGGAAACCATGACGCTTTCGCTTTTACCAAAGCCGAATTTTATGAGATTTTAGGCGATTGCAAACCCAAGAACGTGAAAGCGAAAGAAAAAACCTTGCTGTTTTTGGATGCTTGCTATTTCAAAAACGGGAATCACTATTTACCCGGCGATACCGATTGGACCGACACATTTTATCCGCATATTGATGATCTTAAAAAGCAACTCGACGCCGCAAACGGCGAGGTTTATGTTTTCGTCCATCAGAATATCGACCCTAATATACGTGAGGACCACCGGCTGTATAACGCCGCGGAAATAAACGGCATTTTGCAAAAGTGCGGAAAGGTAAAGGCGGTGTATCAAGGCCATTACCATCCCGGAATGGAGAGTAAGCACGGTAATATTGAATACAAAACGTTTACTGCTATGTGTGAAAACGAAAACGCCCATTTTATACTGAATATTTAATGTTGCAATTCCACACACCGTCCAAAGATGGACGAGAAAGGACACACAATGCCAAAAAGAAAGCTTTTTTGCGAAATAAACCCGTTCTTTTACAGGCTTTCGGTTATAAAGCAAAAATCAAAACGGTTTTTTAAGGACCTTTTCAGCCGTGAAAGGATCGCAAAGCACCACAGTTGTACCCTGCTTCCCAACACGGTCAAGCGGCATTCCTCGGTGCTTGTTCGCCGACTGCACAACGTTGATCTTTCCTTGCAGGAAAACAAGGTCACCAACATTCTTTTGGCCGCCGAAAGGATCAACGGCATTGTGATACGCCCGGGCGAGACCTTCTCTTTCTGGAAGACGGTGGGCAAAACAACCGCCAAAAAGGGCTATAAGGAAGGTCTGGTCATCAACCGCGGTAAGGTGTCGTCGGGAGTTGGCGGAGGACTTTGTCAGATGGCCAATATGATACATTGGCTGGTGCTCAACAGCCCCTTGACCGTCACCGAGCTTCACCATCACAGCGATGCGCTTTTCCCCGATGAGCGCCGCCGTGTGCCGTTTGGCACGGGCACCTCGGTACATTACAACTATGTCGACTACCGCTTTAAAAACAACACCGACCAACCCGTGCAGATACTTGTGCATTGCGAAAACGGTGAGCTTATTGGCGAGCTTAAAAGCGAAGCCCCCTTCCCCTATTATTATGAGCTGACCGAGGAGGATCACCATTTTAAACGTGAGGGCGACAGCTTTTATCGCAATTCCAAGGTGTGGCGCACAAGCTTTGATGCAAAGAACGGCACTCCCGTAAAAAAAGAGCTGATACTCACCAACCATTCGCTTGTGATGTATGACCACAGCCTTATCCCGAAAGAACAGATACGTGAATAACCCCCACCGACCGCCGCACATTTAGAGCGTAGCGGTCGGTTTTTTACCCCTTTGATAAAGCGCACAAGTGTAATATATACTATTAATGTAAGAAAGGTGGTACTTTTATGACCGAAAACTTAAAGAAGCAGTTTGACGAGCAGACAAGTAACTATATTAGCCTTGGAATTTCAGAACACGGCGGACCCTGCTGGCCTCTTGCTGTGCCGTGGAAAAGCATGGCTAACGCCTTCAATATGAAGACCCCCAGCGTGAATATTACGGTCGAAGAGCTTGATGACCCCGAACTGTGGGAAAAGCTGAGATCCTACGTGGTGGTCGGGTGCTACATCTTTGCGGAGCTTAAGGATTACTCCTTTTTAAAACGTCTCCCCAACCTTTGGGACGTTCATATTGAGCGAGGCAAAAACATCCGTGATCTTGAGTTTATGAGAGAGCTTAAGGAATGGTTTATGCTTTATATCGAGGATGCCGAGATACCGTCTTTAGAGCCATTGTTCCCCGACGGCCGAAAAGAACGGCTTTCATCTTATTGCATCGGCCTTGTGGACTGCAAGACGGATGACATCAGCGCACTTATCAAGCCCGAGGTCTGGCTTTCCGAACTGGTCATCATCAACAAAAAGGGTGCCAACGACAAAGAACGCTGGGAAAGCGTACGTTGCCTCGACTACTCATACTACGAATACGACCCCGAAGCACAAAATTAATATTATAGTTGACAAGTGTCCTTGTATGAAATATACTGAACTCGAGGGAAACACACATTATTTGAGGAGGTCATCTTTATGAGTCCAACCGTTCTCAGCATTTTGTTATTTGTTCCGTTTTTCATCGTTGCAGGCATCACGGGAGGCATTTTCTTTGTCTCCGGCTACAAAAAAGGCCCTTTCAGAGCGCTTTTTTCGTTAGGCATAACCGTTGTTGCCACCGTTTTGAGCCTGCTTTTGTCAAGGCTTATTTCGTGGGGCGTTGCAGGCCCTATCGCCTCGCTTCTGCCCGACAGTATTTTTGAGGAGACCGGCCCTTTGGGCACCTTTGCCGAATCCATCGTCCAAGGCATCATCCAGGTCGCCTTGTCGCTGATACTTTTCTCGCTCATACTGTTCATTTTGCTGATAGTCCTGAAATGCGTCGGCAATCGCATTGGCTGGGAGAAGCTTCAGAAGCTTGACGAGTGGGACAGCAGCAAAAAATCACTTAAATTCGCAGGAATGGGCATCCGTGCGCTGGACACTCTGGTGGTATCCTTTATGCTGCTCATTCCCCTTTACGGTGTGCTTGCCACCGCCGTCACCCCTGTTTCAAAAATGATGGAGGTCAAGGGCAACGCCGCCAGAAGCAACAATACCTCGGTCTATATCGAGACCGTTGCCAACCATCCTCTTGTTTCAGCCTATAAGGTAGGCCCTACCGCATGGGTCATGGAGGGTCTTACCAGCTTCGGTGTCAACGGTGCCAGCCTCAACATTAACGAAATATCCGATGTTATTGAGGGATTGATGGTTCGCCTTGAAAAGGTTCAGACCACCCACAATGATGAAAAGATCGCCGCAGTTAAGGAGCTTAGCGACTATCTGCGTGAAAACCTTGTCGGCGAAGAATGGGTGTATGACATCGTCTGCGCCGTTAGGGATATGGTCGAGACCGAGCTTCAGAAGATGCCTGACCCCGACGACCGAGCCCGGGCAGAGGAGCTGCTCAAGCTGTTTGATATGACTCAAAAGGAGTTTGAGGGCAACGCCACCGCCGTGCTTGATTTTGTTGCATACGTTCTGGAAAATGACTTTATTGACATTATCGACAGCGAGGGCGGCCATGCTTTGCCCGAGGAATTTTACCAAAAATTCGGCGACCTTATCAACTACAGTGACCAAGCCGTCTCACTCAAAAAGTTGTTTGTGACCGAGGCCGCAAACAAAATGTACCGAGACTGTCTGTACCGTGATATGGATTACGGATACAGCGATACAGTCGACGATCAGATCGAAGAAAAAGCCGACACCCTAGTCAAGAGTTACTTTAAGGACGGCAAGGTTGCAAAGGAAAAGCGTGTCAAAGAAGCCAAAGCATTCCTTTCAATGATGTTCGATTCCGACGGCGCCGTGCTTATTGAAGCCTTTGCGCGCCATCCTCTGTTCGGTGCCGCTTCGGTCGACGAGCTGGTCACCAACGGTCTTATTGCCGATTCGGTAGGCTATTACGATTATGCCGAAGATGATGAGCGAGTCGCTCTGATCGGTGAGCTTGAAAAGCATCCCGAGGCTCTGAAGGCCTTGAAGAACAAGCTGAAGTCGTATGAGACCGCCGACATGGAGCACAACGATTTCGGTGATTATGCTTCCTTGACCGGCTCCTTGTTCAGCATAAGCGAATTACGCAGAGACTTTAGCTTCTATTATGAGTATGAGATAATAGATTATCTTGTCAACACGCTGGGCAACGATCTGCTGCTCTCCTCCAAAAAGCTTGACAAAAACACCGTTATTCTGCTTAATGAGATGCTGAAGGATGTTAAAAAGACCGAGGGCGACGAGCAGTATTCCGAGTATATGAGCCTTTCTTCTCTTGACGAGCTTATGAGACTCGTTACCGAAAAGAAATGGCCGACCAAGAGCTATAATGTAGACAGCAACACCCTGCGTAGTTGGGTCATGGGCGGCTACCTCGGCAGCTTTAGCGGAAGTTTTGACAGCACCATTGACGGAGGCTTCAGCACCGATTCTAATTATGTCATAAAGTATGAGAGTTCTTCATTGGTTGAATCCTCTGACGACAGCTACAAGCTCCAATTCGGCGGCGGTTACGGCTCGCAGTACGGCGGACTTGACCAGTCCGACCCCGAATATGCGGATAAGCTGATCTATGCCGATCTGTATTTTACCCTAGAGAACATCTGTAACACCGGCTCCACAGCCGATTTCCTCGCCCGATTGGTGGACGAGAAGGGTAACGACCCCTTGGGGCTCGGCAAAAAGCTTTCGGCCGCACAGAAGTCTGTACTGAAGGTTGCGCTTGACCGCATAGTTGAGGATAATCACATCGACCCCACGGCCGCCCAATCGAACAATGAAGACTACAGCGGTCAGAATAACGGGCCGTCCCTCAAAGTAGAGCGCTCGGGCTTTATGATCGGCAACTCGGTCGAGGCCGAGGCAGACTCTCCGGTCAGTGTAATAATCACAGACAGCAATTTCAGCAGCTTTGGTAACTCGACCGACTCCGGTTACGGTATGACCAAGGAAGAGATCAACCGTCACAACGAAAGATACCGTTCTGCCTGTGAGGCAATACGCCGCTTCTTCGGAGCATAAGATAATTTTGAAAAGACTGCAAGGCTTTAGCTTTGCAGTCTTTCTTTTTAATCAGTATAAAATAATAAAAATTTATAGTGACAAACCGAAACTTTTGTGTTATACTTGTAAGGTAAATATGGATTTTTAAAAATTTTATTTGGAGCGTATACAAATGGACATTAAATATCTTAAAGAAGTTACCGACGTTTTTTCGGCATTTATGAGCGACAACGGCTTTTCGACCGAGGGTCAGGAGCTTGGCACCTATGTCGGCGAGTTCAAGACCTACAAGATCGCTTATACCGATGACAGAAAGATGTTCTCGGTATCGGTAGCCCCTGCCGAGTCCGACAGCTTTACCGAATTGAGCTCATGGTTCTTTGATGAGAGCGACCACGGCGCAAAGGATACCGCCTGCATCGGCGAGGATTTCCTTGAAGCCATTGCCAAGGATTCCGGCATCACAGTTATAAAGGCCGCCGACGGTTCCACCAAAGAGATCGCCCTCCCCGAGAAGGCCGCTTTGGGAACCGAGCCCGACATCGGAGCCTTTACCCAGAAGTTCCTTGCTATGTTCCCCCAATATAAGGAGACCTACAAGGAAATGGTTGCAAAATACGGCGATTTCCTTTATGTTGAGTTCTTCAAGCGCTACGGCGTTGAGCGTATGACCACCCTTATGGCCAACGAGGTCGCCAACAAAAAGCAGCTCACCAAGTATTGGAATATGCTGGGCGATATGCATTACGAGGGCGAGCTGGTCGTCGGTGACGTTATCTGCTCGGTCATCCTTTGCGGAGCCTTTGGCAAGGAGCCTCAGAAGTTTGATGAGGCCGCCGAAAAGTATCTGGCTGACTACCCCTTCCTCAAGTCCGCAGGCTCGGTCGCTGTACACGACTACAGGCACAACCGCAAGCTTCGCAAGCTGCTTGAGAATTAAGCTTTACATTTTTAACACACAACAAAGCACCGCAACCTTGAAGGTTGCGGTGCTTTTCTTTAAATCCTGATCAATGAAGTCCGACATACGGTGCGGCATCGACCTGCTTGCCGTTTATTCTGACCTCAAAATGCAGATGATAGCCGGTGGCCGTGCCGCTGATACCGACATAGCCTATAAGCTGACCTGCGACGACCTCATCGCCAACCTTGACAAGGTTTTTGCTGTTGTGCGAATAAACGGTCTGTGTCTTGCCGTCAAAATGCTCGATCTCAATGACATTTCCGTAGCCGTTCTTCCAACCCGAGAACACAACGGTTCCTGCTGCGGCGGCAAATATGTTGGTGCCTTTAGGTGCGCTGATGTCAAGCCCCTTGTGGCCTCGACCATCGCCCCAGAACGAGGTGATATAGGTTCTGCCCTTGCATTGCACGGGGAAAACCATTTGTGCGCCGCTTTCCATAATAGAGGTTGCAAGCACATAACCCGAATGATAAACAGGGGTCTCCTTGGTGCCTTTTATAACGACCTTATCGGTTGCAGGCTTCAAAACCGAGCACTCGATCTCGTCGGCATATGCTCTGACACCGTTGATGTAATATACATCGGCGACAACTTCCTTAAGGCCATCCTTACCCTTTTGGGTCACCTTTTCGTAATTGGTCTTTTTCTTTTCGTTGTACTGCACGATCGTCTCGGGCTTGATGACCTCGTCATACTCTTCAACACGTGAGGTCAGAAACTGGGTTCCGTAGCCACCCTCGTACAGCTTTTTGCCCGATATCGCCATTTTTGCGGCGTAATCATGGGTCACAAAAATATCGTTAAGTACAACGCTGTTGGCAAAGCCCTTGAAGAACATACCCTGCGACTTGTAACGGGAAACAGCGTGATCCAAAGCGCCTTGCATTGCAGCAAAATCCTCGGCAACAGCCATCAGAACACCGTCGACATACATTCCGCAGGCCGATTCAAAGATCTCTTCATCGTTAAGTATGCCGTTGGTCATCTGATCGGCAGTAAGTATCTCATCGGGTGATGCTGTAGCAGATTCGACCGTAAAGGCCGACACGTCAACATTACCGTGTACGGTTTTTCTGACCGACTCAAGTATCGCTTCGGCCTCCTCGGCGGTCTTTACACAGCCGAAATAACGGGCGCCGATACGGACGGAATATGCCGTTTCAAGCGTTGCAGCATAGGCCACTACTCCACTTGAAAAGCATAAAACAGCCGCCATAATAACAGCTATTGCCTTTACTTTATAAGTATTAGCCTTTTTGAAAGCCTTGCCGAGATACTTGGCAGCAACATTAAGTGTGAGATCCAAAGCGCTCCAAATGTCGATGACCCTCTCGGAAACGACGGGAGCGGCAGTTACGGCAAAGTCACGAACAGCTTGTACATTTCTTTTGAAAAACGGTATTAACTTGTCCTTAAAGAATAAGTTAAGCTTAAACAATCTATCACCTTACAAACATAATAGGTTACAACTTTGTAACAAAACACAATGTCTATTATACACAATTATTACAAAATTGCAACCTTTTTCTTCAAAAAAGTTTCAAATTTGTAATTTTTAAGCCTTATGACCAAATATAAGGTCATAAGGCTTGTAAATTTAGGCAATATTATGTCAACTTTTACAAAAATCAGCCGAAAAGCAGTGTTTCCAAAAGGCACTCGGCAAAGAAAACGTGCATTTCACGGGTGGGGTGATTGATACAATTTGCCAGCAAAGCATCGGTATCAACACCCATATCGTACATTGCTTTCCATTTTTTGTAGCAATCGCAGACGGGAACACCGTGCTCTGAAGCAACCTGACGTGCAGCCTCCATAAACGCATCCATCTTGCCAGAAAGCTGAATTTCGGCCGTCTTGGCGGCATAATTCAAATGCACCTCAGCGGTGTCGGGCGAAACACGGGTATTGAGCATATTTGGTGTCATGAAAACGATATCCGCATCAAGAGCCTTGACCCTTTCAAAGGTCTCGGCAAGGTTTTTACGGTAGTCTTCAATCGTACCGTTGACGTCATTCAAGCCCCAGCAGACAATGCAAAGATCAGGTCTTTTTTCGGCAACATCGGTCTCAAAGCGCAAAAGTCCCCTGCCCGAGGTCTCGCCGCCGACACCTGCATTTATAACCTCAAGGTCGGCATTCTTTATAAGAGAGCGGAGCTTTTCGCCAAGCACCTGATGATACACGGCCGAATGGTCCTTTTCGCTGTGAAACTCTGTACCCGACTTGAAATAACCTGCGGTAACGCTGTCACCCAACGCAACGATAGTGGTCTTTTCACCGCTCATAAGCTTTTTCAACCAATTTTTCATAAACTCACCTTAATACTCCAACTGCTCAACGGTGTAGCCGTCAAGCACGGGAATATACTCTGCGGCCTCACGCTGTGCGTCTTTAAGGTCGTGTTCAAGATAATTTCCGCATTCTATAGACGAAACGCCGGGGATATCACCCTTATAGTCACGCAAAAATACGAACGCATCACGCACAAGGTCAATAACGTCTTTCGGGTCGATATCACGGGTCAGAAGATAAAATCCAGTGCGGCAACCCATTGGGCCAAAATAGATTATCCTATCCTTAAAGCAGCTGTTTCTGACAAAGGTGGCAACGATATGCTCCACCGTATGCATTGCAGGATTATTAAGGTAGTTGCCCTTGTTGGGCAGCTTCATTCTGATATCATAGGTCGTAATATCACCGTCAACACGTGAGGTATAAAGTCCGCGCTGTAAAACGTCGTGATTGACCTCAAAGCTTGCTATTCTTTCCATAATTATCTCCCGTTAAAATAGTCCTCATCGGTTATGCCATAGGTATAAACGTCGTTGACACGGCCGTTAAAATAATACCCCTTTTTGGCACAGCCCTCGTATTCCATTCCCAGCTTCAAAAGCACCCTTTGCGATGCGGTGTTTTGGGGCAGGACCCTTGCAAACACCCTTTGTACCCCGATGCGGTTGAAGGCATAACCCATCAGAGCATCGGCTATCTCGGTAGCAAAACCGTGATTCCAAAGGTCGCTCAAAACGCTGTAGCCTATTTCGGCGATTTTGTAGTCAGAATCCATTGAAACGTAACTGCAGGTGCCGATAACACGTCCCGAAGCCTTTTCCTCCACCACAAAAAACATACACTCTCTTTTGCGGTAGCGTGAAAGCTGATAGCTGATGAAGTCCTTGGTTTCGCTCAACGATTCGTGCGGACTCCAAAGTGAAAACATTGAGGTCTCGGGTCGGCGGCAAAGCTCAAAAAGGTCCTCGGCATCCTTTTTCTTGACCATTCGGATGACAAGACGGTCGGTCTCAATGGTGGGATACGGCACAAAATATTCGTTATACATTCTGCACCTCGTTAAAACAGCGTCATCTGGTTGGTATCGGGCAAGAAACTCAACGCACCGACCGCCTTCAGCTTTTCGATGACGGTTTTTGAAACACCCGATTCGATCTGCAGGTCGTCAATGGACAAGAAGTTGCCCTCATCCATTGCTTTTTGAATATCGGCGGCGGCCTTTTCACCGACACCCGGCAAAACGCCTATCGGCAGACGCATTTTGCCGTCCTCAACAAGGAATTTCCTTGAGTGCGATTTTCTTAGGTCTATCGGCAGAATTTCAATGCCTCTCGACATCATTTCGTTGAAGATAAGCAGGTTATCGAGTATGCCCTTTTCCTTAACGCCTGCGGCGTTGCCCATCAGCTTGATATCGTTGATACGCTTTTTGACGGCATTCTGCCCCTGGAGCAGAGTTTCAACCTCTATATCATCTGAGCGGACGGTGAAATAAGCGCAATAGAACTCGACCGGCTTGTGAACCTTGTACCAGCCAAGGCGCAGAGCGGCGATCATATATGCGGCGGCGTGAGCCTTGGGGAACATATACTTGATCTTATAGCAGGAGTCGATATACCACTCGGGTACGTTGTTGTCCCTCATCGCCTGCAGATGCTCATCAGTCAAGAGCTTTTTGGCCTTACCCTTACGGACGATCTCCATAATTTTAAAGGCCATCTTCTTGGGAACACCTTTATAAATGAGGTAGGTCATAATGTTGTCACGAGTTCCGATAACCTCGGAAATGGTGCAGATATTCTGCTTGATAAGCTCCTGCGCATTGCCTATCCAAACATCGGTTCCGTGGGACAGACCCGATATCTGCAACAGGTCGGAGAAGGTCTTGGGCTTGGATTCGACCAACATATCACGGACGAATTTTGTACCAAGCTCGGGCAGAGCGTAGGTGCCCGTTTTGGAGAAGATATCGTTCTCGGTAACGCCCAAGGCATCGGGCGACAGGAACAGGCTCATAACCTCAGGGTCACTCATCGAGACCTTCAAAACGGGGATGCCCGTATTTTCCTCAAGATACTTGTAAATGGTCGGCACATCGTGTCCAAGCTCGTCAAGCTTCAGAATATTATCGTGTATCTTATGGAAATCGAAGTGGGTGGTGACCATATCGGAATCGACCTTGTCGGCAGGGTGCTGAACGGGACAGAAGTCGTAGACCTCCATATCCCTGGGGACAACGACCATTCCGCCGGGGTGCTGACCCGTGGTACGCTTAACGGCCGCACCTTCAATTGCGGCGGCAAGACGAGCCTCCTCGGCCTTGTTCATAGTAATGCCGTAGTCCTCGGCATAGTGCTTGACATAACCGAAAGCCGTTTTTTCGGCAACGGTAGCTATGGTGCCGGCCTTGAAAACGTTTTCGGGTCCGAACAGTTCTTCGGTGTATTTATGGACAAAGGGCTGAACCTCGCCCGAGAAGTTCTGGTCGATATCGGGAACCTTATCGCCGTCGAAGCCAAGGAAGGTCTCAAACGGGATATCATGTCCGTCACGGTTATAGTCCTCGCCGCATTCGGGACACTTTTTGGGCGGCAGGTCAAAGCCCGAGCCGACACTGCCGTCGGTAATAAACTCGGAATGCTTACACTTGGGGCAGACATAATGCGGCACCAAGGGGTTGACCTCCGAAATACCGTTCATGGTTGCGGCAAAGGACGAACCGACCGATCCACGGGAACCGACCAGGTAGCCCTTGCTTTCGGAATACTCAACCAATTTTTGTGCCGTAACGTACATAACCGAGAAGCCGTGGCGGATGATGGAATCAAGCTCACGCTCAAGGCGTTCTTTAACAACTTGGGGCAACGGATCACCGTAGATCTCGTGAGCACGTCGGTAGCATTTTTCGGTCAATATATCATCCGAGCCCTCGATCTTAGGCGGATAGTTTCCGCTTGGGACTGCACGGACGTTGTGCTCAACCATATCGGCGATTTTTTGAGGGTTGTCGATAACGACCTCTTTCGCCCTATCGCCAAGATAGGAAAACTCTTGGAGCATTTCATTAGTGGTCTTGAAGTACAGCGGCGCCTGATCCTCAGCATCCGAGAAGCCCTGACCCGCCATAAGAATGGTACGAAGCTTGGCATCCTCAGGATCAAGGAAGTGCACGTCACCCGTTGCAACAACGGGTTTACCCAGCTTGTCGGCAATCTCGATTATGCGGCGGTTAAAATCAAGCAGTTCCTTTTCGGAATTGACCGTGCCGTTGCGAAGCATAAACATATTATTACCTCTGGGCTGGATCTCAAGGTAATCGTAAAACTCGGCAAGCTTCAAAATTTCTTCCTCTGACTTGCCGTCCAGAATAGCACGGAATATCTCACCCTGCTCACAAGCACTGCCGATAATAAGTCCCTCACGGTACTTGTTTATAACGCTCTTGGGCAGCAGCGGTCTTGCAGGACGGGGCTTTGAGGGATTGGCCTTATTATATGTTTTGAGATAATAGTTTAGGTTGGAATAGGAAATAAGACGGTAAAGATTTTTCAATCCCGCCTGGTTTTTAACAAGTATTATCTGGTGATAACGGGTCAAAGTGGTGGAATCAACACCGCCGTCGATACCGCCTGTCAATTCTTGGCCGTCAATATCATTGACAAAATAGTCCTCAACGCCGTAGATGATCTTGAAATCGGCATCTTGCGTTTCCGACATAATGTCATCATAAGCACTCATGGCATCGGGGAAGGCCTGCACAACACCGTGGTCGGTGATAGCAACCGCCTTATGACCCCACTTGAAGGCACGCTTGACGATATCCTTAACGGGCGAAACGGCATCCATCTGCGACATACTTGTGTGCATATGAAGCTCGATTCGCTTTTCCTCTGCTGTATCGGTCTTATCTCCTTTTTTCTTGACGGTAGCAAGACCGTCAAGGTCAAGACAGTAGTCCTTTTCCCAATCGTCCATCTGATATTTACCGTGGGCGATGACGCATTTACCCTTTTTCAGCTCATCGCTGAAAATATCGGCATACTGATTGCCGATGACCGTCTTGACGGTGACCGAGTTGGTGCCGTCATACATCTGGAATTTGACACGGTGACCCTTTCCGCTCTTGGTGGGGACGATCTCGGAGAAGAATATCTCGCCCCAAACAAGGCTCTCGTCGTCCTCGGGGTTGATCTGCGACAGCGGGATCAAAGCGCCGTGTATCTTTTTGCCGAAAATTTGAGTGACCGAATCGGCAACGATGGGTGCATCCTCGGGGATAAGTAACCCTGTGACCTTTTTGGGCTCCTGCGGCTTGCGCTCGACCGAGCGTCTTTCATATCCGCCGCCAAAGCTCTGCTGGGGTGCGGATTTGGGTTCGGGAGCAGAATAGTTGACCGGCTCCTGATGATACTCGGGAGGTGCCATTTCGACCTCCTCAAGCTGACCGTCAAAGCTCATTTGGGTCTCAATACCGAAACGCTCGGCTACGATAGCGCCAAACTCACGCTCAAAATTGCACTCTTTTATGGTTTCCATACCGCCGAATTTGAGGGTGATATTGGTGCAGGAATTTTTGCCTGCGCCGTCATACACATTAAACTCGGCACCGTTAAAGTAACCGTTGAGCATAACGTTGGCCGCACGAAGCTCAAGCGCAATGTCCTCGGCTGCTTTAGGTGTATAGCACTCTCTTTTAAAGCGCACGTTGAGTTTAACGCTGCGCAAAGCAAGGCTGTTTCTCAAGGCCTCGCAGATCTCATACACCTCGGCACGGGTTATGTATTCGGTAAAATAGCCCCAAGCCGTGAGCGAGCGCTCCTCTGCGCTTACCTCACAGCGTTCAAGCTTACCCTCTTTAATTGTATCTTTAAAGCCTTCGACCGATGGGCCGAAAACACTTTTTAAGGTTGGAAAACCCATTTCAATTCTCCGTTTTTATAATTTTTCGATTTCCTTCATCAATTCGTTCAACAGTTCATCTTCGGCAACCTTGCGGAGTATCTCACCTTTTTTGAAGATGATTCCGCAACCGTCGCCGCCGGCTACACCGATGTCGGCCTCCTTGGCCTCACCGGGACCGTTGACCACACAACCCATTATGGCAACGGTTATGTTCTTTTGACAGTTTTCCAAAAGCTCCTCGGCTTTTTTTGCAAGACCGATAAGGTCTATCCTTGTTCTTCCGCAGGTCGGGCAGGAAACTATCTTGAATCCGTCCTTGCGAAATCCCACAGCCTTTAAAATATCCCTTGCGGCTCTGACCTCCTTTACGGGGTCATCGGTCAAGGAAACTCGGACGGTATCACCGATTCCGCGAAGCAAAAGTCCGCCGATACCTGCCGCCGAGGCTATAACGCCGCTACGCTCGGTGCCTGCCTCGGTAACACCGACGTGCAAAGGATAATTGCACCTTTCAGCCGCCAGAGTATATGCCTCATACATGGTCGGCACGGTGGACGATTTCATTGACAGCACAATGTCATCAAAGTCAAACTTTTCAAGAAGCGATGCGTGATACAAGGCGCTTTCGACCAAGGCTTCGGCCGTGGGAGCACCGTACTTTGCCAAAATCTCCTTTTCAACCGAGCCGGAATTTACACCGATCCTGATGGGGATATTTTTAGCCTTGCAGGCATCTGCAACCCGCTTTACCCTGCCTTCATCACCGATGTTGCCGGGGTTGATGCGTATTTTATCAATACCTGCGGCCACCGATTCGAGCGCCAGGCGATAATCAAAGTGAATGTCTGCAACAATGGGTACATTGACCGCCTGCTTTAATGCAGGGATGAGCTTTACCGCATCAATATCGGGGATGGCGGCACGGATCAACTCACAGCCTGCTTTTTCCAAAGCGATTGCCTGCGCAACGCTTTTTTCAATGTCATACGACGGAGTGCTGAGCATGGATTGAACCGAAACGGGGTTTCCTCCGCCGATTTTAACCTTACCGACATATACAGTTTTGGTTTTGTCGTGCGTATACATCATTTTACACTCCTTTAAAAGAATCCGATTATATCCTTTAAGGTTATTATCGCCATAAAGCCTAACAGCAGTATCAGTCCGACTGCATGGACAACACCCTCAAACTTTTTGGGGATGGGACGGCGAATTATCATTTCGATAAGCAGGAAGAATGCTCTGCCGCCGTCCAAAGCAGGAACGGGCAAAAGGTTGAACACGCCAAGGTTGATGGTTATAAGCGCTATCATGGGCAAAAGGTCCATCAAACCGCGCTTGGCAACAGTGCCGATAGCCGCCGTGACCCCCACGGGACCCGACATTGCGCTGATACCGTATTTACCGGTCAGAAGGTCGACCAGCGAAAACCACACCACCCTTGCATACGACACGGTGCGTGTGAACGACTGTTTTATAAATGAACCAAAGGTCTTGGCCTCGGTATCAAGATAAAAGTCGATATCGACATAGTTGATGCCCTCAACCGTTTCGGCATTGAATTTGACATTCAGCGGAACATCCTTGCCGTTACGCTCAACCGTCATTTTAAGGGTGTCACCCTCAACGTTGGAAAGGCAATAGCTCAGATCGTTTACCGAGTAGATATTTCGGCCGTTTATCTCGATGATCTTGTCACCCGCCATCAAGCCGCTTTGTTGGCTCATCACATTTTCTTCATGGAAGCTGTGGACCGTGGTGGTGATGTATCGGTCGGCAGGACCTAGAGTACACATAACCAGAATAAGTCCGAAAACAAGGTTCATAAATGCGCCTGCAACAATGATAATAAGCCTTCTCCAGGCCTTTTTGTTGCAAAAAGCCTTACTGTCCTCGCTGGTTTCGTCCTCACCCTCCATTGCGCAAAATCCGCCGAAGGGCAACAGACGGACAGCATAAAGTGTCTCCTTGCCCTGCTTTTTGAAGATCGTGGGGCCAAAGCCTATGGCAAATTCGTTGACACGGACACCCATCAGCTTTGCGGCAATGAAATGACCGAATTCGTGAATGAATATCATAAAAAGGAACAAAAGTATAGCCACCAGATACGGCCAAACCGAGCTCCAGATATTTCCTATTGCTGAAAATACACTGAGTAATTGCACCTTGTTACCACCTGAAAATTATTGTTTTACCAAACTGAATACAAGCTGACGTGCCGCTTTATCGGCCGCCAGTACATCGTCTAAAGTGAACTCTTTTACTGTGGGCTGTGCATTCAAGGCGGCTTCGACCAGCTCGCCTATCTGCAAAAATCCTATCTTACCGTCCAAAAACAGCTTGACCGCCGCCTCGTTGGCACCGTTGACCGCCGTAGGCTTTAAGCCACCCTCACGGATAGCGCTGATGCAGGCAGGCAGACAGCGGAAGGTCTCGGTATCGGGTCGGTCGAAGGTCATCAAGCCGACCTTAAAAAGATCAAGCCGCTCGGCCTGGCAATCCGACCGCTCGGGATAGGTCAGAGCATATTGGATCGGCAGACGCATATCGGGTGTACCGAGCTGTGCTATTACCGCACCGTCTGAAAGCTCGACCGCTGAATGGATTATGCTTTGTCTGTGCACGACCACAGTAATATCATCGGGCGAAACATCAAAAAGATGCACCGCCTCGATAACCTCAAGACCCTTGTTCATCAAAGAAGCCGAGTCGATGGTGATTTTAGCGCCCATTGTCCAGTTGGGGTGCTTGAGAGCCTCAGCCACCGTAACATTTTTGAGTTCATCCTTGAGTTTACCGAAAAACGGACCGCCCGATGCCGTGAGCAGGATCGACTTCAGCGCACCGTTGGGTACACCCTGCAAGCATTGGAAGATCGCCGAATGCTCGCTGTCGACCGGCAACAGCTTGACACCGTTTTGCTTTATCGCTCTTTTAACAAGGTCACCGCCCGTGACGAGGGTCTCCTTGTTGGCCAAAGCAATGTCCTTTTTGGCATTTATTGCGGCAAGCGTGGGCTCAAGACCCGCAATACCGACAATTGCATTTATAACAATATCGGCCGAGTTGTTGGCGGCAATATCCACCAACGCCTGACGGCCGAAGGTCACCTTGGTTTCGGTATCCTTGACCGCCAAGGCAAGCTGTTTTCCTGCTTCCTCGTCCATAACTGCCACCAAAGCAGGCTTAAACTCTCTTATCTGCTCCTCAAGCAGCTTTATATTGCTTCCGGCCACAAGTGCTGTGACCTTATAGCCGTGTTTTCTTGCAACGTCAAGGCTCTGAGTACCGATAGAGCCCGTAGAGCCCAGAATAGCTATCTTTTTCATGATCACACCATCGGGAGATGCTCGACCACAAGGTACACCAGGGGAGCAACCACCGCTACACTGTCAAAACGGTCCAAAACACCGCCGTGACCCGGCATAAGCTTGCCGTAGTCCTTGATCCCGCAATCACGCTTGATGTAGGAGAAAATGAGGTCGCCCATCATACCTGCAAGCGCAAGGAACGGAGTGGCACACAGAATTGTGATAAGGTTAGCTGTTTTGCCGGTTATTTCATGGAAAATGAGGCAGGCAACAAACATAAGCAGAACGTCGGTTATAACGCCGCCGATGGCACCCTCGACCGTCTTTTTGGGGCTTATCTCGGGAGCCATTTTGTGCTTGCCGAAGAAATAGCCCGAAAAGTAAGCACCTGTATCACATCCCCAGGCGGCAATCACAACGATTATGAGGTAGAAAAGACCGTTGCCGTCGGGATTGGAGAACACCGCCGCAAGGCTCCAGAAAGCATAGGTTATAGCAACCGTAGCCGCAAAGGCATAGGTTACTTCAAGCGGTTTAATCTCGTTATGACGGAACATTGAAATTGTGAATATGACAACGGCGTACAAAATGAGACAAATTTCGTGCTTAATGGGCATATCAACGCCGATGAATTTTGGTCCCAGCATATCAAAGCTATAGACAAACGGCGTGATGGCGGCATAAACAATGGAGCTCACCAGCAAAAATTTCGACTTCACGTAACCGGTGGTCTTTAACGCCTCATAAACTCCGATACAACCGACAACGGCCAGCAAAACGTGCATTATGACCGTGTCTATCGTCAACGATGCAACGATTGCGGCCGCAAAAATAATTATGCCGACCGCACCGCTGATTATACGTGTTTTCATTATTAATCCTCCTCAAGGACTCACACTCCGCCAAAACGGCGGTTGCGTTTGTTGAAGTCATCAATAGCCTTATCAAGATCTTTAGGTGAAAAATCCGGCCACAAAACATCGGAATACCAGAATTCCGCATAGGCCGACTGCCACGTCAAAAAATTGGAAAGACGGTATTCGCCGCTGGGACGAATGATGAAATCGGGGTCGGGACAATCGGCATAAAGATTGGCCGACACGGTGTCCTCGGTAATATCATCAACGTTCATTTCACCCGTTTTTACACGCTCGGCAATGCGTTTTAAAGCGTGTACTATCTCGTCCCTGCCGCCGTAGTTGACCGCCATATAAACGGTAAGACCCGTAGCCTCACTTGAATCGAGCTCGGCCTGCTTGATAAGCTCCCTGATATCCTCGGGCAGCACCGAAAGCTCCCCGATAAAACGAAGCTTGATGTTTTCGGCCTTGAAGTTGGTCGAATCCTTTAAGTATTTGCGAAGCAGGTTCATTATACCGTCGACCTCATCCTTGGGGCGCTTCCAGTTTTCGGTGGAGAACGCATAAACGGTGAGGTATTTCACGCCTATTTTGTTACAGTAACGTGCTATTGTTTTGAAGTTTTCCGACCCTGCAACGTGGCCTGCCGAACGGGGCAGCATTCTTTTTTTGGCCCATCGGCCGTTACCGTCCATAATAATTCCGATATGTGTGGGAACAACACGCTCGGTTGACGGCTTATCTTTCTTGAATAAAGCCATAAGACCCTCCAAGTTCAAAATCCCATCAGGGAAGCTTCCCTGATGGGTCGGTTTTGCGGTTTAGATCTCCATGATCTCTTTTTCTTTTACTGCGGTAGCATCGTCAATATCCTTGCAGAACTTATCGGTCAATGTTTGGATCTTCTTCTCGCCGTTGGCCTGATCGTCCTCGGTGATCTCGTTGGCCTTCTTCATTGCCTTGAGTTTTTCAATGGCATCACGGCGGATGGAGCGGATAGCAACCTTGCTGTCCTCGGATATCTTGCGTGCATCCTTAACGATGTCCTTACGACGCTCCTCGGTCAACGGCGGGAAAATAAGGCGGATAACACGTCCGTCGTTCTGGGGGTTGATGCCGATATCCGAAACCTGGATAGCCTTTTCGATAAGCTTCAAAACGCTTGCATCATAAGGCTGGATCTGCAGAACTCTTGCCTCGGTGACCGAAACGGCGGCCAACTGATTTACGGGAGTGGGACAGCCGTAGTAATCGACCGAGATCCTGTCAAGAACCGAGGGGTTGGCACGGCCTGCACGGATGGCGCCAAAATCACGCATCATAGCATCAATTGTCTTGCCCATTTTGCTTTCGGTATTGCTGATAACTGTTTTCATATATTTTCTCCTTAAATGTTATATTTAAATTTAATTATTTTACAAGAGTTCCGATCTTCTCACCCATAACGGCACGGACAATATTGTCGGGGTCGTTAAGGTTGAAAACGAGAATGTTGATGTCTCGGTCACGGCAGAGCGATGCGGCGGCGGCATCCATAACGTGAAGATCCTTGGCCAAGACCTCGGAATGCGAAAGTGTGTCATACTTCACGGCATCATCGTACTTGTTGGGGTCCTTATCGTAAACGCCGTCAACGTTAGTTGCCTTGAAAATAACGTCAGCCTCGATCTCGGCGGCACGAAGCGCCGCACCGGTATCGGTCGAGAAGAAGGGGCTACCCGTTCCTGCGGCAAACAGCACGACCTCGCCTGCTTCAAGTCTCTTTTTGGCCTCACGGGCAGTGAAGAAATCGGCGATTTTGTTCATCTCAACGGCCGACATGACCGAAGCCTTGACACCCATCTGAATAAGAGTGTCCGAAACGCCCAGACAGTTGATAACGGTGGCCAGCATACCCATACTGTCGGCAGTATTACGGTCCATATTGCCCGAGGAACGTCCTCTCCAGAAGTTGCCGCCGCCGATAACTATACCGACCTGAACACCGTTTTCAACAACGGTCTTGATACGCTTACAAACGGTTTCGACCATAGAAAAATCAATACCTGTTTTCTGCTCACCTGCGAGCACCTCGCCCGAAAGCTTCAGAAGAATTCTATTAAATGCAGGTTTCAAAATCAACACATCCCTATCGCCATTTCCGGCAGTTTATATTTACTATTCTATTCTACAATATTATGGTCATAAAGTCAATCAGAACTATCACCAAACAACAAGAAAAATTGCAAAATAAAAGACGGCGAAAATCGCCGTCCGGTATCTCATGTACAATTATATATTGCCTTACCGTCATGCAATACTACTGCCAATGCACATGTGCGGCCGTTGGCCGCCCGAATGCCCTTCCTGTTGATTTCAACCTTTCGGGCGCACACATAGGTGCGCCCCTACGAGAAATATCAAGGTCTGCCGTAGGGGCTTTCCTGTTCGCCCGTGAGGTCTATTGTATCGGTCGGCCTTTCGAGGAAAACGCCCTCCCCTACGACGCTGTGCGAAATATTATAAGATACGGCAAACAAATACCTCACAGGGTCTTGTGACCTTGTGAGGCTTTATGCTTATCAAGCTTTACAATATTTATTTCTTATATTTGTTCTTGGTTGCGGTGCAATTAGGAACGGATAAGGGACTGTTGGGATCGATGGAATGGTCCTTGGCCAGCATCTGCTTGGTCGTGAGGTTGAAGAAATCGTAGGTCTTCATATCACCGCCGCCGCTGACGATGGGATCATCCCACGTGACGTCGATCTGATACCACTCGCCGTCAAGCCTTACAACGTTCCACTCATGTCCGATCCCGTGAACCTGATTGGCGTTGAGCCCCACCGTATAGCAAAGGTACTGAAACGCCTTGGCATAGCCCTCGCAAACGGCGCTCTTGCCTATCAGCGCACCGTAAGCATCCAGCGCCTGATGCACATTGCCGTTGGTTATGGGGTTTGCGGCAACGGCTTGGTTATACTTTATGGTGTCCACAAGGTAGTCGTGGATATACTTTTCCTTGTCGTAATCGCTCCATGACGTGCCTATTTTGCTGACGATCTGCTTGACCTTGGCCTCGACCTCGGCCTTGCGTGAGTTTATCTTGGCACGGTCGGCCAAATTGCCTGTTTTTACATCATCGGTCACGGTGCCGTCGGAATACAGCATAATGCAGGCGGTCGCCTTGTTGGTGGCAGAATTATACGATGCCGAAACATGGTCGCTTATCCAGAAATACTGCGGATGATCGGCAGCAAATCGGCGTATTATCGCAATGGCCTCATTGACCGTGAAATCAAGGTCGGAAATATCGACCGAGTTCTGATAACTCACGGCGGCAGTCTTGAGCCTTTCGTAGACCTTCTTCTGGTCGGCCGTCATATTGTTATACTGATAATACTGCGACTCGCTCAAGGCGGTATGCACCTGATTGCTGACCTCGGGCCGTGACGTAGTCTCGGTCTTGGACGAGGTCTGGGTCTTGGACGAAGTATCGGTCTTTGATGAGGTCTGCTCCTTTGAGGACACATTGCTTTCGGCCGAGCTGACCGTTTCGGACGGTGTTGTCGACGAATCGTCCGACTCGGTGCTTTGAGTGTCACCGCTTTCGGTGGTTTCAGTATCGGAGGTCACGGTGTCGGTCGAAGTCGGTTCATCATCCTTCGAAGCCGTGCTTTGTGTGTTGCTTTGCGGTGTGCTTTGGGCAGGTGTATTGTCCTCCCCTTTTGTGCAAGCGCAAAAAGTCAAAATAAGGGTCGCTAAAAGAAAAATTGCAGTAAGTTTTTTCATAAAGACATACCTCGCTATCTTAATTTCAACGCGCCATTATAATTATACATCACATTTTGAATTTTGTCTATAAAAATTCAAAATACGTGTAATCAACGGATGACGATCATCTTTCGGGAGGGCGCAGAGGTTGCTCCTACCACCGTGGGTTGGCTTTACGGGACGTTGTAGGCGCCGTCCCCTACAAATATCAATTTGTCCTATCGTTGGACAACCATTGGCCGCCTACCGTAAGACGGCTTACTGAATCCCTCCACCGCCATCCGGCGGTCTACCGACCCGTCCCTCTCTGTCTGCTTCGCAGACATCTCTCCCTTTAGGCAAGGGAGGCTATGTAGGGGCGATTCACGAATCGCCCGCAGGTGTTCACAGAACGCCCCTACAGCAACAAAAGACCTCACAAAGCCGAAGCTCTGTGAGGTCTTTTTTTAACTTATTTTTTGCAAAATTACTTTGCCATTGCTGCAACTTCGGAAGCGAAATCGTCAACACGCTTCTCGATGCCTTCGCCCTTCTCAAAACGGACAAAGTCAACGACCTTGATGTTGCCGCCAAGCTCCTTAGCGGTGTTGGCAACATACTTGCCGACAGCGATGTCGTCCATAATGAAGGTCTGCTCCATAAGGGTGTTTTCCTTATAGTACTTGCCGATCTTACCCTCAACGATCTTGGCGAGAACCTGATCGGGCTTGCCAGCCATCTTGGGGTCTTCCTTCATCTGTGCAACCATGATAGCCTTTTCCTTCTCGAGAACCTCTGCGGGAACAGAAGCGGGATCGAGATAAGCAGGGTTCATAGCGGCGATCTGCATAGCAACGTTCTTACCCATAGCGAGAACTGCTGCGGTATCGGCAACGTCGGTATCGATCTTGACCATAACGCCGATCTTACCACCCATGTGAACATAGGTAGCAACTACGCCCTCATAACGGACAAAGCGGCGGATCTGCATATTCTCACGGAACTTGAGGAAGATATCCTGCTTGAGTTCGTCAACGGTCTTGCCGGACTCATCATCCTTTGCGGCAAGAAGAGCATCAACATCCTGGGGGTTAGCCTTGGCAGCAACCTCGGCAACCTTAACTGCGAAAGCCTTGAACTCGTCGTTGGAAGCAACGAAGTCGGTCTCGGAGTTTACTTCAACAACTGCGCTGGCACCGTTAGCGGTAGCAACAGCAACAGTACCCTCAGCGGCAATACGGGTTGCCTTCTTGGCCTGCGATGCAAGGCCTTTTTCTCTGAGGTAATCAACAGCGGCGTCCATATTTCCGTCGCACTCGGTAAGAGCCTTCTTACAATCCATCATTCCGCAACCGGTCTTCTCACGAAGAGCCTGCACGTCTTTAGCTGTGAATGCCATTTTACATTCCTCCAAAAATTATTTTTTCAAAAATGCCGGTAAAAGACCTGCTCTCACCGGCACAAATTTTTAAGCCTTTAATTATTCAGCGGCTTCCTCTGCAGGTGCTTCCTCAGCCTCTGCGGGAGCTGCCTGCTCGCCCTGTCTTGCTTCGATAACAGCAGCGGCGATGGTAGAAGCAATGAGCTTTACTGCACGGATAGCATCGTCGTTACCGGGGATAACTGCGTCGATCTCATCGGGATCACAGTTGGTGTCAACGATAGCAATGATCGGAATACCGAGCTTCTTTGCTTCCTGAACAGCGATTCTCTCTTTTCTGGGGTCAACGATGAACAATGCACCGGGGATCTTCTGCATATCCTTGATACCGCCAAGGAACTTCTCAAGCTTCTCGATCTCAAGCTCAAGACCAATAACTTCCTTCTTGGGGAGAAGATCGAAAGTGCCGTCTTCCTTCATCTTGTTGAGCTGCTCCAAACGGGCAATTCTGGTACGGATGGTGCGGAAGTTGGTAAGCATACCGCCGAGCCAACGTGCGTTGACATAAGGCATGGAGCAGTTGATAGCCTCTTCCTTGATGGAATCCTGGGCCTGCTTCTTGGTGCCTACAAAGAGGATATCCTTGCCTTCTGCTGCGATGTCACGAGCAAAAAGATATGCCTCGTTGAGCTTCTTAACGGTCTTCTGCAGGTCGATAATGTAGATACCGTTACGCTCGGTGAAAATGTACTCAGCCATTTTCGGGTTCCAGCGGCGGGTCTGATGTCCGAAATGAACACCGGCCTCGAGCAGCTGTTTCATAGATACTACTGCCATAATTTTTCCTCCTTCGGTTATACCGCCGTGTTTGCATAATTGACGGCTTTTCCTAAATTTTCAGGACACCGTTTCGTCACATTACAAACACGTGTGAATTTTTTTGCTCAAAGCTTGGCATACTCCGAGCCGAAGTATTATAGCACAAGTATTTCCAAAATGCAATAGTTTTTTTGAAGTTCAGAAAAATATTTTTGCAATTTGGAAAATGCATCAAAAATTTGTATTTTGCTTGCCGTAGGGGCGTTCTGTGAACGCCCGCGGGCGAACATAGGAAAGCCCCTACGGTCAGCCTCCGCTTCTTTTAGCCTTCCCCTTGAGGGGAAGGTGGCAGGCGAAGCCTGACGGATGAGGTGTCCCCGTCACGATACAGCGCAAACGATACGTTATGGCTGTATTACGGTGGGCGCACACATAGGTGCGCCCCTACGATGAATGCGATCAGCTGTGGAGGGGAGGGCCTCTGTACCCTCCCGAAAGCTGTCTTGCGGCGGACCGCCAGGGAAGACTTCCTCACGGTGTGAGGGAGATGTCACGAAGTGACAGAGGGAGACGGCGCAGTAAGCGTCGGTCCCTACATTGAGGCTTTGGAGCTTGTAGGGGACGGCGCCCTCGACGTCCCGTAAGGCAGAACGCACGATCAGCCTCGTGGGCGAACACAGGAAAGCCCCTACGAATCGGTTTTATAGGTAGCCTTATTTCAAAACATAAGTATGCACGGTGCCTTCGTGGGTCTCGTCGACTGTTTCGGCGTTGGGGAAGGTAACCTCGGCTTCGATCTCTTTAGGAATGATAACGGTGTAGGTGTATTTGCCGTTCTCATATTTCCATTCGGCCTCTACCCTGCCGAAATCGGTGTCGTAGTGACCCTTGGCGTGGGTGATGCTGTGGGTGGGGTCGAAATACGGCTTGAGTTCCATTCGTTTGAAGCCGGGTGCATCGGGTCGGATACCTAAAACATACTCATACATCCACTCAACGCACGAGCCCAAGGAATAATGGTTGAACGAGTTCATACCCTCCTTGGATATGCCGCCCTCCTTGGTGTAACTGTTCCAGCGCTCCCATATAGTGGTGGCACCGTTCATAACCGAGTAGCCCCAGCCGGGATACTCACGGTTGGTGATGAGCTTGTAGGCCAGATCAACAAGTCCCAACTCACAAAGCGTGGGCAAAAGGTATTTTACACCGAGGAAGCCCGTGGTCAAAAAGCCGTTGGACTCCTTGAATTTGCGTATCAACTGCGGCTTTGCCTCGTCGGCGGTAATACCACCGAAGCTATACGCCAGAATATATGCGCTTTGGGTGTCGCTGAAGATTTTGCCGTCGGCCGTGAGATATTTTGCTCTGAAGGCGGACTTTACGTCTTCAAACAATCGGTCGTATTTTTCGGCCTCGCTGTCCCCTATCACACGGCACATTTCGGCCGTGAGACGGGCGGCATAAGCAAAATAAAGGTTGGTCACAACACCCTTGTCGGTGACCTCATTTACGCTCAGCCAATCACCGTATCCGTGCAGTCCGTCACGTAAAAAGCCTTCGGAATCGGCAAGGTAATACTCCAGCAACCGCTTGGCATTGGGGAGATTATCCCTGATGACCGACTTATCGCCGTACATTTTATAATGCGTCCACGGGATGACCATAATGGCCTCACTCCAGCCTGCGGGAGCATCGTAGCCCGTGTAATAATTGTAGCCGACGGGCGGCACGGGCGCCACGGCAGGCACGGCACCGTTACCAAGCTGTGCATCACGGATATCGGCAAGGTGCTTTTTATAAAACTGACGGCAATCCATATTATACATTGCGGTTTGACAGAAGATCTGCGAATCTCCCACCCAACCCAAGCGCTCGTCACGCTGAGGGCAGTCGGTCGGCAGGTTGATAAAGTTGTCACGCTGGCTCCAGAGCGCATTTTGGAAGACCTTGTTGACGACCTCGTCCGAGCTGGAAAAATCGCCCACCGCCTTAAGGTCGGAATACATACTTTCGCCGACTATGTTGGTGATCTCGGCATTGCCCTCAACGGTTATTTCCATATAGCGGAAGCCGTGGTAGGTAAACAACGGACGGAAGTGATATTCCGCCTTTTCCCCCACAATAAAGGTATCGGTCGCTTCGGCCTTACGGAGGTTTTCACGGTAGACCTTGTCGCCGTCCATCATCTCGCCGTAGCGGAAGGTCACCACGGTGTCGGGCGCACCCTTTATGTCACAGCTCACAACACCTGCAAAATTCTGCTTAAAATCGCAAATATATGTATTTGAGGCTTTGGAAATAAGCTCAGGTGAAAGCCTGTGCTTGACCACCGTCAGCGGAATTTCATTCTTTACAAGGAACATATTGCGCTTGAATTTGAACACAGTCTTTTCGGCAAGATCCCACTTACTGTCGTCATGATCGGGTGACGAAAAATCGCCCAGATCCAGCCTTGAATCAACATATTCACCCATATAAATGTCACTGCGGCGAATAGCACCCGAGGCAGCCTTCCAACTGTCATCGGTGTTGATATCCTCCTTTGTGCCGTCCTGATATTCAATGCGCACGGTTGCCATAAGCTCGATACGGTCGCTGTAGCCGTTGCGCTTGAAGGCGTAGGTCGAGCCAAGATGACCGACCGCCCAACCGTCACCCAAAACAATGCCTATAGCGTTATTTTCTTTTACACGGTCGGTGATGTCATACTCAATATAGGGCAGTTTTTTGCGGTAGTCGACCCAACCCGGCGAAAGGTAGTCCTCTGCCACGGCCTGACCGTTAAAATATGCCTTAAAAACGCCCAAAGCCGCCACATTTAAGGTGGCCTTTTTAATAGGCTTTGTTATACGAAAACTTTTACGGAAATAGGGTGACGGATTGCCGTATTTTTCATCGGCAGACTTGTATTCACCCGTTTTGTAGGTTATCCAATCGGCTTTAAAGATCATTGAAATTCACCTTTAACTGTTATAGATTTCGGTCAGCCTTTGTGCCTTTTCGAGCACGCTTTGTTTAAGTGTTTCGGGTGACAGAACCTTTATGTCACCACCGAACTGCATAAGCCAGCCCACAAGGCCGTCGCTTATCAGCGCCTCGGTGGTAAAGCGGAAGGTCTGCTCCCCGTTTGCGTGGCGGATGAAGATGTCCCCCGTAAATTTATCGGTTATCTGATCAAGTAATTTAACGTCACATTCAAGGTCGATACGGCACTTTTCTCCGCCGAACATATTGAAGGCCTTGCGTGAATAATCGGCGGTGTCAAAACGTTGGCTATACTCCGAGACCTCGGAAAAATGGCGGCATTTTTCCGAAGTGACGGTGACCTCGGCAATGCGATCGACCCTTAAATGGGTCAGATTGTCATACTTTTTGTTGTTGCCGATAAGGTAATAGTGGTCGGCCTCCCACAAAAGGGCATACGGATTTATCACCATTTCCTTAACGGTGGCGGAAACTGTGGTGCCGTCAAGCTTGTTTTTAATGTATTTTATCTTGACCTGCAGACGACGGGTTATGGCCGTGTTTAAAAGATCAATATTTTTATAAATGTCCTCATTGCCGCTTTTTGAGCGGTTTTCGATGCAAACTCTTGATTTCAGCTCGGCCGCCTGATGACAGCTCACAAGTCCCTGCAGCTTTTGCACAAGCTGTTCGGTCTTTTTCTTGGGGATAAAGCCTGCCGACTGCACCGCATCGGTCAAGAGGCTTATCTCAGGCATTTCAAAGCCGTTTGATGCGAGATAATAGCCCTTTTTGGGCGTACCGGTCTTGACAACGTCAAAGCCCGCCTCCTGCAAAGCCTCGATGTCCTTATATATCGACTTTCGCTCGGCCTCAATGCCGTATTTTGAAAGCTCATCCAGAATATCGGCCGCAGGGATGGGATGCTCCTTGTCGCTGTTGTTTTTGAGGATCTCAAGCACCTTGAGCAACCGAATTCTTATGGTATCGGTCTTCATTTGGACACATCCTTTTCAAAAATATCGTACAGTTCCTGTCTTGTGTAAAGCGAGTTTAATGCCGTGAGCAGTTGATTGGTCGACATTCCCGACGGCAACGCCAAACGGTCGGTCAACTGTTTTCTTTTTTGCTTGGAATCAGCACCGCCCGAAAGCCCTAAATTATATAGGTCGGTGTGGGTCATTCTGTCATTTTGCTCGGTCGTGCAGCCGCCGTCAAGGTCGACTCCCGCCTTTTTCAAGGCCTCCAATATTACCTGCCCGGATAAGCCCTCAACACCCAATAATCCTTGTGCAGAACTTTGAGTTTTGCGCTTTTCCTTGCCCTTTATCTCGGGCACAAAAACGTTGGTGACGTATTTAGGGTCGATAACACCCGTTAAATGCCCACGTATCACAAAGCCTGCCGAATCGCTGTCGGTGAGGATTATCAACCCCTTTTGCTCGGCAATGCGACGAAGCATCTGCACCTTTTCCTTATTTTTGAATATCCCGAAGCCGTCGGTCGTGAAGATCTCGGCATCGAGGAAGCTTTTCAGCTTTATTTTATCGTACTTGCCCTCAACAATGACGGCCTGCTTCAAGGTTATCATCAGCGTTTCCCCTGCGCAATGACGGTCAGCTCGACCAGGGTCTTTTCAAGCGCCGTGCGGCCGTCGACCCTCGAGCCCTTTATCATTTCATCGCATTTTGAAAGGCATTTGAGCGAATCGGTTATCTGCTGCTCGGAGAATTTTCTCATATTTCGCTCGGCATCGTTCAAACGGAAGGCAAGGTTGCCGTAGCCAAACTCCTTGGCGATGGTATCCTGCTTCAAGCCCTTGGAGCGTGCAGCAAAAACACGGTAGATATCAACATAAGCCGACGACAAAAAGGTTAAAATATAGGCAGGGTCGGTGTTCATATAAAACAGGTCGTCAAGCAGCTTGCAGGCACCCTGCAGATCGCCTCTCAAAACCGCCTTTGATACATTGTAAACGCTGGCCTCGACCGAGCGTGAGCAGATCTTGTCAACCTCTTCACGGGTGATATAGCCCCCCTCGCCGACAAAAAGGCAGAGCTTTTCCAGTTCGTTTATAAGCGTCGAGAGGTCGTCCGAGCAGGTCTCTATCATATATCTTGCCGCCGAAGCGTCGATCCTGCAAAGTCTGCGTGCGGCACCCGACTGCAGCATTTTGACGATCTCGCCCTCGGTCCTGCGACCCAAGCAGCAGACCTCTCCCCCTGCCTCACGGACAGCCTTCATCAATTTAGAAAATTTATCACCCGGCTTCTTGGGGTTGATCTCGACCGTTTCAAACCACATAACAAAAACGGTGGTGCCCGGCATATCGGAAAGCATTTCATAAAGCTTTTCGGCCTCGGCCGAGGAGGCTTTGTCAAAAGGATAGTCGCACAGCGTTACTATCTTGCGGTCGGTCATCATCGGGAAGCTCTGCACGGCATCATAGACCTCCTGGATGGGGGTCTTACCGTCAAAACGGCTGATGTTGAAATCCTCAAATGCCGAAACGGCCGTCTTCACCATCTTTTCAACGTAGGTTTTTATCAGATAATGCTCCTCGCCGAAAATAAGATAGCACGGGGCAAGGTTGCCCGATTTCAGGTTGGCCCTTAAATCACTTTCACTCAAATATGCGGTTTTCGTCTTGTCCTGCATACAGCGTCATTCCTTTTCCATCAATAAACTTGACCCAAACATCCCGTCCTGCGGTCACGGTCATATCAAGGTCTTTGACCGATGCCATAAATTCGGCATCGCTTGAGACCAATATCATTTTGGCATTTATATTTTGCGGCAAAGCACGTCCCGAAACCAGAATATCGGCATCGGTTATCTTGAGCGCCCTTGCATCATAGTTTTCTGCGCCGATAACCGCCTTGCGACCGTTGTGCGTAATTTCAAACACACAGCCGTACTGCGTTTTGACCGCCCTTGCCGTCATATTTTTGATCCCAACATCAAGCATCTGACCGTCGTCTGCCTCTAAAATCTCGCAGTCAAATTCCGAGGCCTCAAAAACACCTTTCGGGACAACGGTGCGCTTAGGGTCTATCTCGTTTTTGAGTCCTTTATATCCTTCAAAGCAGACCTCTGTGTCGCTCGGTATCAGCAGAGCCTCAACGGTGGTGATGCCTCGGCTGTTTAGGTATTCACGCACGGCATAGCGGTCGGAATAATCGTCACCGCAGCCGATGATTATACATTTTCGGTTAAACGACACCACGGCGCACAGACCGTTACCCGTATCGACCACGCCGACCTCAGTCTTACCGTTTGAGAGCAAAACTTCGGTCCATAATGAAACCAACAGCAAAGCCGTAACAGCCAAAGCCACCATCCTTTTGCCGCCCACCTTATCAAGGAACACCCAGGTGGCGACAAACCCTAACGACAAGGCCATCCACAGCATTGCGTAGTTACTTCCGAACGGGATATAAGCAAACGGTATTTCAGCCAGCGCCGTCACCGTGACCCTTATGTAGCTTGCCAAAAGGTCGGGTATCCAAAACACAAATACCGCAAGCTGATCCAAGAGCGGGATAAAGCTTAGCGAAACTGCGATTATGGTCACCGTCATGGCATAAACTGCGGCCGCACATACCAGCACACTTGAAAGCGGTGCTATGACCGAAACAAAACCGAAGGCTACAATCTGAAACGGCAGGGTGCAAAGCACGGCTCCCACCGATTGAACAAACACCAGCACGATGCCGTGCAGAATAGCGGTAACATACGGCACCTGTATTTTGACTATGCGCTCGGCCAACCGATTGGCAAATGTCGACACCAGAATAACACCTGCCGTTGCACTGCACGAAAGCTGAAAGCTCAAGCTGCAGACATAAAACGGATTGACCGCCAGCATACACATAACGGCAAGTCCCAAGGAATTTAGCGGATCGGTCTTTTTGAGCAGGCAGTTGGCCAACAGCGTGAGCGAGCACATGATCCCTGCCCTGACGGCCGACGGACTTAATCCTGCCAGCATAACGGCCAGCAGCATAGGAAATATTGCGATAAGAGAAGCCTTGCGCCGATGCATAAAGAGTGACAGCACCGTGACCGTCATCATACAGAATGCACCGATATGCATACCCGAAACAGCGGTAATGTGCTTGACACCGACCACTTTGAAGCAATGGTCAAGCTCACGGCTCATCGACCCTGTGCCGCCCAGCAAAAGTCCTTCCAAAATGGCGGCGTTATCGCCATTCGTGTAGCTGTGTATACGGTTTCTGACCGCACGGCGGACATCGATACAACGGGTGTAAAGCGATTCCTTGTGCCCGATTATTTTAACATCGGTCGCCTCAGCCGAAACGAATATCGACTTGGGATAATCAAAACTGCGCTGACCGACCTCAAGCGGCCCGAAGGTCACGGTCGCACTTAAAATGTCGCCCTCCAAGGCATTGAAGGCCTCATCTGACGAAAACATAGTAATATAAAACCGCACCTTGCCCGAAAGCCCTTGGTCAAAGCCGTTGTCACCCGTGGTCTCAACCTCAAATTCACCGAAGCTGTCGGTCTTTTGAGGCTCCTCGGTCACACGCACCGTGACAGTATGGGTCTTTCCTATCAGCGCCTCGTCTCTGAACAGCTTAACGGCGGTAACATTGCAGACATAAAGGCAATAAGCGGCACCGATCAGCAATACCACAGCAGAACGCAGACCAAACCCCTTGCGCTTGCCCCAAAAGGCACAGATGCCTGCGGCAACACAAAGCACGGAACCGACCAAAAGGGTAAAACCGAAGCCGAAAATATAAAACAAAGCCGCAACGGCAACCAGCACCGCCGCACAAGGCAAAGCCGTTCTCCGCATAGCGCCGCTCCCATCACTTATATTTATACTCTATTATTATAATCTCACCGCCGTCGGTTGTCAAGAAACGGCTTGGAACAGCGCTCTGCCCTATTGACAAACGGTGACATAATTGGTAAAATAAAGATATAAAAGGAGGTCAAAAAACTATGGAACCTTTAAAAAAAGTAAGCTGGGAATCTATCCTCACCTCGGCGGTATGGGTGGTTTTGGGCGGTGTGCTCATCTTCTTCCCTGATGCCGTCAACGAAATGATCGCTTATGTGCTGGCTGCAGCCATGTTTGTTGTGGCGGTCATTGAATTTTACAACTACTTCAAAAAGGATATTGCATTGCATTTTTACCGCAACGACCTTGTTTTCGGCGTTGTTGCGTTGGTGGTCGGAATCATCCTTCTGGCCAAAAAGGATGTTGTTATATCGCTCGTACCTGTGGCTTTGGGCGCAATGATCACCATCAGCGGTGTTAAAAAGCTTCAGAACGGCCTTGATATTTTAAGACTTAAGATGGATGGCTGGAAGCCTCTGCTCATCCTTGCCGCCATCAACATCATCTTCGGCGTTATTATGATAATCTGCGCTTTGGAGACTGCCAAGGTCATCACGATCCTTATCGGCGTGGGTCTTGTTTACAGCGGCTCAACCGACCTGTTCTCAAGCATTTGGGTGTCCAAGAAGGCCAAAAAAGCCTCCAAGGACAAGCCGACCGAGGAGACCGGTCTTACCGAGCTTCCTCCCGCAGATCCCGCTCCCACCGAGGACGAACAGAAGTAATCAGCAAAACAAAGCCTTCCGATCGACCGATCGGAAGGCTTTTCTTATCTGTATCTCAAAAGACCGTGACCGTCCTTCTGGTAAAGGTATATCCAGTCAACGATAAATTTATTGGTGTTTTTCCAATGCCATTCATCCTGCGTGACAAGCCCCCGTGACTCAAAGGCGGTGGCCATACTGATCTGCAGAACCATATACTGAGCATATACCTTCTGCAGCTCTTCCTCCTGCAGCTCGGTCTCACGCCATACATAGCCGTCGATGGTAAAACGAATGGTCTTGTTGTCGACCCACTCAAAGCCGTAGGTGTGGAAGTCCATCCAAAGTCCTCTGGGGTCATCGGTGTTGTATTCGCCGTGGTCCTTCACGGTATCGGCACGGCCGTTGTTCAGGTTATTCATAAACCGTCCGTGTGAGGTCGGCCACGCCCAAAGGTTGCCCTTTATCATGTTACCTTCGCCGAATGACTCGTCAATATCGGTCTCGCTGTACCACATTTCCTTGTTGTACTTGCCCGATTTTGAGACCGTCCAGAGCGCCGTCCAAAAGCCGTTGCCCTTGGGGTGAACGTCCGAAATTTCAAGGAAGCCATACAAAAATTCCATAGTACTGTCGGTCTTGAGCATTCCGCCGTAGTAGGCGTCCTCGGTCTCGACCGCTTCGATGTACAGCTTTCCGTCCTTGACGTAGTTGTTTTTCAGTTCTTTGTTTCCACGGTAGCAGGTCTTTCCATCGACCGAAACGCCGCCCTTAGCACCCCAGGCAACGTGCCACTTGCTTTCGTCAATTTCGGTACCGTTAAACTCATCCCACCAAACGGGACGGTAGCTTGTTTTGGTGTCGTAGGACTTTACAACGTTGTTATAGTTGCCGTTTAATACCGACATACTGCTGTCAATAGCGGAATTGTTCTCGACAATTTTTATAAATTCCGAAACTGCCATTGCGGTGGCATAGGGACTGCCGCCGTTGAGGTATATTTTCGTGCCCTCGATGCGGATCTCATAGTTATATGCAACGCCGATTTTTTTGACACCGTCACGTTGAGAGTTGCCGATGATTATCTCATACTCGGTAATGGCGGTCGGCTCAAGCACACCCTTGATGTGTGCGTCAACGTTTTTATAAACCGAGGTGTTATCGTGAATGACAGACACCTCATAGCCGGTCTTTTTGTAAAGGACATCTATCAGCTTATCGGTCTCGCATTGGGTGAGGTATGACACGTTGTATATCGGACGGACGACGGTGAATTTTGAAACATCCGAGATACTGCAGACCGTAAGACCTGCCTCATTGCCCTTGTGGTGGTAGTATATGCCACCCTTGACATCGGTTGGCAAAAAGTTTTCGATAAAATACTGACCCGCCGCCTTCAGCGAGGCCTCACAGCCGCCCCGGATGACTATATCGTCACCGACCGAGCAGATAATAAAATCGGAATCTCTGCCGCTACCGTCGATCTCAAACAGCTTTTTGACCTGACGTGATGCCTCACGGTCACAGTCGCCGACAAGTATCTCACGGCAGTCGGTGCCGTCGTCGGAATCGGTCATCTGCTTGGGTGCAGCCTTATGAAGCTCCTTGTATTTTTTGAAAATATCGACCGCAACCGGCCCCGTTTTTTCATTTTCACTTTCCGCCCGGACAATGTTAAAGGTGGCCTTGCCTTCGGCGTTAGTGAAGGAAATGTCGTCGGTTGAGATAATCTTCTTTGCCTCGTCGGACGGCTTTGAGCCGTCATCCGAGCCGCAGGAAAAAAGCGTTATTAAAATGCATAGGGACAGTATCAGGAATAGTGCTCTTTTAACGAGTATCTTCATAATACCGCCTCCAAAATTTTATTTTCTTTCCAAAATTTCCTTGACCGTTGCGCCTATAACGTCGGCCATACGTCTGAAGCCGAGGTCGGTGGGGTGGCAGTTGTCAACAGTACCCTCGTTTCCGCCGGGGAATTTCATCATTTCACTGCCGTCGATAAACCAAACGTTATTATCTCCGTTAGCCCTTGCCTCATCATAGGTTGCCTTGATTATATCACGGCGAAGCTTCTGATCGGGATAAGGTCTTCCGTTGGGTGCCGAAACCATAACGATAGGCAACTCGGGCTGTTTTTCACGGATTATCTTGAACATCCTCGAGTGGGTGTTTTTGAGATGCTCAACGTTCGGTGCATTATGGTCGTAATCATAAACGAACACCGACATATTCAAGCCTGCAATATACTCTGCTATCGCATCCTCACCCCTGGCCGAGCCCGAAAAGCCGAGGTTTATGTGGTCGCAGGAAAGCTCACGGGAGATGATGTTCTGATAGGCCATACCAGGTCGTGAGGCGCATCCGCCCTGCGTGATGGACGAGCCGTAATACACAACGGGAACATCGTATTTGTACTCTGCGGCAGGCTTTAGAATTGAACCGACCGCAATACCTATTTCAAGGCTCTTGACCCTTGTATACAGCGGAAAATGGATGGTTATATCGGTTTCATCGGTAATTCCCGTTTCGCGCTTGGCCTCAAAGCCGTCCTTCATATCATAAGGCGGCATAAAAGAGCTGATGAACACTGTTTCACCGTCAGCATCTTTGTAAAGGTCAAAGCCTGCGCTTCCGCAAAGGGTGAAATGCGGTGCACGGTAGATGGCAGGCTCCTTGGCACGGATGATGATGTAGGGAGAATTAGTCTTAAATCTTACACGGCCGCCTGCCGAATGGTGATTGAGTGTATTAACACCATCGTTTACGGTCTCGGCAACCTCGTAAGGCATTCTGTGGAAAACGTCCTTTTCATTTTCGGGGAACATAAGTCCGTAAACCTTAAAAGGCTCCTCTAAACAGTTGAAGAATACCGTATCAACGCCTATTTCAACGGGTTGAACGGCGAAATTTTTATCAATTTTTGTAATATCACTCATTTTTATCACCTTTGCTATTGATAAATTTATATATACATTGTATAATAGGGTTCGTTTTAAGTCAATAAAAAGATAAAATTTTCGAAGAATTACTCTTGACTTTAGCGTGCTAATATGGTAGAGTATTAAAATAAATCACACATTAAGGGTTTTTGAACCCTTTTTCGGAGGCAAAAATGGCTATTGATGAATCCTTGTTAAAACGTGAGGAAGCGGCGGTATATGCCCTTCGCTCGCTTTATCGCCGTTTCGGCTACACACAGTTTAAGATGAGTAAGTTTGAGGAGTATGACCTTTATGTCAGAAACAAGGACTTTTTAGTATCCGACGGCATCATAACCTTTACCGACACTAACGGCCGACTAAAAGCCTTAAAGCCCGACGTCACGCTGTCCATCATCAACAATTCCAAGGACTCTGACGGGGTGCAGAAGCTTTACTACAACGAAAACGTTTACCGTATTTCGGGCACCACCCACACCTATAAGGAAATTATGCAGACCGGCCTTGAGTGCATTGGCCACATCGGTCTTTTTGAGGTCTGCGAGGTTTTGAGCCTTGCCGTAAAGAGCCTTGAAACGGTAGCATCCGACTGCGCTTTGGAGCTGTCGCACGTAGGACTTATCGAGGCCGCCTTTGACGAGCTGAAGCTTTCCAAGGAGCTTCGCAAGGCTGTCACCGCCTTTATCAACGCCAAAAACACCGACGACCTCATATCGCTTTGCGAGCAAAACGGTGTTGAACCCGAAAAACTGACCGTTTTCACCAAAAACTATCCCTGCCCCGATGATGCATTCAACGCCGTAAAGGCGGTCTACACCTCGGGTGCCGTGCTTGATGCATTGAACGAATTTGAAACGATCTTCAACGTGCTTTCAGAGCTTTCAAGTGCCGTTAAGCTGATCGTCGACTTCTCCTGCATCGGCACAATGAGCTACTACAGCGGCGTGGTCTTCAAGGGCTATATCCGTGATATTCCCGATGCAGTTTTGTCGGGCGGACAGTATGATAAGCTTATGAAAAAGCTGCACCGCACCGCGGGCGCCGTCGGCTTTGCCGTTTATCTTGACGAGCTTGGCCGTTACGACCGCAGTAATGCAGAGTTTGATATTGACACCGTGCTTTTGTACGGCGATGACATAAGCGCCGCAATAAAGACCTCCGAAATGCTGTCAAGCGGCGGCAGTTCGGTGATGGTTGCCAAAGAGGTACCTAAAGATCTGCGCTACCGTCAGCTGCTTAAAATAACCGAGAAAGGATTGGAGACCGTCAATGGAAATGATTAACGTGGCATTGCCTAAGGGACGTTTGGGCGAAAAGGTCTACGATATGTTTGAAAAAAGCGGTTTCCCCTGCCCTTCGATAAAAGAGCCTAACCGCAAGCTGATATTTGAGAATGAGGCTGCAGGTGTGCGTTACTTCTGGGTCAAGCCGTCGGATGTTGCAATTTACGTTGAACGCGGAGCGGCCGACATCGGCGTTGCAGGCAAGGACATTTTACTTGAATACGAGCCCGATGTTTATGAGTTGCTTGATCTGAACCTTGGCAAATGCCGTATGGCCGTGGCCGCCAAAAAGGATTTCAGAGACGACCCCAACTCCACTTTACGTGTTGCAACCAAATTCACCAACATCGCATCAAGATACTATGCCGAAAAGTGCCGTGATATTGACATTATCAAACTCAACGGTTCTATTGAAATAGCACCGATCTTGGGACTTTCGGACGTTATTGTTGATATTGTTGAAACGGGCAAGACCCTACTTGAAAACGACCTTGAACCGAAAGAGACCATACTCCCCATAAGCGCCCGACTGATTGCCAATAAATCGAGTTATAAGTTTAAAAATGAACTGATCGAGCGTGTACGCTTGGGGTTGAAAGAACAGGTGAAGACTGATGATTAAAATTTTGAAATACGGCGAGGTGCCTAATTCCGAAATATTTGCACGCGGCACAGCGAGCACCGATGTTTCGGGAATTGTTACCGAAATTATCGAGGACGTTAAACAAAACGGCGATGCCGCACTCATAAAATATGCCGAAAAGTTTGACAAGGCGATTTTGACCTCACTTGAGGTCACCGAGGCCGAAATTGAAGAGGCCTTCAATGCGGTCGAGCCCAAGTTTTTGGAGATCATCCGCACCGCCGCCGAAAACATCCGTGCTTTCCACGAAAAGCAGGTACGAAACAGCTTTATTATCTCCGAAAAGGACGGCATCGTTACAGGTCAGAAGGTCACCCCTATTGAAAAGGTCGGCCTTTATGTTCCCGGCGGCACAGCCGCCTATCCGTCCACCGTTTTGATGGACAGCATCCCTGCAAAAATTGCCGGCTGTAAGGAGATCTGCATCACCACACCGCCTTCTAAAGACGGCAAAGTCAATCCCGTAATTCTTGCCGCCGCAAAGATTGCAGGTGTTGACCGCATCTTCAAGACCGGCGGTGCTCAGGCCATTGCCGCACTTTCATACGGCACCGAGACCGTCCCCAAGGTGGACAAGATCGTGGGCCCCGGTAACGCCTTTGTTGCCGAAGCCAAGCGCCAGGTTTTCGGACTTGTATCCATTGATATGATCGCAGGTCCGAGTGAGATCCTTGTTGTTGCCGACGGTACCTGCAACCCCGATTTTGTTGCCGCCGACCTGCTCAGTCAGGCCGAGCACGACAAGATGGCAAGTGCCGTTTTGGTTACCGACAGTATGGAGCTTGCCAACAAAGTCAGCGATTCTTTGGAAAAACAGATTCCGAAGCTTCTGCGTTGTGAGATCGCACGCACATCTATTGACAATAACGGTAAGATCATCGTTGCCGATGACCTGATGAAGGCTATCGACATTGCCAACGAGATCGCTCCCGAGCATCTTGAGATCTGCGTTGACAACCCGTTTGATTATCTCGACAAGATAAAGCACGCAGGCAGTATTTTTATGGGTAAATACTGCCCCGAGGCCTTGGGCGACTATTACGCAGGTCCCAACCACACCCTGCCCACAAGCGGCACCGCAAGATTCTCCAGCCCCTTGTCGGTTGATGATTTTGTGAAAAAGAGCCAGTACACCTATTACACACGTGACGCTCTTAAAAAGGTTGCCGACGACGTTGCCTTCTTTGCCGAAAAAGAGGGTCTCACCGCACACGCAAAAAGTGCAACCATCCGTTTTGAGGAAGAAAAATGAGTAAATTTTTAAAAGCACGCTACTGCTCACTCGAGGTCTACACCCCGGGTGAACAGCCGAGAGACAAAAAATACATAAAGCTTAATACGAACGAGTCACCGTTTCCGCCGTCCGAGGGCGTTATAAAGGCTGTGAACGAGAATGAGGTGCGTGATCTTCGTCTTTATTCCGATCCCACCGCCAATGCGCTCAAAGCCGCCTTGGCCGATTTGCACGGTGTAAGACCCGAAAACATCTTCCTTTCCAACGGTTCGGACGATATCCTCAATTTTTCGTTTATGGCATTCACCGAAAAGGGCGCTATGTTCCCCGAAATAAGCTACGGCTTTTATGAGGTATTTGCCGAGCTTCACGGCATTGACTATGTAAAGGTTCCTTTAAAAAGCGATTTTTCCGTCGACCCTGAAGACTATACGGGTGACGGCAAAATGGTGGTCATCGCCAACCCCAACGCTCCCACGGGACTTTGCCTTTCGGTCAATGATATTGAGGGTATTTTGAAGGCCAATCCCAAAAGCGTTGTTGTGATAGACGAGGCTTATGTTGATTTCGGCGGACAATCGTGCTATCCGTTGATAAATAAATACAAAAACCTTTTGGTGGTGCAGACCTTCTCAAAGTCACGCAGTATGGCAGGAGCAAGACTTGGCTTTGCGATTGCCGACGAGGAGCTGATATCCGACCTTGAGAGGATAAAATACTCCACCAACCCCTATAACATCAACCGTCTGACCATGGCGGCAGGCGTGGCGGCGGTCAAGGACAATGATTATTACATGGAAAACTGCCAAAAAATCATTGAAAACCGTGACTACACCACCCGTGAGCTTGAGGCTTTAGGATTTTACGTCATCCCTTCAAAGGCTAACTTCATTTTTGCAAAGTCGGACAAAATCGGCGGTGAAGAGCTGTACCTTAAATTGAAGGACAACGGCATACTCGTCCGTCATTTCACCAAGGAAGCCATCAAGGATTTTAACCGTATAACCATCGGCAGTAAAGCCGAAATGGAAGCCTTTATCAAGGCAACAAAACAAATTCTGGAGGATATAAAATGAGAACCGCCTCTATTGACCGCAAGACTAACGAGACCGATATTAAAATGTCCTTAAACCTTGACGGCGAGGGAAAATCCACCGTCGACACGGGTTGCGGATTTTTGGATCATATGCTGACCCTTTTTGCAAAACACGGCCGTTTTGACCTTGACGTTAAATGCCAGGGCGACACCGAGGTCGACTATCACCACACCGCCGAGGATATCGGCATTGTGCTGGGTCAATGCTTTAAAACCGCTTTGGGCGATAAAAAGGGCATCATCCGCTACGGTAATATGATCCTGCCGATGGATGAGGCACTCATTCTTTCGGCCGTTGATATTTCAGGCAGAAGCTACTTGAAATGCACGTTTTTCGGACTTTGCGAAAAGGTTGGCGACTTTGACACCGAGCTGGTTGAGGAGTTTTTCATGGCGTTTGTCCGCAATGCCGAGCTGACCTTGCACATCAAGCAGTTTGACGGTGAAAATACCCACCACATTATTGAGGGCACCTTCAAGTCGGTTGCAAGGTCGCTCAAGGATGCCGTCAGCATCGACCCAAAATTTGCAAACGAAATTCCTTCCACAAAGGGTGTACTTTAAATGATAGCAGTTATTGATTACGGAGTGGGAAACCTTTTCTCACTCTGTTCGTCGTTAAAATATGTCGGAGCCGACACGGTGGTCACGGGTGACCCCGAGGTTATAAAAAAGGCCGACAAAATAATTCTGCCGGGTGTCGGAGCGTTCCAAGACGCCCGCAAAAAGCTGTCGGTCAACGGACTTGACGAGCTTGTGATCGAAAAGGCCAAAAGCGGCTCTCCCGTATTGGGTATCTGCCTTGGAATGCAGATGCTTTTTGAGGAAAGCCACGAATACGGCGTGCACAAGGGTCTTGGTCTTATCAAAGGCAAGGTCGTTGCCATGAAAGGCCGTATTCCGGAAGGCCTGGACATTCCGCATATGGGCTGGAACGCCTTAAAATTCCACAATTCCTCCCCCATTTTTAAATATATAAATGAGGGGGACTGTGTTTATTTTGTTCATTCCTATTTTGCCGACGGCTGTGACCAAAGCCTTATCGCCTCCGCCGAATACGGCATCAGAATAACCGCCGCTGTGCAGAGCGGCAACGTTTACGGCTGTCAGTTTCACCCCGAAAAAAGCGGTAACGTTGGACTGAAAATCTTAAAAGCATTTTGTGAGGAGGACGGCATTCAATGATAATTTTCCCCGCAATCGACATTGTCGGCGGCAAGGCTGTCCGACTTTTTAAAGGCGACTACGCACAAATGACGGTGTATAACGACGACCCTTCGGCCGTAGCACGTGATTTTGAGGCCGCAGGTGCAACACATATCCACCTTGTCGACCTTGAGGGTGCCAAGAATGGCGATACCCCCAATCTTGACACCGTAAAAAAGATAAGGGAAACCACCAAGCTGTTCATTGAAATAGGCGGTGGCATCCGCAATATGGAAACGGTCGACCGATATCTCTCGGTCGGCGTTGACCGTTGCATTTTGGGCACCGCCGCCGTAAACGACGAGGAATTTTTGAAGGCCGCCGTTAAGAAATACGGTGACAAGATCGCCGTCGGTGTTGACATTAAGGACGGCTTTGTGGCCATAAAGGGCTGGCTTGAAAAATCGCAGTTTACGGGGTTACAGTTTTGCGAAAAAATGCAAAATCTTGGCGTTTCCTGCATAATCTGCACCGACGTTTCAAAGGACGGTGCCATGAAGGGCACAAACCTGCCGCTTTACCGTGAAATGTCGCAAAAATTTTCTATGAATATCACCGCTTCGGGCGGTGTTTCGAATATGGATGATGTGAAAGCACTCCGCGAAATGGATATTTACGGATGCATCATCGGCAAAGCATACTACACGGGCGCAATCAAATTAGAAGAAGCATTGGAGGCGGCAAAATGATAACCAAAAGGATAATCCCCTGCCTTGATGTTAAAAACGGCCGTGTTGTCAAGGGTGTCAATTTTGAAGGGCTGAACGACGTTTCCGACCCCGTGAGCCTTGCCGCTTATTACAGTAACGCCGGTGCCGACGAGCTGGTTTTTTACGACATAACCGCATCGGCCGAGGGCAGGCAGCTGTTTACCGACATTTTAAAAGAGGTTGCATCCAAGATATTTATACCCTTGACGGTTGGCGGAGGCATTAACACTCTGGACGATTTTGACCGTGTATTAAAATGCGGTGCCGACAAGGTCAGCGTAAACTCGGGCGCAATCAGAAACCCACAGCTTGTTGAGGAGGCCGCAAAAAAATACGGCGACCAATGTGTTGTTCTGTCGGCCGACATCAAGCGTGTTGACGGCAGGTTTACCGTTTTTTCAAAAGGCGGCCGTGAGAATACGGGGATGGAAGCCATTGAATGGATAAAGCGCTGTGTCGGAATGGGCGCAGGCGAGGTCGTTGTTAATTCCATCGACACCGACGGTGTAAAGCAAGGCTTTGACCTTGAAATGTTAAGCGCCGTGTGCGATGCCGTAAAGGTGCCCGTTATTGCTTCGGGCGGTGCCGGCGGTATTGACCATTTCACCGAGCTTTTCAAGGCTGACCCATGTGTTTCGGCAGGACTTGCCGCATCTATCTTCCACTTTGGCGAGGTCAAGATACAAGACCTAAAAAAAGAACTCAAGAAAAACGATATTTTAGTGAGGCTTTAATAATGAATACTAATTTTGATATATCACAGCTTAAATTTGACGAAAAGGGACTTATCCCTGCCATCGTTGTTGACAGTCTGACCAAAAAAGTGCTGACCCTGGCCTATATGAATGAGGAAAGCCTTAAAATTTCGATGGAAAAGGGCTTGACCTGCTTTTTCAGCCGTTCACGTCAGGAGCTTTGGCTTAAAGGCGAGACCAGCGGCAACTATCAGCACATTGTGTCGATAACCGCCGACTGTGACCGTGACGCTCTGACTGTAGTTGTCGAAAAGGACGGTCCCGCCTGCCACAAGGGCACCGATTCCTGCTTTACCGAAACCGTTTGGGAAAGCAACGAGCTTTCCGAATACTCGATGGACGGACTTTATGAGCTGTTGCAAGGCAGAAAGGCACAGATGCCCGAGGGCTCTTACACCACCTATCTGTTCTCTAAGGGTCTTGATAAGATCCTCAAAAAGGTTGGCGAGGAGTGCACCGAGGTCATCATTGCCGCCAAGGATCACGACAAAAAAGAGACCGTTTATGAAATTGCCGACCTTGCCTACCACGTGATGGTCATGATGGTTGAAAACGGCATTTCGGTCAACGATGTGCGCAAGGAGCTTTCCTCACGTCACGTTATCGACCACAAGGTCAAGCAGGAGAAGATGGCCAGTGATAACGATTGATCTTCACACACATACCAATTACTGCGACGGTGAAAACACACCCCGTGAAATGGTTGAAGAAGCCATAAAAAGAGGCTTTAAAATTTACGGATTTTCGGGGCATTCCTATGACCCGTGCGTTGAACCGTACAGCATGACCCCCGAAAGCACCGAGGTCTACAAAGCCGAGGTTTTGGCCTTGAAGGAAGAGTTTAAAGACAAGATAGACATCTTTTTAGGGTTAGAGCAGGACTACTATTCCGAGCCCTACGGTGACGGATATGACTACATAATAGGCTCGGTGCACAACGTCAAAAAGGACGGCAAGCTGTATCCTGTTGACCTTACACCTGAGATGTTGCAGGAGGTTTTGGACGAGCATTACGGCGGCGATTTTGAAAGCTTCGCCGAGGAATATTTCGACCTTGTCAGCGATGTTGTCAACAAAACAAACTGTGATATTATCGGACATCTTGATGTTATTTCAAAATTTTTTGAGCGCGAGCCCCGATTTTTGACCGACCGCTACAAAAATGCGGCCTTGAATGCCGTGAGGAAGCTTGTCCCGTTTGATAAATTCTTTGAGATCAATGTCGGTGCGATGACCCGAAGCTACCGCACCGCACCCTACCCTGCCGAGTTTATTTTGAAGGAGATAAACCGACTCGGCGGCAAGATCGTCATCAACGGCGACTGCCACGAAAAAGAACGGTTGGGTGATTTTCTCGAAGACGCCGCCGCTTTAGCCAAAGAATGTGGTTTTTCGGAGCGCTGGATACTAACCAAAAACGGCTGGAAAGCCGAAAAAATATGAAACTATCTATAAGCAAAAAAGAGCGGAAAAGCAATGCTTTTCCGCTCTTTTGCTTTTTGGTATTTACTTACAGAATACCCTCTCTTTTGAGCTTTTCTCGCTTAAGGTCGTTTAAAACGGTGGGGTAAAGCTGGCAGGTCATACCGCCGTCGACCGTAATTTCGGTACCCGTGATGTTCTTGGAAAGGTCAGTGCCCAGGAAGTAAGCAGCATTGGCGATGTCCTCAAAATCCGAAATGTCACCGATGGGGGTCAGCTCACCGTTTACTATCTGCTTATTACCCATCTTGACCCAGCGTTCGGTCTTTATGGTACCCGGAAGCACAACATTGGAACGGATGCCGTACTTACCGAGGTCAATAGCAAGCGCACGGGAAAGCGAGTTTATACCGCCCTTTGATGCCGAGTATGCGGCACGGTTGGGAATGGCACGGTAGGCCGTATTGGAGCTGATAAAAACAATGGCGCCCTTGTGGTGATCACGCATACGTATAGCGGCCTGACGTACCATTGAAAAGTTCCAAACAAGGTTGGTTTCAAAAACCTCCTGAAACTCGTCCAAGGATTGCTCAAAAAAGTCAAGCCCCTTTGCAGGGTCGTTGCCAAAGCCGAGGTTAGCGGCGTTGAGCACTATTGTTTCGACAAACCGACCCGTTTTATCAATATCGTTGAAAATATCAATAACCTGCTGCTCGTTGCGGATATTGCACTCATAGCCCTTTGAGAAAACGCCGTAATCAGCGGTCAATTGTTCGGCGGCTCTTTCGGCCTCTTCACCGTTGCGACTTGTAATAAACACATCCCAACCGTTCTTCGCAAAGGTTTCGGCAATACCGTAACCCGTACCGCTTTGAGCTCCCGTTATAAATACTGCTTTGTTCATTTATATCTCCCTTTTCAAGTAATATGCGTTGATTTTGTTTTTAGGTATTTTCAGCACACCGTTTGTGCAAGTAAAAATGTTGCCACTGAGCAAATCGGTATATCTTCCATCCTCGGCAAGGTGTATTTCACAAGCATTTTGGGTTGCATTATATACACCAATGCACTGCGAATTCGGATAAACGTAGACCTTGTTGCTTTGGCTATATACAAACACACCCGCAAGCTCTGCAATATGGCGAAGCAAAGACGACGGCAGGTTACAGGCGGCAACGTAAATCGATTTTGACCCATTTTGTTCCTTGTATGCCGCCGCAACCGTACCGTCCTCAAAACGACAAAGCTCTGTTGAAGTATCATCGTTTATTGAAAAATACGGTTCCGCCAACGGATATTCGTAGCCTTCACCATTAAAAATCATATTTCCGTGTGAAACATCACTGATTTCAACCTGCATACCCACTGTTTTTGATATCCGTTTCACATCCTTCATTCCGCCCTTGGCATAATCAGGTGCATAAAGCCATAATACGGTTTTACCCTCAGTTTTAAGTTTTTTAGCAATATAATTTTTGATGCTTTCGGGCATATCGTACTGATTGACAAAAATATAAAGCTTATAATCCAAAACATCGGGCAGGGTGACGTCGCCGATTGAATACAAGTCATACGGCGCACCGCATTCGGCCAATGTTCTGCGGATATTTGAAAGGCACAGCGTTGCCATATTCGATGTTTTTCGCACACGGTACATAGCCTCGCCTTCGGCAAACACTGCTATTTCCGAAACACGATGAGTATTCGTTTCGCCAAATTCTTTAGATAATTTTATCATTTTGGCAACAGCCTGCATCATACCGTCCGAACGGAACCATCCGTCAAACATATCGAACCACCAAAGTGCCGTTAGATTGGAATTGCAAAGAATGAAATCTCTGTACATCAAATTCAACGATTCCGTTTCATTTTTACACTTTGAGTTTGCACCCGGTATCTTTGCAAGTGCTTTATTCTTTTGGGTTGCACCTTCGGGGTCGTTTACCATCTCGGGTGCAGTATGCGTTATGTGGTCAAATTCAAGAAAATAGAGTTTATTATGTGCATCCAGCGTTTTTTGGGTGAGCATAAAAGCACTTGGGTCGTCTATTCTGCGATAGCCATATGCCGAAGGGCTGGATATCATGTCAATATCAGGGCTAAAGAAAACCTTTTCATAAGCCAAGCTTCCGTCATTATAAAGACGGGCACCGCCAAGCTCAAACAAATAGCCGTAATAAAGGCCCAACAGTTTGTTATGCTTTAATACAGACTGTGCTTCTCCAACAAAGTAAAGTATAAGATCTGCAATTGTTTCACTGTGGAACCGCCTTGCAAGATAGACCTCGCTTTCCTCATCCTCCAAAAACACCTTACCCTCGCAGTCAAGTTCTTCCTTTGAGGGAAGCTTTGCATTATCATCATTTCTCCATTTACGATAGCCTGCCTCTTTTATGGGGTGCGATTCCTCATAATCGCGTGCCGAAAACCATTCGGTAGTCATTCCGCCAAGCAAAAAATAACCGTAAATGCGATCACCGTATTTTTGCTCGCAATGAGTGATTGCGGCCTTTATGTAATCGGCAGAAGCCTTTTTCCATTGTTCGTCACACGCTATTTGCGACAAGTGGGTAAACGAGTTTGGTACGTCATGAGTTGCCAAATACCAATCCCTTGTATCGACCTGAAACATGGGCGCAAAAAAGCCGTCGGGAGCGTTTTCTATAAACATATCCATCTGTCGGTCGATGGCGGAAAAATCATACTTCCCTTCACCAACCCACGATTCACCGTAAAGTGAATAAGGAACACCCAACGCCGAGGTCACACCACTCGAAAGCACGCTGAAAAGTCGCACTCCCGCCTTGTAAAACTCAGAAACGTTTTTGGGATTGGCTCTAAACGATTTAAAAGACAACGGATCGTATATTTTACCGCCAATGTCTATTTTTAAAACACCGTTATCACGTATTACCTTTGTTTTCATAGATTCCACCCGTCAAATTCGTCAGCCCAAGCCAATTCAAATTCAAAATCATCGGGCAAAAGCGAAGGCTCGTGACCCAAAACCTCAAACTTTTTCATAATAATTTCTCCTTTTATTTGTAGGGCGATTCATAAACCAACCTTTGAATCCCTCCGTCTTTTGCTACGCAAAATCCACCTCCCTTTAACAAGGGAGGCCGATAAGCCCTCCTTGTCAAAGGAGGGTGGCGCACCGTCAGGTGTGACGGGAGGATTCAAAATGTTCATCATTCAAATCCTTACCGTAGGGGGGACGCATATTCCTACTCTTTGCAGTTATTCCCAACATACGGACAGTCGAGGACGCCTGTCCCTACAAGTGAATTTTATTAAAAATAAAACTCACTCTTTGCAGGGCGGATGTTGGTCAGCTGACCCGTGTAATGACGTAAGGTATGCGGCTGATAGGGGTGCTTCAAGCACTCCTCCTCGTTGATTTCAATTCCAAGACCCGGCTTATCGGGAATGGTGATATAACCGTCCTTATACTCCAATTTTTCGTTGGTGACATCCTTGCGCCAATCGACGTCACTGTACATAATTTCCAGAATGCAGAAATTGGGACAAGCGGCGGCCAACTGCAGAGTTGCTGCATTGGCAACAGGACCTGACGGATTGTGCGGTGCAAACGGAATATATCTCGACTCGGCCTCGGCGGCTATCTTTTTCAGCTCCGAAATACCGCCTGCGTGGGAAATATCGGGCTGGATATAATCTGCTGCACGGATGTCAAACAGCTTGCGGTAATCCCAACGGCTGTAAAGTCGCTCACCTGCCGAAATGGCAACGGGAGACTTGTCTCTGACGGCCTTTAAAGCGTCGATATTATCGGGCGGTGTGGGCTCTTCAAAGAACATCGGCTTGAACTGTTCAAGCTCCTTGGCGATTTTGATACCCGTAGGCACGTCAAATCGTCCGTGACCCTCGATAAGCAGATCGACCGAGCTGCCGACCGCCTCACGTACTGCGGCAACATTGCGAAGCGCCTTGTCAAGGTCGGCATTGGAAATCTGTAAGTATGACTTGCCGAACGGGTCCCACTTCATTGCCGTAACGCCTCGGCTCACGGCAATTTTTGCCTTTTCGGCAAACTCCTCGGGCTCCTTTGCGCCTGCAAACCAACCGTTGACGTAGATACGAACCTTGTCGTGATACTTGCCGCCGAGCAACTGATAAACGGGAACGTTCAAGGACTTGCCCAAAATGTCCCACAAAGCGCACTCGACCGCCGACAAGGCGCTCATTAAAACAGGGCCTCCGCGCCAATAAGCGTCACGGTAGGTGTGGTGCCAATGCTTTTCAATGTCCCTGGGATCCTGCCCCACAAGATATTCTTTAATATGCTCCAAAGCACCAAGGAAAGCCTTTTCCTTGTACTCCAAGGTACCCTCACCAACACCGGTGATGCCCTCATCGGTGTAAATTTTGACGAATACCCAATTTGTTCTGAAGCAGTCAACAACAAATGCCTTTACATCGGTTACCTTCATTTTAAAATTACCTCTCTATCATATTCAGTCCATATTTTTATTCCGTCTGCCTTGCCGTCAAGCGTAAACTTCATCGCACCGTCACGACCTGTGAAATAAATGCTGTTCGGTGGCAATTTATTGACATTTTCCAGGGTGTATCGAGTGACATTCATAAACACGCCGTTTTCACGCAGGTTGTGCACAGCAACAATTTTAGGAGAACACGCATCTATGAATTTATAGTGGTTCTGCGACAAAATTGCGTGGTGTGCTGATTTTAAAATATCGCACTTTAACGCATCGCCGTACTTTTCAACCAACCGTAGCTCGACCGCTTGGGTGATGTCACCCGTCAGCAGTACGGTGTTTTCAAAGTAGGTCATTTTAAGCACTATCGAGGTGCTGTTGAGGTCTGTAGTGCAAAAGCCGTGGTATTCGGGGCTCAAAACCTCAAACCTTGCATCGCCAAGCTGAAATTCATCACCCTCGGCAACACGCCACACCTTCTGCCGACCCAATTGTGCACGTCTCATCGTTTCATTTATTTGCGGAAGAACGGATCTTTCAGCGCCTGCGTAAACATCGGGAACAATAACGGTATCGACAATGAAGTTGTCCAACAACATGAGCAGATTACCGCCGTGGTCACCGTGCAGGTGGGTGATGACAAGGTAATTTATGGTCGTGATGCCTAAGCTCTCAAGACCGTTTTTCAGTTCTTCCCGGCTATACTGCAGACCCGTGTCGACCAGCACCGTTTTGCCCTTTGGCAGAGTGATGAGAATGCTATCGCCGATAAACTCAGGGAATGGAGTGTCCTCCTTTTTAAGGGCGGGGTCACGAAGCTCAAACATCCTAATTTCTGTCCTTTTTGCATCACGCTTGAAAAACTCGTCCTTGTTTCTTTTGTATATTTTTATGTCGTCATAATTTAACGCAGGGGTCAGCGTGATATTGGCGGTTTCGGGCAACATGGGGAACTGTCCGCCCTTGGAGTTTTTAACAAAAATATCCTCGGGCAGCGAAATGTTCAGCTTGCCCTTGATACCCTCGTCTGTGATCTGCTTTTCGATCCTGCCGCCGTTTACGGTAACGTTGACGCCCCCCAAGACCTCACCGCCGCCGCATTTGATGTTCAACACAACGCCGCTGTTCAAGGTCACGTTGGCCACACCTTCTATGACGGCACCCTCGGCTTCGCTACCCGTCATAACGGTGTGTGCCGCAGTGTTATTAAGGGTTATGTGGACCTCGCCGACACGCTTTGCCATACCGCCGCCGACATATTTGCTTCGGACAACGCCACCGTTTACGGTGATATCAACGTTTTTGACCGTGTCACCGATACCGCCGCCGTATATAGCCTGCAAATGGCCCGATTCCTGAATGATCGAAACGCTGTCAAGCTCCAACCCTTCGCCGCCGCCGTAAAGCGTGCCGAAGCTCATATCCTCGGTCGAAAGCCTTTCACCGTCGGTTGAAAAAATATGGGTCTCACCGTCGGCCAAACGCACAACTACAGGCTGACCGCAGGCAAAAAAGGTCTTTCCGTTCTGATAAGCCATGATCACACTCCCCCTTTCCGATTTTTTCTTTGATATAATAGTAGCATTTTAATTTGCGTTTTAATATCAAAATTCTATCGCACTTTTTAAATATTCTATTATTTTACGCAAAAAACCGCCCTAAAACTGTGTTTTAAGGCGGTCAACTTTAAAAATTATATTATTTGATCTTATCAAAAACACGCACGAAATCGCAGATAAAGGCATCGTCCTCATACTCACCGACAATATCGTAGGAATGAAATATCTTTTCCTTGCCGTCGGCATCTATTATTGTCTTACCCTTTGAGCTGCGGTATCCCATAACCTCGGTAGTCAGCAAAATGAACTGCGGAACGTGTGAAACGTTTTTATTGCAACGGGAAACCTCTTTGCCGTCGCAATAGAAAACGTAGCCGTCGGGCTGCCAATCCATGCCGAAATAGTGCCAACCTTCCTCAACAATGGGGTAATAAACGCGACCCTCTTCACGGTACTGCTTGCCGTAGCCGCCCATAATGTTGCCGGTTGTGGCTTCGCCTATCTTGAAATGCTCCATTATATCCGACTCAATACCGCACCATTCGGGCTCAAAACGTGCGCCAATGGTCGGTGATTGCGTCCAGAATGCACTCCACATGGTTTTGGGATCCTTTTGGAATTTGCAACGGCACTCATAATAACCGTAGCGGTGGACAAATTTGGGCTCTTCCAAAATACCAAGCTTCCAAATTTTGTCTTCACCCCAAGGGTTATCGGTGCCCTCCTGCGGGATATCAAACGAGTTACTGCCTGTTTGAAGCTGAGGAGAAACATATCGACCGTCAACCTCGGTGCGGTGAAGCTCCACACAGCCGTTGCGAACGATCACACCTTGATCGGTATAAGCATCAAAGCGCTTGCCCCAAAAATTCAAACGTAAATCCCATTTTGTTCGGTCAAGCTCGGTGCCGTCAAACTCGTCCGCCCACACAAGCTTCCATTCACCGTCGGGTAAGTATGACGGCTCGTGATTATCAATTTTGTATTCTTTCATAATGGCAACACTCCTTTTATAAATTTTGGTCTTTACAAGTGTTTCTTGCTGTGCTATGCTAATTATAGCAAGTGTAACGGCGCATTGCTATCAATATTCAATTTTTATATTTTAGAAATTCTATCCAAAAGGAGGGCTTTGCTTGGAATCGGGATTACCTAAAATTTTCGGCTCGGGAGTATTTGACACAAGCATCCGACAGGAATACCGCTTTAAGGGCGGCGAGATTCTGACCCCTTTGCGCACCGTTAAGGAATACGAACTTGAGCTTTTTTGTGAGGACGGCGGTGTTTCGTTCATCAACGGTCAGCGCAACGAGATAAAAAAAGGCTGTATTCTGATGGCCTCCCCGGGGGACAGGCGTCAGAGCCTTTTACACTTCAAAGCTTTGTTTTTACATTTTTCGGCCACCGATGAACGTTTGCGTCAGCTTATTGCCACCCTGCCTAAGTTTATAAGAGGCTGTGATTTTGAAAGCTACAAAAAGCTGTTTTCGGCTCTTTGCGACCCCGAGCCCGATTTTGATGATTTCAGCGACGTCAAAGCAGCAGGTCGGCTGATACGTCTGCTTTACACCTTAAGAAAGGACTGCGCCGTAAGCACCTCGGACAATGTACCTGCCGACACAAGCCAATCGGCGGTAAAGACATCGGTCGAATACATACGTGAGCATTATTCCGAACCCTTGAACGCCGAAACTCTGGCCAAACGGTGTCATTTGAGTACGTCCTATTTTTACCGCATCTTCACGCAGGTGACCGACCTTCCTCCCAACGAATTTATCACCCGAACACGGCTTACGGCGGCTCAAAGCCTGCTGGCCTCCTGCGATATGCCGATCGTCGACGTTGCCGCACGTTGCGGCTTTAATTCGCAGAGCTATTTCAGTTATGTTTTTAAGGAGCGCTTCAAAATGTCGCCCAAAGCCTTCCGCAAAAAGCATTTTTATCAGATTTAACGACACTGTTCTGCTTTTTTACACAAACTACTTGATTTTGTGGCATTTTCCGTTTATAATGTAAGAAGCAAAGATAGAGGTGCGGTTATTATGAGTAGCGTGACCACGGTGCGAAAACACCCACGTGAAGGGAATAACTGCCGAAGCCGTAGTTGTTTTTTCGGGCTACTGCGGTTGGGATGCGGTGAAACACGCCGCGTACTGTCACAGTTTGTGGAGGGCTATCATCGCTTTTGTTTTTCAAAAAGCTGTGGTACGCCACGGCTTTTTTTCTTTGCATAAATTTGAGGAGGACTATTTATGAAACTTCGACCCGCAAAACGCAAAGTCTGGGTTACCGTTGCATTGATGTGCCTTGTCGTTTTCTGTATCACATCGCTTTTCACCACTGCAACCGCAGCCGAAGACGAACCCACCACCGAGATCACCCAGATCACCGTCACCGTTGACGATGTTCAGTATGATCTTTCGGACTATGACTCGGCAAATGAGTATATCGATGCTTATGACACCAATGTCAATGCCGATCCCAATTTCGACCAAAACCTTGAGACGGCTCTCGGAACCGTCCGCCAGGAGATCCCGCTTTTTGCAAGCTTCTGGGCTCTTCTTCCCCCGGTCATCGCCATTGTGCTTGCCCTTATCACCAAAGAGGTCTATTCTTCCCTCTTTATCGGAATCTTGGCAGGCGGACTTATCTACTCCAACTTTGGCTTTGAGGGCACTATAACCCACGTTCTGTCGGACGGCTTTGTCGGCTCAATCGCCGATTCCTACAACGTCGGTATCCTTGTATTCCTTGTAATGCTTGGTGCAATGGTTGCCATGATGAACAAGGCAGGCGGCTCGGCCGCATTCGGTCGCTGGGCAACCAAACATATCAAGTCACGTGTGGGCGCACAGCTTGCCACCGTTGCTTTGGGCGTGCTTATCTTCGTTGATGACTATTTCAACTGCCTTACCGTCGGTTCTGTTATGAGACCTGTTACCGACGAGCAGAAGATCTCCCGTGCAAAGCTTGCTTACATCATCGACTCTACCGCAGCTCCCATTTGTATCATCGCTCCCATTTCTTCCTGGGCAGCAGCCGTTTCGGGCTTTGCCGCAGGCGCAGGTGAGGACAGCGGTATGTCGCTGTTTATCCACGCTATTCCCTACAATTTCTACGCATTGCTCACCATCGCAATGCTCATCTTCCTTGCGGTCACCGGCCTTGAGTTTGGCCCGATGAAAAAGCACGAGGACAACGCCAAGAACGGAGACCTGTTCTCTGCCGGCGTTCAGGATGCTGTTGAGGCTCTGCCCGAGAACCCCAGAGGCCGTGTTTGCGACCTTATCGTTCCCGTCATTTTCCTTGTTATCGCTTGCGTTATCGGTATGATCTACTCCGGCGGCTTCTTCGACGGAGAGGACTTCATCACCGCATTCTCCAACAGTGATGCCTCCGTAGGTCTTATGTACGGTTCGTTCTTCGCTGTTATCTTCACCATCATATTCTTCATGTGCCGCCGTGTGCTTTCGTTCAAGGCTTGTATGGAATCCATCCCCGAGGGCTTCAAGGCAATGGTTCCCGCAATTATGATCCTTATCTGCGCATGGACTCTCAAGGCCATGACCGATTCTATCGGTGCCAACGTCTTTATTGCCGAGCTTATCCAGAACAACGCAGGCGCATTGCAGAACTTCCTGCCCGCCATCATCTTCCTTATCGCTGTCGGACTTTCGTTCGCAACCGGCACCTCCTGGGGAACCTTCGGTATCCTTATCCCCATCGTGCTTAGCGTATTCAACCAGGGCGGCGAGATCGCAGTTGTTGCAATTTCCGCTTGTATGGCAGGTGCCGTTTGCGGTGACCATTGCTCACCCATTTCGGATACCACCATTATGGCTTCGGCCGGCGGTCAGTGCAACCACATCAACCATGTTTCGACACAGTTGCCCTATGCACTCACCGTTGCAGGAGTTTCCTTCGTAAGCTACATCATCGCAGGCTTTATCCAGAACTGGATAATTGCTCTGCCCATTGCATTTGTGCTTATGATCGGCACCCTGTTTGTTATTAAGATGTTCTTCGGCAAAAAGACCAACGCATAACCTGATCCATAGATCTCAATCTCACCCCAAGCTTCGGCTTGGGGTGTTTTTTATACTATAACAATACGATTTTATAAAAAGTTTACACTTTAATATATTGCTTTTTGGTATAAAGCATTGTAAAATAAAAAGGTAAAATTCACTTTTTCGGAGGTTTCTATGGCTATAAAAACGGTATTGTTCGACCTCGACGGAACATTGCTTCCAATGGATCAGGAAAGGTTTACGGAAATATATTTCACCAACCTTGCCATAAAGGCCGCACCCTTGGGTTACGAGCCCAAAGCGCTTGTGAAAAACATTTGGGCAGGCACGGCGGCAATGGTCAAAAACGACGGCAGCCGCATAAACGAGCAAGCCTTTTGGGACACCTTTTGCGGTATCTACGGACCTGACGCCATAAACCACAAGCCGATCTTTGATGAATTTTACTCCAACGAGTTTTGCAAGGCCAAGGAAGCCTGCGGCTTTGCACCTGAGGCCGACAAAGTCATAAAGCTGTTGAAGGCTAAAGGGGAAGGCGTTGTGCTGGCTACAAACCCGCTGTTCCCTTCGGTCGCCACACGCAACCGTGCTTCGTGGGCAGGCCTTGATATCTCGGACTTTTTGCTCTACACCACATACGAAAACTCCTGCTATTGCAAGCCCAACCCCAAGTATTACATTGAGATATGCGAAAAGCTGAAGCTTGACCCCAAGGAATGCCTTATGGTGGGCAACGACGTGACCGAGGATATGGTGGCAGAAACGTTGGGCATGAAGGTGTTTTTGCTGACCGATTGCATCATCAACAAGGAAAACAAGGATATAAGCGCATACCCCCACGGCGGATTTAAAGAGCTGAAGCGGTTTATCGAAGCCGAGCTTTGAGGTGATACTATGCCTTTTAAAGAAAAATCCAATAACCAGTACCGTGGCGATTATAACGAGCCTTGCGTTCCCGAAATACCCATCAGCATAGAAAAGATATATACCATTCGGTATTTCGAGCTTCCTGCACGGTACACCTACAATCATCCTCTTGATGAGCACGAGGAATATGAGATCATATACCTTGAAAAGGGTGTTTATCTTGATAAAAGCGAAGAAAAGGATGTCATTATGCACGCAGGCGATGCTGTGATCTACGGCAGAGGCTACCCTCACAGAAACAACTGCGACGGCGAGCATTCGGCCTCTATATTTATTTCCTCGTTCATTTGCAACAGTGAGCTGATGCTAGAGTTTTTCCCCGACAACACAAGGACCTTTGTGCATTTTACCCCCGAACAGCGCCAGATACTGTCCTTGGCCTTTGAGGCAGGTGCCAAGGCCTACGACATCAACGGGCATTGGTGCAGTTTAAAATCAAAAGCGCCGCATCTTGACCGACAGATACATATCAATTATATTGAAATATTGCTTTTGCAGATAATCAAAGGCTTGAAAAAGGAAAAGAATAAGGAAAAGATCTTTTTTGAGCACAGCGACAACCGAAGCGAGCTTGTCTCGCAGGTGGTGGAGATACTTGAAAGCCACGTGTATTCAACCGTCAGCATCGAGGATATCTGCAAGCAGGTCGGTTACAGCAGAGGCCACGTTTGCAGTCACTTCAAAAAAGAGACCGGCAAGACCGTGAACTCTTACTTCCAGTATCTTAAGATCGAGGAAGCCAAGCGGCTGATTCTGGAGACCAACCAGGATTTCACGAGTATATCGGACACCTTGGGCTTTGGAAATCCGCAGTATTTCAGCAAGGTCTTCCGTTCACTCACAGGTCACACTCCCGGCCATTTCAGAAAGACCATCTTCAAAGGCTCGGTAAAAGAATAACAAAAAGCTCCAGGCAAACCGAACGGTTGCTTGGAGCTTTTTTCTTAATAATTCATATAATCCGAAACGTCAAATTTTTGGTCGACACCTGCGCCGAAGCGTATTTTGTTGATGACGCCCTTGTCCATTATGATAACGTCGATATTGGCCTCGGTGTAGGTTCCTGCCACTCTCGGGTGCATCTCGCCGTAGTCGTAATCGCCGTGGGCAAGAAGATCGGGAATGGACTTCGGATAGAACGAGACCTTGGCGCTTCCGACACCGATAAGCTGCATCTTTTCGGGCGCACAGCTTTTGGTAACGGTCAGGTGTGTGTGACCGAACAGCTGCAACGGAGTTGAGGCGGTGACTTTGGTGAAGTCCTTGACGATATTGAGACGCTCGTTTTTATACAGCCTGCGGTTATTGAAGGCCGAGAAGATCCCCATTACCTCTTCGACATTTTTGTATGTGCCAAACCTTTTAAGCGGTGCGTGTGAGCAGGCGATGAAATTCCAACCGACCTTTTCAGTGTCAAGCGCAACGTCGCACAGCCATTTTATCTGATGATCGGGCACGCGGTTAAAGCCCTCGGAGGCCGTATCAATATGCACACCGTTTGACGAAACATACGGATAATCGTAGGCATCGAGGAATATCATTCTGACCTTTTTGTCCTCGAAATCGGCGTAATAATAGGTCGATTTGGGGTCACCGTCGGCGTGGACCGCCTTGCCCTTGCACACACGGTCGACCAGCGTGTCGACCCACATCTGCTGATTGACTATGTACTCGATGGGACAGTAATGCGGGTCATATTTATCTCCCGGTCGGTCTTTGGTGTTGTGATAGCCGTTGTCATCGTGGTTACCACGTGTGGGTAATACCGGCACGGGGGCATCCTTAAAGCTTTCGGCGTAAATATTGAGATCCCTCATTGCGCCCTCGTGCGAGTTGGTTCCGTGAAGTATATCTCCGCCGAGCATTATTGCGTCGGCGCCTATCTCACCTGCCAAGGCCTGAATAGCCTCGACCTGACGCATAATACCGGGTCGCTCAGGTTGTAACCCGCCCGAATACTCGATATGAGCATCCGACATCAGCAGAACACAAAAAGATGTGTCGGTTATAAGCGGCTTGGCTTTTTTAACGGTATCTTCAAATTCTTCAATATAAATGGGGTCGATTTTTACGGTTGCCATATTATCATCTCCAAAGTCAATGCAGGGTTACCATACTTGATGCTCTCCCTCGGTGTGAACTATACCGTTGGCGGTATATTCAAACAGATTATCGGGGCGGTTGCCGAAGTTAAAGCGCTTGGCAGTGCGGTCCTTTGCATCGTAAACAATAGCATCAAACAAAGACTGACTGTAGGTGCCCTCAATACGCATCGGCTGATATTCCTTGCCGTTGGCGTTGTCAAAAGGTATTTCCGAGGGGTAATACGCAAACCTGCCCGAGCCCGTGTTGATGGCAACGTGGTTGTTGCTCATAGTACGCCATGACTGAATATGTGTATGACCCGAAACGCTGAGCTCAAGCTTGATATCGACCTTTGAAAAATCGTAAGCTTTACCGTAAACCGAAACAGAAGCCTTATTGTTGAACGCATTGATGATGCTGCGGATAAGGTTAGCATTGTTCGAGCTTCCGCTTTCATCACCCGTGATGGGTGCGTGGGTAAGCAGAACGTAATTCCAACCGTCCTTTTCGGGGTCGAGAGCCTCACTTGCGAACCATTCGACCTGCTCGTCGTCTCCATAGAAACTCCAACCGTTTTCGGCAGAATAAACCGAGTAAATACCGTCGTCGGAGATAACGGGATAGTTCCAACCGTCCAGCACGATAAGACGTGTCTTTTTATCGGGGAAATCAACATAATAATACGATGAATTTGGGTTGCCATCAGGACGGACAATCGTCATATCCTTTGCCAATGGATTTATAAGGTGGGTTGTCCATTCCTCGTCGGTAATAATATGCTCCAAGGCACAGGGCTTGCCGTGATAATCATTATGGTCGTGGTTGCCACGGGTCGCAAACACGGGAACCTTGGCCTCCTTAAATACCTCAGCAAGGTAATCCAACTCACCCAAGGCACTGTAGTGCGGCCGTGTTCCGTGAACAAGGTCGCCGCCTAAAAGTATGCAATCAACATCGGTGGTGTTGGCCATTTCGATGACCATTGCGATCTCATTTTGAATGTTGTAACGGTCGGGCAGAGAGCCCCCTACGGGTGTTACGGTATACCATTCCTCCCCCTCAGCCACCTTTTTAACGTAATCGATATGAATATCGGTCAGCATAATAAAGGAAAAACTGCCGTCCGACTGTGCGGCCAGAAGCTTATCACGGGTGTCGTTATACTCCTCCCAATAGCCGCTTCCCATTGCCTTGACCTTTTCCTCAAAGGTAAGCTCGGGCTCGGCACTTTCGGTCGATGCGGTGTCCTTCGACACGGTCGAGACCGTGCTTGATGAAGCATTTTCGGATGAGCTGTTTATGCTTGCGGTATTGCCTGAGCCGCATTGTGTACAGAAAAGCACCATGCACAAAATAAGTGCCACAGGTATAAATATCTTGCGGAAGAATATTGAAATGTTTTTCATAAAAATCACTCCAAATACTGAAAAAAGAAGGCTTTTAAATAAGGGAAGCAGGAAATCCTGCCTCCCTTATTTTAACATTTAATTCCGTACGTGTCAATCGTCATTGGCGACCCAATTGCCGGGGAATGACACAACAGGGACTTCGTTACCAAAGCCGTCAGCCGAGATATTTTCCTCGGCTACCAGACTTTTAAGCACGAAATCAGGCTTTACATATTGTTTCATTCTGCATACTCTCCTTCGTGCGGTGTTTCGGTTATTTCAATACCCGAATCGGTTATGACAAACTTGTTGTCGGGACGGTTACCGAAGTTAAAGCGCTGGATCGTGTTAATAGCAGGATCGTACACAACTGCATCGAAGCAGGCCTCGGAATAGGTGCCCTCCCAGCGTACAGGCTGATACTGCTTTTCGGTGGCGGTATCGGTGGTGCCGTCGTCGGTATAATAGGCAAATCTTCCCGAACCGGTGTTGACAGCTACGTGGTCGTCACCAAGTGTTCTCCACGACTGGATGTGGGTGTGACCCGAAACGTTCAGAGGCATCTGACCGTCGTAATTGGAGTAATCCATTGTAGTGCCGAACACATCAATTGTAGTCTTGTTGTTGAAGGCGGTGATAATGTTGCGGAGAAGACCGGCGTTGGATGAGCTGCCCGACATAGAACCGACAATAGGTGCGTGGGTGGACAAAACGTAGTTCCAACCCTGAAGCTCGGCATCAAGGGCAACCTTTGCAAACCACTCTATCTGAGCATTGTCACCGTACATCTCCCAACCGTTTTCGGCAGAATAGGTCGAATGGATACCGTCGGTCGAAATGATGGGATAGTTCCATGCATCAAGCACGATAACACGGGTCTTCTTCTCGGGGAAATCCATATAGTAGTAAGGCGAATACGGATCGTTTTCGGTATCGTGAACTGCCAAAGTATCCTTAGCAAGCGGATCGATAAGGGTGGTGGTCCATTCCTCGTTGGTGATGATATGCTCTAAAGCGCAGGGCTTGCCGTGGTAGTCATTGTTATCGTGGTTACCGCGGGATGCGATCACAGGGACCTTGGCCTTCTGGAATACCTGTGCCAGGTAGTTAAGGTCGGCCATAGAGTTTGCGTGTGAGTTGGTTCCGTGGATAAGGTCACCGCCCAAAATGATGCAGTCAACGTCGGTGGTGTTGGCCATTTCGATGACCATTGCGATCTCACGCTCGATGTTGGGACGGTCGGGGAGCTTTCCGCCTACGGGAGTGGTGTACCAATACTCTCCGTCTGCGACCGTTTTAACATAGTCGATGTGGATATCGGTCAGAACAAGGAACGAGAAGGTTCCGTCGTTCTGGGTCTTGAGAAGCTTATTGCGGGTATCCTCGTACTCCTCGGAATGATAGGAGGTAATACCTCTGTAAACGGGGTTCATAGCCTTCTTGATGCCGTTATAGGACTGGGTCTTGGCATCGGCATACTCAACGGTGCCGTCATTATGCTCGATGTACATTACGCACATGATCGAGGTATCGAGCAGATTTTCCATTTTGTCGCCGGTAAGCAGTACCTGGTAATCGGTGTAAAGGTCGGTTCCGTCGTATACCACGCCGGTGGCAAGTGCGTTTATTGCCGAGCAAGCAACGGCATTATCAACAGTAAGGGTGTCATAGCCTGCGTCGGTAACAAGCTTTTCGGGTGCAAGGAGGAAGCCTACATTCTTGATGCTGTCATCCTTGTAAACACGGCCTCTGAAACGGAGACCCGAAGAATACTTGTCGCTCTTCTCACGGACAGAGCCTGCGATTATGCCGATATTGGTATCGTCTGCCGAAACAAACTCGGCCGAGATCTTGATGTTCTTGGCGTTTGCAGGAACAAAGTAGACAAACTCGTTGCCGTTGCCGGGCTCATTGTCACGGTCAAGGTCGTAAGAGCCGTTGGAAAGCATGACCTTGGAGGTCACAAAATCGCTGAATGCGGTCGCATACAGATCGTAGGTGACGGTAAGTCCGCCGACCTTGAGCTGCTCGCCGTCGGCAAGGCTGACAGAGACCTTACCGGTCTGCATATTGTTCTGTGCGGTGGGCTTGGTTGCCGAGATAGTGCTGTTGCCTGCGGTAACAGAAGTCTCGGGAGTGTAGTCGATCTCATAAATGAGAATATCGTCAACCAAAACACCTGCCGAGCCGTCCGAGATAACTGCCAACTGCAAAGCGGTGGCCTCGGTTGCGGTGAAGGTTATTGCCGCAGGGGTCCAGACGTTGGCATTTTCGGCATCGTAGGCGCTAAACTTCAGCTCGTTGCCCAAAACCGCAAACTTGCCTGCAACGCTGTCCTTTACGGACTTATAAACAAAGCGCATTGCGTAGGTCTTGCCTGCAGTAAGGTTATAAGCATTTTCAACACCCTCATAGCAAGGCACGGTGAAGATATCACCTGCATTGAGCTGCTTGTCAGCATTGCCGAAGGTGATCTTTACGGTATCAAACTTGGCATAAGCGGTGCGGGTCTCGTTGGCCTGAACGGCACCAAAGGGAACGGTGCATTCAGGGTCGGAATACCAGCCGAGGAATACCTGCTCGTCAAGGTTGCTGTTGAGCGAAGGAAGCTCGGTTCCGACGACCATATCTATCTCTTTTTCCACACCGTTGTTGCTGATGGTCAGCTTCTCAAACTGTGCAGAGTTATAAACGCTCACATTATCAAAATAGAGATAGCTTGAAGCACCGACCTGAGAGCTTGAAGCAGCTGCTCCGTCGTCAAGAATATAACTCAAAAACAGATAAGGCTTGGTGTTGACATCACTTGTAGCGGTAAAGGTGGTTGTATAGGTATACCACTTGCCGACCTCAAGCTCGGAAACGGTATAATTTACCCTTGTGCCGTCGTAAGGTGTTCTGCCGACGCCGCCTTCAGCCATATCACCGACAATGGTGCGGATGGTGATAGTGCTTGCGTTGACGGTCGAGGGGATCTTGAAATCCACACTTACGGTATACTTGACACCTGCGATCAAGTCGTAGGACGGTACGCCCTTTGCATCGTAAACGGGAACGGCAAAGTTGGCCCAGATGCTGGGGCTGTGAAGCTTAAACACCTTGTTGGTTGCATCATTGGGATCAAGTACGATTCCGCTTTGATATCCGCCATAATCCTCACCGTCATCACGGTAGGTCACCTTTTGGATAAACTCTGCCTCCGAGAAGGTGATGACCGTCTTGTTATAACGTGCGTAAGCGGTTCTTACTTCGTTCTCACGAACCTTGCCGAAGGGCGTGGTGCATTCGGGGTTAGAATACCAACCGATAAAATCATACTTATCTGCATCGTAAGAAGGAGTTGCTATTTCGTAACCAACGGCGGTGGAGTTCTTGGAGATCTCACCGTTGTTGTTGATAAAGGGGCCCTTTGTGACCTTGATCCAATCGACCTCAAACTCGGCCAAAGAGCCATCCTTGGAGCCAAAGGTCAAGGTGAGGTACTTGCCGTCCGAAAGGCTGTCGGTAACAAAGTCAAAGGTATATTCTTTCCACTCGGTATCACCAACGAGGTTGTTGATGGCCAAAGCCTTTACGACCTGCGAGCCGGTGTTGGTTTTCTTAACACCAACCGAGAAGTAGCCTGTATTGGAATCGGTCGCAAGGGTCTGCTTGTAGCGGACGACTACACGGTAGGACGAGTTGGTCTCAAACTGATAATATCCGCTTCCGTCATACGGAGCAAAATGCTGGATCCAGTTGCCCGAGGATATAGAGGGTGCTGTGCCGTGGGTCGTGGGGAAATACAGCACACCGTCATCGGTGTTAAAGTTGACCTTGGATGAATAATAAGGCCAGGTTGCAGAGCTTGAAGGATCGCCGTAGTGTGAGAAATCGGCGCTGAAATCGCAGTAATAGTCGTGCATACCGATGTACTCAACGGAAGTTACGGTGACGTCATCGATATAAACAACGGTACCTGCGGCGGCAGTCTGCAGACCAAAGGTGAGGTAAGCCTGGCTCGAGCAGTCACCTGTAATTACGGTGTACTCAACCTTGTGCCACTCGTTCAAAGCAGAACTGTGGATACCGGTCTTGTTAAGCTGTACGTTTTTATCCCAAACATTACCGTTTCCGTTCAAGGTAGAGTAAATGTTGGTATAGTCACCGGCCAAAGCGGTTGCCATATACCAATAGCTGACGGTATATCTGGTATACGAATCAAGCTTGAGTACCGAGCCTTTGCCGTTGTAAGCATAAGAACGGTAGGTGTTAGCGCCCGAGGGAGCAATCTTCAAGGAAGAAGAACCGCCATGTGCCTTCTCGGTCGAAACAGATGCCGAGGTAGATGATGCAAAGCCACCGTCATAATTAACGGTGCAGCCCTCAAAGCTTGTAAACGTATTATCAACCTCAATTTCAATACCTGAATCATTATCGGTAATCATAACATCATCAAAATAAATATAGTCCGTGGTTGCGTTTGTGCCGCCGTTCCAGTTGGCAACAAGCTGAGGTGAGGTCTTTAGCGAGGCATCGCCCACGCTGTAGGTAACACTGTAGGTGTACCAGGTGAGAGGAGTTAATGCGGCCTGGCTGTAGGATTTCTGGCCGAACGGAGTTCTGCCGTTGCCGCCCTCGGGCAGGTCACCCTGGTTCATACGGATAACAAGTGAATCGACCGAGGAACCGCCGGGGATCATAAACTTAAAGGTGAAGGTGTAGGAATGGTTTGATTCGAGCATATATTTACCCGAATCGGCATCATCATACTGCGGCATAATGACGTTGGCCCACAAATTTTTGGCATAAAGCTTGAACACCTTATTATTATCATTTGTCGGGTCGGTGACAACGCCGCTACCGTCACTTGCAGGGCGGAAATCGGTGCCTTTAACATAGTCACTCTTGCCCTCAAATCCGATAAAGGTGCTCGGATACTTGGCATAGGCCTTGCGGGTCTCGTTTGCCTGAACAACGCCGTATTCTTCGGTGCATTCAGGGTCGGAATACCAGCCGAGGAAGGCCATACCGTTGACCCTTTCGGGTGCGGTAAGCTCTGCGCCGACGGTGGCATCGACCGAGTAAACGGAGCCCGAGTTGTTTACCGTGACCTTGACCGTTGCGGCCGATGCGGTCAGCGGTGCTGACAGACACAGTGTAAGCAACATTACAAGTGCCACAGCGATACTGATGATTTTTCTGAAACGTTTCATCACAGAAACACCTCCAAAAAGATTTCGGATAACATCCGATGGAATCACAGTTTCATTATAAACAACATTTTTGTGCAAGTAAATGTCTTAAAACACACAATTTTTATAAAATCGTATAATCCTCAATACAAAAAAAGACGGTTGCAATCCTCATTGTGGCTACAACCGTCTTTTGCTTATACCTTATTTAACTCCATTGCTTTTTTGACGATCTCGATGATGTCGTCCTGCGATCTTATACAGCCTGCCATTCTGCGAAGTTCGGCGGCACCGTTCAAGCCTTTCATATACCAGGCAACGTGTTTTCTGGCCTCCATCATGGCAATTTTTGTACCTTTATACTGCTCCATTCGGTTTACCTGGTCGATAAGCGTCAGCATTTTTTTCTCCAACGGAGGATCGGGCAAAATCACCTCATGCTCAAGGTAAGCGTTTATCTGTGAAAAAATCCACGGCTGACCCATAGCACCTCTGCCGACCATTACAAAATCGCAGCCCGTTTCCTCATACATTTTGGCGGCGGCCTTGGGCGAATCAACGTCACCGTTGGCAATGACCGGCACCTTGACCGCCTGCTTTACACGGCGGATGATGTCGATATCCACGGGCGGCGCATACATCTGAACCCTTGTCCTGCCGTGCACCGTTATGGCGGCGGCACCGGCCGATTCAACAAGCCGTGCCAGCTCGACGGCGTTTTTCAAAGTGTCGTCCCAGCCTGCACGCATCTTGACGGTAACGGGCACCTTGACGACCTTGACCACAGCCTCGACAATGCGTGCGGCAAGGTCGGGATCCTTCATCAAGGCACTTCCCCCGCCCGACGACACCGCAACCTTGGGCGCAGGGCAACCCATATTTATGTCGATAAAGTCTGGGCCTTGAGCCTCGGCCATTTTGGCGGCCTCGGCCATAATGTCGGGCTCACAGCCGAACAACTGCGAGCCGTAAGGCCGCTCCGAATCGTTGACCTCAAGATAGGCGGCCGATTTTTTGTCGTGCAGGCTTATGCCCTTGGCGCTTGCCAGCTCACCCACGGCATAGGCCGCACCGTGCTCACGGCAGACCTCACGCATTGCCCTGTCTGCCACACCCGCCATAGGTGCCAGACAAGCATATCCTTTAATTTCCAGATTTCCTATTTTCATACTACTTTTAAAAGCCCATTCAGGCCCCTCTGAGAGGGCACTCCTTCCGTCTTCGCCTTTGGCGAATCCACCTCCCTCAAAGAGGGAGGCTATGGTCTGCGGGCGACCACAGGTCGCCCCTACGGATGAATTATACCACACACACGCACTTAAAACAAGCCGAAATCAAATCGGGTATAAAATTTCAAAATGAAATCACATATAAGGATTCTTCGCTTCGCTCAGAATGACACAGCCTCACCCGTAGGGGCGAACTGCGTTCGCCCGTCATTCTGAACCGCAGGTGAAGAATCTTAAAAAATTCGAAACACCGCAATGTTTTATGTTGCAAATTATCGCAATAGATGTTACAATATTTTTGGGGACGGCACCCATAACAAAAAACAGCGAAAATCTGCAAAGGGGATGACACCCATCGCAAAAAACATCAGAGTTGTAGATAATTTAGGAAAAGAATATGAGGCTACCTACTTAAAAAGAGCCAAAGGACTTGTAAAAAACGGCAGGGCACGCTTCATAGACGAAAATACGATATGTTTAGTGTGTCCGCCTGAAATCGAATTGGAGGACAACGATATGTCAGAAAATAAAAATGATATTGTTGAAACAACTGCTACAACCCCTATTGAAGAACCCCAAAAGCTAACCATCAACTATGTGTTGGAACAGATTGAAAAAATCCAAAATCAAACAGACCACATAGGCATGGCATTAGCCGCATTAGGAAATATGGTTCCTAAAACAAACAGCACAACTCCCGATGTGGCCGGAGCTGAACAGGCAGAAGCAATTGCCGAGGTTGTAGAAAGTCGTGAAGCAACAAATCAAAAATTAATTGCTCTTTATGAAAAGATGTATGATGACTTAAAGCCTAAGGAAGAAAGTGCAAAAAGTAAAGCATTAGAAATAATTTCTAAAATCGTAACAGAAATGAGTTTTTACGATACTGAACAAGGTGCAGAAATTCTTTCTAATATGTTAGATACCATCAGACATTTGAACTAATAAAAATCTGCCGTGACCCTATGCCGCCGTGAGCTTGACCGCTCACGGCGGTTTTGTCAACACTTTAGAACTATTTACATATTTTAGTTTGCTAGCCTTCCCTTGTGAGGGAAGGTGGCACGGTAACGCCGTGACGGATGAGTAGCCAAAGCCATAGTGTCATATTCACTTGAATATAAGTCTAACCAACGCCTCATCCACCACTCCGTGGTCCCCCTTCCCCCGCCGGGGAAGGCTAAAAGAAACAATATCTCATCGTAGGGGCGAACTGTGTTCGCCCGCCGCAAGCCGTCTTGCGACGGACCGCCCGGGAAGACTTCCTCACGGTGTGAGGGAGATGTCACGAAGTGACAGAGGGAGACGGCGCAGTAAGCGTCGGTCCCTACAATAAATATAAATCTTTTCATTTTCGTTAATTTATATTTGTGTTTTTGAAAGTTTAATGGTACAATATATTTGTATAATTATGTGATGATGCAGGTTTGTGGTTTTGAGCGAATAATAACAGCCTGCTATTGGGAGATTTTTTATGAAGATTCTTGCTATCGACGGCAACAGTATCATCAACCGTGCTTTTTACGGAATCAAACTGCTGACCACCAAATCGGGACTTTACACCAACGGCGTTTACGGCTTTATGAGCATTTTGAACCGCCTTTTGGAGGCCGAAGATCCCGACGGCGTTGTGGTGGCCTTTGACCTGCACGCACCCACCTTCCGTCACAAGGAATACGCCGAATACAAAGCAGGCAGAAAAGGTATGCCCGATGAGTTGCGTTCACAGATGCCTATCTTAAAAAAACTGCTGACCCTTTTCGGCTATACCTGCCTTGAAATGGAGGGCTTTGAGGCCGACGATATTCTGGGAACTATGGCGTCCCTATGCGAAAAAAGCGGCAACATCTGCGTTATTGCCACGGGTGACCGTGACTCTTTTCAGCTTGTGTCGGATTCCACCAAGGTCCTGCTTTCGGCCACCAAGATGGGTCGACCCGAGATAACCCCCTATACCCCTGAGACTATTTTCGAAAAATACGGTGTAAAGCCGATTCAGATGATCGAAATAAAGGCGCTTCAGGGTGACGCATCCGACCACATCCCCGGTGTTCCCGGTGTCGGTGAAAAGACCGCCGATGACCTTATCAGAAAATACGGTGACATTGACTATATCTATGACCACCTTGACGAGTTGGACATCCGTGATTCTTTACGCATAAAGCTTGCCGCAGGTAAGGATTCGGCGTACCTCAGCCGTTTCTTGGGCACCATCAACCGTGAGGTGCCGATCGATAACAACGTTGAAAACTATAGAATCGGCACCCGTCAGGATGTTGAGCTTGCCAAAATGCTTTCCGAGCTTGAATTTTTCTCGATGCTTGAAAAATTGGGACTTTCGGCCGTTGAAAGCGCACCCGAGACCGCCGAAGCCAAAGCTTATGCCACTGTAAGCGAATTTGAACTGCTTGCCGAGGCCAAAAAATCGCACTCTTGCGATATTCTTCTGTCGGACGGCGATCTGTTTGTTGTGTCCAACCAAAAGGTAGCTCAAACCGACATCGACACCTTTGCCACAGTGCTTTCAAGCGGCGATATCAAAAAGCGTGTTTACGATTCCAAGGCACTTCACAAGGCCTGCATTGACAAGGGCATCGAGGTCAGCAACGTGCAGTTCGACACAATGCTTGCCGCATATCTTATCAACCCGTCCTCGTCGGAGTATTCTCTGACAAGACTTTCCGAGGAGTACCTCATCCCCACCCCCGAGATTGACGGTGAGCAGCTTGCCACCGCCGCCTTGTCATCCGAGGTTATGGATAAGCTGACCGCCGTTTTATGCGAGACCAAGCAAGACAAGCTGTTGCACGACATTGAGATACCTTTGGCAAAGGTGCTTGCCGAAATGGAACACGCAGGCTTTCTGGTTGACACCGATGCAATAACCCGTTACGGCAACATTTTGGGTGAGCGAATTGAGCAGCTTCAGACCGCAATTTATGATGAGGTCGGCTATGAATTTAACCTCAACTCCCCCAAGCAGTTGGGTGTTGCGCTTTTTGAAAAGCTTGGACTCCCCTGCAAGAAAAAGACCAAAAGCGGCTACTCCACCAATGCAGATGTTTTGGAGGAACTCAAGCCGTTGCACCCTGCTGTTGAGCATCTTTTGGAATACCGCACTCTGTCCAAGCTGAAATCGACCTATTGCGACGGTCTCACCGCCGTGGTGGCCGCCGACGGCCGTATACACTCCACCCTCAATCAGACCGAGACCCGAACGGGACGTATCAGCTCGTCCGAGCCCAATTTGCAGAACATCCCCGTCCGCCGACCCGAGGGCAGAGAGCTTCGCAGATTTTTTAAGGCCAAGGACGGATTTGTGCTGTGTGATGCCGACTATTCGCAGATCGAACTGCGAGTGCTTGCCCACATTGCCAACGACAAAAATATGATAAACGCTTTTCTTAGCGACACCGACATTCACACTCTCACCGCAAGTCAAGTTTTCAATATGCCGATACCGATGGTCACTCCGCAGATGAGATCCTCGGCCAAGGCCGTCAATTTCGGTATTGTTTACGGCATCGGACCCTTCTCTTTAGGCAAGGACATCGGTGTTTCGACCAAGGAGGCAAGCGCCTATATCAAGGGTTATCTTGCCACCTACCCCGAGGTTGATGCTTATATGCACCGAGTGGTCGAGGACGCCAAGGAATCGGGCTTTGCCGAGACTGTCTTCGGCCGCAGAAGACTGTTGCCCGAGCTTAAAAACAGTAACGGAATGCTTCGTGCCTTCGGTGAGCGTGTTGCACGCAATATGCCCATCCAAGGCACCGCCGCCGACATTATAAAGATCGCTATGATCCGTGTGTCGGAGCGCTTGAAAAAGGAGCTCCCCGAGGCAACCCTTATTTTGCAGGTGCACGATGAGCTTATCGTTGAAGCGCCCGAGGAAAAGGCTGAGCTTGCCTGCAGGATACTAACCGAAGAAATGGAAAACGCCGTACAGCTCAAGGTTCCGCTGACCGTTGACGCACATTTCGGAGCCACCTGGTACGATGCCAAGGATTAAAGAATGAAAAAACTGATAATTTTTCTCTGCACGGGTAACACCTGCCGTTCGCCCATGGCGGCCGCCCTTTTTGAGAGCGGTCTTACCGCCGAGGAGCGTGAGCAATACGAGGTGCGAAGCTTTGGCCTTGCCGCCTTTGGCGGTGAGCCTGCCTCGGACCATGCGATCGAGACTATGGAGGAGCACGGCATCGACATTGCAGGCCACCGTTCAACACCGCTTAACCGCTACGCATTGGCCGAAGCCGAGCTTGTGGTCTGTATGACCGAGGCTCATTCAAGGGTGTTACTGCAGGTCGGGGTCGAGCCCGAAAAACTGATCGTTTTTGACATTCCCGACCCGTATAAAGGCACTTTAGAGGACTACCGCCGATGTGCCGAAAAGATAAAAACGGAGCTTAAAAAGGTTTATGACAGGATCAGAAAATAAATTGACGGTTCGACCGCTTGACTTAAACGAAACCGAGCTTGCCTCGGCGTGTGAGCGGTTATCACTTGGTCACGAGGCTTGGTCGGCCGACGGAATAATGGAAACAATGCAACGCAACGGCTACTATTTCGGCGCTTTTTTGGGTGCCGAATTTGTCGGTCACGCAGGGTTTACCGCCGTTGCCGACGAGGGCTACATAACCAACGTTGCCGTGTTGCCGCAATTTCGCCGCAACGGTGCCGCAACCGAGCTGACAAAGGCGCTGATATCCAAAGCAAAGGAGCTGAAGCTAAGCTTTCTGACCCTTGAGGTCAGAGAGTCAAACTCGGCCGCCATTGCGCTTTATGAAAAGCACGGATTTTTGCGAGTGGGACTGCGAAAAAGGTTTTATTCTGAACCCACCGAAGACGCAATTATTATGACTTTGAACTTTTAAGAAGGTATTTTATGAAAATTTTAGCAATCGAATCATCCTGCGATGAGACCGCCGCCGCCGTTGTTGAAGGCCGCAACGTGCTTTCCAACATTGTTGCGACACAGATAGCCGAGCACCGCATTTACGGCGGTGTTGTGCCCGAGATCGCCTCCCGCCGTCACACCGAGGCTATTTCGACGGTGGTACGTGATGCTGTTGAGACCGCAGGGCTTACTTTAAAGGATATTGATGCCGTGGCCGTGACCCATGCACCCGGTCTTATCGGTGCGTTGCTGGTCGGCGTAAACTTTGCCAAGGGTCTGTCAATGTCCTTGGGTGTGCCGCTTATCCCCGTGCACCATTTGAGAAGCCACATTGCCGCAAACTACATCTGCCACCCCGACCTCAAGCCGCCGTTTTTATGCCTGCTTGTTTCGGGCGGAAACAGCCTTATCGTAAAGGTCAACGGCTATACCGATTTCGAGGTTATCGGCCGCACACGTGACGATGCCGCAGGCGAATGCTTTGATAAGTCGGCAAGGTCGATGGGGTTAGACTATCCCGGCGGAGTTATGCTGGATAAGATAGCCACCGAGCCCGATTTTATAAAATACCCCATGCCGTGGCCAAAGGTTGAGGGTGCCGAGCTTGATTTCAGCTTTTCGGGGCTCAAGACCGCCGTCATCAATCTGACCCACAATGCCGAGCAGAAGGGTGCCCCCATTGATGTGCCCGTGCTTTCGGCCACCGTAAGGTGTCGTGTGTGCGATATACTTATTGCTAACACGATGAGGGCCGCCGAGCTGACGGGGATGAACAAGATCGTTATCGCAGGCGGTGTTTCGGCCAATTCGGAACTGCGTGAGCGCATGGAAAAGGAATGTGCCGACAAAGGCTACAGCCTTTATTATCCCGAGAAAAAATATTGCGGTGACAACGCCGCAATGGTGGGTGCGCAGGCCATCCACGAATATGAGGCAGGTCATATATCGGGAGCCGACCTCAACGCCCGGGCAACTATGAGTATTACCTGATATTATGTGTTTTTGTAGGGAGCGACGCCCTCGTCGCTCCGCAAATATCATAAGAACTTCGCAACGGAGCGACGAGGGCGTCGCTCCCTACCTCTTATCTAAACAACAAGGAGGCAAACTATGGCAGGAAAGAAAACGATGGAGGCTTTGATGCTTCATAAAAAGGGCTTCAACTGTGCGCAGGCAGTGGTTTTGCCATTCGCAGAGGAGCTTGGCGTTGACCGTGTTACCGCAATGAAAATGGCCGAGGGCTTTGGCGCGGGAATGGGTGCTTGTCAGCACACCTGCGGTGCGCTTTCGGGCGCAATAATGGTTGCAGGTCTTAAAAACTGCAACGGTGATCTGAACACCCATACCTCAAAAAAGGACACCTATGCCGTTTGCCGTGAGCTGACTTCCCAATTTGAAAAGGAATGCGGCTCGTGTACCTGCTCGGTCATCAGAGGGCTTGAGACTAAAAACCCCCTAAAATCCTGCGACGAATGCGTAATGATCGCCGCAAATTTGGTTGAAAAACTGCCTAATGAGTAAAGTGATCGGTTTGATTTTCTCAAAAGAATAAGCCACCGTGTTGACACGGTGGCTTATTCTTTTTCATATTCAGCGATCTCGTCAAGTCTGCAGTCAAGTATTTTGCATAACTGCCCAAGCGTAAAGGTGCTGACGTTGTCGTTTTTTCGCAGTCGGTCCAACTGACCGCTGCTGATACCGTAAGCCTTGATCAATTTATATTGGGATATGCCCTTTTTCTTCATAGTTTCCCACAATTTATCGTATTTGATCATTTTCCAATCTCCGTTTTAAATCTATACGATAATAGTAAAATAATGTTCTTATCTTGACAATAGCCCGTATTCGGGCTATAATATATATTGCCCGTTATCGGTCTGTATTTTGTTTGGAGGAATAAAAATGAAAAAAATTATAATCAGATTATTAGCATTAGCTTTACTTATCACAGTCTTTTCGACAGCTCTAATATCAACCGTCAGTGCGGCAAGCTATTCATCCGACTATAGATACTGGTCGCAAGGTGCATCATCATATTCAAATATGGATAAATACGGATGCTGGGTTGTAGCGCAAGCAAAACTGATCTACGAAGCCAACATTGACAGAAGTTCTTCATTCAATCCCGATACCTATATGGTATGGGAACAAAGTAATAGTTATCTAAACTCAGGGTTTTATCAAGTAAATGGAGGGTTTGCTCCTCAGGCTTACGCAAATTCCAAAGGAAAAACATTAACATATTTAGGTGATACAACATCCTCAATGGAAAGTAAAATATGGGATAATATCTCAAAAGGATATTGGTCTTTAATATGTGTCCAAACCTCAAGCGGGGGTGAACATTATGTAATGATAGCTAACTCTTTATCAACCCAAAACGGTCAACTTTGGTGTTACAACTCATACACAGGATATTCCTCTGCAAATCCGTCTTCAATAGCAACAAGGGGCTATACCATTAAGCGAGTATATTCATATTCCACAAATACCGACGGCGGTAACGAAACGGGAACCGTTTCTATCTCTATAGGTTCGGCTACAATCGGCAATACCATAAGCGATAACGATGCAAGAATTTACGGTAACGTAACCAAACCAGCTTCTTATGCAGCTACAAAATTCGGAATAAGCATCCGCAAAAGCAGTAGTGCCAGCTGGGAAAAAACCTTTCCGTACGCCGCACAATCATCGCACGTCGGTGAGTCCTCGTTTGATATATGGTTTGATATGGTTGATGAGGTTGGATACCCTCTTACACATCAAACAAGCTACACATACCAGTTTTTTGCGGTCATTAACGGCAAGGACTACTACAGTCCCGAGGCAACATTTACCACCACCGGTTCCCACTCCTACGGCGCATGGCAGACCGTAACACCTGCCAGTTGTACTACACGTGGTTCGCAAAAGCGCACCTGCGCCTGCGGAGATACTCAAACCCAACACATTCCTGCAATAGGACACTCCTACGGCGAGTGGGAGTATGTGCAGACAGCCACCTGCACCGCCAACGGCACAAAAAAGCGCACCTGTGGTTCTTGTGGCCACATAGAATACGGCACGCTACTTTCCGGCGGTCACAACTACTCTTCAACCTTTACGGTCGATAAGCCTGCAACCTGCACCACGCAAGGTTCAAAATCAAAACACTGTGCTTGGTGTACTTCTAAAATCGAAGTCACCGCCATTCCTGCAACGGGTCACTCCTACGGCGCTTGGCAGACCGTGACAAAGCCTTCCTGCACGGCAACCGGCTCGCAAAAGCACGTTTGCTCAAGCTGTTCTCACACCGAGTACAAGACCATTGCGGCGCTCGGACACGATTATTCTTCGGCGTGGACGGTCGACAAGGCCGCCACCTGCACCGCCTCGGGCACCAAGTCCCACCATTGCTCACGCTGTACCGCCAGATCCTCCGTGACCACCATTCCCGCCAACGGACATTCGTGGTCGGGTTGGACGGTAACTAAAAAAGCGACCTACGAGGAGACCGGGCTTAAGGTTCGTGAGTGCACCGTAAACGGTTGCTCGGCCGAGGAATCCTCCGTTATAGCCAAGCTGCCGCTTGACGGTCATACCCACAATTTCGGAGAATGGGTCACCGAAACCGCCGCCACCTGCGTGGTAAACGGCGTTCAAAAGCGCACCTGCTCTATCTGCAAGTCTTTTGAAACACGTGAAATCACCGCTATCGGTCACAGCTTCGGCGAGTGGGTAGTTGAAAAAACCGCCACCTGTGAGGCTGGCGGAATTCAAAAGCGCACTTGTTCAAGCTGCAAGGAAACCGAAACCCTGAGTTCCCCTGCATTAGGTCATAAGTTTGGTGAGTGGGCAGTTAAAACCGAGGCTACAGCCGACAAAGAGGGTGTTTTGGAGCGCAAGTGCAACAACTGCTCCGAGACCGAAACACAGACCACCCCCAAGCTCAACATTTCGGTCGACACATCAAGCAACACCCCGTCGGAGGACACCTCCTCCAAGCTTGAATCCGACCCCAAGCCCGAGACCGACCCCGAGCCCGAAGCTGACAAGACCAACGGTTCACCAAAGGGCAACAGCCTAACTACCGTAATTATTATTTGCTCTGCGATAATCGGAATATTGCTGGCCGCTTTGATAGTTTTGGTCATTATCAAGAAAAAGAAATAACCCGCAAAAGAAGACCGCCTCGTTAAAAAGGCGGTCTTCTCTTGTTATACTCATATCGCGGGACGGCCGCAGTAAGCGGAAGATGTCGGCAGATCCGACAGAGGCGGTGTCATTCTGAACGAAGTGAAGAATCTTTTTTCTGTAATCAAAGTTTTAAGATCCTTCGCTTCGCTCAGGATGACAATTTAGTTCTGCTTTTACTTATATTCCCTTATACTTTCTTCTTGTGGCAAGGCCGCCGCGGATGTGGCGTTCCTCCTTGTTGCGCTCAAGCACAACCTTGACCGCCCTCCACAGCTCGGGGTCATGCGCTCTCAATCGCTCGGTGACATCCTTATGCACCGTCGATTTGCTGATCTTGAACACCTTGGCCGCCGCCCTTACGGTGGCATCGTGCTCGATTATGTACTCACCCAAAACGGTCGCTCTTGACTCCACTTCGTTCCTCATACAATCAACTCCTAAAAGGTCTGTTAAATTGTATGAAGCGGCTTAAGGGTTTAGAACACAAAACTCCCCTGCGACATCCTATCGCAAGGGAGTTTATTGTTATTTGTAATCCGATGAATCCACGCCGTTGCGCCAGACCTGGGTACCGTCCTTTATCTGATAAAGGTGTACGTAATCAACAGTCAGCGTATTGCTTTCATTCCAATAGGCTGCGCCCTCCTCGGGTGCCGAGCCGTTGGAGGCAAAACCGTTGGCAAGGCTCAATATCAGCTGGCTTTCGGTAGTAAATGCCGCCACATCCTGCTCGTTTTCGGGCTTTATCTCATAGGTAAAGAATATCCTGCCGTCGCAGGTGAAGCTCATTTCGTTTTCGGTCCACAGATAACCGAAGGTGTGGAAGCCGTCGTTAAAGGACTTGCCGTCGGGGCAGTCATACTTCTTTTCGTTGCTGAAATCGCCGTCAAGCGAGGTATGCTGCCAGCCCTTCTGAGCAACAGCGGCATCACTCGGCCAGGTATGACCGTTGGCCGCAATGACCTTGGCGTTGCCGAAGCACTCGTTGATATCGATCTCCTGGCCGCAGTAGTCACCGCCTGCCGAGGTCACCCAAAGTGCCGTCCAAAGACCGCCGCCGTTGGGCAATATGGCCGATTCCTCAACGTATCCGTAGCGGAACACCAATGAATACGGTGAGCGGAGCATTGCGCCGTAATAATAATTAGCGTCATATTTTGCGCTGACCTTAAGATGGCCGTTTTCCACCCTTAAAACATCGGGCGCAGAGGACCGTATCGAGGTCTTGCCGTTGTAGCCCTCGGAATGGAATTTGTCCTTATCCTCGCTGATTATCCACCATTTGCCGGTGTCAACACCGTTGATACCGATCTCGGCATAATCAAAATCGTCCGTCCACATCGGCTTGTAATAGCTTGCCGAGTCGTAGCCTGCCGAAACGGTCGCATAGCTTCCCGTGGCGGAGTCGGCATCGGTAACAGCACCCGTACGGAGCATTTTTGCGAATTCCGAAACAGCCAGAGCGGTGGCATAGGGGCTTCCGCCGTTGAGATAAACCTTATTGCCCGACACCTTTACGGAATAGGTGTCACAGTCGTCAAGCTTTTCGACGCCCGAACGGTTGGTATTTCCGACAATTATCTCAAAATCGCCCTCAGTCGTGTATTCATCCTCCTTGATAACAAGGCGGTAGCCCGTTTTATCGGTGAGCTCTGCGATCATTTTTTCTATCTGCAGCTGGGTCAGATACGACGAATTGAAATGCGGACGTATCACCGAAAACTTATCGACCGAGGTGCCGTTGACGGTGACGATCGAAAACTCGCCCTCGGTTGCAACCGTATATTTTATACCGCCCTTAATGCCGTCCTTATTAAGGTAATTCTTGATAAAATAATCGCAAGCCTCGGTCAAGGCCTCCTCAAAAAAGGCATTGATAACTATCTTTTTGCCGATGGTGCAGATGATATAGTCACGGTAGCGACCGCCGACATTGGCCTTAAGATAATCCAAAGCCTGCTGCGATTCGGGACGGTTGGTATGGCCGACAAGTATTTCAAAAGCATCGGTTCCGTTCTCGGAATCCTGAACATTTTTCACGGTAACGCCCAAGGTCTCCTTCATCTGCTTAAAGATGAGTGAAGCGTTGGACGTGGCGCCCATATCATCGTTTTCGGGACGGACGATACGGTAGACCGACTCGCCATTTCCGTCAAGATATTTAACGTCGGCGGTCGAGAATGCGCCGTCGGTGATAATGCCGTCCGAAGGCGTATTGACATCGGTATCAGAACCGGAGCAGGCGGCAAACATACCGACCAATACGGTCAGAATAAGCATTAAAGAAAATAGTTTTTTCATAGGTCGACCCCTTTTCATAAATGTGTGGCGGAAGGTGCCAATCACAGTTTACAACACCCTGTAAAATGTGTCAACAATATAACTAACGAAAAATTTTCGAAAATGGCTGTTGTAGCTTCTTGCAAATAACGCATTGCTGCAAAAGCTTCTTAACCGAAAAATTGCAGCTTTTTTAATAAAAAACCACAGTTTTTCGGTCAACCGAAGAACTGTGGTATAATAAATATTTTTATTTAAGCCATGGTTTCAAGCATCTTGAGGGTCACCTCGTATCGGCACGGCTTGCCGCTTGTGTAGTTGGCGTATTCCGCCTTCATATATTCGCCCATTCGGCGCACCTCGTTGCCTGCACTGCCTGCGATATGGGGTGTCAAAATGCAGTTTGGCAGGGTGTAAAGCTCGCTGTCGCTTTCGGGCGGCTCGGGGTAGGTCACGTCAAGCAAGGCCGTAAGATCGGGGCGGCTTTTGAGGGTATCTATCAGGTCGGCCTCGACCACCTGTGCCCCGCGTCCTGTATTTATAAAGGTAGCAAAGGGGAGCATAGATTCAAACAATCTGCCGTCGAGCATACCTTTGGTCTGCTCGTTATTGGCAAGGTGATTGGATACCACCTGACACTCCTTGAAAAGTATTTCAAGCGAGACCTTCTTGACGTCCAGCTCGACAGCCTTTTCGTCGGGGAGGAATGGGTCAAACACCAAGACCTCAAGGTTATAGTTTTTAAGCATTTTTATAACAAGCTTGCCGATCATGCCTGCTCCGATGATTCCGATCTTCACATTATAGTTTCCGGGGTATGAGTGGAAGCATTGCGATGCGGCTTTGCGGTCACCCGTTTTGGCAATGCGGCTGCTACTGAAAAAGCCTTTGTTGGCTAAAACGATCTGCGCCACGGTATATTCGGCAACGGGTACGGCATTGGCCGCCCATGCCGAAAAGACCTTTACGCCGCAATTGAGAAAGGGTCGGGCAAAGGCCTGAACGGTGCCTGCTCCGTAAAACACCGCTTTCAGACTTGGCAAGCAGCGTTTTATTTCCTCTTCTGTAAAGGCAGGCATGCCCCAAGTGGAGAAAACGTATTCGGTGGCTTTAAACTTTTCGGGCTCGGACAGTACCTCCTCCTTGGTGTATACGGTATCATCGGTGGCATATACATTTTTTACTGTTTTGGCGTTTGCACACAAATATATTTTTTTCATTTTGCGATCTCCTTTAATGCTTCGGCTTCGGTTTTTAAGGTCTCTATCCTGCCATCCGGCATAAATTCAAGCAACAAGGCGTGGTTGCCCTTGAAGTTTGCAAGATACTGCCGCCAAACACCTTGAGCCTCGTTCAACGGATACTTTTCACTTGCCTTCCAATTGAACACGTGGATGTTCTTGGTATGCGGCGCAAGCAACTTGGCATAATCAAGGTTTTCATCGACCGAACGAAGCTGATTGGGCTGCCAATACATCTTAAATTTCGGGCTGTTTACGGTCTCCATCAATTCCAATGCCGACTCTTTTCGGTTGGTGTAGGTGTTGTTGTGGCACTCCATACAAAGTGTTACCTCTTCTGCTTTGGCGATTTCGGCCGCCGCTTTGCAAGCGCCGAAAAGCTCCGCTTTTTCGCTTTCTGCGTAATCTTCGCTGTTTTTATCTCCGCACCACAGGCGTAGCACGTTAGTACCAAGCGTTTTGGCCGCAACGATGTGCTTTTCCAATTCCTCGGTCGGTGTGACACCGATCTTGAAATAGGTACCGTAGGAGCTGCACTCAATGCCGAACTGCTTTTGAAGTGCGGCAATTTCCTCCGCCTTTTCGGGAGGACAATGAACGTCGCTTCCCCACTCGATAACGGTCAGCCCTGCCGTTTTCATTGCAGAAAGTATCTCTTGCGGAGTGTTTTTTCTGAAAGATATGGAACACAATCCCAGTTTAAAGCTCATTTACATCACCTATCTCAATATGAAGTCGGTCGGTTGCGATTTTATATACACGGTAGCGGCCGTTACGGTTGAAAAACACACCGTAGTCCTCAAATTCACCACTAAAGGTGTATTTACAAAAGCTGCCGTTATATTTTACGGTAATTTGTCCGTTTGCGGTCATTATCTCGGTCTCGTTTGCACCGTCAAACAAAAAAGCAGGCACTAAAACACCGTCGGTACCCGTGAAGTTGATATCAACTCCGTCACTTGACACGGTGCATTTTTCGGTGAACAAGCGCTCCTCATTCAAAACACATTCAAAGGTCACCGAGCATCGGTCGGCACCCTCGGATTTGGAGATCAAAACGTGTTTAACACCGTCCTCGGCCGAACAAAGGATACCGTCGGCGGTATTTTTATAGCAACAGATCGACAACGGATGCTTGTTCGGTGTTTCAAGCTTGTAATTGGTTTTCCCTGCAGGGAACGGCACCGAAAGGCAGACCCTTGAATCGCAATCTTTCTTGTGAACACGACCCAAGCCGTTGGCATCGTAGCGGATGTCGGCATTGCAGTCAAATTCAAGGAAGTATCCTCCACAGTTTAAAAACACCTTATGGAAGTCCTCGCTTGTTTCGGCAACGTAACCGCCGATTTCGGCAGGCATCACGGTCGGTTCAATGCTGTCATCGGCAACAAGGTAGGCAAGATAAGCGTTAGATGCCACCGTTATCATATATTTATTGAAATATGAGTAGTCCTCACAGCCAAGCTTTAGATCGGGATCAAAATGGTTTTTGATGTGGCTCATTGGCTTTTGAGAAAGCCACCGCAAACAGGTTTCGGCCGCCTTTTTAGCCGCCGCCTTAAACAAGGCTGCTTTTTTAAGGTCACCTTTTTTATTGAGAAGCGTGGCTCGAAGCTCATAATAATTCGCCGACATCATTTCATTGTGAACGCATTGATTGCTTCGGCCGCCAAAGGCAAGCTCACCCGTGACCGATTGCATTTTAAGGGTGAGGTCGTCCGAATCGTCCATCATCTTTTCGATTTTTTCGGCATACTTGCCGTCGTAACCCATAAAAAGCGATAATCCGATCAGATTTCTTGTGACCAGGTCGTAGACCATCGGCTGATGCGGTCCTGTAACGCTTCCGTCACGATACATTCCGTTTTTGTCAAGACGAAGCAGCTGGGACGGTAGCTGATGCTCAAGGAAGGTATCGGTGGGAATACCGCACAAAAGACCTCTTGCCTGCTCGCTCAAAACGCCAAAATACGCCCAGTTGTTGGGATGCTTAACGTCCTCTGACACAATATGGGTGTAGGTCGTCAAAACGTCAAGCTCGGCAAGCTTTTTCTTCCAAGCCTCTAATTGCTCAAGGTCTATAATATCGGCTTTTTGAAGTTCCATCAAGGCATGACAGACCTCACGGACGGCGAAATTATTGCCGCCCTTTGATTTATTCTGCGGATGGGCAAACCCGTATAAGCAAAGGTCGATGATCTCAATAAACTCTGCTTTAAGCTCAAGCTGTCTGCCGTGTGCCATCAAAATTCCGATGTTAGCACCAAGACGAGGGAAACCGTGCTCCGAAAGTCCGTCACGCTTTACCTCCTCAATATAATCCCGTATCCGCTCCTCGGTATATGCCGAAAGCGCCTTTTCCATTATATCAAGGTATATTTCTTTCATTGAATCACCTAAAAAATATTTTTATTTTCTCTGAAAGTACGCCAAACGTTTTCAAAAAACGCATCGTCCGAAGGAATGGGACGGACAGATCTTTCGGTCACTTCAAATCCGTTTTCGGTAAAAGTGACCTCCTGCACCTTTTTGGGGTCGGTGTTAGGATCGGCCATTGCGGTCAGCACCGCACCCTGAGTTAAAAGCACTTCTCTTAAACGAAGATCGGTGGCCATTTTAAGTTCGTCCAAGGTTATTTTAAGGGTCGACTTGATTTTTTCAAGGTCACGCACGGCGGCCGCATTGTCACTCATACGTCGCTGTGCTGAGCTTATGCGCTCGTCGGCACCGTCTGAAAATGTTATCTCAACCTTGTCCAAAAGCTCTGAAAAAATCTTTTCATCAACAAGCTCATTGGGATGCTCGGAAATATACTGTGCCGCCCTTAAAGAACCGACCTGACCGGCATTGAGTGCCGAGCCGCCCGGTCGGGCAATACCGTGGGTGCCTGCGCACTCGCCCGCCGCAAACAGACCCTTTATTGAGGTCTGCCACCACATATCGACCGCAATCCCGCCGTTGTTGTGCTGTGCACAAAGGGCAATGGGCAGGTATTCGGTGCAAAGGTCAACTCCTTTTGATTTATAAAGCTCAATGGCAGGTGCGTTCATTTTTTTGAGGCGCTCAATTGGTGTGCCAAAGGTTGCCCCTGCTTTGTTCAAATATTCAAATGCCTCATTCGAGAGTTTATTGAAGTCGATCGGGAAGGGATTTTTTGTAAAATCGAGATAGACCCTTCTGCCCTTTTCAACGCACTCACGGTAGACCAGCATATCGATCTGCGATGAGCCCTTTTCGGCTTTTTTGGGGTCAAACGGCCATTGATAACCCTTCAAAAACACGAGTGACAGTCCGTGGTATTTGTCGTCAAAATAATCCCACAAAAAATCGTACTCTGTGCCGTTTTTATCCACCGAAACAAACCTTGGCAACACCTGCATATAGGTGCCTGACACGTTCCAGCGAGGCTTGGTGGATGCGAGTCCGTACTGCCAAAGGGCAAGATTTTGCAGCTTTGCGCCTGCGTCAATGGCAAGACCCGTAGAGCCGTGGTGACATTCGGGGTAAACGCTGTCGGCATAAATACCTGCAGGACCGCCCGTTGCCATAATTATATCACGGCAACGGAAAGCTACCGTTTCGCCTTGGCTTTGGCAAAGCAGTCCACATATCTTGTCATTGTGTTTTAAAAGCTTTACGGCGGTGTATCCGTCAAAGATCTTGATATTAAGAGCTTGGGCTTTGCTTTCCAAGGCCTCGGTCATAAATTTTGAGGTCAAAGGTCCTGCCGAGGTTGCTCTTTCATATGGGTCGTGGTCGGTTTTATAGCCGATATATTCACCGTAGCGGTTATGAGGAAACGGCACGCCGAGCTCGCACAGATTCAAAAAGCACCGTGCCGATAAATCCGCTTCACAAAGCGCATTGTCACCGTCAACACACCCGCCGTCAAACAGATTCCCGGCCATTTTGCGCACCGAATCGGGGCTGTCACCCGAAAGGCCCAGCTTATAATAGGTCTGCTTATCCGAGCCTGTATTTCTGGAGGTGCCGCAGTTGACCCCTTCGGTAACAATGGCGACATCCACGCCAAGCTCTTTCAAACGGCAGGCGGCGTTATAGCCTGCCGCACCCGTGCCGATAACAATACAGTCGTATGTGTATGTTTTCATTATAATCTCCTTATGTGGAAGCCGCCGTCAACATCAATGGATTGACCTGTGACATAAGGCAAAGAACCATTGCAAAGCGTCCATACGGCGTTGGCGATGTCCTCGGGCTGACCCCAGCGCTTGATGGGGAGCAGACCGCCGTCGATCAAAGCATCATATTTTGCCTTTACCTTTTCGGTCATACCCGTGGCAATAATGCCGGGGCGTATCTCGTTTACCATTATACCGTACTCCGCAAGTCGGTCGGCAAAAAGCTTGGTCACCATCGAAACTCCTGCCTTGGAAATACAGTATTCACCACGAGAGGTACTGCTGGTGTAGGCCGACATTGAGGAAATGTTGACTATTGCCTTATTTGAAGGGTTATCATTCTTCATTATATTGGCGACCGCCTGAGTGAGGAACAACGTGCCCTTGGTGTTGATGTTCATAACAAAATCATAAGATTCTTCGGTCATTTCCAAAATGTCGTTGCGCACCTTGGGAGCCACGCCTGCGACATTGACCAGAATGTCGATCCGGCCGTACTTTTTCATTGCGGTGTTTATGTAATGCTCACGGTCGGCACTCTTGCTCAGGTCACCCTGAACATAGGTGAACTCACCCTCTAAGCTTTGGGGCATTTTAGGTGCAATGTCCATACCGACAACGGCAATGCCCTCTTGCAAAAGTTTTTCGGCGGTGGCAAATCCAATACCGCCTGCAACACCTGTAACCAATGCAGTTTTCATTTTATTTCCCTCCACACAATTCCTTATATATAGGCAGATAAACCTCTTTATCTCGGATAACACATCCGGGTGTGCCGCCGGGCTTTCGCATAATCTCGGTGCATTTTGAACAGCAGATACAAATTTTATTTTTATCCATGCTGCCCTTTGTCAAAACATCCTTGGCAAAATCGGGATAAGCAAAAACCGTTCGGCCAAAGCCTGCAAGATCGAATTTATTTTCCTTGATAAATGCCGCAACAACGTTTGGTGCCGCTGTTCCCAAAAAGGATACCGCCGAGCAGATAATTGCCATTTGAGGGTTCTTTTCTTTAAGCTCGGCCGTGCCGTTAAGCACACGTGCAACACCCGTCAAGGGATGTTCGGGAGCCTCGTAACCGCCTTGTGCATACGGACGGTTGACGTGGGGGTTGAAATAGGGGTTACCCATAGTGATATTGAGCAATCGGACACCGTATTTATAAAGCTCCTTTATCAGCCAATCGGGTTCTGAAAGGTCGAGCTCAAGACTGCCGTCCTTTTTCACGCCAAAGCCGTAAGGATGCTTGAAACCGTCGTAAACGTTAAGTCGGGATGACACCAAAAAGTCCTTTGAACAGCTTTGAACTGCACCCAAAACGCTTTCACGAAGCAATCTTGTGCGATTTTCCAAACTGCCGCCGTAGCGTCCGTCACGGTCAAATGCCGAAAGCAGCTCGGAATTTAAGTATCGGTGACAGCATTTTATATCCACACCGTCAAAGCCTGCCTTTTCGGCCAGCATTGCGCCCTTTACCAGCGCCTCGCCCACACGGTCAAGGTATTCATCGGTCACGATGCGGTCGGGTGATATGGGGCAGTCCTTTTCAAAAATAGGGTTGTTATAAGCTATAAGCGGTTGAGGGGTGCCGTTGGGCTTTGAATACCTTCCCGAATGGGTGGCCTGCATAACGATCATCGGCTCGTAACCGTTGACTTTGAGCGCAGTTTCCTTGATGCTTTCGACCTCGCGCTTGAAATCGTCAAGGTTGTTTTCGTTTATAAAAAGCTGACGGGGATTGGCTCTTGCCTCTCGCATCACGGCGGTAGCCTCAAACCAGATAAGACCCGCTCCGCCCTTGGCAAATCGGTCGTAGCGACGCTTGGTGAGGGTATCGGGGCGACCGTCAGCCGTGCCGTCACAGCCCTCCATAGCCTGACAAACAAGGCGATTGGGTATGATTTTGCCGCCTATTTCAAACGGAGTTCCCAGCACCGACACATCCTCCGAAAACGGAAGATTCGTCTGAAGCTCGGTGTTTTGGCTGTTAAATTCATCAAAAGAGGTATACACCCTTGGCATTGTTGCACGTCTCCTTTTGCACCTTATAATGGTGGTTGAACATTGAAATAGTACTAAAATACTATTTCAACACCAAATCTTCGATTTGGTAGCAAATTTTCAAAGAAAATTTGACAACAACCATTGCAATGATGTAGAAAAAACAATCAAATTTCAATAAATTTGATTGTTTAAAAGCTGATATATCAGCTTTTGTGGAACGCAATGCGTTTCCACGTTCTACAATCATTATAGATACATTTTAATATAAGCGGCCGAAATATGCTATATAAATTCTGCTTTTAATTATGTAAATCTTGCAAATTTTAAAAACTTTGATATAATATTGTTAAGGAAGGAGTGTTTTGATGCAAAGCATTGTCCAAAAGGTTTATTATGCCGACGATACGCTTTTGAAAAAGCCGCATTTTCACGATTGCCACCAGATAATTCTGATACTAAAGGGCGAAGCCGAGCTTCAGGTAAACGGTAAAGCCTTGACCGCAAAAGGCGGCGATATTATGATTTTCAGCCGTTACGAAAACCACTCGGTCACAATAAGATCGGCAGAATATGAGCGATACGTTTTGCACATCGACCCCACCGTCATCAACAAAAGCAGCCCCGTATATTCCCTTTTGACCGACCGTCCCGAAGGCTTTTGCAATATTGTAAATGTGTCCAAAGCGATGCACGAAGCGGTTGATGCCTTCAAGCGGATATTGCGTGAGCATCAAAGCCTTGAAAGTCTGGCCGAAGAGATGGAGCAGCTTGCCGTAAAGCAACTGCTTATCACGGTCTGCCGATGCACACCGCTTGATCTCGGCACCGTGACCGACGAAACCGTCACAGATATCAAAAGGCGGTTTGAAGAAAACTGCGGTGAGCCGTTTTCCTTAAATGCTCTTGCGAAGCAATACAGCATCAGCGCATCTTCGCTTTCCCACCGCTTCCGTGAGGTAACGGGCGTTTCGGTCATGGGGCATCTTATGTCCTGCCGCATTGCACGTGCCAAACAGCTGCTTGCCGAAACCGACATGGACATCGGCCTTATAGTTGAAAAGTGCGGTTTTTCCGATAACAGTAATTTCAGCCGCACCTTTAAGGCACGGATCGGCGTGTCACCCACCGATTTCAGAAAAAGATATAAGGGTGAATAGCATCGTTCTCCCTTGACAAATCCGATATCGGAAAATATACTTATATGAGAATAACTTTTATTAAAAGGAAATTGTTTTATGAAGCTTTGCATGGTTATCCCCTGCTATAACGAGGAGGAGGTCCTGCTCGAAACTGCGGCAAGACTTTCCGAAAAATATGATAAACTGATATTTGACGGCAAGATATCAAGCGACAGCCGTATCGTTTTTGTGGATGACGGCTCAAAGGACCGGACCTGGGCCATAATTTCCCGTCTTTCAAAGGAAAATGTGTATTTTGAGGGGCTGAAATTAAGCCGCAACCGTGGTCATCAGAACGCTCTGCTTGCAGGCCTTTTGACGGTGAAGGACAAGTTTGACGCCGTCATCTCAATGGATGCCGACCTGCAGGACGACATCAACGCAATCGACAAAATGATCGAAAGCTATTGTGACGGTAACGACATAGTTTACGGCGTTCGCTCCGGCCGAAGGAAGGATTCCTGCTTCAAGCGTTGGACGGCGCAGAGCTTTTATAAGGTGATGAAATGGATGGGCGCCGAAACGGTGTACAACCACGCCGATTTCCGTCTTATGAGCCGACGTGCGCTGGATGCTCTGGCCGAATTTTCCGAGGTCAACCTCTTTTTGCGAGGAATGGTGCCGCTTATCGGCTTTAAGTCGGACACGGTTTATTACGAGCGCAGTAAGCGCTTTGCAGGCAAAAGCAAATACCCCTTCAGAAAAATGCTGTCGTTTGCCTTTGAGGGCATAACCTCGTTGAGCATCCGCCCCATCGATCTTATCATCCGACTTGGCATATTGCTGTGTGCCGTTGGCGTGGGAATACTTATTTACGCACTCATTCAGCATTTTCTTGGACACACCACCGCAGGCTGGACCAGCCTTATGGCATCCATCTGGACGTTGGGCGGTATTCAGCTTTCGGCCATCGGTGTTATCGGAAAATACATCGGCAAAATCTACCTCGAGACTAAGCACCGCCCGAGGTATATCATTGAAAAGAATACAATGGATGAGGATAAATAACCTCATAATATTTTTACAAAAAACCGCAGGACCAAGCCCTGCGGTTTTAGTGAATAATGAATGATGAATGATGAATAATTAATAATTTAGGTGTGCCTGCGGCACGGAATAAAAAATAAAAAAAGACGGCGTCAGCTGTCTTTTTTGTTGCCTCCCTTGCCTAAAGGGAGGTGGCAAAAATTTTTGTAGGGGCGAACCTATGTGTTCGCCCGTCTCTCTTTCCGTCTTGCCTTCGGCAATCCACCTTCCTCGTCAGAGGAAGGTTCTGAAAAACCGAAAAGACTCCCTCGAGGAAACTTTTTGTTCTGTCGCTTTATACCGGTTGATGGGCGATTCGTGAATCGCCCCTACAATGACCTTGGTTTTCGTTTGCCGTAGGGGCGTTCTGCGAACGCCCGCAGGCGAACACAGTTCGCCCCTACGATATCTTTCTATTTATTCCGTGCCGCAGGCACACCTTACCTCTTCACTATTACTTCTTACTTATTACCTGAAAAAAGACGGCGTCAGCCGTCTTTTTTCTTTTGTGTTCCGTCGTGGAGGATCTCGTAGTTATCGTAGTAAATAAGGTCAGCGGCCTTGACGAAGGTATAGCCGTCGGCGGTCAGCTTTTCGAGGATGATGGGCAACGCTTCGGGTGTGTGGTCGGCATCGTTGTGGAACAGCACGATACTGCCCGGTTTGACCTTGCCCGTGACCCTTGTAACGATGCTGTCGACCGTGGCCGTGTCCTTCCAATCAAGGCTGTCAACGTCCCATTGGATGGTCTTCATTCCTACGCTTTCGACCGTGCTGATGACCTTGTTGTCGTAGTCGCCGTAGGGTGGACGGAACAGCGTAGGTGCCTTGCCCGTGATGGCGGCAATTTTATCGTTGCAGGCCTTCAACTGTTCCTTCATTTTGTCCACGCTTAAATTAGTCATATACGGGTGTGTGGCCGAATGGTTCATCACATCAAAGCCTGCGTCCGATAGCTTTTTGACCTCGTCGGGGTACTTATCCACCCACTCCCCCACCACGAAAAATGTGGCCGTGGCGTTGTACTTTTTGAGCACGCTTATAAGAGTGTCGGTGTCATCGGCACCCCAGGCCGCATCAAAGGTCAGAGCAACCTTTTTCTCGGCCGTTTGAACGCAATATATCGGCAACAGCCGTTCACCCTTGGCAAATGCGCTGACCGACACGACAGCACCGATCAAAACCGCCAGCACACCGCACCCTATCATCAAAAGATGCTTTTTTGTTAAAATTAAAAACCTCATAATCTCAACTCCCGTTAAAGATTATGAGGCTTTGTTTGTCCCATATTACTGTTTTTACTTTTTCTCAAAGGCCTTTTGGCGGTATTCCTTGGGTGTCATTTGACGTGCGTTGAAAAACGCTCGGTCAAAGGTTCTCACCGAGTTATAACCCACGGCATAGGCCACCTCGGTGACCGACAGATCGGTTGTTTTGAGCATTTCACAGGCATTTCTCACTCGCAAGGAATTTATGTAATCGTTAAAGCCGATGTGCAATCTTCGGCTGAATAATCGGGAAATATAGCATCGGCTGACGTGCAGCTCATCTGCAATGGCCTGCAGGCTGATATCGCTGTTGTAATTTTCATAACAATAGGTGATGATATCCTTCACAAGGTCATTATCGTAAGGCTCCTTTTCCTGAAGCTCAATGTTACGGAAGATCTCGCTCATCAGAATCAGCACACAGCCTCGGGCTTCGGTCTCGGAGTATTCACCCTGCTCTTTTTTGCATTGCACCATATTTTCGACAGCCGACACTATTCGGGGGTTTTCGATGGCCTTTTTAAGCAACGGCACCTTGGGCACCATTGATTTAAAAATTCGGCTGAACTCCGGGCACATATCGGGAGAAACTATCAGTATTTTATGTTCAACCGGACGTTGCTTGTCGATATAATAGTGTATTTGGTTGGGGAAGGCAATGAACAGATCACCTGCCTCAACCTTGACCTCGGTCGAGTCGGCAAAAGCCACAGTTGTACCTGTTTGTGTCAGCACCATTTCAATATGGCTGTGCAGGTGGGGTGTTGGGCCGAGCCCGTGACCGAGACGTGCTTCATAGGCTGATTTTTTTGTCTCAAAATGAAAATACATAGCTTAACCCTTTCGGTACTGTTTTCTCTTGGCGGCAACACGGCAGGCACGCTTGAAGGCTTCGGCCACCCAAAGCTCAAACGGCATATTTTCGTAGATCACATTGTCAATTCGACCTTTCTGCGAGGCGATCTTAAGCTCGAAGGTCATAAAGTCCGAGAAATTCTCACGGTCAAGCCTTGCGGCGACATCGTCCCAATCACCGATACCGTCAAACGGCAGCAAATGCAGGTCGTCGGTATATATAATTTCGCCGCCAAAATCACGGATGCCGAGATTGTCGTTTATGTGGGTAGCAAAAAGGCGGTCACCGTAGAGAGATAGCATATCCTGCGAATGATTGTAGCACATTTCGTGACCGGTATCCCAACAAAAACCGACGGTGCCGTTGCCCTTGAAATGCTCCATTAAAGCGGCAAGGTATTCCTCACCCTCGGTGTTCTCAAAGGCTATCTTCACACCGCATTTTGCGGCTTCGTTGACCATTATTTCAAAGCGCTTCAAGCCGATCTCGGTCGGAGTATGATCACGAAATCCTATAAATGCGTGCGACACCATTATGGGAACGCCAAGTTCTTGGCAGGTGTGGATGCAGGCAAGCTGCTCGTCGAGCGCCAAATTTGCTCTTTCCTCATCGTCCCGCCATAAGGCATCTATCTTGTTAAACGGTGCGTGGATGGACTGTACCGTAAGCCCCACCTCGTCGGCAACGGACTTCCACTCATCGATCGGATCATCCTTCGACCACGGAAAAAACACGCCATCAAAGCCTATTCTTTTATAAAGACGGAGCTGTTCGGGGACGGATAACGGAAAGCTTTTGGAGCAATTGAGGCATAATTTTTGCTTCCACATAACGTTTTTCTCCTTTTAGACAAAATTTTAGTGCAATATTTGTCTACTTTTTTTCTCTTTATGACTTGTATTGTATAACAAAATAATGTAAAATACAAGTATAAAATGCCGTAACTGTAACGAAAAGGTGTATTTTTATGAGCTTGCCGATTACAGTTCAACTTTATTCCACTTTTCGGTTCGTATTTCGGCGCATAGATTTGTGCATAGACAGATTGAAGGAATTGATAAAATAACTTCCACGCTGTTTGGCAATATATAATTCAAACTTGAAATTTCAAGGAGGAAACAATTATGACAAAATTACCTATCGGACTTCAGCTCTATTCCGTCAGAGACGCAATGGAGAAGGACTTTGCCGGCACCATTAAGGCGGTTGCCGAGATGGGCTATGACCAGGTTGAGTTCGCAGGCCTTTTCGGTCACTCGGCAGAGGAGGTCAAGGCTATCTGTGCTGAGGCAGGCGTAACACCTATTTCGGCTCACGTAGCTCCCACCGTAGTTCTCCCCGATATTGAGGGCGTTGTTAAGACCTATGCCGATATCGGTTGTAAGTATATGGTCATTCCGTGGATGAACGGTGAGTCCCTCCCCGGTGGCCCCAAGTATGAGCAGTTCCTTAAGGATATCAAGACCATTGCTGCCGAGCTCAAGAAGTACGGTATGAAGCTTGGTTATCACAACCACGACTTTGAGTTCCTGAAGGTCGACGGCAAGTATAAGCTCGACATCCTTTATGCAGATACCACTCCCGACGAGCTTCAGACCCAGATCGACACCTGCTGGGCAAATGTTGGCGGCGAGAATCCTGCCGAGTACGTAAAGAAGTACACCGGCCGTGCACCTCTGGTTCACATTAAGGACTTTGTCGGTCAGAAATCCAACAATATGTACGGACTTATCGGCGGCGGTAAGACCGAGGACAACGGCGCAGAGCCTGCAGAGCCGTTTGAGCTTCGTCCCGTTGGCTACGGCGTTCAGGATGTTGCCGCTATCATCGCAGCAGCAGAGGCCGCAGGCGCAGAGGCAATCATCGTTGAGCAGGATCAGCCTTCTCTTGGCAAGACTCCGATGGAGTGCGCTAAAATGAGTATCGACTACATCAAGTCACTTTAATTGGTTCTTTAATAATTTAAAGATATATTCATCTATAAGAAGGAGCAGATAACAATGGCAAAAGAAATTGATATGAATGATTTTTCCTCCAATCAGGTTGAGGAAACAGTCGTAAACACCGGCAAGAAAATGCGCATCGGTATCATCGGTTGCGGCGGTATTTCTTCCAGCCACATTAAGGCTTATATGCAGCAGCCCGATGTTGAGATCGTTGCAGGCTGTGACCTTATCGAAGGCAAGGCAGAAGAAAAATTCGCCACCTGTGCCGAGAAGTTTGGCAATGCTGAAATGGTTGCCAACGCAAAGTTCTTCACCGATTACAAGGAAATGATCGACACCGTTCCCATGGACGCAGTTTCTGTTTGTACATACAACTGCACCCACGCAGAGTGCGCTATCTATGCACTTGAGCACGGTCTCAACGTTCTTCTTGAGAAGCCCTTTACCGTAACCTTGGACGAGGCTATCGAGGTTATGAAGGCCGAGAAGAAGTCGGGCAAGATCGTATCGGTCGGCTTCCAGCCCAGATTCGATGCCAATATGCAGATGATCAAGAAGGTCGTTCAGTCGGGCGAATTGGGACGTATCTACTACGTTCAGACCGGTGGCGGACGCCGTCACGGTATCCCTGTTTCCTGGTCCGAGACCTTCATTGAGAAGGATAAGGCAGGCCTTGGTGCATTGGGTGACATTGGTTGCTACTCCATTGACCTTGTTATGAACGCTTTGGGCAACCCCAAGCCGTTGACCGTTTCGGGTACTGCTACCGACTATTTCGGAACCACTCCCGAGGCTTATGCCAAGGTCGGCAAGCCCGAGTGTGCCGAGAAGTTCTCGGTTGATGATTTTGCTTCGGCTTACATCCGTCTTGAGGGCGGCATCATCCTCGACTTCAGAATTGCATGGTATATGCACCTCGACACCCCCGGTGACACCATTATCATGGGTACCAAGGGCTCACTGAGAGTTCCTTCGACCGATTGCTGGAACGGCACCTTCAGACAGCCTATGACCATCTATCACGATGTCGCAGGCGTTCCCACCCAGACCGAGGTTCCTCTGTTGCCCAAGACCGAGGATCTTTGGAACAGAAAGATCCGCTCCTTCCTTGATGCTTGCATCAACGGAACCGAGGCTCCCGTTCCCACCAGCCAGATCATCTACAACCAGGCCATTCTGGACGGTATCAACCGTTCTTCCAAGCTGGGTCGTGAGATCGAGGTTGAGATCCCTGAAATCTAATATACCGCAAAGTAACATTTCGGTTTTAGTATTAAATTTAAATTTTTAGGAGGTTTTTTCTATGGCAGGCTTAGACGCTTTCAAAGAAAACCAGGAAGTAAAAGAAATTGACCTTTCAAAGAAGGTCAAGGTCGGTATCATCGGTACCGGCTGGATCGCAGATTCTCACATCGCAGGCTACAAGAATATGCCCGACGTTGAGATCGTTGCTTTGGCCGACATCGTTCCCGGCAAGGCACTGAAATTCGCTGAGAAGCACGGACTTGATGTAGATAAGATCCATTTCTACAACTCCGACCGTGAGCTTATCGATGCAGAGAAGGACATCGACGGTGTTTCCATCTGTACCTACAACTGCCAGCACGCAGCACCCGCTATCTATGCTCTTGAGCACGGCGTAAACGTCATGCTCGAAAAGCCCTTCACCGTAACTCTCGACGAGGCTGTTGAGGTTATGAAGGCCGAGAAGAAGTCGGGCAAGATCCTCACCATCGGCTTCCAGCCCAGAATGAGTGAGAATATGAAGATGATCAAGAAGATCGTTGACAGCGGTGAGCTTGGTCAGGTCTACTACCTGCAGGCAGGCGGCGGACGCCGTACCGGTATCCCCACTCCGTTCGGCACCACCTTCATCGAGAAGGAAACCGGCGGTATCGGCGCTGTCGGTGACATCGGCTCTTACTCTCTCGATATGCTTCTCAAAGCAGTTGGTTATCCCAAGCCGTTGACCGTTACCGGTTATATGTCCAACTTCTTCGGAACCGATCCCAACTATTCCGACTACGTTAACAAGAACCATCCCGAGTATGCAGAGAAGTTCGGCGTTGACGACTTCGCAGCAGCATTTGTACGTCTTGAGGGCGGCATCATTCTCGACTTCAGAATTTCTTGGGCAATGCACATGGATACCTGCGGCGACGCACTTATCCTTGGTACCAAGGGCGGTTTGAGAATCCCCTCGACCGAGTGCTGGAACGGTGAGTTCAACAAGCCTCTGACCGTTTACAAGAACGTTGCAGGCAAGAACATTCAGTACGAGGTTCCGCTTATTCCCACCAAGACCAGCCTCTTCAGCCAGAAGCTCCGCGCTTTTGTTGACGCTATCAAGGAAGGCGGCTCCGCTACCGTTCCTTCGAGCGAGATCATCTACAACCAGGCTATTATCGACGGTATCGTAAAGTCGAACCAGCTTGGCAAGGAGATCGAGATCGAGATCCCCGAGATCTGATTTCTTATTTAAGTCAATTGCTCACACTGATGGCTCCCTCTTTGAGGGAGCTGTCAGCGAAGCTGACTGAGGGAGTTTGACCCTTCGAATGAGAGCTACACTTTTTTAGATTCATTCAACCGTAGGGGCGAACTGCGTTCGCCCGCGGGCGTTCAAAGAACGCCCCTACGATTTTACAAATTAGTTTTTGATACCGTCCAACATCTGCATGAGGGTGAAGGATGTATTTGAAGATTGTTCTCTAAAGAAAAGAGAGGTAAATTTTATGAAAAAGAATATCGCAATCGTTGGTTTCGGTGGCCAGGGTGGCTGGCACGGCGACCATGCACTTAAAAGTGACGTTGTATCACTCGCCGGTATATATGATATTAAGGAAGCCCGTATGGAGTATGCACGCAATAAGGGCATCCATACTTACGAATCCTTCGAGGCTGTTTTGGCCGACCCCAAGGTCGACGTAGTTGTTTGTGCAACCCCTAACGATGTTCACGAGGATATCGTTGTCCGTTCCTTGAAGGCAGGTAAGAACGTTGTTTGCGAAAAGCCGGTTGAGATGAGCGTAGCCGCACTTGACCGAATGATCGCTGCCGCGAATGAATCGGGCAAGCTGTTCACCGTTCATCAGAACCGCCGTTGGGACGTTGACTTCCTCGGAATGAAGAAAATTATCGAGGACGGCGACATCGGTGAGGTCATCAATATCGAATCGAGGATCCACGGTTCTCGCGGTATCCCCTCTGACTGGAGATGCCACAAGCCTTACGGCGGCGGTATGATCCTTGACTGGGGTGTGCATCTTATCGACCAGATGCTGTTCCTCATCACAAGCGAGATCGACACCGTTTCCTGCACCTGCACCCACATCACCACCGACGAGGTCGATGACGGCTTCAAGCTTACCATCAAGTTCACAGACGGCAAGACCGCTTATATCGAGGTTGGCACCTTCAACTTCATAGCACTTCCCAGATTCTATATGCAGTGCAAAAAGGGTACCGCCATTATTCAGGATTGGCGTGAGAATGCCAAGGTCGTAAAGTGCAAGGCCTGGCACGAGAACGACGTTCTGCCCGTACAGACCGCCGCAGGTATCACCAAGACCATGGCTCCCCGTGACGAGATCACAACCGACACCTATGAGGTCGAGCGTCCGCAGAGCGATGTCCACGATTACTACCGCAACCTTGTCAAGGCAATTGACGGTATCGAGCCTGCGCTTATCACCCTGCCGCAGGTCCGCCGTGTAATGAAGGTCATGGAGGCCGCATTCGCATCCGATGCAATCAACGGAGCCCCCGTAAAGTTCGACGAAAAGGCATAATCAACACAACAATTCTAATAAATATTTTAAAATTCTGACCGTAGGGGCGACCTGTGGTCGCCCGCGGGCGAACGCAGTTCGCCCCTACGTGCGTTTGAGGATTTAAATGTACGCAATAATAAAAAATTTTCTTTTTATCAAACCGACATTTGATGATTTACAAACACATTAAAATAATGTATAATGTTTTTAACAAATGTTCTTAAGGAGAATGGTTATGGATTTTTCTAATAACGGTGTGCAGGATGCCTTTTTGATGGTCAAGACCGCCGACCGCAAGGTCACTCAAAAGGGTATGCCGTACCTTGACCTTATGCTGTGCGACAAAACGGGTGAGATCTCGGCCAAACTGTGGGATTATCACGAGGAGGTCCAAGGCGTTTTTGAGCCGGGTACCATCGTCAAGATCCGTGGCACCGTCAGCCCTTACAACGGCGTTGATCAGCTTCGCATCGAAAAAATACGCAAGGCTCTGCCGTCCGACGGCGTTGACCCCTCCGATTTTGTGCCGAGTGCCGATGTCAGCGGTGAACAGCTTTATTCCGAGCTTATGACGGTTGCCAACAATATGGCCAACGACGAGATCCGCAAGGTGGTCGTTGAAATTTACACCGAATACAAGGAAAAGCTGACCTATTGGCCGGCCGCATTCCGTCTGCACCACGCAATCCGCGGCGGTCTTTTGTACCACACGCTGTCAATCGTCCGTCTGGCACAGGCCGTTTGCAGGATATACCCTTCGGTCAACCCCGACCTGCTTATCGGCGGCGCAATGCTTCACGACATTGCCAAGACCGATGAATTTGTCGTCAACGACGCAGGCACTGCCAGCGGCTATTCGCTTGAGGGCAACCTTGTCGGTCACCTTGCCAAGGGCGCAATGATAATCGGCAACACCTGCGAAAGGTTGGGTGTTTCGGAGGAGACCAAGCTGTTATTGCAGCATATGGTGCTTTCTCACCACGGTGAGCCCGAATTTGGCGCCGCAGTAAGACCCATGTTTTTGGAAGCCGAGCTGTTAAGCGAGCTTGACCTGATGGACGCCCGTGTATACGAGCTGACCGAGGCCATCGGAAACGTGCAGCCCGGCGAATACACCAACAAAATGTGGGCACTTGACAACCGCAAATTCTACAACCACGGCCGCAACGAGGTCGACACCAAGGCTAAATTACTGTAACAAAAAACCTCAAGTTCAACGCCCACGCCGCATAAGGCAGTGTTTCCTTAAAAAGCGAAAATTTTGCATCATAAAGCGTCAAAGCCACCCGATACGCGTCAGCGTTATCGGGTGGCTTTTTCTTTTCTGCTACTAAAATTTTTCTTTTTAAGGTGCTTCGCAGTTTCGTAAAGGCAGAAAATT